>NZ_JBFBAL010000007.1:0-398562 GCF_040682175.1 Streptomyces sp. NPDC051320
TCCGTGAGATGTCGACGATCACCACGCCCCCCGAGGAGCGCCACCCGGTGCTGACGGCCGGATCCACCCGAGGGTGGATCCGGCCCCTTCGCGCTCTCCCGTCGCGGTCCAACCGTCCGGCCTTCCCGAACGTCTCTCCTCTGCCCCGGCCGGCGCCGATCAGAGGAGGTACTTCCGTGCACAGACGGCTCCGTGCCGCTCTCGCCACCTCGGCAGCCGCCGCTCTCACCGGCGGACTGCTGATCGTCACGGCGAGCAGCGCCGCCGCCACGTCCTCCGGCGCGTGGGGCGATTTCAACGGCGACGGCAAGGCCGGTCTGACGGTCGGCTCCACCGCACGAGGACAACTCCGACGGCTTCACCGCCACCTTCGGTCCGAACGGCGGCAAGCCGGCCCCCACCGGCGCGGGCTACGGCCTCACCGCCACCAAGGTCTCCGCGACCGGCACCCCGCTGCTGGGCGCCGACATGACCGGCCGACACCACCTCCGAGCCCGGGGCCCTTCACCCAAGAGGGCTCCGGCCTTGCCCCCACGGCCGAGGCACGACGTCCTGAACGACGACGTCGCCCGCTCTGCCGGCTCAAGAGGTGGTTTCTGCTTTCGTGGAGAGGATCTCGCGGGCCTGCTCCGCGGCGCGGGCGAGGCTCTCGCTCACGAAGTCGAGGAAGCGGGCGACGTTCTCCAGGCGGACGGCGGCCGGAGTGCCGGGGCCGAGGACACCGACACCCTGCCGTGCGATTTCGACCTGCTGGGTGAGGGACCGGACGCTGGCGATCATGGACTGGTACCAGAGGTCGTCGTCGACGACGTAGCGCTCCCGGCGGCGTTCGTCGCGTTCCCTGCGGACCAGGGTCTGGCCCTCCAGGAAGGCGATCGATTTGGAGATGGTCGCCGGACTGACCTGAAGGCGCTGGGCGAGTTCGGACGCCGTCAGGCTGCCGGCATCGGTGGTGAGGAGGCAGACCATCACCCGCGCCATCGTCTTGGGCAGGCCCGATTGCATCATGACGGTGGTGAACAGCTCCTCGTACTCACGGACGGCCTCGGCGTCGCGTCCGTGCGGCTGGGGAGCGGGCTCCGGCCCTCGGGGCGAGGCGGACCTGCGCCGGTGGGCGCGCCGTTCCGTGGCGCGGTGGGCCAGGTCCGCGCGGTATCCGGTGGGCCCCCCGTTGCGCATGACCTCACGGGTGACCGTGGAGGTCGGACGCTCGAGAGCTCTGGCGATCTCCGCGTAAGCGAGGCCGTCGGCCAGCCCCAGCGCGATCTGCCGGCGGTCCTGCTGGGTGAGTCTGCCTCCGGGCATTGCCGTCTCCTTCGTGCTCCTCGGTGCCGTCAGTATAGCGTTCACTTTCATTCCATTGCAACGCTCACGGAGCTGGCGTTGCATTAAACATCACGACGATCGCAATGATATTGCGGCTCTCACCTGCTACTTTGCCATGCACTTGCAACGGAGCCATTGCCGTCTCTGCGAACGCAACGTAGCGTTTCCTTCATTGGAAACACAGAGTCGAAGGAGCGCACGATGCAGAAGTTCGACACCCCCGCCCCGATCTCCGCCGTCCTCGACATCCCCGCAGGGCGCGTCCAGATCATCGCCGCCGACCGGTCCGACACCGCGGTCGATGTGCGGCCCGCCCACGCCTCGAAGAGCCGCGACGCGAAGGCGGCGGAACAGACCAGGGTCGAATACGCGGACGGAGTCCTGCGGATCGAGGTCCCGGCGAAGAACCAGTACCTCGGCCCCTCCGGAGCCATCGAGGTGACGGTCCAGCTGCCCGCCGGTTCCCGCGTCGAGACCAAGGCGTCCAGCGCCGAATTCCGGGCGGTCGGCCGGCTCGGCGACATCGCCTTCGAAGGCGCGTACCAGCAGATCAAGATCGACGAGGCCGCGAGCATCCGGCTCACTGCGATCGACGGCGATGTCGAGGTCGGCCGGCTGGGCGGCTCCGCGGAGATCAGCACCGCGCGGGGAAACATCCGGATCGCCGAGGCCGTGCGCGGCAAGGTCGTGCTCCGTACCCGGTCCGGCGACGTTTCGGTCGGTGCCGCCGCCGGAGTCTCGGCCTCCCTGGACGCCGGCACCTCCCACGGCCGCATCAGCAACAACCTCAGGAACGACGGCACCGCCGAGCTCGACATCCACGCGACCACCTCCCAGGGCGACATCACCGCCCGCAGCCTCTGATCACCAGCCGCTGATCCGCAGCCTCCAGAAGGAGCAACCTCCATGACCAGCTTGGCCATCGCGGCGAACGGGCTGCGCAAGTCCTACGGCGACAAGGTCGTGCTCGACGGCATCGACCTGGCGGTTCCGTCCGGCACGGTCTTCTCCCTGCTCGGCCCGAACGGCGCCGGCAAGACCACCGTCGTCAAGATCCTCTCCACCCTCATCACCGCCGACGCCGGCGACCTGCACGTCGGTGGCCACGACCTGGCCGCCGACCGGCAGGCCGTGCGGGCCGCGATCGGCGTCACCGGACAGTTCTCCGCCGTCGACGGTCTGATCACCGGCGAGGAGAACATGCTCCTGATGGCGGACCTGCACCACCTGCCCAAGCGCCAGGGGCGGCAGGTAGCCGCCGAGCTGCTGGAGCGCTTCGACCTCACCGATGCCGCGAAGAAGCCCGCCGCCACCTACTCCGGCGGCATGAAGCGCCGCCTCGACATCGCCATGACGCTGGTCGGCAGCCCGCGGATCATCTTCCTCGACGAGCCGACCACCGGCCTCGACCCGCGCAGCCGGCACAACATGTGGGGGATCATCCGTGAGTTGGTCGCCGGCGGCACCACCGTCTTCCTCACCACTCAGTACCTGGACGAGGCCGACGAACTCGCCGACCGCATCGCGGTCCTGAGCGACGGAAGGATCGCCGCCGAGGGGACCGCCGACGAGCTGAAGCGGCTCATCCCCGGCGGGCACGTGCGGCTGCGCTTCACCGACCCGGCCGCCTACCAGTCCGCCGCCGTCGCCCTGCGTGACGTCACCCTCCCCCGAGCAGGCGGCGCCCCCAGCGACGAGGCGCTGGTACTGCAGATCCCCAGCGACGGCAGCCAGCGCGCGCTGCGCGCCGTCCTCGACCGGCTGGACTCGGCGGGCATCGAGGCGGACGAGCTGACCGTGCACACCCCCGACCTCGACGACGTGTTCTTCGCCCTGACCGGCGGAACCAACGTGCCCGCCCAGAACAACCCGCCCAAGGAGACAGTCCGATGAGCGCCCTCTCCCTCGCCGTACGCGACGCGAACACCATGCTGCGCCGTAACCTCCTGCATGCCCGGCGCTATCCGTCGCTGACCCTGAACCTGCTGCTCACGCCGGTCATGCTGCTGCTGCTCTTCGTCTACATCTTCGGTGACGTGATGAGCGCCGGCATCACCGGCGGCGGCGCCGACCGCTCCGACTACATCGCCTACGTCGTCCCCGGCGTCCTGCTGATGACCATCGGCAGCACCGTCATCGGAGCCGCGGTGTCCGTCGCCACCGACATGTCCGAGGGCATCATCGCCCGCTTCCGCACCATGGCCATCCACCGCGGGTCCGTACTCATCGGACACGTCGTCGGCAGTGTGCTGCAGTCGGTCGCCAGCGTGGTCCTCGTCGGCATCGTCGCCGTGGCCATCGGTTTCCGCTCCACGAACGCCTCGCCCCTGGAGTGGCTGGCGGCGTTCGGGCTGCTGGTGCTCTTCGCCCTGGCGGTCACCTGGATCGCCGTCGGGATGGGCATGGCAAGCCCGAACGCCGAGGCGGCCGGTAACAGCGCGATGCCACTGATCCTCCTCCCGCTCATCTCCAGCGCGTTCACCCCGATCGACGCGATGCCGGGCTGGTTCCAGCCCATCGCCGAGTACCAGCCCTTCACGCCGGCCATCGAGACCCTGCGCGGTCTGCTGCTCGGCACCGGGATCGGCCACAACGGGTGGCTCGCGGTCGCCTGGTGCCTGGTGCTCGCGGCGCTCGGTTACCGCTGGTCGACCGCCTCGTTCAAGCACGATCCGAAGTAATCGGCTATGCAGCCGCGGCCGCGTCCTGCAACGTAAGAGGGCCGGCTCAAGGAACTTGTGGCCGATGGTGACGCCCAGCAGGATGGTGACGGGCGGTGCCGCGCGCAGTGACTCAACTGGTGAGCGAATGGAGTGCCCTCTGTGTCGAACCTCGAGCCATCCGCTGTCCGCACCCCTCGCGAGGTGCTGGCCTGCTACTACCAGGCCATGCTCGACATGTCCGCCGACGATCTCGCCGATCTGTATGCCGTGGACGCGGTGCACGAGTTCCCGTTCACCTCTCCCGGTTTCCCCCCGCGTTACGAGGGACGTGAAGCCGTGCGTGCGGGATACCGGGCGGCTTGGGGCGCCGGCCCGGTCCAGGTGCAGGAGATCAGGAAGGTAGCGGCCTACGAGACCACCGATCCGGAAGTGATCATCGCCGAGCATGTCGTGGTGGGATCGCTGCCGAGCGGGAGTGCCCCCTTCACCGTCCCGGGTCTTCTGATACTCCACGTCCGCGACGGACTGCTCAGGCGGGTCCGCGACTACATGGACGGCTTCGGGGTCGCCGGCGTCAGAGAATGACGGCTGGGCCGGCGCACGTCAGGGGCGGTCCCTGGTGAACGCCCCTCGCCAGACTTGGAGGGAACCGTCGCCGAGCGCCGTGGCGTAGTTGATGGTCCGGGTGTAGCCGTCGTCGAGGAGCATCGGCAGGGCCGGTCCGGCGGGCAGGCCGTGGGCGAATGTCCGGGTGATCCAGTCCTGGGTCCAGGCCGTTTCGTCGGTCCATTCGGTGGCGGTGAAGCCGGCGTGCTCGATCGAGGCGTGCAGCTCCGCGGCGGTGACGACGAAGCTGTCGGTGCCGTCCAGCGACCAGGGCATCGGCCAGGGCAGACCGGCCTGCCGCGGCCGGCAGACTTCCCAGACGGCCAGGCGCGCGCCGGGGGCGAGACAGCGGGCGATGTGCGCGAACCAAGCGGTCTTGCCCCGAATGCTCATCTGGACGTGCATCGTGATCGCGGCCTGGAACAACGGGTCGGGCTCGAAATCGCTGATGTCGCCCACCCGGAATTCGACGAGGTCGCGCAAACCGGCCTTTGCGTTCAGGTCGCGAGCGGCGTCGACGTAGGCCGGGGTGATGTCGATGCCGGTGACGTGGTTCCCGGTACGGCCGGCGATCTGCCGCGCGGGTCCGCCGAAACCCGAGCCGATGTCCAGGACCCGGTCGCCTTCGGCGAGCGCGAGGCTGCTGATGAGCCGGTCGACCGCATCGGCGCCGCCGATGTGGAACTGGTCGAGTTGGTCCAGCGCGCCCTCGGCCGACGGGTCGAGGTCGGGATGCTCGGCCAGGAGCCGACTCACGGTCCGGCTGACGTCCGTCTCTCGGTAGGTCATCGCGCGACGCCCTTTCGGTGGCCGGCCGTGCGCCGGTGAGGCCCGGCACCACGAGACTACCGACTGTGCGGCTGCCCGTCCGGGACCGAGCCCCACTGATGCGGCCGGCAGGCGTACGGGACCGAGGCCCGTGCGCGCCTGATGAAGCTGACGCACGGCCTGATCGGACCCTGACGGGTCTCACCTAGGGGATGTCACAGCTCGGCAGCAAAGCCGGGCCCGTTCCCACCGGCCCGGCCCCCCGCCCCGCCGGACCGGGTACGTTCGATGGGTGGCTGGATTCAGGATCGGACGCGGCCGGGACAACCGCACGTCGCAACAACAACCGCAGCAGCAGCCGTACGGCAGGCAGGCACCGCCCCCGCCGTACCGCAGCGGACCTGCCCAACCGCGGCGTGCACCGCAGCAGCACCCGTGGCCGCCGCAGGCCCAGCAGCCGTACGGGGAGCCGGAGTACTTCGACGAGCCGTACCAGCAGGGCCGGCAGGGCCCGCCCGGCGGTTACGGCGGCCGACCGATATCCGACCCGTATGCCGGCAGCGCGAACAACCCGGGACACACCCAGGCCTTCCGCATCGACGAGGACCCGTACGGCGCGGGCAACACCTACCGCGCGGGGCAGACCAGCGGGCCGCCGGCGGGCCCGCGGCTGCCCTGGCGGGACCTGCTGCGCGGCATCGTGATGCGCCCGGGGCCGACCTTCTGGCAGATGCGCGACCACGCGGTCTGGGCTCCGGCGCTGACCGTCACCTTCCTCTACGGCATGCTCGCCCTCTTCGGCTTCGACCAGGCCCGCGCGGACACCGTCCACGCGACGATGTCCAGCGCCATCCCGTACGTCCTGACGACCGGTGTGGCCTTCGTCATCGGTGGTGTGCTGCTGGGCACGGTGACCCACACGCTGGCCCGGCAGCTCGGCGGTGACGGCGCCTGGCAGCCGACCGTGGGCCTGTCCATGCTGATCATGTCCATCACGGACGCCCCGCGGCTGCTCTTCGCGGTCTTCCTCGGCGGAGACAACGGCTTCGTCCAGATCCTCGGCTGGTTGACCTGGCTCGCCGCGGGCGCGCTCTTCACCTCGATGGTGAGCAAGTCGCACGACCTGGCCTGGCCCAGGGCGCTGGCGGCCTCGTCGATCCAGCTCATCGCGCTGCTCTCGCTGCTGAAGCTGGGCACGCTCTAGCTCAATACATCCAGCGCCGCTCCCGGCGCCGGCACGGGAGACGCCGTGACCGGTCGCCGGGCGTGTAGCCGGCGTGGCCGCTGACGCTCAGGCCGATCTTCCGGCCATCCTTCGCCGGCAGGGCCCTGAGCCCGTCGGTGTTCTGGTCGTCACCCGGGCGGCGTCCCGGCCGGGACGGTGAACACCCCGGAGGACCAGCCGGACTCGCCCGGTGCGCACGCGATATCGGACGCATCGCTCTCCTCAAGTGAAACCAGACACTTCTGAACGAACCGCGATATTCCGGATGTTGCTGGTATTGCAGTGGCGTCACATTGACAGAGCGACGGGCGGTAAAGGGATGATGTGCGCGGCGGGTTCGTGCCGCGACCGCTTTCCGCCACGACCGGGCGCCCGAGACCGCGGCAGGGTGGAGGGGGCCGGGGATGCTGGGAGCCATAGGCCTCGACGAGACGCAGGAGTCGGCGTACCGCGCACTCGTGGCGGTGGGAGCCGCGGAGGTGTCCGATCTCGCGCACCGGCTGGCCCTTCCCGAGTCGAACACCGAACGGGCGTTGCGCAGGCTGGAACAGCACGGGCTCGCCGCCCAGTCGTCGGCCCGCACCGGCCGTTGGGTGGCGGCGCCGCCGGGGGTGGCGTTGGGGGCGCTGCTGACGCAGCAGCGCCATGAGCTGGACCGGGCGGAGCTCGCGGCGGCGCTGCTCGCCGAGGAGTACCGGGCGGAGGCCACCGAGCCGGCGGTACACGACCTGGTCGAGGTGGTCACGGGCGCGAGCGCGGTGGCGCACCGCTTCCACCAGTTGCAGCTGGGGGCGGCCAGAGAGGTGTGCGCCCTGGTCACCGGGAAGCCGGTCGCGGTCAGTGGGCTGGAGAACGAGTCGGAGGAGCAGGCCGCATCACGCGGGGTCTCGTTCCGGGTGGTGATCGAGCGCGGGGCGCTCTCGCTGCCCTCCGGAATTCTCGAACTCTCGGCCGCACTGAGCCGCGACGAGCAGTGCCGGGTCGTCGACCGGGTGCCCACCAAGCTGGTCGTCGCCGACGCCACCCTGGCGATGGTGCCGCTGACCGGCCGCGGCGCCGAGCCCGCCGCCCTGGTGGTTCACGCCTCCGGGCTGCTGGAGTCGCTGATGGGGCTCTTCGAGGCGGTGTGGCGCGAGGCCATGCCCCTCAGGCTCGGCGAGAACGGCCGGGTGAAGGAGGAGACCACCGGGCCCGATCCGACGGACCTGGAGATCCTCTCTCTGCTGCTGGCCGGTCTGACCGATGCGAGCGCCGCGAAGCAACTGGAGCTGGGACTGCGGACGGTACAGCGGCGGGTGAAGGGTCTGATGGAGCTGACCGGGGCGACCACCCGGCTGCAACTGGGCTGGCACGCGTACGAACGGGGCTGGGTGTCCCGGGCGTCGCGCGGCTGACGTGGTGGTCGCACCCTCACCGGTCCGGCTTTCAGGAGTTCGACGCGTTGGAGCGTCCGAAGAGTTCGATCTCGGCGATGGAGACCTGGTTCTTCGACGACGCGCCGTAGGCGGAGCGGATGATGAAGCGCACCGAGGTGGCCGCGCCGACGCGGAAGGAGCGGGTCTGCGGGCCGCTGGCCTGGTCGAGGTTGAGATAGCGGGTGGTGGTGTGCCCGTCGGCGTTGGTGATCCGGGCCTCGATGCGGTGCGGGAGAGCGGCCTTGGAGAGGTCGCTGGGCTGGGTGGAGATGCCAGAGGTGATGATGACGTCCAGCAGCCGGGTGGGCTGCAGGAAGCGGGCCTCGACCCATTCGCCGTCGCCGGACTCGGTGACGCCGGGGCCCCACCAGGTGTTGTTGAGCTTGTCGAAGGCCTTGTCGGCGCCGTGTCCGCCGAAGGACCGGGACGCCCGTTCGGAGTCGGGCGCGACGGGGGCGCGCTTGGAGAAGTGGTCGCGGACGGCATGGCTCGCCGGGCCCACCTGGAACGCCGCGACGATGACGAGCGTGAGCGCGGCGGCGCCCGCCACCCAGGTGAGGACGCGGCCCAGGCCGCGGCGCAGCCGGGGCCGCTCACCGGCCCAGGGGACGTCCCGGTTGCCGATGCCGAGCCGTCGCCACCACGGGAGCCTCGCCGTGTCCTCCGGACGCCCGGCCATGGTCATAGCGCAGCGGCGGCAGAAGTGGCGGTCGGGCCGGTTGCCCGTACCGCACCAGGGGCAGGGGGCGCCGCCCTCGTCGGGTTCCTGGCCGGGCTGCTGGACCTGCGGACGCGCGGCGGCCGGGCGGCCCGGCAGCACGGGGGCGACCGACGGTGCTTCGGGGGCACGCCGCTCCGGGTCCGCGACCGGGACCAGCAGGGCTCTGGCCCTCTCCCGTTCCAGGTCAGGAGCCCGGTCCACCTCAGGAGTCCGGTCCATATCGGGAGCCCGGCCCGGGTCGGGAGCCCGACTCCCGTCGGTGACCGGAGGCAGCGGTTCCGTGTCGTCCTCCGCGCCGCTGTCGTGGTCGGCGGGCCCACCCGACCACTCGGGCCCGCCGGGCCCGTCCGTGGGCGCGGGCCCGGCGCCGCCCGGGACACCGGCGGCCGGGGCGTACGGCGTACCGGCCGGGGCGTCCGGCGCCCCGCCCGGGGCAGCGGCGCCTCGCGGAGCGACGGCATCGGCCGACGCCACGGCAGCGGCCGCCGCCGTACGTCCGCCCGGGCTCCATCGGAGCACCGCGCCGCAGCCGTCGCAGAAGGAGTGACCGGGAACGGCGGGGGTGCCGCACTCCGCGCAGGCCGAGGCCTGCGGGATCCTGCGGCCCGGCTCGGCGCCGGGGGTCTCGGTGGTCATCTGCCGGGTGTCCTTTCGGCCGCGGTCACCTGGACCGTGTAGGGCATGTGGGCGGGGCGGGCGGCCGCCACCAGGCTTTCCAGCCGGTGCTGGTCGGTGGGGCCGGGGTCGGGCAGGGCCAGGGAGACGTGCAGGTGCGGCCGCCGGTCACCGGGGACCGGGCCGAGCGGCCTGGCGTCCCAGCCGGCGGCGCCGCTCTCGGTGATCTCCGGATCCACGCCGAAGGCGAGCCGGATCGCTTCCTCGAGGCCGCGCCGGGTGCCGCGGATCCGGTGCAGATGCGCGGCCGCTGCCACCGCCGTACGGAGCACGGCGTCGCCGTCGTCGTCGAGGCCGGGCCGGTCCGCCACGTCGGTCTCCGCGCCGACCCAGTCACCGAGCCAGCGGGTGAAGTCGGCCGGTGCCAGTGACGGGGTGAAGTACGCGTCGAGGCAGTCCAGCACGTTGTGGATCGGGGCCAGGACCTCGTCGAGCCCCGCGACGAACCGCTGGGCCAGGTCGTCGTCGGCGAAGACGGCGGGCAGCATCATGCCGAGCGGCGCGGACGAGCCGAGGCCGTCGACCGAGCCCCTCATGAGCCGTCCCCGATGACCCGGACCCGGTGGTCGTAGGAGAACACCAGGGCCGGCGGTTCCAGGTCGATCCGTTCGGTCGGGTCGCCGCGTTTGCCGGTCAGCGGGTCGGCCGGGTGCAGCAGCACCTCGTCGACCAACTCCACCCCGGGCACCCGCTGCAGGACCGCGAAGACCTCACCGGACTGCACCGGCCGCCCGAACGGCCACCCCTTGCCGTGCACGCCCCCGGTCAGCGGGTCGAGGTGGCGGTAGAGGGCCTCATGGGCCTGCCGCCTGACCAGGTCGGTGTCGGCGCCGCGGAAGGCGTGCAGCGTCGCGACGACGGTGACGCCCTGATAGAACGGCGGCCCCACCGCGAGGCGGGTGCCGAGCAGCCGCCGGGCGTCGAGATACCGGGTGATCCGGTCCAGCAGGGCGTCACCGGGGACGAGTTGCTCGAAGCGCAGCCACCCGCCCGGGTCGGGCACCGCCTGCGGCACGACCAGCACCCGCACGGCGTGCGCGCCGTGCTGGTCGGGGTCGCCCTCGATGCAGGTGATGCGGGCGGTCTCCGGCGCGGCGCGGCGGGCCAGCTCCTCGTAGTCGCGCAGGGTCACCGCCCGGTCCTGGGCGCGCAGGGTGATGGGGGCGCGGGCCTTCGCCTCGGCGACCGTCTCACCGTCCACCCCGCCCCTGGCCGCCTCCCGGTTGACGACCTCCGCGACGTACGGGATCGAATTGCGCAGCACCTGGACGGCGCCCCGGGCGACGTTGCCGGCCCGGCCGCCGCCGGTGCGGTAGCGGCGGGCGCGGATGACCGCGCCCTTGGGCGGCACGGCCCCGTACTGGCGCAGGGCGCCGTCGGGTTCGCGTACGGCCGGTCCGAAGGCGATCTCGCCGGTGGCCGCGTCGAGGGTGACATGCCGGTCCTGCGGGCCGGAAGCGGCGAAGTGCGGGACGACGTCCCAGTCGGTCCAGCCGTCCCGCTCGGCGACCTGGAGGTGCAGCGGCGGCACGTCACCGACCACCGGGGCGACCGCGAGCCGCAGCCGCTGGCCGGGCAGCCCGGTCGACTCGCCGAGCGCCTCGTCGCGCACCGTTTCGGCGTGTACGACGCCGGTGGTGCCGCCGATGGTGAACGCCTCGGCCGACCGCACGGTGGGCGAGGTGGTGTAGAAGGGCTGACCGGTCTCCGGAGCGGTGACCCGGCAGCGCAGCCAGCCCGCCTCCCGGCGCCCGGTGCGCGAGCGGGTGTGGCCGCCGGGGACGTGCAGGACCACCTCGCCGGGGCGGTTGAGGCCGCCGGTGCCGTCCCGGTCGACCTCGCAGGCGCGCCAGCCGTCCTCGGTCCACGCCTCCCAGACCAGCGGCGGCTGCCTGGGGTCCACACCGACACCGTCGACCTGGCTGTCCAGGCCGAGGACGACCGCGCAGTGCGGGACGGCCGCGGTGAGCCCGAGCAGCATGCAGTCGCCCGGCTGGGGTGATTCGGCGAAGCAGAGCAGGTCCTTGCCCTCGCCGAGGTCCGCCGTCCGGTCGACGGCCGCCTCGCCGTCGCGCTGGACGACGAGATACGCCAACTCGCAGGAGACCACGGTCAGCTCCCGCTCGGTGGCGAAGACGACCGCCTCCTCGCTCTCGGTGCGCAGCGTGGAGACCTCGGTGCCGGTGGGCAGCAGCACCGCCTCGTCCATCGGCGCGGACAGCCAGAAGGTGACGTCGGTGCGTGCCGCGGACGGCGGGAAGAGGGTGATGCCGATCAGGTCGAGGAAGGCCAGGTGATTCTTCTCCGGCACCCGGTTCAGCCGGTACACGACCTGGTCGGCCATGTGCGCGACGGTCTCGACCAGGGTGACACCCGGGTCGGACACGTTGTGGTCCGTCCACTCCGGGGCGCGCTGCTGGATGTAGCGCTTGGCGTCGTCGACGAACTGCTGGAAGCGGCGGTCGTCGAGGTTGGGGGAGGGGAGTGCCATCAGTGGTCGCTTTCGGTGGCCGGCCCGGAGTTCGGGGACGGCTCGTCGTGGGAGGGGATGACGTAGAACGGGAAGACCAGGCTGCGCGGGTTGTTGGTGCCGCGGACGGAGTAGCGGACGTCGATGAAGAGCACGCCCTGCTGGTCCCCCGCGGTCACCTCCACGTCCTCCACCTCGATGCGCGGCTCCCAGCGGTCCAGGCTGACGTACACCTCGTGCTGGATCCGGCCGGCCGTCGCCTCGTTGACGGGGGCGAAGACCATGTCGTGGATGGCGCAGCCGAAGTCGGGGCGCATCGGCCGCTCCCCCGGCGCGGTGGCCAGGACAAGACGGATGGCTTCCTCGACCTCGCGCTCGCCGCTGACCATGGCGATACCGCCGGTGGGGCCGATCCGCAGCGGGAACGCCCAGCCGGTACCGACGAATTGCTCAGCCATCACACCACCGGCATTCCGTTGGCCTCGACCAGGCCGAGCAGGTCCACCTTCAGAGCCTTGATGCCGAGTTCGGCGGCGGCCTGGATCTGCGCGGTCGCGCCGGCCGAGATGCTCATGACGCCCACCGCGTTCAGCGCCATCGCACCCAGCGCGCTGAGGCTCATCGCGCCCTCGGCCTTCACCGACAGCAGGCCCATCGCGTTGATGTTGAACACGCCGCCGGTGGCTCTGGCGGTGATGGACCTGCCCTGGATGTCCAGGAGCCCGCCGCTTTTGATGGACACCTTGCCGCGGGCGCTGAGCGACAGGTCCCGGCCGGCGTCGACGGAGACCGACGTCGAACCGTGGATGCTGACACTGCCCCGGCTGTCGACCGTGATCTCGGTCTTGGCCCGGTCCATCGTGATGGTCAGCTTGTTGTCGCCGGTGCTGAGCCGCACCCCCCGCTTACCGACCCGCTGGTCGAGCAGGTCGAGCCGGTCGCCGCTGCGGTCCGCCAGCGTACGGCGCACGGTCGTCCCCCGGGTGGGGTCGGTCAGCGGGACATCCACCTTCCCGGGGACGTCCTTGCCGTTGTAGAGGCCGCCGATGACGAAGGGATGGTCCAGGGCGCCGCGGTCGAAGCCCACCAGCACCTCGTCCTTCACGTCGGGCGCGATCACCCCGCCGCCGCCCACCCCGCCGAACTGCACGGTACGGGTCCAGTCGCTGACGTACTGGTCGTCGAGCCAGGGAAACCGCAGCTTCACCCGGCCCTGCTTCTTCGGGTCGTTGATGTCCGTGACCACCGCGTTCGCCACCCCCGGCAGCCTGGCCGAGCTGCCGGCGCCGCCCGACGCCAGGCCGTACAGCGAACGCCACTGCCGTCCGCTGACGGTCAGGAACGTCTCGTAGTGCCGGCCGTCGCCGAAGGTGTGCCGGGCGGCGGTCACCGTGTACTTGCCCTCGAACGGCTCACCGACGTCCGAGAGGGCGACCGGAACGCCGGGCCGCAGCTTGGGGTTTCCGCGCACGGTCACCTCCAGCTCCGCGAAGGCCGCGGTCACGTCGTCGGCCAGCGCGGCGGCGGCCTTCTTCGCCTGCGGCGCGCTGTCGTAGGGGGTGTCGGTCTCGACGAGGGTGGCGGTGCCGAAGGCACTGACGGCCTTCGCCGGCGTGGTGCCGATCTCGAAGCCGGGGTTGTGCGCGGCCGGTGAACTCTCCTTCAGGTCCTGCTTCTTCGCCACGTCCCAGCCGCGCACATCGACCCTGCTCACCTGGTCGGCGGAGGTGACGGCGGCCCGGCAGCGCAGGATGTCGACGCCGGCCTCCAGGACCAGCGGGCTCTTCTCGCTCGGGGTGCTCACCGGCGGCGCGCCGGACGCCGGGTCGGCGGTGACGAACTGGAACTTGCCCTTCGAGTCGATGGACATCACCATCTCGTTCTCGTCGGCGAGCCGGCCGAGGAAGTCCCAGTCGGTGACGTTGGCCTGGGAGATGAAGTCGTAGACGGTCCGGGTCCGGTCGATGGTGCCGACCGGGACCTTGTCCCTGGCCGCGAGCTTCCTGGCGATGTCCGACGCGGTCACCTTGGTGTGCGCGAGGACCCGGCGCTGGCGCAGCATGCGATGCCCGAGGTCGTATCCCCGTACGACGGTGAAGGTGCCGGTGCCGTCGTAGTCGCTCTCCAGGCCGGTGACCTCACCGGTGATCAGCGGGGACTGGGCGCCCTTGCCGTCGGCGACCGGCGCCAGCACGACGTCGGCGCCGATCCTGGCGCCGGAATCGGCGAGCACCTTCCTCTTCGGGTCGCGGAAGGTCAGCTGGAACGCGCCGGGCACCCCGGCCCCGAAGTCGACCCAGCCGGCCACCAGCAGGGTGGCCAGGCTCGGCGTCAGCGGTTTGCCGGCGATGGTGACGTGCAGGACGTTGGAGTAGCCGATCTGGGTCATCAGTGGCCGACCTCTTCGGCGGCGGGAAGCATGAGTTCGGTGCCGGGGCTCAACTGGGCGGGGTCGTCGATGTCGTTGGCCTCGGCGATGCTGCGCCACACGGTGGCGTCGCCGTACTCCCGCCAGGCCAGGAACTGCAGCGAGTCACCGGCCACCACCCGGTGCACCCGGCGGGCGGTGAGCGCGCCGGACGTGGGGTTCTGCCCGGCGGTCTTGCTCGGGATCTCGTGCAGATGCACCTGGCAGGTGGCGCGGATCGGCACCCCGGTGGTCGAGAACAGGCTGTAGGTGGCGTCCACCGAGCTGACGTACGCGGTGAAGCGGGCCGTGGAGAACGCGCCCCACTGGAAGACCACCCAGGGGGTCGACGGCTGCTTGGCTGCGATGCTGGCGGAGGTCACCTCGCAGCAGGAGAAGAGCGCTTCGACGTTCTTCCGCACCACGTTGCTGTCCGGCTTGTCCGAGCAGTCGAGGAAGACCTCGACCGTCATCTCGCGGGGCTCGGGCCCCATGAACTCCGGCACCGCGCCGTCGCGCACCGCGGCGGTGGGGGTGGTCTTCCACTGGGCGCGACGGCTCAGCGCCAGCTGGGAGGGGTTGAAGTCGAAGTCGAAGGTGCGGATCAGCCCCCCGGGCGTGGTGCTGTAGCCGACCGGCGGCTGGTGGATGGCCAGCGTGGCACGCACCAGGCTCTTGCCCGCGCCCTTGCCGCCACCCTTGCCACCGCCGCCCTTTCCACCGCCCTTGATCGCCATTTACGCCGCCCCCGCGTCGGTGAAGCCGTGGTGGGTGATCTCCAGCGTCTCGACGGCCACCGCGGGGTTCTCCGGGTTCAGCGAAGGCCCGCGCCAGCTCACCGGCAGCACATCGATCAGCCCCCAGCGGGCGACCAGCGAACCGTCCGCGCGCAGCGCGGAGATCTGCGCGGTCGGCCGGGTCACTCCGGTGGTGACGGAGGAGATCCAGGCCGCGACCTTCGAGGTGTCCGGGGTGAGCGGGCGGGTCAGCGTGATGTTCGAGAAGGTGACCCGCGACGGCAGCTGCCACACGAAGCCGTTGTTGCCGCCCTCCTGGTGCTGCTCGACCTCCACCTGGGAGGAGAGCCCCTCGCAGCCGTTGAACGTGCCCAGGCTCTCGCCGTCGATGGACAGGCTGAAGAAGATGGTGGAACCGGGATCGAGGTCCTGGGGCATCGGGTGCGGCTTTCCTTCCTTGGCGGTTCGCGTGGTGCGGGTGGTGCGGGTGCTGCGGTGTGCCGTTGTCGCGGGGTTCGGCGGCGGGGTCAGCGGCGGGGGTCCCGGAGTCTGCCGATCCGTTCGCGGTCCATCCGCAGCTCGGTGCGCAGCAGCCGGGTGATCGGGCCGATCAGCCGGTGGGTCAGCTCGTCCACCTGCCCGTCGGAGAGCTCCCTCGCGTCGAACCGGCTGCCGGTGTCATCCGTCGAACCGTCGCAGCGCGGCCCGTTGTTGACGTTCGAAGCTGCCGGCCGGGCGGGCGGGGTGTACGGCGGGGGGCTCGCGGCGTACTCGGTGTACGGGGGCGGCGGCGCGCCCCCGCTCCCGCCTGCTCCCGCCGCGTGCACGGTGACCGGGGAGAGCTGCGGTGGCGCGGGCCGGGACGGTTTCGCCAGCGCGGGGGGCGGCGGCGTACCGGGTGCCCGCTGCACGGGCAGCGCGGCCGGGGCCGCGGCGGCCGGCGACCCGGCGGACCGGAGCGGCACCACCGGGGCGTCCTGGTGCCCTGCGCCACCCAGCGGCACGGCGGCGGGGGTGGTCACCGTGGCGGCTACGGCAGGGGCGGACCCGGACGCGGATGCGGATGCGGATGCGGCACGTTGCACGGGCAGCGCGGGAAATGCCTCGGCGACCCCCCGGAACCGTTGACCCTCGGTCCCGCGCCTGACCGGGTCGCCTCCGTGTGCGGCGGCGGGGGTCTGGCCGGGCACGGGCTGGGCGGCCCGCAGTTCCGGCGAAGCCTGCGGAGACAGCGGGGCCTGCGGAGACACCGGCAACGACGTCACGGCCGTACCGTGCCCAGACGTGGGCGCGGCGCGGCGCTGCACCACGGGGACGGCCGGGGCCGCCGACCGCTGCCCGTGCGGACTCGGTGGGGCCGACCGCACGTTGGCGGGGCGTGCGGGAGGACTGGCGGGCGCGACACGACGCGGCGTGACGCCCGTATCGAAGGCGGGCTCCCCCGCCCCGGACGCGACGGGGCGCAGGGCCACCGCGTCCACTGCACCCCGCGGCGGTACGGCGCCGGACGACGACGGCGGCGGCTGCACCGCTCGCGCCGAGGCCAACGGGCGTACCGGCGCCGAAGATACGGGCCCGGGCCTGCCGGGAGTGGCGGCCGTCCGCACCGCCGAGTCGACGCTCGTCGGAGCCCCCGCACCGGGCACGGCGGAGGCGGGCGCGCGTTGCACCACAGGCCCCGGCGCGGTGCCGGGAGCCGCACCGGGCACCGGAGGCCGGACCGGGACCGGGACCGGCGCGGGGGCGGGTGTGAGGGCGGGGGCGGGGGCCTCCGGCTTCGGATTCGGCTTCGGGGATCCGGCACCGGTTTCCTTGGCCGGCGCGGGCCTTGGGCCTCCCTGCTGCCCGTCAGGAGACCGCGCCCCCGGAGGTGGCTCGACCAGGGGCGCGCCGAGCAGCGGGCGTCGCCGGGAAGGGGCCGAGGGCGAGTCGGAAGTCGCCCGACGGGTCTGTACGGGGGCGGGCAGGGACGCACCGCCGGGCCGTTCGGACACGGGCCGCACGGTGCCACCGACCGCCGGACCACCGGGTACACCGGTTGCGGGGGCACGGCCCGCTGCCGGGACCGGCGGAGGCAGGCCCGGGCGAGCGGAAGCCGGCGGCACGGTGACGTCATCCGCCGCGCCGCCCGCTGCGGCGGCCGACTCCGGGGCGGAACCCTGGGCGGGCACACTCGGGCCAACGGGGCTCCCCAACCCGGAGGCAGCAGCACCAGGCCGCGCGGAGATTGGCTGCGTACTGCCGGTGGCCGCCGGACCGGCGGTTGCGGCGGCTCCGCCCGGGCCCGACGCGGCAGCACGCTGCACGGACACCGGCCGTGCGGAAGTCGGCTTCGCACTGCCACCGTCGGCCGAACCACCGGAGGCCGCCACCGCGGGTCCCAGCGCCGGTCCCCTTGCGGTCGTAGTGGTGGACGCCCCGGTTGCCGCCCCGATCGCCGTACCGTTGCCGACGGGCCGCCCCGCTCCCGTGGCAGTGCCCGGCGCGGGGTCGCTGCCGGTGCCGGTGGTCGGCCTGCCCCCGGGCAGCGGGGCGCCGAGCCCGGCCACCGACCTGCGTGGTCCCTGCGCCGCTCTCCGCTGCACCGGATCGGCACCCGGCGGTGTCACACGTCCCGGCGCACTGCTTGCGCGGGCCGCACGGCGGGGGGTGCTGTTACCCGTCGTCCCACCTGCCTGGACGCCACGTCCCGGTGCCGTGCTCATACTCGTACTCGCCGCGTCGGCTGGTGCCGCGCCGACGCTTTGCGGGCGCGGGGACGCGACCGGAAGGGATGCCGGCGTCGGGGCCGAACCGGCGGGCCCGGGCGGGTTATCGGGCAGCGGCACCGGACGCTGCGCCGGCGCGCTCTCCGGCGCGGCTCCGGGCTGCCGGTCGGCGCCGGCGGACGAGTCCGCACGGCCGGACGGCTCCGCCGTCACCGTCCGCTGGACCCGCAGGGAATCGGAACCCGTCTGCTGCCGCAGGGGCGCGGGCCGTTGGGCGGCCGGACGGCCCCCGTCGGCACTGCGTGACCCGTCAACGGCACGGGGACCGGCAGGAGGGCCGACAGGCGGACCGTCAGGTGTACCAGTGGAATCACCGGCACCACCGGAACCGGCAGCTCCACCGGAACCCGCAGCTCCACCGGGACCCGCAGAACCGGCGGCCACGGCCGCCCCCGCGGACGGCTCACCCGCCGGTGCGCGCCGTGGCGCGGCCGGCAGGAGCCGGCGCTGTACGGCGGCCGGTGCGGGCGACCTGGTCAGCGCGGGCCGGCGGGCCGAGTCCGGTCGTACGGGCGCCACCCGGGGCCCGGTCGGCCGCGCGGCAGCGACCGTCCGCTGGACCGAGAAGCCCGGCGCGCCCGACATCGAGGCGCCGGCCGGCCCCTCCGGGCTGTCCGGTTCCACGCCGTCGTCGACCACCGCGACCGGAAGCGACAGTCCGGGCAGCCCGAGCCCGCCGCCCGGAGGCGCGGCCGCCGGCGTCAGCGCGTCGCGCAGCAGGCCGGCCGGTGCGCCGTCCAGTACGGCATGCGACAGCGTCCTCCCGAAGGAGGGGTTCTGCCACGTCGCCAGCCGGGAGCCGAAGTCGGCGGTCGCCACCGCGTGCCCGGCGGCACCGGAGGCGGCGCGCTGGATCGGCGGCAGGTCCCGCCATCCGCTGTCGGACGGCCGCATCGCGGCCGGCTCGGCCGCAGCCGGAGCCGCGGAGGCGTGAGCCGGCGCCCCGGGACCCGAACCCGGAGCAGTACGCCCCCGCAAGCGATCGAGGAATCCCATGACCGTCGTCCCGCCCCTACCGATCGGCCGACGCGCGCGTCACGAGCGTGGCGATCTGGTCGGCGTACCGTCGGCGGTCGCGGTGTTCGAGGTCCAGGATGTCCTCCAGGCTCCAGTGGAAGTGGTAGGCGATGTACGCGATCTCCTCGTGGACACGGTCGGTCGCGTACGTCACGATTCCCCCAGGCGGCTCCCGCCGAGTTCGACCTCGAACGGCTGCTCGCAGTGCGGACAGGTCACCCCGGCCCTGGTGTGGCCCTCGGCATTGACCTGACGGTAGAAGTCCTGCAGGAACGCGAGGTCGGAGGCGAACATGTTCTCCACCACGCCGTCGTGCATATGCGGCACGCTGCCCAGCCGGGTGATCACCCGGCCCAGCAGCACCACCGACAGATAGGCCGGGTTCTCCTGCACCCGTACGTCCCGCAGCGGGATCAGCTCGTCCCGCGCGGTGGCCAGCCGCATCACACCGTCCCGGTGCACGGTCCCCGACTCGTCGACATAGCCGCGCGGCAGCTCGAAGGCGAACTCGGTGCGCAACTCCCGGCGTACCGGGGCCGGTTCGGCCGGGGCGGCGACCGGCGCCGGATCCGTACGATCGGCGGCGACGGCGGCGCTCCCGGCAGGCTGCTGGACAGCCGCTCCCCGGCGCATTACTCCATGATCATTTCTTCGTAGGTGATGGTGACGCTCTCGGTCAGCGCGGACGCCTCGCCGGCCTTCACCGTGCTGGCCGACACCTTGCTGCACCAGGCGTTGCGCAGGTGGTACCGCTTCACCGGGTTGTTCTGGTAGTCCATCACCAGGATGCTGGCGTTCTTGCGGGCCGAGCCCATGTCGCCGCGTACCGAGGCGTTGATCCAGTCGTTGAACGACGACGACTGGGTCATACCGCGGACGACGGTGGCCTCTCCCGCCTTCTTCACGCCGGGCAGTTTCTTGGTGACGGGCTGGCCGTTGGCGGAGACCTGCTGGAACTCGATGACGTCCTGCGTCATGTCCAGGCCGTTGACCTCCTGCAGGTACTCGACCATGACGCCGTCGATCTGCAGGCCGAAATTGTGTGAAGTGAGGGAATCGCCGGGCTGGAGACTCATGAGCTCTGTTCCTTCTGCTGAGACCGGTCGTTACGGGAAGGGCGCTGGAGCGGCACCGGCCGGACGGGCCGGTGCGGAGAAGCTGTTACTCCTCGAGCTCGCCGCCGCCGCTGGAGAACTGGGCCAGCCGGAAGATCACGAACTCGGCCGGCTTGACCGGTGAGACGCCGATCTCGCAGATGACTCGCCCGAGGTCCACCGACTCCGGCGGATTGGTCTCGGCGTCGCACTTCACGTAGTACGCGTCCTCCGGCGTGGCGCCGAAGAGCGCCCCGTTACGCCACTCGGTGACCATGAACGCGGAGATGTTCCGCCGGATCCGGGCCCACAGCGCCTGGTCGTTCGGCTCGAAGACGACCCACTGGGTGCCGGTGAGGATCGACTCCTCGAGGTAGTTGAAGTACCGGCGGACGTTGAGGTAGCGCCAGGCCGGGTCGGAGGAGAGGGTACGCGCACCCCAGACCCGGATGCCGCGGCCGGGGAAGGAGCGGATGCAGTTGATGCCCAGCGGGTTGAGCAGGTCCTGCTCGCCGCGGGTGATCTGCATCTCCAGGTCCACCGCACCGCGTACCACCTCGTTGGCCGGCGCCTTGTGCACGCCGCGCTCGAAGTCGTTGCGGGCCCAGATGCCGGAGACGTGACCGCTCGGCGGGACCAGCCTGGTCTGGCCGCCCGCCGGGTCGAAGACCTTGATCCACGGGTAGTACAGCGCCGCGTACTTCGAGTCGTAGCCCGCGGTCTCCTGGCGCCAGACCCGGATCTGCCGTGCGTTGAGACCGGGCGGCGGGTCGATGACGGCCAGCCGGTCGCCCATCAGCTCGCAGTGCGCGATCAGGCCGAGCTGGACCGCCTTGACGGCCTCCAGGTCGATCGCGCCGCGCTGGTAGGCGGCCATCAGGTCGGGGACGGCGACCATCGAGATCTCGTCCACCGCTTCGAGACCGCCGAAGCCGGTACGGTCCGCGGAGTCGCCCAGGTAGTCGCCGATGCGCACCTGCTCGCCCGGCGTCTCGACCGGCAGCGGAGCGGCGGTCGGTGCCGGCGGCGCGGCCAGCGCGACCGTCTGGTTGTCCGGCCTGGCGAGCTGCGCGGCAGCCGCCGCCTCCTGCAGGAGGATCAGCTTCGAGCGTTCCTTGACCTGGGTGACGACGTAGTTGCGGCTGCCCTTCTTGGCCGACACGTCGAAGGTCTCGGCCACCTTCTCGCCGTCCTTGACGACCAGCTTGAAGCGGTCGGCCGGGCCCTCGGTGTCGGCGACCTCGACGCTGATCGCACCGCTCTCGCCGGGGGCGACGGCCGACACCTCGAAGGTGCCGAGCTGCTTGGGCTCGCCGGGCGGCAGTGCGGCAGGCGCGGAGCCGGCGCCGACGGCCGCCGGGCCCTGCGCGGCCTCGTCCGCGACCCCGCCGGGTACTCCGCCGACCCGGACCACGTAGGCGGCCGAGCCACCGTTGTTGAAGAAGCCGTAGACCGAGTGCGCGAGGAAGTAGCCGTCGGTGAACTCACCGAACGAGGCCACGTACTGCGTCCAGTTGGTCACCAGCGTCGGCTCGTTGAGCGGGCCGACGGGCGCGAGGCCGACGAAGGCGGCCACCGAGGTGCCCACTCCCTCGATCGGACGCGAGCCGCTGGCCACCTCCTCCACGTACACGCCTGGTGACAGGTAAGACGGCATACTCAGCTCTCCTCGGGGTACAGGACAGGACTGGACCCCAGCTTTCCGGGCGAAGCCCGCCGGGGGAACGTCCCGGCGTACCTTTCCGAGGGCATGACGCCTGCCCCGAAGGGACATCGCGGTGCCCACCGCCCGGCGTCCGGTGTGCGTACCCGCACCATCCACCGGAGCAGAGCTGCCCGTTCGGGCAGCCGAGGAGGGCCCAGGTGTGCCCCTGGGCCACCTGCGGCAGTGGCGTCCACCGCCATAACGTCGTCGGGTGAGCATCTGGACCTCGCTGGAGCCCGCGTCCACCACGGTGGACCCCGGCAGCACAGCCACCGTGCGGCTCAGGCTGCGCAACACCGGTGACATCGTCGACGAGTACCGGTGCGTACCGGTCGGTGACATCGCCCCGTACGTGACCGTCGAGCCACCGAGTATCCGGCTCTTCCCGGGCACCACCGGCACGGTGGAACTCACCTTCGCGCCACCGCGCACCCCGGACGCGACCGCGGGCCCCAACCCGTACGGCGTCCAGATCATCCCCACCGAACACCCCGGGGCCACCACGGTCCCCGAGGGCAACGTCACCATCACGCCCTTCACCGAAGTACGGGCCGAACTCGTCCCGCACACCGTCAAGGGCCGCTTCCGGGGCCGCCCCCGGCTGGCCATCGACAACATCGGCAACACCAGGCTCACCGCCTCGGTCAACGGCAGCGAGAACGGCGACCAGCTCTCGTACGAGATCCACCCCGCCAACGTCCAGATCGAGCCGGGCCGCGCCGCCTTCGTCGACGCCACCGTGCGCCCCCGCCAGATCACCTGGTTCGGGCGCAAGGAGAGCCGTCCCTACCGCCTCGCCGTGCAGCGCTCGGGCGTCCAACCCCTCACGGTGGACGGGGTGTACGTGCAGAAGGGCTTCCTGCCGCGCTGGCTCGCCACCTTCCTCGCGATCGCCATGGCCCTTGCCGTGACGTTCGTGATCGCCTGGTTCGCCTACAAGCCCGCGGTCCACAGCCTCGCCGCCGAGAAGGCCGCAGACGTCGGCCACACACTGACCGACCCGACACCGACTCCGAGCGTGAGCCTGGGACCGCCGTCGCCGAGTGCGCCCACGGCGCCGGTGAGCGAATCGTCGGCCGGTGATCAGGGAGGGGCGGGCGGTGGGAAGCCCAAGACGAAGAAGAAGACGCCGCCGGATCCGTCGAACTCCAAACACGTCCTGGTCCAGAACACCGCGACCGGGCTGTGCATGGAACTGCCCGGCCGCGGCGCAGGCAAGATCGACGGCCCGATCGTGGAGAACGACTGCAACCCCACGGACCAGGACAACCAGATCTGGGACTTCGAGGTGCGTTACCCGCATGGCGGCCCGAACGGCGCCCCCCTCTTCCAGATGCGCAACGTCAAGGACCACCTCTGTGTCGACCTGGGGGAGCTCACAGGCAGGCCGAGCGGAACGCCGCTCGGCGAGTTCACCTGTGTCGGTACGACGGCCGACAATCAGCTCTGGTGGCTGGAGAAGCAGCCGAACGGCGGCTACTGGTTCCACAACTACGCCAGCAACCAGATGTGCCTGAACGTGGCGGGGTTCCTGCACCCCGGGCCCAACCAGCCCTCCGAGACCTCCCAGCTCACCATCTTCGACCCCTGCAGCAACACGGATGACCGCGAGTGGAGGATCCTCAAGGTCGAACCGAGTCAGTGACCGGACGGCAGGCTGGTGACCGGACGGTCACCAGCCTCCGCTGTCGTCGAGCACCAGGCGCCCGGCCTTGCGGTACTCGCGCCGGGCGCCGGCCAGCAGGTCCGCCGTGGTGACCGGTGACCCGCGGCCGGCCGCCGCATAGGCGGCGGTGACCACCGCGCTGCGGATGGAGCCGCCGGACAGTTCGAACTCCTTGGCGCAGCGGGCCGGTTCGACGTCATCGGCGCACGGCACATGGCTGAGGCTGTGCCGCCACAGCGCCAGCCGCTGATCGGCGTCCGGAAACGGGAAGTCGACGATCAGATCGAGCCGCCGGGTGAACGCCTCGTCGATGTTGGCCCGCAGGTTGGTGGTGAGCAGCACGATGCCGTCGAAGGACTCCAGCCGCTGCAGCAGGTAGGCGCTCTCCAGATTCGCGTAACGGTCGTTGGAGCTGGTGACCTCCGAGCGTTTGCCGAAGACGGCGTCCGCCTCGTCGAAGAGCAGCACCGCGTCGGTGCGGTCGGCCTCGGCGAAGATCCGTTCCAGATTCTTCTCGGTCTCACCGATGTACTTGTCGACGACCGACGAGAGCTGGACGACGTAGAGATCGAGGCCGAGTTCGGCCGCTACCACCTCGGCGGACAGCGTCTTGCCGGTGCCCGAATCACCCGCGAACAGCGCGAGCGCGCCCCGGCCCCGGCCGCCTCCCGCGCTCAGCCGCCAGTCCCCGAGCACCCGGTCCCGGTGCCTGGCCCGCAGGGCCAGTTCGTGCAGCTGTGCCAGCGGCTGCTCGGGCAGCACCAGGTCCTGCCAGCCGACCTCCGGTCTGATCCGCCGGGCATGCTGCTCCAAGCCCGAAGCGGACTGCTGCCGGGCGGCGAGCCGTAGGTGCCCGGCCGACAGCGGGGTCCCCTCGAACGCGGCGAGGTCCAGTGCGGCCCGTGCGGTACGGCGGATCCGCTCACCGCCCAGCCGGTAGGGAGCGACGACCCGTGCCAGGTCGAAACCGAGCGTCTCGGGTGCCTCCGGTACGCCGAGCGCCGCCGACCAGACGTCGAGATCCCCGGCCCGTTGCCGGGGGGCGTCGAGCACCAGCGGGTCGCTGTCGCACCACTGCGGATCGTACGGTCGGGCCCCGGCGAGCAGCACCGAGACGTCGTCCGCCGAGGCCAGCGCGCGCACCAGCGGCTCCGGGTGCTGCGGCAGCGGGGCCACCACCAGGGCGCAGCCGCGCAGCCGGGCCTCGCGGAGCAGCGCGGGCAGCGGGTCGGGCGCGGTGGAGCCGGCGCCGCTTCCGGCCGGCCCGCTTTCGCTGTCGCTTCCGGTGCCGGTTCCGGGCGCGAAGTGCAGCGCCTCGAGACCGGCCGCGTCCAGCGCGGCCACGGCGTACGCGAGCGCGTCCCCGTCCCGGTCCTCGCGCAGGTACGCCGTCAGCCGGCCGGCCGACAGCCGCTCGGCCAGCCGCGCCACCGGCGGCCCGGTCACCGGCAGCGCGGACCGCGCCGGGTCCGCCGGCAGCAGTCGGGTGTACGGGGCGATGCGGACGTCGGGGGTGTCGTCACCGAGCAGGTGCGCGACGACCCGGTCGGGAACGCGCAACGACCGACTGAGAAACGGGCGTTCGGCCTCCTCGACAGCCATCAGGCCCAGCACGGACAGCGGCGCGGAGGGGTGGAAGCGGGCGCGCGCCGACACGTCGTGCGGGGGCAGACCGCACAGCTCGACGGCCAGACCGACGGTGGCCCGGCGCCGGCCGACGTCGTCGTTGAGGTAGCCGTACAGCGGCTCGAAGTCACGGTCGATGTCCGGGGCGAGCGCGATCAGCAGGATCGCGAGGTCCAGCGTTCCCAGGCCGAGCCGCGCCGCGAGCAGCCCCGGCCGGTCGTCCTCGTCCCCGCTCGGCGGGTCGCTCGCGGGCGGGGCCGACCGGTCGTCATCGCGCCCGGTGCTCAGCAGATGCCGCACCGCCTCCTCGGACAGATACAGCCCGCGCAACGGGTCTCCGGCCGTCGGGTCGGTGGCGCTGCGCCGCCCGACCAGCTCGGTGACCCGGTCGCGCAGCAGCCCGAGCCGGACGAGCAGCGGATCGGCCGCGGCGGGGTCCGCGGTGCGGGGGTCGATGGCGTGAGGGTCGGCGGCGTGAGGGTCGGTGGTGTGGGGAGCCGCGGTCATTCGGGCTGCGCTCCGCTGCTCGTCGGTACGTCCCTGCCGCTCCGGCGGGCGAAGTGCCGTGGCTGGTGGTGGCGTTCCTGCGAACCGTCGAGAGTGCCGTCGGTGCCGCGCACCCGCACCCCGGCGCCCTCGGTGACCGGCGGCCCGGCCTCGTACTCGGGAAACGCCGGAAACGGCGCGGTGATCACGAGATCGAGCGACGGCTTGAGTTCGCCGCCCAGTGCGGACCAGATGTCGGCGAAGGACCGCGCGTCGGTCTGCAGCCCGGCGACCGTCATGGGCACCGTCAGCCCCAGTTCGGCCAGCGCGCCGGTCAGTTCCTCCGGCGGCAGCACCTCCCGGGGCAGCAGCGTGGCCAGTACCGCGGAAAGCATCCGGTGCTCGTCCTGCGGCTGCTTCGTCCAGGCGGTGACCAGATACGAAAGCCGGAACCAGCGCGGCGGCTGACGCCGCCTCAGCACCACACCGCGTTCGTCCTTGACCGCGATCGCGCCCCGCTCACGCCGTTTGACGTCCTCGCGGATGTCGTACAGATAGGCGTCGATCGTCGGCGCGTTGCGCCGCGCGGCCCAGTCGCGGGTCGGTGCGTCGAAGGCGATGTCGACGCCGGTCCCCGCCAGCGCACCGCCGGACAGCAGCCCCTTGAGGACCTCGTCCACCTCATGGATCACTGCCGCGCCCTTCCCCATTGCCGGTGTAACGGTTACGGAACCGGCAACCGCACGGGCCCGCACCGCCATCCTGCCTCGCCGGTCCGGACGGGCCGTAGCCGCCCGGGGACGCCGTGCGGGCAACTCCCATACAGCACAAGGACCCTACGGGATGCCCTCGGGGTACCCGGCGGCGGCCCGCAGGGTCAGATGTAGCCTTCCCGAAAGGCATAGGCGACGGCATGCGCCCGATTGCGAAGTTGCAAACGGGTGGTCAGGCCGTGCATCACGTTTTTTACGGTGCGTTCGGAGTAGGACAGTTTTCTGGCGATCTCCCCGGTGTCCATACCCTCGGCCACCAGGTGCAGGACATCGAGTTCGCGCGGTGACAGGCCCGCCGCGGGGGCGCCGGGCGGCCCGGCGGAGGCGTTCCGCTGCAGGGCGCCGACCTGGGATATCAACCGTCCCAGCAAATCGGACGGCAGGTCCCCGTCTCCCCGCGAGGCCGCGATGACGGCCTGCAGCAGCCGGTGCCCGGTCGCCTCGTGCCGCCAGACGATGGCCGCGACACCGCTCTCGATCACCTGCAGCAGCTCCGCCTCCCGGATCAGCCCTGCCACCAGCACCGCCCGGGTGCCGTCGACCCGTACGAGCCGCCGCAGCCGGGACAGCGTGGGCTCGTCCAGCGCATCAGCCAGTAGCACCGCCACGGTGCCCGGGCGCCCGTTCGCCTCGTCGACCAGTTCGATCGCCGGCTGCTGCCGCAGCTGGGTGGTGGCCCCCGCCAGGGAGAGCGGATCGGACGCATGGATGGCAACCGGGATCCTCGCGCGTATTTCTGTCGTCTCGAAAGACGTGTGCAAACCGATTCCCTACGTTCTCGTAAAACACATGTTCGCTTACAGGTGCTTCCAGAATCCTGTGATCGGCATCGCGCCCGCAATCGTGGACCACCACGAGATCACCGTGAGGGCACCACGAGAGCACTTTCGGACAGGCCGCGAAGCCACCCCCCACGCCGAACACGTACTCCGGAGGAACCGATGACAGCGCTCCGCGAGCGACGGGCGGCCCTGGAACTGCTGTCCGAGGAAGCCGCCGCGGCCCGAGCCGGATCCGGACGCCTGGTCCTGCTCAGAGGCGCCACCGGCACCGGCCGCACCGCGCTGCTCGACGCGGCGGCCGCGCTCGGCGCCGAGCAGGGGATGCGAGTCCTGCGGGCCCGCTGCGCCGCCGACGACCCGGGCACCGGCACCCCGTTCGCCGCGATACGGCAACTTCTCGATTCCCGGCCGGACGGCGGATCCGAGGACGACATACCGCGGACCACGCCGCTCCGGGAGCTGCCCGACCTGCTGTGGGAACGGCTGCTGTCGTACGCCGACGACTCCCCGCTGCTGGTGGCCGTGGACGACGCCCACCTCGCCGACGCCGACTCCCGGCGCTGGCTCACCTACGCGGCCCGCCGGCTCGACCCGTTACCGGTCCTGCTGGTGGTGACCGAACGCGGCCAGTACGACATCCGGCCCCCCGCACCCGGCCTCGCCCACGCCCTGTCCCCCTCCCTCGTCCGCGTACACGCGCTCGCCCCGTTGAGCCAGGAAGCCGCCGCCGACGTGGTGCGCGCGTCGGCCGGCCCCGACGCCCCGGACCCGTGGGTGCACGGCTGTGTGCGCGCGAGCGCCGGCAGCCCCCTGCTGCTGAGGGCACTGCTGGATGACCTCCGGGCAGTCTTCCCGGACGGCCCGGCCCCGGCCGGACTTCCGGACAGCTGCGCCGAGTTGTATCCGGGCGCGTTCGTCGCCGCGGTCACCTGGTGGCTGGAGAGCGCCGGCCCCGGCAGCATCGCCGTCGCCCGCACCCTCGCCGAACTCGAGGACCTGGCCGAGAGCCGCAAGCAGCAGGACGACGACAGCGACGGCATCGACGGCCTGCTCGGCGAGGTGACCGGCACCGACCCGGCCCGGGTGACCGGCTGGATCACCGCCATGGTCCGGCTCGGGCTGCTGCTCCGCGACCCGGCCCACGGCCGGCCCCGCTTCGCGCACCCCCTGCTGCGGGAAGCCGTACTGGACGGCTGGCCCCGCCCTGACCGGCAGGCGATGCACCGCGCCGCCGCCGAAGTACGCCGGCGCCGGGGCCACCGCGTCGAAGCGGTGGCCGCCCACCTGTTGCGGGCGCCCGCGGTCGGCGCGCAGTGGGCCACCGACGCCCTGGCGGACGCGGCCCGGAACGCGGCGCGCGACGACCGCCCCGGGGACGCCGCGGACTTCCTGCGGCGCGCCCTCGACGAACCACTGACCCGCGCGCACCGGGCGGCCGTGCTCACCGAGCTCGGCTCCGTGGAACTGTGCACCGTACGGTCGGCCGGCATCCCCCGGCTCACCGAGGCGCTGCGCCTGCAGGACCTGCCGCGGAACAAGGTCAAGGCCGCGGTGCTGCTGGGGACCGCGCTGGCCCACCGCGGCGAGGCCCACGCCGCGTTCGCCATGCTCCGCGACATCGACGACGGCCTGCCGGACGACCCGGTGCTGACCCGCAGCGTGCGGGCCGCCGCACTGCTGCTCTCCGACCACGACCGGGAGACCCGTCAACTCGCCTACACCCGCCTGCGGCAGACTACCGAGAGGTCACCCCACCTGCTCGGCCCCGCCGAGAAATCCCTGCTCCTTCGGTACGAGGTGACCGCAGGTCTGCTCTCGGCCGACCGGGCCATGCAGCGGCTCGGCGCACTGCTCGCGGCCCCCGAGGATCCGGTAATGCTGTCGTACCTGCTGCTGACCGCGGCAGCCGTCGCCCAGTGGGCCGACCGGCTGGACGAAGCGGACCGGCTCATCCAGCGCGGCCTGGACCAGCAGCGCACCTCGCACTCCCACCTCATGCGCCGGGCCCTGGTCAACACCCGGATGGACACCCTCGCCGCCCGCGGTCGGCACGCGCCGGTCCTCGCCTATCTCGACGGCCAGGGCCTGCCCGGCGACCAGCCCGGCCGCCGGGGGCCCAGCAACTTCCACGCCCATGCCCTGATGGCCCTGGTCGAAGCGGGCCACACCGCCGAGGCCCACCGCCTGGCCGCGAGCGTCTCCCTGCACGACGCCCATGACCACTGGGAGGTGAACCGCTTCCTCTACGCCCGGGGCGTGCTGCGCGCGGCGACCGGAGACCCGGCAGCGGCGCTCGACGACTTCCTGGAATGCGGGCGCCGCCAGAGTGCCCGCGAGGTCATGAGCCCCGTCGTCACCCCCTGGCGTTCAGCGGCCGCCGAATGCCGGCTGGCGCTCGGCCGACCGCAAGCGGCCCTGGCACTCGCCGAGGAGGAACACCGGCTCGCCACCGTCTGGGGCACCCCCCGGGTGCTCGGCCGCGCCCTGCGCACCCTGGGCGAGGCCACCGGCGGCCGCCGCGGACTCGAACTCACCGGCCAGGCCGTCCGAACGCTGCGCGACGGCTCCCGCGACGCTACGGGGGCCCGCGAGGGTATCGGGGCCCGCGACGGATCCTTCGACCACGAGGGCTCCGGCTCCGGCGCCACCTTCCACGGCCCCGACAGCTCGGGCGACGGACCGGGCGGCGCAGCCCTGGCCGCCGAACTCGTCCCCGCCCTGCTGGCACACGGCCGCCAGCTCATCGCCGCCGGCCGCCGCGCCCACGCCCGCCCGCTCTTCCGGGAAGCCGCCGCGACCGCCGAACGCCTGGGCGCCGTACGGTTGCGCGCCGCGGCCGACCGGGCCCTGCGCGACAGCGGCGCCCGCCCCCGCGACACCCGGCACACCGGCGCATCCGCCCTCACCGGCAGCGAGGCACGGATCGCCGCGCTGGCAGCGGACGGCAGCACCAACGCCCAGATCGCCGAGCTGCTCCACCTGGCCCGACGCACCGTCGAGACCCACCTCACCAGCGCCTACCGCAAACTCGACATCCGGCGCCGCGCCGAACTCCCCGCCGCCCTGAGCGCCGACGGCGGCCGACACGGCGAGGGGGAGTGAGACCGGGCGGACCTCAGGCGTCCAGCACCTGTCCCTCACGCCGCACCACAGGCGGCTGGACACTCCACGGGAAGTTGACCCAGGCGTCTGTGCGCTTCCACACGTACTCGCACTTCACCAGCGACTGCGCCTTCTCGTAGATCACCGCGCTGCGCACCTCGGCGACCGCCCCGACACAGAAGTCGTGCACCAGCTTCAGGGTCTTCCCGGTGTCGGCGACATCATCGGTGATGAGCACCTTCTTGTCCGAGAAGTCGATGGCGTTGGGCACCGGAGCCAGCATGACCGGCATCTCCAGCGTGGTCCCGATCCCGGTGTAGAACTCGACGTTCACCAGGTGAATATTCTTGCAGTCCAACGCATAAGCAAGCCCACCGGCGACGAAGACCCCGCCGCGCGCGATGCTGAGCACGATGTCCGGCTCATACCCGTCGTCGGCAACGGCCTGCGCCAGCTCGCGCACCGCGGTGCCGAATCCCTCGTACGTCAGGTTCTCGCGTTCGTCACTCATGCCGCATCACACCTGGGTCCGATGGAAATTCAGATACGACCGGGAGGCCGTCGGCCCCCGCTGGCCCTGGTAACGCGAGCCGTACCGTTCACTCCCGTACGGGTGCTCGGCGGGCGAGGACAGCCGGAACATGCACAGCTGCCCGATCTTCATCCCCGGCCACAGCTTTATCGGCAGCGTCGCCACATTCGACAGTTCGAGCGTCACATGCCCCGAGAACCCGGGGTCGATGAACCCGGCCGTGGAGTGCGTCACCAGACCGAGCCGCCCGAGGCTGGACTTGCCCTCCAGCCGCGAAGCGAGATCGTCGGGCAGCGAGATGACCTCGTACGTCGAAGCGAGCACGAACTCCCCGGGGTGCAGGATGAATGCCTCGTCCCCGGCCGGCTCCACCTTGCGCGTGAGGTCCACCTGCTCGACGGCGGGATCGATGTGCGGGTACCGGTGATTCTCGAACACCCGGAAGTAACGGTCGAGCCGCACATCGACGCTGGAAGGCTGCACCATGTATTCGTCGTAGGGCTCGATGCGCACGCGTCCGCTGTCGATCTCGGCCCGGATGTCCTTGTCTGAGAGAAGCACGCCCCGAGGATACGGGGAGCGCACGGCCCCGCCCCAATCGGCGGCCCGTACGCTCCGTGCTGCCGGCGACTCCCGCCGCCGCTCCGACTACGTCTGCCGCCTACTTCTGCTCGGCCCCCACCGGCACCGCATGCCGCAACCGGGCACAACGCGGACACCGGATGAGCCGCCCCGGCCCGATCCGATCAGTCCCCAGCTGCTGCATCGGGAACGAAGCGGTACTGAACACATGCCCTTCGGCACAACGGACGACGGTGTTTTCCATCGGGTGCATCAAGTCCCTTCCCCATCAAGCGTGGACGAGAGAAAACACCACATTAGGGGATATACAGAACCCGGCCTCACCCGGCACTCCGGGCCTCCACGCTACGCCCCAACTCCCACACCTCATACTCCGATCCCCGCCCCCGGACAGCACGACGGCCCCATGGCGCAGACGCCTGGGGCCGGATATGAGGTAGAGTGAACGCCGATGCGAACCCCTCGGGGGCCGCTGCGCGAGTGTAGTTTAATGGTAGAACATGAGCTTCCCAAGCTCAGAGCGCGGGTTCGATTCCCGTCACTCGCTCCAACACTTAGCCCCAGGTCAGCGGCCTGGGGCTTCCTTGTTGTCTAGACCACTTAGGCGACGTCGTGCCCTCTGCGTGCCCCAACTGCGGGAAATGCGCTGGCCAATGGCGCCCCATCGAGCTCCTCGGGCGATTTGACGACATCGCGTCTCGCATATTGATACGCATCTTCTGTGACTCGCATCACTCGACGCCAGCGAAGCCGTTCCGTTCCATCCGCAAATCGCAGCGTCGGCCGAGCCGTCGGGCCAGCACCGCAGAAGGCGGGTCGGACACATACCCGACCCGCCTTCGAGGGATCCACTACGCGTCGTGGGCGGCCTTCTCCTCGTCCGCACGTCGGCGCTGCTCACGCACCCTGACGTCGATGCCGTCGGCCACCTCCTGCTGACGTTCGTCGTCGGAGTGCTGGTAGATCATGGCGGCCTTCTCCGAGGACTGCCCCGCGCGGACCATCGTGTCCTTCAGGGTGGCTCCGGACTGCGTCGACAGGGTGTGCCCGGTGTGGCGCAGGTCGTAGAAGCGGAAGCCCTCCGGCAGACCGACCTTCGTGCGGGCCCTGGCCCACTTGCGGCCAAAGGTCGAGCGCCGGAACGGCGCTCCCTTCTCCCCGACGAACAGGAGCCCGGCGGGCTCCTTCTCCGCGAACCAGTCAAGGTGGTGCTTGACCTCGGCGTACAGGAACTCAGGGAGGTGGACGACGCGCATCCCGGCCGCCGACTTGGTGTCTCCCTCGGCCCGGCGGCCCGTGGTCAGCTCGGGTGCGGCTTCGGTGATCTTCACTGCCAGCGGGGCCAGCGAGACGGAGGTCCGGCGCAGAGCCGCCAGCTCCTCCGGGCGCATGGGTCCGTAGGCGCCGAAGTAGACCATCAGCCGCCAGCGCGGTCCCATAGCCTCCGCGAGCTCATCGACCTGGGCGACAGACGCCGTCGAGCGTTCCTTGGCCTGCTCGGTACCCGCGCCCTTGATCCTGCATGGGTTGCGGCGGATCAGCTCGTCATCGGTCGCCGTCCCCATAATGGCCTTGAGTAGCCGGTAGGACTTGGCGACCGTGGTAGCGCCCGTGGCCGACAGGCGTTCCGTCCGCCAGGTCCGCACCGCCGGCGCGGTGATCTCGTCCAGGTCCAGGCCGCCGAAGGTGGGAAGGACGTGCAGTCGCAGCAGGCGACGGTACAGCTCGTCGGTGGTGGCGGAGAGTCCGCGTTCGTCGATCCATTTCACGGCGTACGACTCGAAGTTGACCGCGCCCACGTCGGGGTCGACCCAGTGATTGCGCTGGATGTCAGCCTTGGTGAGGGTCAGCCAGTCCTGCGCGTCGGTCTTCGTCGCGAAGGTCTCCGGGGCGGTTCGGCGGCTGCCGTCCGGGGCCCAGTACCGCGCCTGCCAACGGCCCGAGGGAAGCTGGCGGGTGGTGCCGAACTCGCGCCGCCGCTGCGGCTTGCGGGCCGTCATCAGGCAGCCCGCCTGAAGTCGGAACGGACTTCGCGCAACGTGGGAACCGTGCGCTCGGCGATGTACGCGGCGATGGCACTCTCGGGGATACGAACGGGCTTGCCGAGCTTGACGTAGCGGATGCGGCGCTCGGAGATCAGGCGGCGGACGAAGCGGACGCCGGTGCCGAGGCGTTCGGCGGCCTGGTCCACGGTGAGGAGGGTGTCGGGGGTGGTCACCTCCTGTGCCGACCGGGGGCGTGAGGTGATGGCATGTGTTATCGCCGTGTGGCGCAAGTGGGGCTCCTGGTCCGGGCCAGCGAACGGGGCGGCAACCCCGGCCTGGCCGGTTGATCTCGGGATGAGTGCGGTGTTTCCCGGGCCTGGGGGTTTGCGGTCCCAGGCCGGGCGATAGGTACGACGAGCTATGCGTCAGGGGCGGCGTCCGAGTGATCGGCGTCGGCCGGCCCGCCGGGCGGGGGTCCGAAGATCGCCGCGTTCATCTGCGTAATGCTTTCGGCGATGGCGTTGGAGACCATCGCCTCCGCCTCTTCGCGGATGTCGGGGTGCTCTGCGATGTAGGCGTCGAAGCTGTCGCGAGCACGGGCGAAGGCGTGCTGAGCGCGCTGAGTCGCTTGCTGGGCTGCGACGACCTCGTCGATGAGTTCCATGGCCCGGCCCTTCGCTGCGAGCTGCGGGGGGCCGGCGAAGTTCCGGAGGCCGACGCCGCAGCCGCCCGCGCCGGCGACCGAAACGCCGTACGCGACATCCTGAGCCGGGCCGATCAGGCCGCTCAGCGTCTCGGCACGGACAGCAATGAACTCTGGACCGCGTTCGGCCCCACCAATGTCGCCATCCACACGGGTGGCAGCCGCCGGCGAGTTGGGTGACCACCAAATCGCAGCCGACCTCGGACAGCGCGTGGACACCAGCGGCCTCCCGGTCGAGCGACAGGTGCGCCACAATCTTGAAGTCGCCCGAGCCCTGGCTGCCCGCAACCGAGGTGACGAAGCTCTGGAGATCCTGCTCCAAGCGGAATCCATCGCACCCGAGCAAATCCGGCACCACACCATGAGCCGGGAACTGGTTCTCCGCTGGATACGCAACTCCCGAGGCCGGCCTCACAGCAATCTCACCGCGCTCGCCCATCGGCTCCACGTCGTGGCCTGAAGGGGACCGGAGGCGGCCGGGGACGTAATCGATAGGGTGCCCAGCATGGACCGCAGCGAATTCCTGGTCGACAAGGCCACACCCCTCATGGCGGCCGGAGCCCTGTTCTTCGACGAGGCCGGACACGTACTGCTGGTCGAGCCGACCTACAAGGACTATCGCGACATCCCCGGCGGATACGTCGAGCAAGGCGAGTCACCTCTCCAGGCGTGTGTCCGCGAACTACGCGAAGAGCTCGACATCACCCCGCCGATAGGCCGACTCCTCGCGATGGACTGGGCCCTCGGACACGGAAGGCGACAAGATCCTCTACCTGTTCGACGGCGGAGTATTGGACCAGGCCACCTTGGACCGCATCGCGTTCAGCGACGGTGAGATCCGCGCGACCGCCTTCCACCCGGTCTCCGAGATCTCAAACTTGACCATCCCGCGCCTGGCCCGCCGGATCGAGCAGGCCGTCCAAGCGAGGCAGCACGGCGAGACGGTTTACCTGGAGCATGGGCATATTCCCGGCCGGCGGTAGCACCCAGGGGGCGGCCGTCGACCACGCGACTCCAACGTCCTGTGGCAGGTCAACGTCGAGAGCAAGACGAACGGGATCACGTACTTCCAGACTCAGTTGGTCCGCAACACCGTGCGATGGCTCACCAGAACGGCATGACGACAGAGGCGTTTCACTTCACACGATGCCATGGCGAGATTTAGCCAACTTGGCAATCCACCTCATGAGCGAGGCAGATGTTTCCGCCACGCAGCGGCCCGGCCAGCCATATTACGAAACGGCTACCCGCACACACAGGCGCGCCTCCACGCATGTACGAACCCCAAAGATGATGTATGCCCCATCTGCACCGTACCGAAGTCAGTCTCACCAACTCCGGATGATCTTCACACTGGCGTGATGACGACATCAACTGGCTGCAGGCCATTGACCTGCACATGACGATCACGAAACATGCCTGCGTGTGAATCTTGCTTCACCAAACGCACACGGAGGGGTAATGTCGAGAACTTCCATAACGGCGGCAGCACTGGCGATCGCAGCACTCACAGGCGGACTCTTAAGCGCTTCGGCGCATGCCGAAGGAATTTCGCTGGACAGCGTTTCAATCAGCGACTCTGCCATACCAGGAATCCACTCCTTCGTACGTAGTCACCCGCAGTCATTCGGGGGTTCGTACCAGGACGAGAAGACACACACGGTGCATGTCCTGACTGTTCCGGGTGCGGACGCAGCAAGAGATTGGGAAGCACTCGCCGCCAACACCCGCGCACGTACGCTCGCCACCGGCGATCCGACGTGGAAGGTAGTGACCGACTCGGCACATTACCCTCTCAACACACTCAACGGCGTGCGGGACAAGATAACAACCGCCTCGTCCTCATTCGCCGTTGAGGCCGGGAGGAACCTCACGGCCTGGTACTCCGACCCTCTGACAGACAGCGTGCATGTAGGCGTCACAAAAGTGACGCCCGCCCTAAAGCGCGCCGCTGAGGCAGAATTTGGCGACAAGGTCACCCTGTTCCGAGAACCACGTCACCACTCGATGGACAAGATCACCCGGGTCGACCAGCGGCCGAGCCTCCAACACGCCACAGCTGGGGAGAAGAACAGCAAGGTCGCACGGTCTGCAGCAACGGCCCCCACCCGCCTGCTGGATTCGACGCCATACGCGGGAGGCGACCGCATTGTCTCCCAACAAGTGATCGACGGGGCCAACTACGTGGTGCAATGCACCACGAACTTCCATCTCATCATGGATAGCGGCTCATCCACCATGGGAACAGCTGGGCACTGCGGAGCCACCGGAATATCCTGGCTCCAGGGATACCTGGATTCTGCATCCAACACCGTCCACTACACGGGCACTATGGGCAAGGCGTACACCAGGTTGTGGGGCAGCGGTAAATCGGATGCGGAACTGCTCAACAGCACGGGTAATCCCAACGGATTCTGGACGCAGGTATACATCGACAGCACCACGCTGAACAACGTAGGCGGTGTAGATGCCGTGTCCGTAGGTGAACGTTCCTGTTCCGACGGGTCCTTCACCGGTCAGAACTGCAGCGGGTCCATCTCTGCTGTAGACGTGTGCGAGAACATCGACGACGACGGGTCAATCGTCAAGGTCTGCCACCTCAACATCTCCAGGTCCGGCACCCGACTTGTGCAGGCAGGCGACAGTGGCGGTCCGGTCTACAAGGCGGACGGCCTGACCGTTCACCCGCAAGGGATCATCAGCGCCGGTACCAGTAACGGCTTGGAGATGGACTTCGCCGACATGGGCTGGGTAGATGTCACGCTCGGCGGTTACCCCGAAACCACCACCTGATCACTACCTGTTTCCGCGTCCCAGAGTTGGACACCCGCCCCCCGGGACGCGGAACCGGGGCGACCGCGGCTACGTCAGAACCGTGCTGGCAGGACTTACACGGGGAGGGCAGAACAATGAGACTTCGGGCAATCGGCGTGTCCCTGGCCGTAGGGGCTTTCCTGTTCGCTGCCGGAGGTTGCAGCAACGTCACAGCACCGAGCGGGAAATCTCCATCCGGCGAGGGGAACCCCACCGTGCACACGATGCCTATCGCGCCCGTGGGTACCCAGCGCCTGCCTGTCTTGTCGGATACGGCGATACAAGGTCTCACCAGCCTGGTCTGGCGTTCCCTGCACGCTCCCGATGCGGGTCAACCGCTGAAGATGGCCGTGCACGTACCCCCCTGCGTGACCGTCCGTGGCATTCATCTGAACCGTCAAGCAGACAGCGAGCAGATCGCGGCTCTCGGAACTCCAGTCGCCCGCGGTGCACGATGCACACAGAGTGACAAGTGGCTAACAGCCACCGTTCCCTGGTCGCCTTCGCTACCAGACAAGGTGGTCCACGCTCCTGTGCCAGATACCTCGAAGTAACGAGTGGGGCCTCCCCCTTGATCACACTCCAACAGGTTGTGTTGGCCGCCGCATGCCCCAGCCGTGCCCTACCGACCGGAAAACCCCGGTCAACAGCGGTGCAATAAGACCGGATCCACTCAAGCCCATGTCTCCGCAGGTCAAGCAGCATCTCAACTCCACAGGACCCGGTGATTCCCAAGCTCAGAGCGCGGGTTCGATTCCCGTCACTCGCTCCACGACAAAGCCCCAGGCCAGCGGCCCGGGGCTTGTTTGTTGTCCAGACCACCTGCAGGTCGGCGCGCCCCTGACCTCCGGCACCTCGCGGGCCGACAACGGCGAGCTTGGCGCATACTCCAGTATGCTCGTTCCATGTCCTCAACGACTCGCATCACCGTCACGCTGCCCAGCGACCAGCTTGCGGAGCTCCGCAAGCTCACGGACAACGTCTCCGGATACGTGGCGGAAGCCGTAGCTCGCCAGATTCGGCACCAGCTGCTGGGCGAGGACCTTCGACGCCACGAGGAAGAGCACGGACGCTTCAACGATGAGGAACTCGCCGAAGCCCACTCGAAGATCTTCGGCGCCGCCGGCTCCTCCAAGGACGCGGACGCCGCATGAGCGAGCGAATCGAGACCGTTGTCCTGGACTCGGAAGGGCTCTCCGCCTGGATCGCGCAGGACCGCAAGTTCCTCGCGATGTTGCAGGTGTTCCACGACATGGGAGCCGACCTTGTCATCGGGGCGAACACCATCGTGGAAGTCACCCACTCCCCCACCAACATCCCACGCCTGAACTGGGCCCTGTCCCGCATCAAGGTGGAGCCGGTCACCGAACAGGCGGCGAAGGCTGCGGCGGAACTCGTCAAAGGCGCCGGACTGCACGGGCATAAGTACGCCATCGACGCCACTGTGGCCGAAGTCGCGCTGCGCCAGCCCAAACCGGTCGCCCTGCTGACATCCGACAGCGATGACATGACCAAGCTCTGCGGCAACCAGGTCCGCATCGTCCCTCTCTGACCTACCAGCCCGCCCAGAGCACGCATGGCGGCTTCCGTTGCGGTATCCACCCCCATGCCCCATCCGTGCCCGTCAGGGCGGACAACAGCGGTCTGATGCGACACTCCCAGAGACCGTGGTCGTACACGCCGTCCATGGGAAAAGCGCCGGCCAGGAGCTTGAGTAGGCAATCCGTCGCCGATCGCCCCCAAGGAGGAGTCCATGCACACGAAGCACCGTGCCGGCCTGCTGCTGGCACCCCCTCCTGAGCGCTTGCCTTGTCACCGGCTGCGGCGACCATCAGCGCGCCGACGACCGTCAGGCGGGTCAGCAGTCCACGCGGCAGCAGGAAGAGCGCGCCCGCCAAGTGGCCGACGCCTGGGCGGAATCCGCGACCGCCAATGCCTGGAGCCGGGGCTACTACCCGATGGCCGACGTACTCCAGAAACCGGCTTCCGGCTGGCACAACAAGGCAGACGACCGAGCCTTCGACACAAAGAACTTCGTACTGAGTGGCGATCTGCCGGCCACCGCGCCTGCACACGCGAAGGTGACCTGGGGAAACGGCAATCACCTTACCCGCCCCTTCATAGGCGCGAAGAAGGCGTACCAGTCGTTCGCTCTCGACCGCAGTGCCGGACCTCGGCTGACCGTAACGGCGGCGAAGCTCGGCACGACAACGATCGAGACGAGCCAAGGCCCGGCGACAGTCCCCGCCTGGCTGTTCACGGTGGAGGGCTACGACACCCCGCTGAAGCGAGTTGGTGTCACCCCCTCAAAGCTTCCCGACCCGCCCATCGGACCGGCTCGCCAAGGGTCTGCCGGCGGTCTCAGGAGTGTTCTGTTGGCCGGTGCGGCGATGGACCGTCGAGTCATCACGGTGAAGGCCACACACGGAGCTTGCGACGATGGCCCCACCGTCAAGGCACTGGAAACGAACGAAAACGTAGTGCTGCACGCCTCCATCGCTGGGCCGCGAAGCGGGCCCTGTTCCGCTGAGATGATCGAGCAGAGGCTGAAGGTGGAACTTCGGAAGCCGCTCGGGGACCGCGCTCTCCTGGACGCCCTCACTGGCCAACCCGTGCCCTACGGAGAGCCCAACGGGCAGTCTCCGAGCTGGGCTTAGGGCGTGAAACAGCGCCAGGATGAAGGCGGCCGGCGCAGCCGCGAGGGCGTCGGCGGGCGCCAGCGGACGTGGGTCACCGGGCGCGCGCCAGGCCGAGCGGAGGTGCTCCACGCACGCGGCGATCAGGTCATAGTGCCGGCGTCACGAACACGGAACCGGTGAAGCCGGACTAAGTGCCGGCCGCGGCTGCCCGGCGAGCCTGGGCCTGGCCCCGCCACCGCTCGCCGCCGTGTGGTTGCGCCCGGCCTGACGTGTACGCGGCGTTCTATAGTCGCCCGGGTCGACCGTGTTCATGGGGGGTTAGGAACGCATGCAGTCCAGGAGATCACTGGCCGCCGTCCTGCTGAGCGCCGTCGCCGTGCTGCTGCTCGGAGCCTGCGGGACACAGCGGGTCGGGGCGGGGGCGCCGACGACGACGGAAGCGCCGCACTGGCAGACGTTCGCGCCGTTCGGCGTGACCGCCGCCCGGCTCTCCGACGACGGGCGCGCGCTCAGCGTCGACGCAGAGGTGCCCGGCAAGGGGAAGACCTGCGCGCGCGAGCTGAAGGCGTTCGTGACCTCCGCCTCGGAGCGCACCGTGTGGGTGCAGGTCACCTTCTCCGCCCTGACCGGCGACCCGCAGGCCGACTGCTCGAAGACCGCGACCGGCACGGCGAAGGTGCGGCTGCCGTCCGCGCTCGGCCAGCGCGAACTGTCCGTGGACAACGACACGACGTTCACCGCGGACGACGCCGACCTGCCCGACCTGCGCCTGTGCGGCGACCTCGGCTGCCACCCGGCACCCACCGGCTGCACCCCCGCCTCCTACGACCAGGCGGTGGCGGCGCTCGACGTGCCGAACCACACCTCCCGCGGCGAGGAGCACTGCGACGGGAAGTGGCTGGTGTTCGACGTGTCCTCGCGCATGGGCCCGGCCTGCGCCGAGGGCGAGGCTCCGGGCTGCGGGGCAAGCCTCGGAGACCGGTGGTTCTTCCGGGCCGAGAAGTCGGGCTGGGTGCCCCTCGCACGCGGCACGAAGGCGGGTTGCGCCGACGTGCACCGCATCGAGCCCGCCTTCCCGGCCGCCCTGTGCGCCGACCTGCCCACCCTGCGGCGCTCGAACTGAGCACCGCGCCGGGCCTGTTGCGCTACCCGGCCCGCAGCCCGGGCACCCGCGGTGCCTCGTTCCGGACCCCGAACTCCAGGTAGACCGGCCTTCGCGAGTCGGGCGATGGCGAGTAGAGGAGCTGCGGCCGTCACGAGCCTGTCGGCGTTCCTCACCGAGCGGGCTCAGCAGGTCAGCACCGGCCTGCTGGTCGATGGGGACATCGACCACCCGGACACCAAGCCTGCCCTCGCTGACGCGACCGTCACGTGCTCGTCGGGCCCGGCCCGGGCATAGTCGGCGGGCAGCACCTCGCCGGCGGTCGGAGCGGCCCGGTCACCGCGGTCCTGGTCGGCTTCGGTCCGCTTCGCGGCGTTGTCCTCTCGCTCGGGGCGGCATGTCTTCCCGCGCCGCGTTGTCGTGGCCGCGGTGAGGCTGTCCCCTGCACGTCAGGGCTTCGAAGCCGCCCCTCAGGTCATTCTTCAGGTCATCCAGGCCCTCGAAGCCGACGTGTACCCGGACCAGTGGCCCGCGTCCGTCCCACGTGCGCGGCAAGCGGTGGGTGACCGGGTCGGTCGGCACGATCAGGCTCTCGTAGCCGCCGTAGCTGTGGCCGATGCCGAAGATGCGCAGCCGGTTGAGCATCGCATCGACGTCCGGCTTGCCGAAGCCCGGCTCCAGTTCCACGCCGAACAGCCCCGCCGCTCCGGTGAAGTCGCGGCGCCACAGGTCGTGGCCGGGGTCCTCGGGCAGCCCCGGATGCAGGACGGCTGCCACGCCGTCCTGATCGGCGGTCCAGCGGGCCAGTTCCAGCCCATGGTCATGGTGCCGGCGCATGCGTACGCTCAGGGTACGCAGCCCGCGCAGGCCCAGGTAGGCGTCGTCGGCACTCGCGCACTGGCCGAGCCGGATGGCCGTCCCCCGGACGACCGGGTAGCTCTCCTGCGTGCAAACGATCGTTCCGAGGATGCTGTCCGCGTGCCCTGTCAGGTATTTGGTCGCGGAGTGGACCACCGCGTCCACGCCCAGCGCCAGCGGTCGGCAGAAGGCGGGCGTGGCCCACGTGTTGTCCGCGATGGTGGCCACCCCCCGGGCCCGGCAGACGGCGGTGATCGCCGGGATGTCCTGCACTTCGAAGGTGGTGGAGCCCGGGGACTCCAGGTAGAGCAACCGGGTCCGGGGGCGGATCAGTTCCTCGATCGCGGCGCGGCCCGCAATCGGGGGGTAGTACTCGGTCTCCACTCCCAGAGCGGCGAGCGAGTCGCAGAACTTCCGGGTCGGCAGGTAGGCGGAGTCGCTGACGAGAATGTGGTCCCCGGCCCGGACGTACGCGAGGAGCGCCGTGGTGATCGCCGAGAGCCCGGAGCAGGTCGCCACCGCCGCGTGGCCGCCCTCCAGTTCAGTCAGTGCCTCCTCGAAAGCGCGGCTGGTGGGGGTGCCGAATCGGCCGTAGACCGGGTGACCGCGCTTGAGCGGATCCGCCTGGGAGGCGTCCATCTCGGCCGTGTCCCGGTAGAGGGCGGTGGAAGCGCGGTAGACGGGCGGGTTGACGTAACCGCCCTGCCGACGGGGATCGGAACCGGCGTGCACGAACCGCGTCTCCTGCGAAGAGGTGGACTCGTTCACCGGACCACCGTCGTTTCGACCACCGCAGGTTCGGTGACGGTGGGCCGCCGGCGGCCACCGAGCAACAAGGCGAGCAGAGCCGCAGCCGCGCACTGGGCCGCCACCACCAGCCAGAACATACCCAGGTCACCGGCAGCCTTGTAGTGGGCGAAGACGAATCCGCCGACGACGCCGGCAAGAAGGCCGCCGACGCCGGCGGCCAGCCGCTGCACGCCGAAGGCGAAGGCCGGGTTGCCGGGCACGCGGTGGACGAGTTCCAGGTCGCAGCGCAGGAAGAGGAAGATCTCGCCGAGGGTGAAGAGAGCGGTGCCGGCCAGCAGGGCCGGGATGCTGCCGAGTGCCATGCTCGCCATGCCGAGCGTCATCAGGCCGAATGAACCGGCCACCAACAGGCGGTAGTCGGCAGACCCGATGCGGTGGGCGAGCGGAGGCTGGAGCAGCACCACCATGGCGCAGTTGAGGAGCATCACCCAGCCGAGAACCTGAATGTTGGACACCCCGGCGGCGTACAGGCCCATGAAGCTCTGAAAGAAGAAGTAGAGGTAGAAGGCGAGGGCTGTGAAGAGCACCGGGCGCAGCGCACCGCGCAGCGCCGCCCGCTTCCCGGTGGCCGTCTCGGTTCCGGGCGCCGCCGGGGACTCGGCCGACCGACGCACGACCGGTTTCAGGGCGGCCTGGTGGGCGGCGGTGATCAGAGCGAAGAGCCCGGCGAGACCGATGAGCAGCAGCACCGGGTCGGCGTCGATGAGCAGCGCGGCGAGCAGCGGCCCGATCCCCATGCCCGCGTTGAGGGCGGCGCTGCTCACCCCGAGGAAGAGCGGGCGAAGTTCGTCGGAGACGCTGGTGACGATGTATGCCTTGTTCGCCGGGAGGTACAGCGCCGGACCGGCGGCGACGAGGACGACGGCCGGGTACGCGACCCAGTCCACCGTGACGGCCAACCCGAAGAGAACCAGGCCGACCGTGCGCAGGGCGAGCGCGAGCACCATGGTCCGCTTGAGACCGATCCGGTCCACGACCGGGCTCCCAAGGATGCTGCCGCCGAACTGGATGAAGGTGGCCACGGCCACCAGAGTCCCGGCCACCCTGATGTCCAGGCCGACCGCCTCGACCATGAGCACCCCGAGGAACGGCGTGACCATGTAGCTGCCGAGGGCGACGACGAAGGAGAGGCCGATCAGGGACTTGAGGGCGGGGGGAAGACCTTTGAAAGTCTGCCATTTCGCGGTGAGCTGCCTGCCGCGACGTCCTTCGGTCACCGCAGGCTACTCCCGTCGGGGGTCTCGCCGGTGGCCACCGGCCGGTCGGAGGGCAGGCCCCACTCGCTCCACGAGCCGTCGTACACGGCGAGGTCGCGGTAGCCGGCCAGGGTGGCACCGAGTGCGAGAACACAGGCGGTGACCCCGGAGCCGCAGCTGAAGTACAGCTGCTCACGATCCCGGGCCGCCGCCTCGAACGCCGTGCGCAGCTCGTGCGCCGGCCGCATCACGCCGCCGTCCCGCTGAAGGTCACCGAAGGGGAGGCTGACGGAACCCGGCATGTGGCCACCCCGCAGGCCCGGGCGCGGCTCGGGCGCGGTGCCTGCGAACCGCCCACTGGTGCGTGCGTCGAGAACGGCGGCGGCCGGGTCGGCGAGGGCAGCGGCGACAGCATCGGCGTCCACGATCAGTCCTGGGCGGGGCCGGGCGGTGAAGGTGCCGCGCGGGCCGTCGTAAGCGGCGGGCGACGGCTCGACCGGATGGCCCCCCGCGATCCAGGCGGGCAGGCCGCCGTCGAGGACGGCCGCCCTACCGAAGCCCATGGCGCGCAGCATCCACCACGCGCGGGCGCTGGAGTAGATCCCCTGTGCGTCGTAGACGACGACCGTGTCGGCATCGTGCACCCCGAGCGAGCGCAGGGCCTCGGTGAACTCCCGGGCACCGGGCAGGGTGTGCGGCACAGTGGAGGAGTGGTCGGACAACTCCCCGTCGAGGTCGAAGGGGCGGGCCCCGGGGATGCGTAGGGCCGCGCCCCGGTGGGCGCCGACCGAGGCGTCGAAGAGAACCACGCCCTCCCCGCGCCGGGCGGCCAGCCAGTCAGCCCCGACGAGCGGGCCGGCAAGCGCGGCGGCAGCGGTGTCGGGGGGTGTCGTCGCGCTCATGTGGTACCTCCGGAAGAATCGGCAGGCCGCCACCGGGTGTTGTCGGAGAACCAGCCCGCCACACGTTCGAGATTGGCTGCCACATCCTCCTCCGTGTCCCCGTCGACCACGTAGCCGGCCAGGAACAACCCGGATTTCACCCCGCCGTTGAACTGCTGGCCGGTCGTCCCCGTCAGGGCCACCTCGCGGACGCACTCCGGCTGTTCGGCTCCAGGCCCCGCCGTCGGCAGGCGTTCGAGCACTCCGTTCCGCGGCGGGATGCACAGTGCCCCGGCAGGTCGGTACGTGGGGGTGCCCAGCGTCGAGGGGAGGCCGCACTCGGCGTACAGCCACTCCTTGTCCAGATCGAGCCCGAACGCCTGCCGGACCATCGCACTGATCATGCCGCCGCCGGTCCGGCTGGCGATCTCGCAGAAGACCAGCCGGTCGTCGGGCGTGATCCAGAACTCGGCGTGGAAGGCGGTCTGCGAGGGGGTCGGCAGCTCGGCCAGGACCGCACGCGCCGCTTTGACCAACCGGTCGTACGACGGGTCCTGCGGGGTGAGCGGGAGGTTGGCCACCCAGTCGTTGTCCCGGAATGACAGGCAGTCGTTGAGGTAGCGGAAGGGGTGTACGAAGACCACTTCACCGCCGGCCACCAGCCCGTCCACGTGGTACATCTGACCGGGTACGAACACCTCGATCTCGCTGACCCCCCGCCACGGGTCTGCCAGGTACGCGTCCAACTCCGTCTCCTCGCGTACGATCACCGCGCCCAGAGAGCCCGACTCGGACACCGGCTTGATCACGACCGGGTAGCGGTGCTCGGCCACGAAGTCGAGGGCGCTGTAAGCCGAGTCGAGCCGCCGGTAGGCGGGCACTTCGACGGCCCCGCCCACGAGATGGTCCTTCATGACCACCTTGTCGCGGAAGGCGAGCGCGCTCGCGGCGTGCTGGCCGGGCAGTCCGAGGAGCTCACGCAGCTGGGCGGCCCGCACGATGTCGGCCTCGGCGCGGGCGAAGACGGCCTCGACCGCGAACTCGCGGGCCAGGCGCAGCGCGGTCTTCTCGACCAGTTGGTTGGTGTCGTACGCGTCGAAGGCACGGACGTGCGGGAGGTGGGAGTAGCCCGCAGCGTACTCGGACGCGGTCACGATGACCGGAACGATTCCCGTGCCGGCCAGCCACTGGTCGTACGGGGTCTTGGCGTAGGGCGTCTTGGCGAAGACGAGGATGTGGCGCATCGTGGTGGCGTCCTCTCGTGTCAGGACCGGGAGTCGGCGACGAGGAGCGGCAGCCGGTGCCGTGCAGGAACCCGGGAGATCAGGCCGAGCTCCTCGGACAGCTCGGTGGCGAAGCAGCCGTCCTTGTACGTGCCGGAGAGCCGCTTGGCGGTGAAAGCCTCAATCGCCTCGTGGTCGAACTCCGCGTCGTACGCGGCGTTCTCACCCGATTCTCCGGGAGCGACCGTGCGGACCAGGATCCCCAGGTGCGGCTCGAAGGTGTTGACGCAGCCGACGATGTCGCCGATCTTCTCGCGACGGCCTTCGGGTCCGTCCGAGAGGACCTCCTCCTGGGCGGGGATGGCGGCGAACAACTGACGGCCGGCCCGGCACCAGCCGACGTGCCCCGGGAAGCCCATGGCCTTGATGCCGAAAGTGCCGAAGTCCTCGCTGACACCGAGTTGGAAGCCGAGCGGCATCGTCTCGTGGATCCCCTTGAAGTCCCGGTATACCTGCTCCGTCTCCTCGCGGGAGAGGCGGAGCTCGGGGTGGCGGCCGCCGTGATCGGTGAAGTTGTTGAAGCGGACGGTGGCAACGCCCAGCGCATTGAAGTAGTGGACGTAGCGCTCCAGGGAGGTGCGGCCGTGGTTGTGGCGGCCGATGGTGACGCCGATGTTGACGCGGAAGGCGTCCTCGGCGTCGACGCTCTTGTTGTACTCGTCGATGCGGCGCAGCACTTCCTCGGTTTCCACGCCGGAGAAGACGCCCTTGATGGGGTACGTCCTGTGGTCGACGACGTTGAGATTCTCGTCGATCACGCCGTGGTAGGTGATGGAAATGGTGCCGTAGCCGTTCTCCACTGCCAGGTCGAGGAGCTCGGTCCAGTTGTCGGCCAGCAGCGGGCGACCGCTGGTCCAGGCGTCGCCCTTTTCCATCGTCTCGGTGGGCTTGTGGTCGGATTCCTGCCGGAATTCGCGGTTGTTCGCCGGCCCGTAGATCCGCATGAACGCACCGTCGTACGCGAAGCTGTCCACGTAGCGGGGGTAGACGTGGTAACCGCGCGACTGGAGGCCATGGAGGATACGGGGCCCTTCCTCCATGGCGAAGGACTTGTCGTAGACCTTCTCGTAGTTGACGAACCAGCAGTGGGTGCACTTCTGGCCGCAGGTGTTCTTCCCGACCTTCGTGTCGAGGTCGAGGTAGATGTGAATATCCTCGGGATTGATGTCTTTGAAGGGCGTCGAGAACGGAGCATCCCCGTGGAAGTCATAGGAAATTGGATTGTTCTGAACAGACATGTGTCCCCCGGTGTAGTGACATGCTCGATGAAAGAGTGAAGAAGTAGAGGTGTGCGGTACGGCGGTCCGCCCGGTGCTCTCGTCAGAGGGCAGGAGCGGGCACGGTGGTAACCACCCGGTGGGCCATCAGCTCCGCGACGACCGCCACACAGGCGTTGGTGTCGGCCGCGGTCAGGAGGGCCATGCCGAGGCGGTCCGAGGAGGAGCGCAGCGGGTGGACCTGGTCGCCGGGGCGGACGGCGAGGTCCCAGGCGTGGATGTGCCCGTGGGTGAGGGCGGGCGGTGGCGCGACGGCCGTCACGCGCCCTGGCGGGGCGGTGAGAAAGACGGTGGCGGCCGCGGACGCCGAGACGGGGCTCCGGCGGATCCCCGCGCCGACCGCCCAGCCGAGAGCGGCACGCCGCCATTCGACTCCGGTGGTGAGGTGGACCAGGTCAGCGAGGCCGTCGCCGCCGAGCCGGGCATGGGTCTCGATCACGACGACCTTGTCGCCGTCGACCATGACCTCGGTGTGACTGGGGCCGTCGGTCAGACCGATGGCGTCGAGCAGCTCGCTGACCGCCCGGGTGACCAGCTCCTGCCTGCGCTCGTCCAGCGAGGGCGGCGGCATCATGTGGCTGATCTCGATGAACCCGTCCGTGACGCCCTTCTCGGCGATGCCGAGGACCGTGTGGCTGCCGTCTGCCGAGAGCGCCTCGACACTGAACTCGTGCCCCTCGGCGAACTGTTCGAGCAAGTGCGCGGACGTGCGGCGGTCCGCAGGAAGTTCATCGATGCTCTCCACCAAGGCGATGGAGGTGCTGCCGACCCCGTCGACCGGTTTGGCCACCGCCCGCCCGTGGTCGGCGAAAAGGCGCGCCACCGCTTCCGGGTCGCCGCCCGCCGCAAAGGCCGGATTGAGGTGCGGAGCCTCACGCTCCAGTATCCGTCGCATCTCCAACTTGTCGCGGGTGGCCCGAACCACGGCCGGCTCGACGCCGGCAACACCGAGGTGGCGGGCGGCCAGCGCAGCCGGCTCCACGCCGAGTTCGGTCAGGGAGACGACAGCGGTGGGTGCCAGCGGCCGCAGAACCTCGTCGGTGAAGGCGAGGAAGGCCGGCAGGTCCAAGAAGTCAACGGTGAGGACCCGGTCGTCGGGGTCGAGGGCCGGCGCACCGGGCAGTTGTACGTGAATCAGCTCACCGGGCAGGGTCGCAGCCTCCCGGGCCACGGTCGGATTGGCACCGACGACCACGAGGGTCGTCACCCCATCCACACCCCGTCGGTCTCCCTGCAATGCTTGTGCCGCCCCCACCGCGTACATCTCTCCCCCTGCCCCCCACGCTGACGGATCGTTCGACCGGCGTGGTAGCCAAATATCACCAAGTGGGATCGTCGCCTGTCAATAGGTTGACAAACGGCTGGGAATCATGCCGACGAACGGCCTTGACCTGGATTCGCCCCGTTCTATCAAGGGCCCGCTCACGGAGGTGCGCGCTCGGGAAAGCACTCACGCCCGGAGGACGCACAGGCGCGTCGGGGAAAGACTTTTCAGCGGATTGCCAGCCCCGCGTCGCACTCCGTGCACAAACCGGAGCAATAGCCACTGCCCAGTGGTCGGTTTCGGCCAATCTTCTCCTTCAGGGCGGCCTGACGAGCGACGCCGGCGCGGGCGAAGAGCGGTGCTTTCGATGGCTGACGACAATGAACCACGCCCGGGGCTGGAGAAGCGCGGCGGCTTCTCGGTGCTCACGGCATGGAGGGACCGGCTTCGCCTCGGTCAGCGCCACCAGGGCACGTACGCGATGGGGGGGAGATCGTGAACGTGAGTCGCTACCGAACCCGGATCGGTTCAGATCGGCTCCTCACGTCAGTGCCTCTCTGCGACGGCTACGCGGCCCGACTGCAAGGATGCCCGTCTCCGTGCCGGGCTACCGAGGCTGTGCGCGAGGGCGAGGAGGGTGTCGTCCGACACCACCCGCAGGCCGTGCTCCGCGAGCAGTGCGGCCATCTGTTGCGGCCTCCACAACGACCGCCACGGCTCGCCCGACGTGACGGAACCGCCCAGCACGCGTGTCAGTAGCATCCCTGCGGCTGCTTTCACCGACGGCGCCTGGTAGTTGACGACGAGTGCGCTGCCCGGGACCGTCCGGGCAGCGAGCGCGGCCACCGTGGCGCGCACCTCGTCGCGCGTGAGGTAGGGGACGACGCCCTCCCACAACCATGTCGTCGGCGCGGAGGGATCGTGCCGTGCGGCGTCCAACGCCATCCCGAGATCATCGACGGCGAAATCGACCGGCGTGAAGCGTACGGAACGGGCGATGGTAGGCAGTTCGCCGACTGGGAGATCGCCCTCATCGGGCCCTCGGACCGCTTCCACGGCCTCGCCGAGGCGGGCGCGCTTGTCCTGCTGGGAGGCAGGATGGTCGACCTCCCACACATCTGTCTGCGCGAGCCCGGGCAGACGCCACGCGCGCGTATCCAGACCTGCGCCGAGGATCACGAGCTGGCCGGTCACGCGGGCGCCCAGGGCATCGTCGATCGCGACTGTCCGCGGAACGACCACCTCGGCGCACGCCCGCACACGCTCGTACGCGGTACGCGCCTGCCAACCCTCCGGCGGAGTACTCCCGCGCACCTCGTCCACGGACGTGCGCTCCGCGATGCGCAGCAACCGCACCGCCACCGGATCGGCGAACCGCCCTGGAGCAGCCTTCCCATCGGCGACTGCCCGCCCCTGGCAGACCAGCACCGCTGTCCGGCTCGCCGCACGCCCACTCTCGCTCATGAAGCCGTATTCAACACTCCTGCCTGCCCCGACCTCAGGGAGGAACGGACATCAGCCAAGGATCAGCGGCATCCCGGTACCTGATCCCGACGCAGGCCGGCGAGTACGAGACGGCCGCCAAGAAGCTCAGCTGATCACGGACCTGGTGTGCGCCGCTTGGCCCCAACGGGCGAGCGGCGCACCGTCCGGGATGCACTGAGGGACAGCGGACGACGGTTGCCGTAGCTCGTCTTCTCACCTCTCACAGGAAGCCCCCGCTCCCAGTCCTTCTTTCCGAGGCGCCCAACGGAGCAGTGGCGGCAGAGGTGAGGCGATACGTCCGGTGGCCCACCGGGCAGGGATCGGGGCATGCCCATGCTCGTCGGAACCTCGGGATGGCAGTACAAGGACTGGCGCGGTGTTTCTCTACCCGCCGCGGGAGCCGCAGCGGCTGTGGCTGGAGGAGTACGCCCGGAACTTCGCCACGGTGGAGAACAACAACGCCTTCTACCGCCTGCCCACCACGGACGTCTTCGCCTCCTGGCGGGAGCGGACGCCGGACGGCTTCGTCATGGCGGTCAAGGCCAGCCGCTACCTGACCCATATGAAGCGGCTCCGTGATCCCGAGGAACCGGTGCAGCGGCTGATGGGCCGGGCCGCCGGTCTCGGCGACCGGCTGGGGCCGGTTCTGCTGCAACTGCCGTCGCACTTCCGGGAGGACGTCCGCGCTCTGGACGCCTGCCTGAGCTGCTTTCCCGACCCGGTCCGGGTGGCCTTCGAGCCCCGCCACCCCTCATGGTGGGCGGCAGATCGGGAGCTGCGGGCGGTGCTGGAGCGGCACGGGAGCGCTCTGTGCTGGGCGGATCGGGGTTCCCGGCCGGTGACGCCGCTGTGGCGGACCGCGCCGTGGGGGTACGTCCGGTTTCACGGCGGCACGGCGGAGCCGCCACCGCGCTACGGACGCCAGGCGTTGAAGTCCTGGGCCCGCCGCATCACCGACGCCTGGTCCGATGAGGAAGACGTGTATGTGTACTTCAACAACGATCCGGGCGGCGCGGCCGTCGTGGACGCGGCGAAGTTCGCTCGGGTGGCCGCCGCGCTGGGCCGGACGGTGAGCCGTACGCCCACGACATCCGGCCCTGGTGGCACGATCCACGCTCCTTGACCGACACGGTGGGCGGGCCGCCACCCGTCACCCTTCTCGCTTACGCCGGCACCAGCTCCGGGTGCAGCACCACCTTCGTGTAGCCCTCGATCCGCTTGTCGAACTTCTGGTACGCCATCGGCGCGTCCGCGAGCGGGAGTTCGTGGGAGACCACGAAGCTGGGCTGGGCCCTGCCCGCGGTGATCAGGTCGCGCAGCTGGCGGTTGTACCGCTTGACGTTGCACTGCCCGGTGCCCATCCGCTGACCCTTTTCGAACATCCTGCCGATGGAGACCAGCAGCTGGCCGTGTTTGGCGTGCTCGTCCGGGCCGCCCGGGTCGGACGGTACGTACAGACCGGGGATGCCGAGCATGCCCGTCGGCCGGACCGTTTCGACGAGCGTGTTGAGGACGACCGCGGGCTCTTCGTGGCTGGCATCGTGGGCCTGGGCCTGGTAGCCGACCGCGTCCACGCCCTTGTCGGTGCCCTCACCGGCCGTCTGCTCCTTGATCTGCTCGGCCGGGTCGCCCTTGGTGAAGTCGATCGGGATGGCCCCGATCTGCTCCGCCTTGGCCAGCCGCTCGGGTACCCGGTCCACGGAGAACACCTTCGACGCGCCGCGCAGCAGCGCCGAGTAGGCGGCCATCAGGCCCACCGGGCCGGCGCCGTAGACGGCCACGGTCTCACCGGGGCTGACCTGCGCCAGTTCGCAGCCGTGGTAGCCGGTCGGGAAGATGTCGGCGAGGAGCACGAAGTCGGTCTCGAACTGCTCGCCCGGTGGCAGCTTCAGGCAGTTGAAGTCGGCGAACGGCACGCGCAGCCGTTCGGCCTGCCCTCCGGTGTACGGGCCCATGGCCACGTAGCCGTAGGCGCCGCCGGCGAAGCCGGGGTTCACCGTCAGGCAGAAGCCGGTGTTCTCCGCGAGGCAGTTCTTGCAGAAGCCGCACGCCACGTTGAACGGCATGACGACGCGGTCGCCCACCTTGAGGGAGGCCACACCCATGCCGACCTCCTCGATCACTCCGAGGTTCTCGTGCCCGAACACGATGCCCGCCTCGGCCGCCGTGCGGCCCTCGTACATGTGCAGGTCGGACCCGCAGATCGCCGACGACGTGACGCGCACCAGCACGTCGTTCGGGTGCTGGATCCGGGGGTCCTCCACCTCCTTGATCCCTACGGTGAAGGGCTTCTCGTAGACGACGGCCTTCATCTCCACCACCTCCGGGAGGACAGCGCTCCGGGCCGGCGGCACTCGGCCGGCTACCGCGCGTTTCCGGACACTTCCAGCGAACACCTACCCGGGACCTCGTTCAAGTGCGGACGTGTGCTCGTGATCCGCCGCGCCCGCCGGCGTGTGCTGGTCGCCCATGTGCAGCAGCGCGAGCGTGATGTTGTCGGGGCCGCCGGCCTCGATGGCGGCCTTCCACAACTCGAAGACGGCCCTGCCGTCGTCGTGGGACCGGAGCAGGTCGCCGAGTTCGTCCTCGGGTACCGGGTCGGTCAGGCCGTCGGTGCAGACGAGGTAGCGGTCGCCCGCGGCCAGCGGTGACGTGGTCACGTGCGGCGTGATGCCGACGAACCGCGGGGCGCCGCCCAGCGCCTGGGTGAGGATCGGCGTGATGCGCTGCCCGGGCGGCAGCGGCGGATTGTCGTCTCTGCTGAGCAGCCGAAGCCCGCCGTGTCGAGGACCGCCGTCGCGCTCCCCGCCCTGCGTCGCGTCGAGCACCCTGCTGTCGCCGACATTGAACACCAGCAGTGACTCCGCCAGCACGACGACACCGGCGACCGTGGTGCCCATGCCTGCCAGCGCCGGATCACGCTCGGCGGCCGCGTACACCTCGCGGTTGCACCGGTTCAGTGCGTCACTGACGGCTTCCTCGCTGTCCAGCGTGGGGCCGATGGCCGCGAGTCTGCGGGCCACCAGCGCACTGGCCACCTCGCCGGCCGGAGCGCCGCCCATGCCGTCGGCGACCGCGACGACGAGCGGATTGCCGTGCGGGAACACCAGCGTCTGCGGGTTCTCGGTCACCGTGCCGCACAGTGTCCACGGCCCAACGACGAGGGTGTCCTCGTTGTGCTCGCGGATCAGTCCGGTGTGGGTCAGTGCGGTGACCGCAATGTACGGCGTCATAGCGTCCCGCCTCTCTGGAGGGACGTGCGCTTGCAGGTGCGTTACCTGCCCCATTGTCGCGCTTCGAAAGCGCCCAGGGAACGAGGGCGCACGCTTCCGGGAGCGTGCGTGGAAAGCCGACGTCCGCCCCGGGGTGGGGTCGGGCTCGGGCTGGGTGACGGGGAGCCATGGCCGGCCGGTCGCTCACGTGGCCGCTGGGTGCGGGCGTCTGCGGCGGGTGAGGGGTTTCTCGAGGAGATAGTGGGAGGCCGTGGCCGCTGCGAAGCTGGCGGCCACCGTGGCGGGCAGGAGTCCGTTGTCCACGCCGATGTCGGACAGCAGTCGACCCAGGGGGTAGTGCCACAGGTAGAGGCCGTAGCTGAGGTTGCGTCCGATCCAGACCAGCGGGGCCAGGGACAGGGCGCGGGACAGCCAGGTGCCGGGCTGGAGATCCAGCGCCGCCAGGACCGTTGCCGACAGCAGGGCCGATACGAGAAACCCGATCGTGTACCAGGGTTTGGTCCAGGCGCTCGCGCCGGTCATCGGCACCTGCCAGACGATCACGGCCAGCAGTGCCAGCGCCGGCCAGGCCAGCCGCCCCGACCACAGGCGCAGCGCGATAAGCCTGCTGTCCTGCGCGTGCAATCCGGCTACGACCACGGCCAGCAGGGCGCCGATCAGCAACTGGTCGGCGCGGGTATCGGTGCCATTGTAGATCCGGTGCGCCGAGGTCGGACTCCACAGCTCGTACCGCCAGAGCACCGGCAGCACACACAGCACCGCCGTGCAGAGCACCACCGCACGTCGTCCGACCCGGCGCAGGAGCAGGAGGAGCAGCGGCGGCCAGAGGAGGTAGAACTGTTCCTCCACCCCCAGTGACCAGGTGTGGCCCAGCAGAGCGGTGTCACTCGAGTACAGGCCGGGCTGGGCCGCCCGGACGATGTTGACCAGGAACACGGCGGTCAGCGTGATGGAGGGCCAGGCGCCGTCGAAGCCGGGCAGTGGGGTGGCGAAGGCCAGCACGGCACACAGCACGCAGACCGTCAGCAGGGCCGGGACCAGTCGCAGCCAGCGCCGCCAGTAGAAGGCGCGCATCGCGATGTCGCCGGTGCGGGCGAACTCGGCCAGCAGAAGCCGGGTGATCACGAAGCCGCTGATGGTGAAGAAGACGTCCACACCGAGGGCGCCGCCGGGCAAGAGGCCGGGTTTCAGGTGGTAGACCATGACGAGTCCCACGGCCAGCGTCCGCAGCCCGTCGATGCCCTGCACCCGCCCGCCGATGCGCAGAGCGGAGGGGAAGCCACGCCCGGCCCGTACGGCCGGGCCCGCCTCCGGTGCGGAGGCGGGTCCCGGTGGCGCGTGGCGCACGACGTCGGGTGGAGCGCGTTCGGCCAGCCCCACGGCGTCCCGGGCCGAGTGTGTCGCTGGGGAACTGTCTGCGCTGTCCACGGAGTGCACCTGCCCGTGAAGGGGCAGAGCACGCGGGCGTTAACCGAATACTCATGAAGAACGGCGCGTCAGTGGTAGGCGTGCACGACGGCGTGGCCCTTGCCGCGAACGATCATCCACCGGTTGACCGGCGTCGTGACGACGAAGGCGAGGGCGAGCGAGCCGGCGAGGGAGGTCCAGAAGAGGACGTCGGCCAGTCCGGCGTTCATCGCACCGGGGACACCGACCATGACGGTGTTGTCGATGATCTCCATGACGGCGATCGATACGGTGTCGGCGGCCAGCGCGACCTTCAGGGCCCGCCGCACGGGTACGCCGGCGCGCAGGACACCGCGCATGGTGAGCGCGTAACCGAAGACGAAGGCCAGCAGGATCGACAGCGCCACGGTGGCCCCGTTGTGCAGGCCTGCTGCGGTTCCGATCGCCAAGCCCAGGATCTCCCCGATGGCGCAGCCGGTCAGGCAGTGCAGTGTCGCCTGCGCCGCGGCCCGCCAGGACGTGCCGCCGGCATGCCCTCCGTGTTCACCGTGATCACCTTGATCGGCGTGTTCACCGTGATCGGCGGGGTCGGCGTGGGGGCGGGCGGATGTGTGGGTGTGGGCGGGGTGTGCGGGGTGGTCCATGGCGTCTCTCCCTACGTCTGTCACACGGGGCAGCGGCCCGACACAGACGCCCAACTATGTACCCCCCGGGGGTATTCCCTCGGGGGGTACGTGGACCCGTAGCTCTACTTTTGAGCGCTCGCCAGCCGGTAATGGTTGGCGACCTGCGTTCCGGTGAGGACGCGAGGATAGACGGCGGTCTCGTCCAGTTGGCCCTTGAAGAAGGCACTGGTGGGTTTCGACGGCCAGTTGTTCAGGTTGTCGCCGCCGACGTGCCAGAAGCCGGTGTAATCCGCGTTGGTGGTCACGCTGTTGGTCTTCAGCAGGTGACCGTCGACGTAGAGGGCCATGCCGCTCGAGCCCTGGGTCGCGACGACCTGATGCCACTTCCCGTCGTTGTACGCGTTCGTGCTGACCAGGGTCTTGAGTCCGCCACTGCTCACGCCGTAGATCAGCTTGCCCGCATTTGTCATGTACACATGCTTGTCGTACTTCCCGCTGTTGGCAGTGGTGTTGTCACCGAATCCGATCAGTTTGCCGCCCGCGGAGCTGGTCGTCCTGAACCAGGTCTCCAGGCTGTACGTGGTCGGGTGCGCCGCACGGACGTCGGTGGAGACCTGCTGGTTCGTGCCGTTGAAGCCGATCGCGGTGGAGGTGCCGTGGACGGCGGCGGGCGTCTGCCGGAGCGAGGGACCGTTGGCCTGGACGCCGGCGGTGTTGCCGGTGGAGGAGTCCGCGACGAAGGGGGACGACGGGTCGTCATAACGCCAGTACAGCTTCGCGCCGTCACCGAGTACCGCGGCCGGATAGGGCTCCGAGCCGGCCGACGCGGTGGTGGTGGCCGTCGCCGACAGCGCGCTGGTGTTGCCCGCCGCGTCGGTCGCGGTGACCCGGTAGCTGTAGCTCTTGCCCGCGGTGACCGAGGTGTCCTTGACGGTGACCTGGGGCCGGTCCCACAGCAGCGAGTCGGCCTGCACGGTCGCCAACGGCGTGCCGGAGCCGTTGCGGTACACCTTGTACGTCAGCTTCGAGTCGTCGGTGTCCATACTGGCGCGCCAGCGCACTTCCACCTCGCCGGCCTTCTCGCTCGCCGCACGGACCACCGGGACGGTCGGCCTGCCGGTGTCACCGGTGGAGGCGAACCGGGTCAGGCTCTGCGCGGGTGCGCCGTTGACGGTGGTGAACTCGCCGCCCGACCAGAGGTACTGGGTGGTGCCCGAGGCGGCGACGGTCAGCGCACGGGGGCCGATCTGCTCGCCCGTACCGTCATTGGTGTCCGGGAACCACCCCAGCTTGCCGGTGCCCGTGGTGGGTTCGGCCAGGAAGTGGTGGCGGCGGCCGTTGGGGAATTCCCCGACGCTGGAGCAGTCGTGCGCGTGCGAGGCGATGTAGAGCACGCCCTTGTAGGACTTCAGAGCCTGGGTGGCGCCGAGGCAGGTGTCCCGCCAGCGCTGGCTGAGGTCCGCGGTGTTGAGTGCGATGCGCCCGTCGAACACGCCCCCGCCGGTGCCCTCGTTGCCGGTGTAGATACCGGTGGCGTCGGTTTCGATGGACTTGACCACCGAGTTGGTCTCGATGAACCCGGGGTACGACTTGGTTACCGCGCCGGACTTGGCGTTCACGACGGCCAGTGCGTGCGAGTTCGACCCGTTGACGGTGAAGAAGTCGCCGCCGAGCACGGCTTGGGTGCCGTCGGGCGTCAACTGGATGGCACGGCCCGGCTCGTCCGCGTTGGCCGTGAAGGGCAGCACCGAGCCGTCGGTCGCCTTGACAGCCGCGAAGCGCTGGTGTTTCTGGCCGCCGACGGTGGAGAAGTCACCGCCCGCGTAAACGGTGTCGCCGGTGACCGCCAGCGCCCGCACGGTAGCGGGGAAGCTCGCTCGGAACGACGGCTTGGGCTTGCAGGTGGCGATGTCGATGGCGGCCAGCGAGGACACCGGGGTGCCGTTGACCGCGCCGAAGTAACCACCGGCGTACAGCGTCTTCCTGTCCGGTGACACCGCGAGGGCTCGCACGGTGGCGTTGCCGCCGCTCTTGACCGTGAAGGACAGTTGGCAGCCGTTCGGGGAACCGGTAGCGGCGTTGAACGCCGCGAAGTTCACCGCGGTCCGCGCGCTACCGGTGGCGCCCTGCGGCGGCCGAATGGCGGAGAAGGTGCCACCCGCGAAGACGACACCATCGGCCTGGGCGAGGGCCCAGACGATGCCGTTCGTCTGCCAGGTGGGCAGATCATCGGCCGTGAACGCCACCGGCGGCGTGATGGCCGAGGCCTTCGGTGCGGTGGCGATCACCCCGAGACCGGCCGTGGAAATCGTCAGGACAAGGGCAGCTGACAGCCCTCTTGATCGGTGCATGGACCCCCCAGGTCTTGCAGACCACCGGCTCTCCCCCGGAAATACGGGAGGAACGGTAGGGCGCAAGAGTAACCGTGCACAAGACATTCACACATCGGACTGACGACCCGGCGGAAGCAGCTCACTGCGGTGGAGCCCCGCGAGGTGCTCTGCGGGTCCGGGTCAGCAGGAGAAAACCGGCGGCGACGATGGTGACGGCCTGGGCGACCACGGTGATTTTCTTGTCCCTGAACCAGACGGGTTCGTACATGTCCGGCATGGGTCCCAGCTTGCCGACGTCGATGTACCGGTAGATCAGCAGGAGTGCGAGACCGCCTGCCGCGACGAGCCAGGCGAAGGCGTCGGCCGGTACGCGGCGCCAGACGAGGACGAGCAGCGCCGCGAGTGCGGCTACCGCGGCCTCGATACGGAACAGGGTGCCCTGGCTGATGCTTGCCGCGACCGCGTCGTACTGATCGGCCAGCTGGGCGTGGATGTAGGCATCCACGCCCAGGCCGGCGGCGGCCAGCAGCCTTGCGACACCTCGCACAGCCCTGCGGGCCGGCCCCGGGACATCAGACTGCATGGCTCTTCTCCAGGCGCTGTCGCGCTCGCGTCGATGGACGGCGAACGGGCCCTGCATGAACGGGTGGACCGGGCAGGGCTGCTCAGTAGCCGTTGCCGGTCTTCGACGGAGAACCGGTCATCGTCGGCGAGCCCGTGGCCATCCGGGTGACTTCCTTGCCGGTGGGGTCGAGGACGTACCACTTGGCGCCGAACTGAGTGAGCCCCTGGCCGTTCATGTCACCGGCCGCATGGTCACCCTTGTACAGGTAGAGGGGCTGGTCCTTGTAGGTCACCTGCTTGCTGCCGTCGCTGCGGGTGATGGTCCCGAGCAGGTTGCTCTTCACGCCACTGCCCGCGGTCGGCTTGCCCTTGGCGGTCAGCGGCGGCCAGGCCTCCGCACAGGCGCCGGTACAGGTCGACTTCTTGGGTTTGTCCGCCTTGAACAGGTAGAGAGTCCGGCCCTTGTCGTTGACCAGGACCTTTCCCAGCGAGCCGGAGCGGGTGTCCACGGTCTTGCCCGTACCCGCAGTCGCGGTGGGGCTGGCGCTGGCAGCGGCCGGGCTCGCCGGCGCGGCGTTCTCCGCGCTCGCCGCTGCGGACTTGGAGGGAGACGATCCCCCGCCGCTGCTGCTGGAACACCCACTGACAGCCACAGCGCAAAGACCGGCTACCACCCATGCGGCTGCGGTCCTGGTGTCATTCCTCATCAAGAGCTCCTCCGGTAACGGCTGCCTCGGGCAGCACGGCCCGCCCGAGCGGGGCCGCCTCATCCACTCGACAGCAGGCGCCCGCAACGGGCCACTCGGCAGACCCATCCGGGGAGTTCGTACCGCGTGATCGGTGTACGCGAGTTCGGAATGTGCGGTGCGTAGCGTCCGTCATCCTGCAAACGGCCGAAAGTGGGGGTGTGATCGCCCCGCGGCAGAAGGTAACGTAACGGCAAAGAGGGGCCCGACGAGGGGAGGTGAGCCGGTGGTAAGGCGCGCACTGGCCGCACTGCTTCTGCTCGTCACCGTCGTCTTCGTACACGCGGCCACCGCGCATCATGCGTCGGCCCCCGCGCCCTCCGTTGCGGTGGCAAAGCTCCAGGTGTACGAGAAGTCACCCGTCGAGCGTGACGCCATGGCCGCGCAGGCGCCCCCGGCTCATCCGCACGGCGACCACTGCACTCCGGCCACCCCACCGCGCCGCGCGCAGAACAGCGTCATCACCGCCCCGGACGGCGGCGGCCGGCAGAGCGCCGCCGTCTGCGCCGCGACCGGCGGCAGCGCCGCCCCGCTCCTGACGACCGTCCGGGACCGGCGCAATCCCACCGGCAGAACAGCGCCGACCCCCAGCACACTGCAGACCTTCCGCTGCTGACAGGCCCCGCGTTTCACCGGGAGCCCCGCGGCAGCCTGTCCGACCTGCCCACGACGCCACCGGCGTCGTCGCAGGCGTGTGCGCCGCTGCCCCTGAACGCCTCCTGAGCCCCCACGCACGCTGACGTCAAACGAGCACGAGGCCGACATGCAATCGCTCATCGACCATGCCCGGAACTTCCCCACAGAGATCAGTGGCCGGCGGCAGGACTTCGCCGAACCGGCCCGCGGTCAACGACCTCTCGCTTTGTTCATCTCCTGCTCCGATTCCCGCGTGGTGCCTTCTCTGATCACCGGTTCGCGGCCCGGCGAGCTGTTCGAACTGCGGACCGCCGGCCACATCGTTCCGCCCTGCCGGCCGCAGGCGGAGTGCGGCGTCGCCGCCGACATCGAGTTCGCCGTCAGGGCGCTCGAGGTCCCGGACATCGTGGTGTGCGGCCACTCGCGCTGCGGGGCCGCGAAGGGGCTGATGCACCGCCAGAGCGTGCAGGCGCTCCCCGCTGGTCCGGCAATGGCTCACCCGGGCCGGACATCACCCGGTCCCGGACGGGGACTCCGTCCACGTCACCCAGCACCACCCGGTGACCCAACTGCAGCACCCGCGGACCCACCCGGACATCGCGCATCGGCTGGCCACCGGCCGCCTGCGCCTGCACGGCTGGTACTGCACCGTGGAGACCGGTGAAGTGCCGGCCCGGACGGCCGACTCCGGCGAATTCAGGTCGCTGTGACGCGCCCGCCCCGCCGCGACACCGGTGCTGCGACGCCCCCCGGCTCCGACTCGTCCACGCCCGATCAGAGGGATCACCACATGGCCCACCGTATGGCCGCTCTCCGCCAAGCCCTGCGCACCGATGCGAGCTCTTCCCTGGTCGTCTTCCTCGTCGCGCTGCCGCTGTGTGTCGGGGTCGCCGTGGCTTCGGGGGTACCGGCGGAGCTCGGTCTGATCACCGGGATCGTCGGTGGCCTGGTCACCGGGCTGCTACCGGGCAGCAGCCTGCAGGTCAGCGGCCCGGCCGCCGGACTCACGGTGCTGGTCGCCGAAGCCGTCGACACGTACGGCCTGGCGGCCCTTGGACTGATCGTCCTCTCCACCGGGTTGCTCCAGATTCTCCTGGGCGCACTCAGGCTGGGCGGCTGGTTCCGCGCGATCTCGGTATCCGTCGTCGAAGGCATGCTCGCCGGGATCGGGCTGGTGCTCATCCTCGGACAGCTCTACACCCTCGCCGACACGGCTGCCCCGCCGTCCGGCATAGGCAAGATCACGGGACTGCCGGCCGCCGTCGGCACGCTGTTCTCCTCGACCACCGTGCTGACGGCGTTCGTCCTCGGCACCGGATCCATCGCGGTCATCGTCCTCTGGCGCCGGATGCCCGCCCGGCTCCGTACCCTTCCCGGCGCCCTGGTCGCCGTGGTCCTGGCGTCCGCCGTCACCGCCGTGTTCGACCTGCCCGTGGCCACGGTCAAGGTGAGCGGCCTCCTGGACGCCATCAACCTTCCCGGCCCGGGAGCCGGAGAGCTGATCGAGCCCGGCGTCATCGCCACCGTCCTGGCGTTCACCCTGATCGCTTCCGCGGAGAGCCTGTTCAGCGCCTCGGCGGTGGACCGGCTGCACGACGGTCCCCGCACCCGGTTCGACAAGGAGCTGATGGCTCAGGGGGTGGGCAACACGGTGTGCGGAGTGTTCGGCGCACTGCCCATGACGGCGGTGATCGTACGCAGCGCCACCAATGTGCAGGCCGGCGCCCGGACCAAGGCGTCCCGCGTGCTGCACGGCCTGTGGCTACTGCTGTTCGCGGCGCTGTTCCCCTCGGTGCTCGGGCTCATCCCGGTCGCGGCGCTGGCCGGCGTCCTGATCCATGCGGGGTGCAAACTGCTGCCGGCCAAGCAGGTCGTACCGCTGTGGCGCGAACACCGAGGTGAGGCAGTGATCCTGCTCATCACCGCGACGGCCATCGTCACGGTCAGCATGTTCGAGGGCGTCCTGATCGGCCTGGCCCTGTCCGTCGTCAAAAGCGCCTGGGAGACCTCACACATCCAACTGCACACCGACGAGCGGCCCGACGGACGCCTCGTGATACGGATAACCGGAAACGCGACGTTCCTCCGGCTGCCGAAGATCCTGGACGCGCTGGACGCGCTGCCTGACGACCGGCCCGTCGAACTGGACCTGACCGGTCTGCGCCATCAGGATCACGCCTGCACCGTGAGCCTGCTGTCCTGGTCCGAACAGCACAACGCCCAGGAGCCGGGGCGCGTCCTGCTCACTTCCACCGCCTGACCGAGGAGCCCCTCCGGGGATGCGACCGGGTGGCAGGTCGCGCTCGACGGCCTGCCCCCGGCAGCCCGGCCGCTCTTCCGTACATCCCGGTGACTAGCGGTCGATTCCCCGGTAGCACCCAGGTATGACCCACGACCAGCACGCAGGCGGATTCGGGGAACCTCCGTTGCCTCATACCGTCTTGACCGGAGACGAAAAGCCGGAAGACAGGCGCGACAGTGGGCAGGTGGGCACGGGTGACGCGGGCTACGCAGCAGGAAACAGTGCGGAGGAACGCCGGGCACGGCACAGCCGTACGGGGCGGGGCGGTACCGGCAGGCACCGTGCAGGGCAAGGCGTTCGCCCCCGAATACCAGGGCGCGCTCGGCTCCCTGTCGGTGAACTCCTCGCTGAGCGATGTGCTGGCCAAGGGCATCGAGGAACTGCGGGCCGCTGAAGCGGCCGGGGAGCGGAGGGAGACCGCACGCTGTGGGCTCGCCGTCGCGGAGGCGTACCGCCGGCTGGGCCGGGTGAGCGAGGCGGACGCCGCGTGGAAGGCGAGTTACCGCGCGGCGCGCTCGGCGGAGGATGTCGGGGCGATGGCGTGGGCGCTGTGGAGCGGCGGCACGCTCGCCCGGCAGCGGGGCGCGCTGCCACTGGCGTACCGGCTGCTCGGGCTCGCCGCCGAGCTCGGCAAACGCGGGGGCGACGTGGTCGTGCGTGGTTATTCGCTGGCGGGGCTCGCCGAGACCGGACGCATACAGGGCGACTACCAGGCGGTGGGTGAACTGCACGAACAGCTACTGGCGGAGGCCCGCAGGCGCGGTGAGGCACGGCATACCGTGTGGGCGCTGGAGGGCATAGCGCAGATGCACCGCAACACAGGCTCGTACGACAGGGCGCTGGCCCTCTTCGAGGAGGCGGCCGAGACGGCCGGCCGGGCCGATGACCGGCGGGGGCGGGCCTGGGCCCTGCGGGGAATAGCTGATGTGGTGTCCGTACGCGACGGTGACGTGGACCGTGCGCTGGCGCTGCTGTCCGAGGCCGAATCCGCTTGCCGGGACATGAAGTTGTCGAGCGCCCTGGCGTACAACCACAAGATGCGCGGCAACGTGTACTACCGGGCCGGACTGTATGCGGAGGCCCGTGACATCTACACGCAGGCGCTCGCGGAGTTCCGCGCGATGAACGAGCCGCGCGGGACGGCACTCGCCCGTCTCGGACTGGCCAAATCGCTGGCCCGGCTCGGGCGGAACCCGGCGGAGACCGCCGCGGAACTGGCCGGGCTGCGCCGCACCCTGGACCGGATCGGCCTGCGGCACGCACGGGACATGGTCGACAAGGCGACGGCCGAACTGGAGGTGGGGCCGCTGCCGGACCTGGCCGGGCCCGCCGAGCCGGCCGCGCCCACCGACCTGCCCGGACCCACCGACCTGGCCCGGCCCTCGGACGAGGCCCGCCCGTCCGAGGTGGTGGCGCTGCGATGACTTCCTCCGCCACCGCACCTCCGGCATCCGCACCGGCCGCCGGCACCGCACCCATAGCCGCAGACAGCACCGCAGACGGGAGCACGGAGACCGCGGCCCGCATACTCGCCCGCTGCCGTGAGCTGGTACGTCCCTCGCTGGCGGCCGCCATCAGCCGGCTCCACCCGTGGCCGGGCGAGATGGCCGCCTTCTCCCTCGGCTGGTGCGGCGTCGGCGGTGCGCCGGATTCCGGCGCGTCCGAAGGCAAGGGTGTACGCCAGGCCCTCGCCGTACTCGGCGCGGAGGCCGCCGGGGCACCCGGCGAGAGCGCTGTCGCCGGTGCGGTCGCCGTGGAGCTGATCCACGCCTTCTCACTGCTGCACGACGACATCATGGACGGCGACGGGACCCGCCGGCAGCGGAAGACCGTGTGGAAGGCCTACGGCACCGGACCGGCCGTGCTGGCCGGTGACGCGCTCTTCGCGCTCGCCGTGCAGACCCTCGCCGAGGCGCCCGGCCCACACACCACCGCCGCCCTGCGGTGCCTGTCCGGGACGCTGAGCGACCTGATGCGGGGCCAGGCGGAGGACCTGCTCTTCGCGGCCCGCCCCTGGACCGGCCCCGACGCCGTCCGGCCGGACGAGTACCGGTCCATGGCGGAGCTCAAGACCGGCACCCTCCTCGGCTGCGCCGCGGCGCTCGGTGGTCTGCAGGGCGGCGCGCCCGAGGCGACGGTGGCCGCCCTGGACCGGGCCGGGCGTCACCTCGGCGTTGCCTTCCAGGCCGTCGACGACCTGCTCGGCATCTGGGGCGACCCGGCGGTGACCGGCAAGCCCGTATACAGCGACCTGCGCCGGCAGAAGAAGACCTACCCGGTGCTCGCCGCCCTCGCGGGTGACGGCGCCGCCTCGCGCGAACTCGCGGCGCTGCTGCGCGCCCCGCTGCCGCTCGACGACTCCGCCGCGGTCCGCGCGGCCGGACTCATCGAAGCGGCCGGTGGCCGCACCGCCACGCTGGCCGAGGCCGGCCACCACCTCGGCGCCGCCCGCGACTGCCTGGGCAGCGTCTCGCTCGCCCCGCGCGCGGTGCGGGAGATCGAGGTGCTGCTCGCCTTCCTGCTGCACCGCAGGATGTGAACTCCGCCGCCCGTCCGTGCGGACGCGGTGCCCTCACCGTCCGGCGATGTACACCGTGTTGGACGCCGTGCCGCCCTGCAGGGGGTTGTCGAAGTCGACGACGTGGGCCTGCACCCGGCTGAACACCTCGCCGAGTACCGAGGTGAACGCCTCGTCGGGCGGGTCGTTCGACCAGAGCGCGAACACGCCGTCCGGCCGGAGCCGGTCGGCGAGCGCGCGCAGCCCGTCGGGCCGGTAGAGCGACGCGTGGCTGGGGTGCAGGACGTGGCGCGGCGAGTGGTCGACGTCCAGGAGTACGGCGTCGAAGCGGCGACCCGGCGCATCGGGATCCAGGCCGTCGGCAACGGCACCGGCTTCGGCAACGACATCGACACCGGCTTCGGATTCGACATCGACATCGGCAACGGCTTCGGCATGGGCGACCATCGCGAAGAAGTCGCCGTGCACGAGTCGGCAGCGGGGGTCCCCGGCGAGCTGCGACCCCAGCGGGACCAGGCCGCGCCGGTGCCAGTCGATCACTTCGGCCAGGGCATCGACCACGATCAGCGAGTCGACGCGCGGGTCGTCGAGCGCCGCCTTGGCGGTGTAGCCGAGGCCGAGGCCGCCCACGGCGACGTCGAGCCGGCGATCGGGCAGCTCGGCCAGGCCGAGAACGGTGAGGGCGATCTCCCCGGCGGTGAAGAGGCTGGACATGAGGAACTCGTCACCCAGCTTGACCTCGTACACGTCGTCACCCGACGACGGGTCCCGGCGACGGCGCAGACTGATGTCGCCCATGGGCGTCGGCTGCCAGTCGATTTCCTCGAAACGTGCGCTCATTCACTGCCTTTTCCGCGACCGGGGCCGGCGCGCTTTCGTGTTCCGTCGGCGCCCAGGTTGTCCTGCGGCCTCTACGGCCGGCACCTTACGCGTCCGGCACAGTCGGCACCCGCGCTCCGCTCCGCTCGCGGCTACTCGGCGTGCTGCCCGGCGCCGTGCCGGCGGCGCGGTCCGCGTTCGGCGGCCTCGCGGTCTGCCTCTCCCGCCAGTTCGCCCTGCAGGAAGGCGTCGGTGTCCGGGTCGTACGGGCCCGCCTGGTCGGCGAGCAGCCGAGCGATGCGGCGCCACTCCTCCAGCTCCGCCCGGGCGCGGGCGGCCCCGTCCGTCTCCTCGTCGTCCGCCGGGTCCTCCGGGAGCCGGGACTGGGCCTCCTTGAACGGACCTTGACCTGGTGGTGGGTCAGTCCACGCGCCCGGGTGCGGACCTCGGCCCGGCCCGCCTTCTCCTCGTCCCGCAACCGGTCCGACTCGTCCGCGGTGCTGTCCGGCACCTCGGGGCGCTGATTTCTCATGGCGGTCATCGTTCGCCTCACCGACTGGTCGTTTCTCCACTGAGGTTGCACTCCAGGACCCGAAGTGAAACCCCACCGCACCCCACAGCTCTCGGTCTGCTCAGCTCCCTCCCCGGTAAACGTCACCGCCGGCCCGGGCATGCCCGCCCAGCCGGTGGGCGGCGCCGTCAGCCGGGCGCGAAGAGCCGCTGGGCCGCCACCGCCGCCCCGCCCCTGGCCCAGGCCTCGAACGGCAGCGGACGGACCACCAGATCGCAGTCGGCGGCGGCGCCGAACGCCTGGGCCGTGAACGTCTCCTGTATCCGCTCGGCGAAGAGGTCGTACGAGGCGACACCCTCACCCGAGATGATGACGCGCTGCGGGCCGAACAGGTTCACCACCGAGGCGATCGCCAACCCCAGTGCACGGCCTGCCGCGGTGAAGGCTCCGGTGGCCGCCGCGTCGCCCCGGCGGCCGAGACGGACCGCGTCCTGCAGGGTGAGCGTGCTGTCACCGGTGTTCTGCCGTACTTGGTCGACGATGGCCCGGGCCGAGGCGACCGCCTCGACACAGCCGGTGTTGCCGCAGGTGCAGACCCGGTCGGAGCCGCCGACCGGGAGGTGGCCGATCTCGCCCGCCACGCCGTGGGCGCCGGTGACCACCCGGCCGTCGAGCGAGATCCCGCAGCCGATCCCGGCCCCCACCGTGACCAGGGCGAACGAGGAGAGACCGGCCCCCGATCCGAACCACTGCTCGGCGACGGTCAGGGCCCGCACATCGTTGTCGATCACCGTCGGGATACCGGTCGCGGTCTCGACCAGCCGACCGAGCTCCACACCGTGCCAGTCCAGGAACGGTGAGTAACGCACCGTCCCGGTAAGCCCGTCGACGTCTCCGGCGACCGTCACCCCCACCCCGTGCACCCGGTCCGCGCCCGCCGTGAGCCGGCCCACCAGCCCGGAGATCGCCCGGACGACCGCGCCGACGTCGCGGGAGTGCAGGGCGGCGCGGTCGGAGGCGAGCTCGGTCGCGGTCAGGTCGGCCCGTACGCCGATGAGTTCGTCGGCGGTGACCTTCACCCCGACGAAGTGCGCGCGCTCCGCCCGTACCGCGACCAGGGTGGCGGGTCGGCCCGGCTGCCGGTCGCCGGTGGGACGGCCGATCTCGGAGATCCAGCCGTCGGCGAGCAGCGGGGTGGAGACCTTGGTGACGGCCCCGGACGACAGCCCGGTGCGCCGTCCGAGCTCGGCCCGGGTCAGCGGGCCCTGGGTCAGCAGGGTCTGGAAGACCAGGGATGCGGCGGGTGGCTGCTCGTGGGGTGCACTCACAGAAAGGCAGATTACCTTCGCTCCGAAACCAACCGGGGCCCGCGCATGCTCGCGCTTTCCCCTCGGGCCCGAGCCGGTCTCCCCACCACGGCAGGAATAGATTGACCACGGAAGGAAACCCTGCCTACAGTCGCGGTGCTTCCCACCTTCTCCCTGGCCCTGCGGTCCTCTGGCCCTCCGGCCGGACTGTGATCCGAGAGGATGCCGCATGCCCCGCACCACCGCGCGGACCGCCCATCTGCGCGCGGCCGGAGTGAGCTTCGTCGTGGAGCTCAGCGGTCCGCTGCCCCGGATCCTGCACTGGGGTGCGGACCTCGGCGACCTGACGGACGAGGACGCGGACGCGCTGAGCCTGACGGCCGACGGCGCCGTGCTGAACAGCGCGCTGGACACCCCCCGGCAGTGCACCGTCTGGCCGACGGAAGCGGACGGCTGGTCCGGCACCCCGGCGCACCAGGGCCACCGCGGCGGCACCGCGACCACCCCCCGGGTACGGCTGACCGGCGCCGAGGAACGCCCCGGCGAGCTGGTCCTGCGACTTGCCGACGAGGTCGGCGAGCTCGACATCACGCTGACCTACCGGCTCGACCCCTCCGGGGTGCTGGGCGTGGTCACGGAGCTCACGCGGCCGGCCACCGGGCCCGGCCAGGACCCCACGCCGTACGACCTGACCGGGGTGACCGCCCTGCTCCCGGTGCCGCACCGGGCCGACGAGGTGCTCGACTTCACCGGGAAGTGGTGCAGGGAGGTGTCCCCGCAGCGCGGCGGTCTCCGCTTCGGCAGCCACGTCAGGGAGGTGCGGCGCGGCAGGCCCGGCGCCGACTCGCCGTATCTGCTCACCGTGGGCGTGCCCGGCTTCGGCTTCCGTACCGGCGAGGTGTGGGGCCTGCATGTCGGCTGGAGCGGCAACCAGCGCTGGGTGGCCGAGCAACTGCCGGAGGGCGCCGGAGTGCACGGCTCGGTGCTCGGTGGTGGCGAGTTGCTCGCCCCCGGCGAGATCCGGCTGGCGCCCGGCGACCGGTACACCTCGCCGGTCTGCCACTTCGTCTGGTCGGACGCCGGCCTCGACGGTCTCGCGGACCGTTTCCACACCCTGCTCAGGGCCCGCCCCACGCATCCCGCATCGCCGCGCCCGCTGACGCTGAACACCTGGGAGGCGGTGTACTTCGACCACCGTATCGAACGGCTGCTCGAACTGGCCGACCTGGCCGCGGAGACCGGCGTGGAGCGGCTCGTGCTGGACGACGGCTGGTTCACCGGACGCCGCGACGACACCGCGGGCCTCGGCGACTGGACGGTGGACCCGACCGTGTGGCCGCAGGGGCTGACGCCGCTCTCCGAGCGGGTGCACGGCCACGGGATGCAGTTCGGGCTCTGGGTCGAGCCGGAGATGGTGAACCCGGACTCGGACATGGCCAGGGAACACCCCGAGTGGCTGCTCGCCCCCTCGCAGGGGCTGGGCCCGAGCTGGCGCCATCAGTACGTGGTGAACGTCGCCCACCAGGACGCCTGGGATTACCTGCTGAGGTCGCTGGACCACATCGTCACGCGTTACTCCGTCGACTACCTCAAGTGGGACCACAACCGGGAACTGCACGAGGCGGTCGCCAGAGGGGCGGACGGCGCCGACCGGCCGGGCGTGCACGCCCAGGTCGAGGCGGTGTACCGGCTCATCGACGCGCTGAAGGCCCGCCACCCGGGCCTGGAGATCGAGAGCTGCGCCAGCGGTGGCGCCCGCGTCGACCTCGGCATCCTCGCCCGCACGGACAGGGTGTGGGCGTCCGACTGCAACGACCCGCTGGAGCGCCAGGCCATCCAGCGCTGGACGGGTCAGCTGCTGCCGCCCGAGCTGGTCGGTACCCACGTCGGCGGCCCGCACAGCCACACATCGGGGCGCGTCACCGCCGGGTCCTTCCGCTACCTCACCGCGCTGTTCGGCCACGCGGGCATCGAGGACGACCTGACCGCGCGCACCCCGCAGGAACTGGCCGGGCTGAAGCGCTGGGCCGCGCTCTACAAGGAGCTCCGCCCGCTGCTGCACAGCGGGCGGATGGTCCGCGCCGACCTCACCGACGACGCCACCCTGCTGCACGGAGTGGTCGCCGACGACGCGAGCCACGCGGTCTACTGCTGGGTCAGGACGGCGACCTCCACGAAGGCCCAGTCGGGCCGCGTACAACTGCCCGGTCTCCCCACCCGGGGCCGCTACCGGGTCCGGGTCCGCACCGAGGCGGGCCTGCCCGCCCTGCACCAGACCTCGGGCCCTGCCTGGTTCACGGCAGCGCTCGACGGGTGGGTGCCACTGCCGGGCTCCGTACTCGGCGGTGCGGGCCTGCCGCTGCCGACGCTGGAACCGGGGCAGGCGCTGCTGATCGAGGTCACAGCGGCCTGACCATCGTGGGCTCGGCAGCCGATGACTCACCCAGCAGCGACGGGTGTTCGTTCCCGCGGGCTCGCTGTCCTCGGCTGCTCCCCCACGTTGCTCTCCGGCGCGCCCAACGCCCTGCGGTCCTCGTGGTCGGCGTTCAACAGGGTGTCCGCACGCGGCACATTCTCCCGCACCGCGCTCTCGAGCGTGTCGACGGTCAGCGACGGGACTGCGCCGATCCCCGCGCGGCGCGGGGGATTAGCGTGGCCGTATGTCCCCATCCTCCGTGCCGGGCCAGCAGCCTGCCCCCGACGACCCGCTGTTCCCCGCCCACCGGGCGTCCCGCTGCGCCGATCTCGGTGCGCTGGACGCGCAGGTGGTCCAGTGCCGTGCCTGCCCCCGGCTGGTGACCTGGCGGGAGCAGGTGGCCGTGCGGAAGCGGGCGGCGTACCTGGGCTGGGACTACTGGGCGCGCCCGGTGCCCGGCTTCGGCCCGGCGGACGCGGCGCTGGCCGTCGTGGGGCTCGCGCCCGCCGCGCACGGCGGCAACCGGACCGGCCGGATGTTCACCGGGGATCCCTCGGGGGACTTCCTGGTCAAGGGGCTGTATGCGGTCGGCCTCGCCTCGCAGCCGACCGCCACCAGCGCCGACGACGGCCTCACCCTGCGGGGCGTACGGATGGCCGCACCGGTGCACTGCGCGCCACCGGACAACAAGCCCACCCCCGGCGAACGCGACACCTGCCGCCCCTGGCTGGCGGCCGAGCTGGCGTTGCTCGGCCCCGGGCTGCGGGCGGTGGTCGTACTGGGCGGCTTCGGCTGGCAGGCGCTGCTTCCGGTCCTGGCCGACGCGGGCTGGCAGCTGCCGCAGCCCCGGCCCAGGTTCGGCCACGGCGCCCGGGTGACGCTCACCGGCGAGGGTGGCCTCGGGGAGCTGCGGCTGTTCGGCTGCTACCACCCCAGTCAGCGCAATGTGAACACCGGGCTGCTGACCCTCCCGATGCTCGAGGCGGTGTTCCGGGACGCCGCCGCGGCGGCCGGGCTCCAGGAGCCGGGCCGCACCGGGCCGACCGGTTAGCCCGCGCTTCCCGCGTGCTCGATGTTCCGGCCCCACGCCTCGAGAAGCGGACCGTCCTGGTCCGGCTGCACCTCACCCAGGAGATGCCAGCCCCAGGCCTGGAACGCGCTGGTGACCGGCGTGTTGGCCGGCTCGGCCAGGGCGGCGACCAGCGCGGACCGCGAACGGATCAGCAGCTGCTCCACGAGCCTGGAGGCGACCCGGCGGCGACGGAATTCGGGAAGCACCATCAACTCCGCCAGCACCATGACCTGTCCCGAAGCGGTCAGCTCCTCAAGATCCTTCGGGACGCCGCCCCGGAAGCCCCGCCACAGGGCGCCCTCGCGCTCCAGCCGGTAGCCGTACGCACACCCGGCCAGGGACGGCCCGTCGCCCACCATCATGTCGAAGCCGGGCCGCTGCATGTCCTCGACGAAGCGCTCCAGGAACCGCTGCCGGTCGTGGAACTCCTCCCCGGGCGCGCGCAGATACGCCTCGACATAGGTGTCCGCGATGGCCTCCCGCTGCTGTTCGGCCTGCCATCGGGTCAGCCGGCGCATGAAGACCTCAGTCATGGGTTCCTCCCCGTTCCGGTACATCGTCTCAGCGGTTCGCGACCAAGGAAGCGGAAACGACAAGATCCAGTCTCCTCTTGACGCGAACCGGAACTCAACCCGACCGGAGGACCGAATTGGCCGAATGGCGCCGTCCGGCGTGCGAGGCACTGCCCGGTGTCCTCCCCTGGAGAGGTGACGGACGATCCTCAGCGCCACCGGGTGCGCGCGTGCTTCGCCGTACTGCTGATCGTGCTCGCCGCACTCCTCACCCCGGTCTCCGTCGTCGCCGTCTGGGCGCACGACGAGATCGGTGACGCCGACCGCTATGTCGACACCATGCAGCCGCTGGCCGCCAACCGTGCCGTGCAGGGCACCGTCACCGACCGGGTCACCGACGCGGTCATGCGGCACATCAATGTGGACGCCCTGCTCGGCGCGGTGGCACCGGCCGACCGGCAGGAACTGCGCGAGGCCATCGGACCGCCGGGCGAGCCGCTCACCACGGGGCTCAGGAACGTCGTGCACAGCGCGGTGGGCAGCCTGGTCGCCGGCCCCGCCTTCCGGACCGTCTGGAGCCGGCTGAACCGGACCACGCACGCCTCCGTGGTGCACGCGCTGGCCGGCAGCAAGGGCAAGAAGGTCACCGTCGATCTGGCGCCGGTGGTCGAGTCCGCCAAGGAGCGGCTCGACGACAGCGGCGTGACCGCCGCGACGAAGATCCCCGAGGTGCACGCCCGGTTCACCGTCCTGGAGCCCGACGCCGTCGGCCCGGCCAGGACCGGTTTCCGGCTGGTGCGGATCGCCGGGGTCTGGCTGCCGGTGGTGACCCTGCTGCTCGCCGCGGGCGGGGTGCTCCTCGCGACCCGCAGACGGCGGGCCCTGATCGCCGCGGCGCTCGCCCTCGCGGGCGGTGCGTTGCTGCTGGACTTCGGCTTGATGGCCTTCCGCGCCCTGTATCCGGACCGGCTGCCGGACGTGGTCCCGCGGCCGGCCGCCCTCGCGGTGTTCGACGCCTTGGTGGCCCTGGTGCGGACCGGCATCCGGATGGTCGTCGTGGCCGGCGGGGTGGTGGCGCTCGGCGGCTGGCTCGGCGGACCCGGGTCATGGCCGACCAGGGCGCGGGCCGTGTGGACCGGCGGCATCGGCGCCGCACGCGCCGCGGCGGGTCTGCGCCCCGGGCCGCGGTGGGTGTGGGTGAGCCGTGCCACGACCTGGCTGAACTGGCTCGTGCTGATCGGGGCACTCGCCGTCTACCTGCTGTGGGACAGTCCCGCGCCCCTCGTGACCGCCGTCATCGCCCTGTGCGCGCCGGCCGTCATGGCGGTCGTCGAACTGCTCGCCGGCGACGGCACGGAGCCGGAGCGCCGTCGGCCCGCTGAGGAGCCTCGGTCCGTGTGACGGGGTGGGCGAGTGTCAGTCCTCGTGTGTGTAGATGAGGTAGAACGCCGCGAGCAGCATGCCCGCTCCCAGGAAGAAGCCGATGAACGACGACAGCAGCACGCTGTGTCCGGTCAGCGAGTACGTGAAGCCGATGATCCCGCCGAACAGCACCCCGTACCCCGCCGCCCGCAACTCGCGCGGCAGCGCGTACTGGACCCGGCCGAAGACGAACGTCAGCACCGCGACGGCGACACCGAAGACGACGCTCAGGACGATCTCCCCGGTGCTGAGACTTCCGAAGTTCTCGATGTACGCGCTGTAGAGGCCGAAGAACAGCCCGAAGATGAGCGGCAGCACCCAGGACAGCCTCGAGAGGGGACGCCCTGCCGTCGGTTGCCGTTGTCGCCGGGGCGCGTGGTGATGCTTCCGCGCCGGGGCCGCAGCATGTGTGGTCATCGCAGAACTCCTTCCGCCGGTCCCACTCCCAGAGCACACCCACGGCGGCTCGTCGGCAACTCATACGGCCCAGTAATTCATCCGCGTTTGCGCCTGTCACACCCATGCTGGAGGTAAATGCCCGTATCCCGTCACCAGCGGACCCGGTCACCGACGGGCCCCTCACAGGAGGCCTCCATGAGCCACCACGCAGCACACCAGGCGCCCGGCGCCGGCGGCACCTCCCCCGGTGCCCGGCCCGTCTCGGGCTGGGCCGTGGGCGGTGCCCTGTTCGCCGGCGTGCTCCTGGTGGTCGAGGGGATGACCGGCATCCTGCAGGGCATCGTCGCCATCTCGAAGGACCACGTCTACGGCCGGGTCGGCGACTACACCTATGCCTTCAGCCTCACCGCCTGGGGCTGGATCCACCTGATCCTCGGCATCCTGATCGCCTTCACCGGCTACGGCATCCTCTCGGGCGCCCAGTGGGCCAGGATCGCCGGTATCGTGCTGGCCTCGCTGAGCGTCGTGCTGCAGTTCATGTTCCTGCCGTACCAGCCGATCTGGGGCGTGGTGTCGATCGGGATCGGCCTCTTCGTGATCTGGGCGCTCGCCACCTACTCGGGGAAGCGGTCGACCGCGAACGAGGCCTTCTGACCCGGGGGCCGTACTTTTGATGCCGTGACACCCGTGGACGTGACCCCCATGGATCGGACGGCATGACCGAGAAGACCCGGGCAGCCCACCGACAGCCGCTGCTGTCACCGCCGGAGTGGCTGATCAGAGGAGTGCGCCCGCAGCCCGCACCGATCCGCTGGGCCGCGGTCGTCCGCGCGAGCGTCGCCATGGCCGCCCCGATCGCGGCCGGGCTCGCGGCGGGCCGGCCGGCCTACGGGGCGCTGGTGTCGATGGGCGCCCTGCTGGGCGTCATCAGCGACACCGCCGACGCCTACCGGATGCGGGTCCTCAATATCGCCGTACCGCAGTGCTTCGGCGCGATCGGCATCATGCTCGGGACGCTGGTGCACGGCTCGGGCTGGCCGGCCGTCGCGGTACTGACCCTGGTCGCGCTGATCTCCGGAATGATCTCCACGATCGGCGCGGTGGCCTCCGTGTCGGGGTTGCTGCTGCTGGTCGACACGGTGATCGGGGCTGGGCTCCCGATGCCTGACCCCTGGTGGAAGGCGCCGCTGCTGCTCTCGCTCGGCGGTCTGCTGGTGCTGGCCCTCACGCTGCTCGGCTGGCCGCTGCGGGCCCGGGCACCCGAGCGGGCAGCCGTCGCCGGCACCTACCGCGCGCTGGCCGAACTGCTGGCCGCGGCCGGCACACCGGCGTACGACGGCCGACGCCAGGACGTCACCGCGGCGCTCAACACCGCCTACGACCTGATCCTCACCCGGCGTGCCCGCGACCACGGCCGCAGCGGACCGCTGGTGCGGCTGCTCGCCCAACTCAATGTGGTGATCCCGCTGGTGGAGGCGGCCGCCGCCGCCCACCTGCACGGCCGCGCCGCACGCCGCCCGGAGATAGCCGCCGCCGTCCGGGACCTGGCCGATGTCATCGCGTCGGGACGGGCGGGAGCCACCCCCGATCTCGTGCTCCCCGAACCGGAGGGACCCGCCGACCGTGCCGTGAACGCGGCGCTGCGCCACGCTTCGGCCGTCGTGCACCACCCCGACCCCGACACTTCCGCCGACCGGACGGCGGCGAACGCCGGTGACCGGCTCGGCCGTCCCGCTCCGCTCGGTGTGCGGGCCCGCCGGGCCGTCCGCAACGTCCTGCTCACCGCCGCCTCCTGGCGCTACGGGCTGCGGATCGCGCTCTGCATCGGCCTCGCCCAGCTCCTGACCTCGGTGGTGGCGGTGAACCGCTCCTACTGGGTCGCGCTCACCGTCACCTTTGTGCTGAAACCCGACTTCGGTTCGGTCTTCTCCCGGGCCGTGCTGCGCGCCCTCGGCACCACGGCCGGGCTGCTCACCGCCATGCTGGTGCTGGGTCTCGTGCCGCGCGGCTGGTGGGACGTACCGGCGACGTTGGTGCTCGGGGCGCTCATCCCGGCCTTCTCCGCCAAGGGGTACGCGTTCCAGACCGCGGCCATCACCCCGGTGATCCTGCTGATCTCCGACCAGCTCAACCACCTCGGCTTCCAGCTGATCCTGCCGAGACTGGTCGACAGTCTCATCGGCTGCGGCATCGCGCTGGTGGCCGGCTACCTGCTCTGGCCGGAGAGCTGGCACGCCCGGATCGGCGACCGCCTCGCGGACGCGGTCGCCGATACCGCGCGCTATGTGGAGTGCGCCTTCGGCGGCGACGGCCGGGGCGGGGACCAGTCGGACCGGATCAGACTGCGGCGCCGGCTGTACCGGGATCTGTCCGCCGTGCGGTCGGAGTTCCAGCGGGCCCTCACCGAGCCGCCGCCGACGGGTGCCCGGGCCGCCGCCTGGTGGCCGGTGGTCGTCGCCGTCGAGCGGATCGTGGACGCCACGACCGCCGCCCGGGTCCGGGCCGACCACGGCGCCGGTCCGCCCGACCCAGCAGAAGTCGCCGATGTGGCACGCCAGTTGAACGAACTGGCGGAGGGTCTGCGGTCCAGCGCCACGCTGGTGGCGGTACGGACCGCGCTTGCCGGCGACGACCGGGGTGTCCTCGCCCCGCTGCGCCAGGAGGTCATCGCCGCACGGGGCATCACCTCGCAGCAGTAGCCGCAGTCGTGGCCGTGGCCCGAACGCAGGACACCCGCACCCGGCGTCGTCAGCGACACCGGGTGCGGGGGGTGGGGGGTGGGGGGTGGGGCGCGCCGCCGGGGTCCGGCGTCAGTGGACCCGGTTCACCTTGGCCAGTGCCTTCGCGAAACCGTTGGCCCAGAGCGCGTCGACCTGGGCACGTTCCTGGGCGTCCGGCTGCCGGTTGGTGCAGGAGGGGCCGGGGCCACCGCCGGACATCAGCTCGCTGCACGGCCCGCTGTACGTGTCCGGCAGGCCGAGGACATGGCCCGTCTCGTGCGCGGTGACCCGGATCGAGTCGTACTCCTGGGTCTGTGCGTGATCCAGGAAGACATAACCTCTGCCATGACCGTCGGTCGACGCGTACGACCCCTGCGGATCGTCGCCCTCGCGGTAGGAGAAGTCGGCGTTGGAGCCCGCCTGGAGCTTGACGTTGGTTTCGGCCGCGTTCCATATCTGCGCGCTGGCCGCTATCTGGCTCTGGTAGCTGGGGGCGGCCGACGCGTCGTAGACGACGGTCACGGACCGCAGGCCCGGGTGCTCGGCCTGCTTCTTGGCCACCGACTTCAGGACGGCCTGGAAGAAGGCCGTGTTGTCCGATTCCTGCTGGGTTCCCGCGTAGTGCTGGGTGGCCGCCCGCAGATGCGGGGTGGGGGTGGCTGCCTGCACGGGGGCCGCGGTGCCGAGCGCTGCGGCGATGCCCAGGCCGAGGATGGCGGACAGGGCGGTATGACGGTGCTTCATGTGGGGGGCTCCTACTCGTCCGGTGTGGGGGTGAACGGGTGGTTACCGGAGAGTGTGCTGGGCGTGCGGCCCCCGGGGATGATGGCAACTGGCGATAACTTCGGTGTATCGGGGCTGTTTTGCGGGTCTGGTGCGGCCCGCAGCACCGCCTTACTCTCGGGTACATGGACCTCGAGGTGAGGCACCTCCGGGCGCTGTGCGCCATCGCCGACCGCGGCAGCCTGCACCGGGCAGCCCGTGAACTCGGCATGAGCCAGCCCTCGCTCACCACCCAGCTCCGCCGGATCGAGAACTCGCTGGGTGGTCAGCTCTTCACCCGGGAACGCACCGGCTGCCGCCCCACTCCGCTCGGACGCACCGTGCTCAGCCGGGCCCGTCCGCTGATCGCCGGGATGCAGGATCTGGTGACCGACGCCAAGGCGGCGGCCGCCCTCGCCGCGGGGCCGCGGCTGCGGATCGGCTCGACCGCGAGCCGCGCCCTGCCCGGCTGGCTGCGCCGGCTGCGGGCCCGGTTGCCCGGCACCGAAACCTCACTGCACATGGACGTCTCCGCCAACGCACTGCTGCGTCTGGTGGCCGCGGGCCAACTGGACGTGGCCTTCGTGCACGAGGTCGAAGGGTGCCCGCTGCGGGTGCCCGAGGGTCTGTCCGTACGCGTCCTGGTCGAGCGGGAGCCGCAGTCCGTGACGCTGGCGGCAGACCATCCGGCGGCCGGCAACCCGGTGGTGAAACTCGCCGACCTGGCGGACGACCGGTGGATGGTCGACCCCACGGTCGACGGCGAGTGGGACGGGATGCGCCGCATGTTGCAGTCCGCCGGTCTCAACCCCCCGGTCCTGCACGGTGATTACCTCACGGCGTTCTCCCTGGTGGCCTCCGGGGAAGTCGTCACGGTATGCCAGCCGACCAGCCGGCCGCGGCCCGACACGGTGATACGGCCGTTGGCGGGGGATCCGTTGGGGGTGCGGCTGTTCCTGGCGGGGCGGGCGGGAGTCGACGAGTCGGATCTGGATGTGGCGTACGAGGAGTTGGCAGTCGCGTACGCGGAGTTGGCGTAGGGGCATTTCCGCTGCCCTCCGCCGGGCCCCGCTTTGTGAGGGTGACCCTCCCAAAGATCGCGCAGCGCGGTCGCTAACCTTACGTGTCCGCCCTGGCCAGGGATCAATTTCCGGCGGCGCGGACATAACTCGCACTCGACTCATGCGAAAGGTCTCGCCCATGGGCATTCGGAGCTTGCTGCGCAAAGTGTTTGGACGCGACCGCGTGGAGTACGGCGAGCCGTCGGCAGCCGCGTCCGTGCCGCCGCAGGGCGAGCGCACGACGCCGTCCGACGAGCCGGCGGAGAACGCGTCAACAACGACATCGTCGTCGGCCACGGCGGGTACAGCGGGTACGGCGTCCGTACCCGCCCAGGCCGACAAGAAGACCTCGGTCAAGAGGTCCGGCAGGACGGGCCCCGGGATCGCGTCCGACCTGGTGGCCGAAGCCTTCGACCGCCCGAAGCGGGGGGCGACGGAGCCGAAGGTACCGGCGCAGGCGTCGTCGTCCGGGCACCCCGTTGCCGATACGGAGGCGAAGGCCGCCACCGAGCCGGTCACGCCGGAGCCCGTCACCCCGGAGGACGTTGCCGCCGAGCCCGCCGCGGCGGAGCCCGTCGCGCCCGAGGCGGAGCCGGTCGCCCCGGAGCCCGTCACCCCGGAGGCCGTCGTCGCCGAGCCCGTCGCGGTGGAGCCCGAGGCTCCGACCGCTCCCGAGACCGTCGAGCCGACACCCCGGGCCGAGGTCGAGACCGTGCCGGTGGCCGCGGACGCCGAGCCGGTGGCCGTCAAGGCCGAGCCGGCCGAGGCCGAGGCCGAACCCGCCGCCGAGGAGGCCGGGTCCGGCCCCGCCGCCGCGGTGAAGCCCGGAGCGGCCAAGCGCAGGACCGGCGCCGCGAAGGCGAAGGCGGAGCCGGTCGCGGACAAGCCGGAGAAGAAGGCGAAGCCGGTCGCCGAGGTCGTGGAGCCGGCAGCCGCCCCGGCCGGCAAGGTGAAGGCCGCCCCGGCCGACCTGAAGGCCCGCGCCCCGCAGCTCGTCGCGCCGCACCAGGCGGCCGGCGCCGAGCTGGCGAAGGCCGGGCTCGACGGGACCAGGGCGGCGGTCTACCTGGTACTGGACCGGTCGGGGTCCATGCGGCCGTACTACAAGGACGGCAGCGCCCAGGCGCTCGGCGAGCAGACACTCGCCCTCGCCGCACACCTCGACGAGCGGGCCACCGTCCGGGTCGTCTTCTTCTCGACGGACATCGACGGCACCGGCGAGCTGACCCTCGACTCGTACGAGGGAAAGGTCGACGAGCTGCACGCCGGTCTGGGACGGCTCGGACGTACCAGCTACCACCGGGCCGTCGAGGAGGTCGTCGCGCTGCACGAGAAGTCCGCCGACCCGGCGGCCCCGGCGCTGGTGATCTTCCAGACGGACGGTGCGCCCGATGTGAAGACCGTCGCGAAGCAGGCGCTGACCGAGGTCGCCGGCAAGCCGCTGTTCTGGCAGTTCGTCGCCTTCGGCGAGCACGATTCCAAGGCCTTCGACTTCCTGCGGAAGCTCGACCTCCCGCACACCGCCTTCTTCCACGCGGGCCCCGCCCCGCGCGAGCTCGCGGACTCCGAGGTGTACGAGCAGCTGCTCGCCGCCTTCCCGGCCTGGCTGGCGGCCCGTACCGGCTGAAACCGAGGACGACCGACCGGAGCCCCGTTCCGCCGGGGCTCCGGTCATCGATGTGAGTGGATCATCGGCGGGCCGTTAGGATTTCGGCCATGGCGGCCACTGGATCCGAGAAGCAAGGGGGCGACGGCGTGAAGAGTTTCTACGTATCGACCCCCATTTACTACGTCAACGACGCTCCTCACCTGGGCCACGCCTACACGACCGTTGCAGGGGACGTGCTCGCACGCTGGCACCGTCAGCGCGGCGAGAAGGTGTGGTACCTCACCGGCACGGACGAGCACGGTCAGAAGATCATGCGCACGGCCGAGGCGAACAACGTCACGCCCCAGGCGTGGTGCGACAAGCTCGTCGAGGAGTCCTGGAAACCCCTGTGGGAGCATCTGAACATCCGGAACGACGACTTCATCCGGACGACGGAGAAGCGGCACACCGACCGTGTGCAGGAGTTCGTGCAGGACCTGTACGACAAGGACGAGATCTACAAGGGCGGGTACGAAGGCCCGTACTGCGTCGGCTGCGAGGAGTACAAGCTCCCCGGAGACCTGATCGAGTCGGAGGACGGCACCAAGCTGTGCCCCATCCACAAGCGTCCGGTGGAGCTCCTCAAGGAGGAGAACTACTTCTTCAAGCTGAGCGCGTACGGCCCTAAGCTGCTGGAGTTCTACGAGGCGAACCCCGGCTTCATCCAGCCCGAGTCGGCCCGCAACGAGGTGCTGAACTTCGTCCGGCAGGGCCTGCAGGACCTGTCGATCTCGCGCTCGACCTTCGACTGGGGCGTCCCGGTGCCCTGGGACGAGAAGCACGTCATCTACGTCTGGGTGGACGCGCTCCTCAACTACGCCACGGCCGTCGGATACAACGAGAACCCGGAGAAGTTCGAGCAGACCTTCCCGGCCGATGTTCACCTGGTCGGCAAGGACATCCTCCGTTTCCACGCGGTGATCTGGCCCGCGATGCTGATGGCGCAGGGGTTGCCGCTGCCGGGCCGGGTGGTCGCCAACGGCTGGCTGATGGTCGGCGGCGAGAAGATGTCCAAGTCCAACCTGACCGGCATCAAGCCGCAGGACCTGACCTCGCACTTCGGCGTGGACGCGTACCGCTGGTACTTCCTGCGGGCGATCACCTTCGGCAGCGACGGCTCGTTCTCCTGGGAGGACTTCTCCGCCCGCTACACCTCCGAGCTGGCCAACGACTACGGCAACCTCGCCTCCCGGGTGGCCGCCATGATCGGCAAGTACTACGGCGCCACGCTCCCGGCGGCGGAAGCCGACGGTGACGCGGAGCAGGCGGTCAAGGACGGCCTGGCCAGGGCGGTCGCCGAGGCGGACCGGCTGATCGGCGACGAGCTGGACTTCCAGGGCGGCATCCTGGCGATCTTCGACTTCGTGAAGCAGGTCAACGGCTATATCACGGAGCAGGAGCCCTGGAAGGTCGCCAAGGACGACAGCCCGGAGGGCAGGGCGCGGCTCGCCACCATCCTGTACACGGCGGCCGAGTCGCTGCGCGGTGTCGCGGTCCTGCTGAATGCCGTGATGCCGGTGACCTCGCAGAGTCTGTGGGACTCGCTGGGCGCGGAGGCGGGTCTCGGCGAGCTCGAGGCCCAGCGAGTACAGGACGCCGGCCGCTGGGGGCAGCTGCCGGCAGGCGCCACGGTGACGAAGGGCGCGGTGCTCTTTCCGCGGCTGGAGGAGAAGGCGGCGTAGCCGGCCTGCGTACGGCAGGGCCCCGGAACCCGGTCGGTTCCGGGGCCCCGTGCTTCCTCACCGTCGCAGCGTCGCGGCGTCCCCCATCACCACCACCGGCTTCTTCGCCGGGTCCAGCCAGCGCAGCAGTTGCTTCATCCGGGACTCGGACAGCGACACACAACCGTGCGTCGGACCACCGTGGTCCACGTGGAACCAGATGCCGCCGCCCCGGCCCGCGCCCAGCGGACGGGTCCAGTCGAGCGGGGTGGTGCCGGGCTTCCGGTTGTAGTTGATCGCCACCACGTAGTCGAAGGCGCCGGCCAGCGACTCACCCTTGAAGCCGGTGCCGTGGGCGACGAAACCGGGCCCCCTGTCGTACGGGAGCCGGGTGCCCGGATCGGCCCTGCGGCCGCCGGCGTCGGTCAGCCCGAAGACGCCCTCCGGCGAACGGAGGTCGCCGACCCGGTGGTGCTCGCTCCAGCCGTTCAGGGCGTTGTGCGCCGACCAGGGGTCGCCGGCCTGCTGCCAGCCCCTGTCGGGATCACGGGTGTAGCGCACGACGGTGGAGCGACTGGCGTCGTGGCCGTCGCCGGTGACGACGACGGCCTGGTCCGCCGAGTCCGGGATCTGTCCGCGGGTATGTGGCCCCAGCGCGGGGATCTCCTGCGGGGTCGCGGGCACCTCGGCCCGCGCGGCCAACGGGCGGGGCGCGGACCTCCCGGCGTGGCTGCCGTCGTCCGCTGCCGTCCGGCCCGCTCCGTCGGCGGCAGGTGACGGGGCTCCCGCGCAGCCGGACAGCAGCATCCCGGTGGAGAGCAGGGCGGCAGCCACGAGTGAGCCTCTGCGCGACGGCACAGGCAGGGACACAGACATCGACGGGCCTTTCATTTCACTTCTCGGTGTGGTGCGTGGTGGGGGATTCGGTGTCGGACAGGGCCTGACGGACCTCGCTGACCAGGCCGGGGGCGCCCCTCACGCAGAGGACGGCAAGGACCAGTGACCCTGTCCGGTCGCGGGGCGAGCAGCGCGTCGTACCGACGGGTGCCGTGGATCGTCCGGCAGGGCTGGGGCTCCGGGACCGAGCCCGCGTCTCCCGCCGCCGAGTTCTTCTCCGGCGGATCGTCGGCCACCGTGACCGCGTGCCGGTTCACGGGCAGCGGCACGGGGAGCCTGTGGAGTGCGGGGAAGCGGGCGAGAACCGGCGCCGTCGTCCCGCTCACGGTCGGTGACCCGGACGGCAGCTGAGCGGCCGGCTCCACCGGATGGGGGCCACCCGGCACCGAGGACTCCGTGGGTTCGTCGCGCAGCGCGCCCGGCAGCAGCATCACGGCCGACGCCACCCCGGCCGCCGCGAAACCGGCGGCACGAACGCCTCGATACCACCGCCGTGCATCGTCCTCCCGCCGTCCTGTTCCCGCTTCCACGCCTGTCTAACGCGCCGGGAAGCCGATCAGGTTGCCCGTGACACGAAAGAGGCCCGGAAGACGGGGGCTGCCGCCCATCATGCGAACGGGACCCCGGTATCCGGGGCCCCGTTCGCTTCGCTGGTCCGCTACTTGTCCGCGACAGGCTTGCGCAGCTGGATGTTGAGCTCCCGCAGCCGGGTCTCGTCGAGCACCGTGGGCGCGCCCATCATCAGGTCCTGCGCGTTTCCGTTGAGCGGGAACGCGATCGTCTCGCGGATGTTCGGCTCGTCGGCGAGCAGCATCACGATCCGGTCCACGCCCGGGGCGATGCCACCGTGCGGCGGGGCGCCGAGACGGAAGGCGCGGAGCATACCGGCGAACTCGTGCTCGACGGTCGCACGGTCATAACCGGCGATCTCGAAGGCCTTCAGCATCAGCTCGGGCTCGTGGTTGCGGATCGCGCCGGAGGACAGCTCGATGCCGTTGCAGACGATGTCGTACTGCCAGGCGAGGATGTCCAGCGGGTCCTGCGTCTCCAGCGCCTCCAGGCCGCCCTGGGGCATCGAGAAGGGGTTGTGCGAGAAGTCGGTCTTGCCGGTCTCCTCGTCCTTCTCGTACATCGGGAAGTCGACGATCCAGCAGAACCGGAAGACGCCCTCCTCGAAGTGCCCGGCGCGCTTGGCGGCCTCGACGCGGACCGCCGACATGATCTTCGAGACCTCGTCGAACTCGCCCGCGCCGAAGAAGACCGCATGGCCCGGCTTGAGCTCCAGGCGCTCGGTGAGGGCGGCAATGTCGTCCTCGGTGAGGAACTTGGCGATCGGTCCGGCCAGTGCCCCGTCGTCGCCGACCCGCACCCAGGCCAGGCCCTTGGCGCCCTGCTCGACCGCGTACGCACCGAGCCCGTCGAAGAACTTGCGGGACTGGCCGGCGGTGTCCGGGACCGGCAGCGCCCGGACGTGCTTGCCGGCGAAGGCCTTGAAGCCGGAGTCCGCGAAGACGTCCGAGACGTCGACGAGCTCGAGCTTGGCGCGCAGGTCCGGCTTGTCGTTGCCGTACTTCAGCATCGACTCGCGGAACGGGATGCGCGGGAACGGCGAGGTGACGTGCCGGCCGTTGCCGAACTCCTCGAAGAGCTCGGTCATCAGCTTCTCGATCGGCCGGAAGACGTCCTCCTGCTCGACGAAGCTCATCTCGACGTCGAGCTGGTAGAACTCACCGGGCGAGCGGTCCGCCCGCGCGTCCTCGTCACGGAAGCACGGCGCGATCTGGAAGTACCGGTCGAAGCCGGAGATCATCAGCAGCTGCTTGAACTGCTGCGGCGCCTGCGGCAGGGCGTAGAACTTGCCCGGGTGCAGCCGGGAGGGGACCACGAAGTCACGGGCGCCCTCGGGGGAGGTCGCGGTGAGGATCGGGGTCGCCATCTCGTTGAAGCCCAGCGCCGTCATCTTGTTCCGCATGGCGGAGATGACCGCGGTGCGCAGCATGATGTTGCGGTGCATCCGCTCGCGGCGCAGGTCGAGGAAGCGGTACTCCAGACGCCGCTCCTCGTTGACGCCGTCCTCGGCGTTGATCGTGAAGGGCAGCGGAGCGGCGGCGCCCAGCAGCTCGACCTCGGACACCTCGACCTCGACCTCGCCCGTGGGCAGGTCCGGGTTGATGTTCTCGGTTCCACGTGAAACAACCTGGCCGTCGACCCGGACGGTGGACTCCTTGGAGAGCTTGTCCAGGGCCGCGTACGCCGGGGTGCCGGGGCGGGCGACGAGCTGCGTGATGCCGTGGTGGTCGCGCAGGTCGATGAAGAGGATGCCGCCCAGGTCTCGGCGATTGTGCAGCCAGCCGCTCAGCCGGACGTCGGAGCCGACGTCGGAGGCACGGAGCTCACCGCACGTGTGGGACCTGTACCGATGCATCATTCATCCAGTTCTTCGCGAGACAGGCGGGAAAGGGTGTAGCGCAGACCAGGGTACCGCCGGGCACCGGGTGCCCCTTCGGTGGCGGTCGGTCCGGCAACCTTCTTAAATGAGGGCAATGCACACCGAGGATGTCCTGGCCGCCCTCGCCACCGGGGTCTGGCACTGGGACACCGCGTCCGGGATGGTCCGTGTCGACGCCGAAGCCGCCCGGCTCCTCGGAATGCCCCCCGAGCCGCTCACCCTCAGCGAGGCGGCCGCCCGCTCCCGCTTCCACCCGGTCGACTGGAACGAGATCAACGGAATCGTCACGCTGGCGGTCTCCGAGGGGACCCTGGCGGAGGCCAGGCTGCGCATCGTGGACGAATCCGGCCAGGTGCTGCGTACCGTTCGCAGCCGTTCCAAGCCCACCGCCAACGGTGACGACTACGTCCTGGTCGGCACCCTCCAGGAAGTCGCCGAGCCGCCGCCGGGCACCGCGGCGAACACCCCGGTCACCGGCGACTGGCGGCGCTCCCGGGAGGCCTTCCTGCTGGACGCCGGGCGGGCGCTGGCCGAGGCCAGGTCCACCGAGGCGGTGATGCGGGTGGCCGCTTCGCTGTCCATGCCCGGCTTCGAACCGGACGGTCTCGCGGTCTTCGGCATCACCGGTGACTGGCTGACCCTGATCGGCCACCACGGACAGTCCTCCGCCACGGTGGGGCCGCTCGCGGAGTTTCCGATGAGCACAACCGCCGACTACCCGGCCGCCGAGGTGGCCAGGACCGGCCAGGCCATCTATCTGCCGACCCCCGACTCGTACCGCGAGCGTTATCCCGCCGTCTGGCCGGCGGTGGAGGCCTACCGCCGGCAGTCCTGGGCCTTCATCCCGCTGCTCGACGGGGGAGTGACCATCGGCGCCTGGATGGCCGCCTTCGCCTATCCGGTCAGTTTCTCGCCCGAGGAACGCTCGGTGCTGACCACGGTCGCCCGGATGCTGGCCCAGGCGCTGGCCCGCGCCGGGGTCGCGGACAACGAACGGGAGCTGTCGCTCGGGCTGCAGCGTTCGATGATGCCGGCGCTGGGCCCCGGCATCCCGGGGGTGAAGGTCGCCGCCCGCTATGTGCCGACCGGCGGCGGGCTGCAGGTCGGCGGCGACTGGTACGACATGATCCCGCTGCCGGGCGGCGCCGCCGGGTCCGGTGGCAAGGGCGGCGGCCGGGTCGCGCTGGTGATCGGTGACGTACAGGGCCACGACGTACGGGCCGCGGGGTTGATGGGACAACTGCGGATCGCGCTGCGCGCCTACGCCTCCGAGGGCCACCCGCCCGATGCGGTGCTCTCCCGGGCGTCCCGCTTTCTCTACGGCATCACCGACACGGGTGACACCTCCAGTCAGCGCTTCGCGACCTGCCTCTACGTCGAGGTCGACCCGGCGACGGGCACCCTGGACATCGCCCGGGCCGGCCACCCCGATCCGACGGTCCGGACGGCCGACGGCACAGTGCTGGCGCGGCCGGTGGACGGCGGGCTGCCGCTGGGCATCGAACCGGACACCGACTATCCGACGAGCCGGCTGGTACTGCAGCCGGGCGAGACCCTGATGATCTGCACCGACGGGCTGATCGAGACCGGCGGCCACGACCTCGAGACGGGCTGGGCCCGGATCCACAAAACGCTTGAGCAGCACGCCGACGACAATCTGGAGTCGCTCGTCGAAGCGCTGGTGCAGACGGTCCACGGGCCACCCGAACGCCACCACACGGGTCCGCTCTCCGACCGCCGGGAGGACGACATCGCGGTCCTGCTGATGCAGCGCACCGGGGGGCCGGTACGCGGCGGCACTCCGCGCCGCACCGTCCTGACCGTCGCCCAGGCGCAGCCCGAGCGGGTCTCGACGGCCCGGCGTCAGCTGCGGGAGCTGCTGCACGACTGGGCGGATCCCGAACAGGCCGACTCGGCCGCGCTGATGGTCTCCGAGATGATGACCAACGTCCTCGTCCACACGGACGGGGACGCGGTGCTGACGGCCGAGGTGTCCGGCGAGCCCGGCGTCCGGCGCCTGCGGGTCGAGGTGGCGGACGCCAGCGACGAACTGCCGCACAAGCGGCGGCCCGGCGAGCTGGCTTCGTCGGGGCGGGGTCTGATGCTGATGGAGGTACTGGCGGACCGGTGGGGGGTGGACCCCCGGGGCTCGGGGAAGTCGACGTGGTTCGAGCTCTACGAGCCGCCGGGGTAGTTGCTATGCCATCCCGTGGACGGCCGGGACCGTGCCGAGCCGCCCCCGCTGGAAGTCCTCGAAGGCCTGCCTCAGCTCGGCCTCACTGTTCATCACGAACGGACCGTAGTGCGCCATCGGCTCCCGGATGGGCCGACCGCCCAACAGCACGACCTCCAGGTCCGGCGCCTTGGCATCCTGCGTCTCGTCCGCCCGGACGGTGAGCGAGGACCCGTCCCCGAACACCGCCGTCTGCCCGGTACGGACCGGCCGCCGGTCGGCGCCCACCGCCCCGCGCCCCGCCATGACGTACGCCAGGCCGTTGAAGTCCTCGCGCCACGGCAGCGTGACCTCGGCCCCCGGCCGCACCGTCGCGTGGATCATCGTGATCGGGGTGTGGGTGATGCCCGGCCCCTGGTGCCCGTCCAGCTCGCCCGCGATGACCCGCAGCAGCGCGCCGCCGTCCGGGGAGGTGAGCAGCTGCACCTGGCCGCCGCCGATGTCCTGGTAGCGGGGGGCCATCATCTTGTCGGCGGCCGGGAGATTCACCCACAGCTGGAGGCCGTGGAAGAGTCCGCCGCTCATGACCAGCGTCTCCGGCGGCGCCTCGATGTGCAGCAGGCCGGCGCCCGCGGTCATCCACTGGGTGTCACCGTCGTTGATCGTGCCGCCACCGCCGTTGGAGTCCTGGTGGACGAAGGTTCCGTCAATCAGGTACGTCACGGTCTCGAAGCCGCGGTGCGGGTGCCACGGGGTCCCCTTCGGCTCGCCAGGTGCGTACTCCACCTCACCCATCTGGTCCATCATGATGAACGGGTCGAGGTACCGGTAGTTGATCCCGGCGAAGGCACGGCGCACCGGGAAGCCCTCACCCTCGAAGCCCGCCGGCGCGGTGGAAACCGTCAGCACGGGGCGCGGTACGGCGTCGGCCGGCGAGACGACGCGCGGCAGGGTCAACGGATTCTCGACGGTCACGGCAGGCATGGCGGCCCTCCTAGCAGGGATGCTCGTCGTTCAAAGTAGTTGAATGGTGAACATCTAGCAAGCCGCAGTCATTCCCCGGGCGGCCCGTCCGGGGGAGTCCTCAGCAGTCCGCGCAGGAAGGACGGCTAGCCGTACATGCGGCGCATCGCGAAGTCGACCATCTGCTCCACGGCCTTCGCGTCGAACACCATCCGGTGCTCGCCCTCCATATCGAGGACGAAGCCGTACCCGGTGGGCAGCAGGTCGATGACCTCGGCGCCGGTGATCACAAAGTACTTGGACTCCTTGCCCGCGTACTTACGCAGTTCTTTCAGCGAGGTGAACATCGGGATCACCGGCTGCTGCGTGTTGTGCAGCGCGAGGAACCCGGGGTTGTCCCCACGCGGGCAGTAGACCTTCGAGGTGGCGAAGATCTGCTGGAAGTCCTCGGCGGCCAGCGACCCGGTGGTGAAGGCCCGCACCCCGTCGGCGAGCGAGGGCGGTGACGGCTCGGGGTACAGCGGCTGATCGCCGTAGCCGGACTGCGGGGCGGCGTACTGCTGCTGGGCGCCCTGGTTCTGGTCGTAGCCGTACATGCGCGCAAGAGTACTGAGAAAAAGGCAACCGCCGCAGAGCCGGTCTCGTCACACTTGCCCGATAGGGCTTGCATTTTGTTACTGACGGGTAGCATCATCGTGGCTACTTGCTGGTAATTCACTACGGGTACGCGTTACGAGAGGGCCGTCGCCATGGGGCACTACAAGTCGAATCTCCGCGACATCGAGTTCAACCTCTTCGAGGTCCTCGGCCGCGACAAGCTGTACGGCACCGGCCCGTTCGCGGAGATGGACGTCGAGACCGCGAAGAGCATCCTCGACGAGGTCGCACGTCTCGCCGAGAACGAGCTCGCCGAGTCCTACGCGGACGCGGACCGCAACCCGCCAGTCTTCGACCCGGAGACCAACACGGCCCCCGTACCCGACACCTTCAAGAAGTCGTACCAGGCCTTCATGGACTCCGAGTACTGGCGTCTGGGCCTGCCCGAGGAGATCGGCGGCACCACCTCGCCGCGCTCGCTGATCTGGGCGTACGCGGAGCTGCTGCTCGGCGCCAACCCGGCGGTGTGGATGTACTCCTCGGGTCCGGCATTCGCGGGCATCCTTTTCGAGGAGGGCACCGACGAGCAGAAGAAGATCGCCGAGATAGCGGTCGAGAAGCAGTGGGGCTCCACCATGGTCCTCACCGAGCCGGACGCCGGCTCGGACGTCGGCGCCGGCCGGACGAAGGCCGTGCAGCAGGACGACGGCTCCTGGCACATCGAGGGCGTCAAGCGCTTCATCACCTCGGGCGAGCACGACATGTCCGAGAACATCATTCACTACGTACTGGCGCGTCCCGAGGGCGCGGGCCCCGGTACCAAGGGCCTCTCCCTCTTCATGGTCCCGAAGTTCGAGTTCGACTGGACCACCGGCGAGCTGGGCGAGCGCAACGGCGTCTACGCGACCAACGTCGAGCACAAGATGGGCCTCAAGGCCTCCAACACCTGCGAGATGACCTTCGGCGACCAGCACCCCGCCAAGGGCTGGCTGATCGGTGACAAGCACGAGGGCATCCGCCAGATGTTCCGCATCATCGAGTTCGCCCGGATGATGGTCGGCACCAAGGCCATCGCCACCCTGTCGACCGGCTACCTGAACGCGCTGGAGTACGCCAAGGAGCGCGTCCAGGGCCCCGACCTCGCGCAGTTCATGGACAAGTCCGCGCCGAAGGTGACCATCACGCACCACCCGGACGTGCGCCGCTCGCTGATGACGCAGAAGGCGTACGCCGAGGGCATGCGCACCCTGGTGCTCTACACTGCCTCGGTCCAGGACGCGATCCAGGAGCAGGAGGCAGCCGGCGAGGACGCCAAGGCGCTGCACGGCCTCAACGACCTGCTGCTGCCGATCGTCAAGGGCTACGGTTCCGAGAAGTCCTACGAGCAGCTCGCCCAGTCGCTGCAGACCTTCGGCGGCTCCGGCTACCTGCAGGAGTACCCGGTCGAGCAGTACATCCGGGACGCCAAGATCGACACCCTCTACGAGGGCACCACGGCGATCCAGGGCCAGGACTTCTTCTTCCGGAAGATCGTCCGCGACCAGGGCGCGGCGCTGAACACGCTGTCCGAGGAGATCAAGAAGTTCCTGGCGGTCGGCCCCGGCGGCGAGGAGCTGGACGCCGCCCGCGAGCAGCTGGCCAAGGCCGCGGTGGACCTGGAGGCGATCGTCTCCGCGATGATCACCGACCTCACCGCGACCGGCGAGGACGTCAAGAACATCTACAAGGTGGGCCTCAACACCACCCGCCTGCTGATGGCCTCCGGTGACGTGGTAGTCGGCTACCTGCTGCTGAAGAGCGCCGCGGTGGCCGCCGAGAAGCTGCCGACCGCCGCCGCCAAGGACAAAGCCTTCTACCAGGGCAAGATCGCGGCCGCGAAGTTCTTCGCCGCCGACATCCTGCCGGGCGTGGGCGTGCAGCGCGCGCTGGCCGAGACCGTCGACAACTCCCTGATGGAGCTCGACGAGGCCGCGTTCTGAGCCGTCGCTGCTGACACCTTCCGGACACGGGCCGGGACGCCTTCCTCACCGAGGCGTCCCGGCCCGTTCGCGTAGCCCGTGTCTCACCCGGTGAGACATGACCGACCGGATATTGCCATAGTCGGCGCAAAGCCATGCCGTCGGCAGGCACTTTCACCGGGAATTATTCCGGAATATGCCATTCCGTCCCCCGGCCACCTGGGCCGACCCGCGGAACGCAACCGTCCGCCCGACGGGGCCCGCAGAGTTCGGTTTTGCGCCAGCCGAAAATACCCACTCGTCGAAGCCGCATACCCGATCTAGGGTCACCGACGGACCAAAAAAAGGTCCCAACTCGACCCCGGAAACAGGGAGGGCAGCCGCCGGCGCGGTCGCCCTCGCGACCACGACGGGGAGCCTAGTCCTCGCTTCACCGGCGGACGCCGCCGTCGGATGCAGCGTCAGCCACGCCTGTCTGCACTACAACTCGAATCTGCAGGGTGCGCTGCTGATTCAGTACGTCGACATCCCGGACTACGCCGGCTACAAGTTCTCCGCCAGCACCAGTCCCAACGGCGGTAACGGTGCGGGCCAGGCCGTCAAGAACAACGCCGCTTCGATCGACAACTGGGACCCGAACTTCGATTTCCGCGTCTACTACAACTCCGACTACAGCGCCCGGTACGCCTCGCAGACGATCCCCGTCTACGGCGAAGCGAACCTGAACTCGCAGATGAAGAACCAGAACGCGTCGGGCAACTTCATCTTCCCGTAAGCCTCCCGCCCGTCGTGAGGCACATCTCTGGGGCAGCGCGCCATCTGAGAACCGCGTGACATGAACCGTGCCCCGAAGCGTCTGTAAGGACGTGGAAGAAGCTCCTGCACGGTGAACGGGCACTCCGCTCGCCGGAATCGGGCGGAGTGCCCTTCTTCCTGCACCGGTCCGGCTCCGCCCGCCACTGCGGGCCCCGCCGACTCACCAAGGAAGTAACGCTCGTGACTCAGTCCCGCTCCCGCGCTCTTCAGGCAGCAGCTGTCTCGACCGTCCTGGCCGCGGCCGTGGTCACCGGTTGCTCGGACTCCTCGGCGGACAGGAGCGGAAGCCCCGCCGCCGCGGGGGACCTGAAGATCGGCACCGTTCCGAAGATCACCACCCGGGTGGACCAGCCCGTGCCGGTCGAGGCGTACCTCCTCAGCGACGACCAGTGGGAACAACTGGGCAAGGCGGAGAACACCTTGCGGGAGCGCTGCATGAAGCGCTTCGGTATCCAGTACACCGTGCCCTCGCTGCCGGTGCAGACCACCCACCACTCCATCACGCAGTACCGGTACGGGACGCTGGACCCGGCGGCCAATGCCCGAAACGGCAAGCTCGCCGGGGTGTACTGGACCGTGCGGACCGGCACCAAAACACTGGTGCGGTCCTCCCTGGCCCCCGGCTCCGCCGAAGGATCCTCGGGCGAGGACGCCATCCTGGTCGCCGCCTCACCCGGTGTGCTGCTCGCCGCGGCACCGCACATGGCCGAGGGCCGGGTATTCGACGCCTACCACGAGAAGCACGCGGCCGCCGTCGCCGTCATCGGTGCCGGACTGGCCGACCGTCTTGGCATCACCACCCTGGAGACCCACCCCGCGATCTTCATCGGTGAGGAGCCCTTCACCGTCATCGGCATCGTCGACGACGTGCAGCGCAAGGCCGAACTGCTGCTCTCCGTCGTCATTCCGCGCTCCACCGGACTCGCACTCTGGGGTGAGCCCACGGACGTACCGGCCAAGATGCTGATCTCGACGAGGATCGGTGCGGCCCAGCAGGTGGCCGCCGAGGCGCCCACCGCGCTGCGCCCCGACCATCCCTCCTACCTCAAGGCCGTACCCCCGCCGGACCCGAAGTCACTGCGAACGGATGTGACCGGCGACCTCAGCCAGCTGTTCCTGCTGCTGGCCTCGATCTGTCTGGTCATCGGTGCGGTCGGCATCGCGAACACCACCCTGGTCGCCGTCCTGGAACGCACCGGGGAGATCGGTCTGCGCCGGGCGCTGGGCGCCCGCGGCCGGCACATCAGCGTGCAGTTCCTCGCCGAGTCCGCGGCCCTCGGTGCACTCGGCGGTCTCATCGGGACCAGCCTCGGCACCATCACCGTGGTGATCGTGGCCGCGATCCGTGACTGGACCCCCGTGGTGCACCCGGCGACTGTCGCGGCGGCCCCGGCGATCGGCCTGGTCACCGGCCTGGTGGCCGGGCTCTACCCGGCGCTGCGGGCCTCCCGCATCCAGCCGGCCGAAGCACTGCGCCGCTGAGCTGTGACAAAACGCGGGTCTCGAAGCGTCATTGAGGATGTGGAAGAACTCCGATCGGCTGAAGGGCTGGGGCACAGTGGCGTCTTCGGAGGAGCTCGGGCAGTTCGAAGAGTTCGCCCGGGCCGGCAGTCCCCGCCTGTTCCGTACCGCCCTGCTGCTCTGCGGAGACTGGCACCTCGCCGAAGACCTCGTACAGACGGCCCTCGGCAAGGCATACGCCTCCTGGTCCAAGGTGCGCAGGGCCGACCACCCGGACGCTTACGTGCGTACCGTCCTGATGCGCACCTACATCTCGCACACCCGGTTACGCCGCTCCGCCGAACGTCCGGTGTCCGCCGTACCGGAAGGTGCGGTCGCTGAGGCGGACACCGCGCTGCGGGTGACCCTGCTGGCCGCGCTCAGGGAACTCCCGGTACGGGAGCGAGCCGTGGTCGTCCTGCGGTACTGGGAGGACCGGAGCGTCGCCGAAACCGCGAACGAACTCGGCCTGAGCCAGGGGTCCGTACGCAATCAGAGCGCGCGCGGCCTCTCCCGGCTGCGCGAACTCATCGACGGCGAGCACAGCTCGTTCGCCCCCCGATGACCCTCCGGCCTCACCCACGTGCCCGCCCCACCCACGTGCCCGCCACCGAGAAGGACGGTGCTCCGATGCCGCTCCATGAACAAGACAACCCAGCCGCTGACCTCTTCGGCCCCGAGCTGTCCCGGACCATGAACTCGGCACTCGGTGGTCTTCCGGTACCCACCGATCTGCTGGTCAGCGGGGCGGTCGTCCGGGGCCGTCGTACCCGGCGCAGGCGCCGGGCCGCAGCGTGGGGCACGGCGGGCACCGCCCTCACCGCCCTCACCGCCTTCGCGGTCATCACGGCGCTGCCGGGCACCGGTGCCGGCAGCGGCACGGCGTCCGGCGTGCGTATCCCGGACTTCGCTCCGGCGGCGGCCCAGGCGTCACCGCCTCCCGGCAAGGAGGCTCTGACCGGCGCCGCGACCAGCACCGTCCTGCGGGACCTGCTGCCGTCCGGCCTCGGCAGGTACGCGGCCGGCTGGCAGGACAGCGACCCCCGCTACCGCTCCGTCCAGACGTCCGCCAGGCTCACCTTCCTGCCGGACAAGAGCGGCGTCGGGGTCCGCGTCATGGGGGGTTTCGCCTACCCGCCCGGATCCTCGGAGCCGGGCCCCGGCAAGGACACGGGCCCGCCGGACAGCACGTCCGGCAAGCCCGCGAGCCACAGCAAGAAGGACGCGCTGCGCACCGACGCGGGAGGACCCGCCAAGCAGGTGCACATCACCAGCAGCAACGAACTGCGCCAGATCTACACCTGCGACCCGCACGCGTCGGGACAGCAGCACTCCGACTGCCGGCTGACCACCCTCAAGGACGGCGCCGTCCTGCTCGTCCGTTACGACACCTCGCCCACCGCACCCACCAGGACCGCCGACCTGCTCCGCCCCGACGGCACCCGGGTCGTGGTCACCGCCGTCGGCGGCTCGCTCACCGAGGCCCAGTTGCGTACCATCGCGGCCAGCCCGCGCTGGCAGCAGTGGGTCGCGCCGGCCGTGAACGACAAAGCGGCCGGGAAGACCCCATAGGCGGACCAGCGGATCCAACGGCCCCGTGGCCCCGCCCTATTCCGGAGGGCGGGGCCACGGTTTTGGTCGTTAGGCTGGCAGCCATGAGCACACCCGCCCGCTTCGACCGCGGCCACACCGACGACTTGATGACCTTCCTGGCGGCCGGCCCGTCGCCGTACCACGCTGTGGCGAACGCCGCCGAGCGCCTGGAGAAGGCGGGCTTCCGGCAGGTCGCGGAGACCGATGCCTGGGACGCCTCCACCGGTGGGAAGTACGTGCTGCGCGGGGGCGCGATCATCGCCTGGTACGTGCCGGAGAACGCCCGGCCGCACACCCCGTTCCGTATCGTCGGGGCGCACACCGACTCACCCAACCTCCGGGTGAAGCCGCTGCCGGACTCCGGCAGTGACGGCTGGCGCCAAGTGGCCGTCGAGGTGTACGGCGGGACGCTGCTCAACACCTGGCTGGACCGCGATCTGGGCCTGGCCGGCCGGCTCACCCTGCGCGACGGCAGCCACCGGCTGGTCAACATCGACCGGCCGCTGCTGCGCGTTCCGCAGCTCGCCATCCACCTGGACCGCTCCGTCCACACCGACGGCCTCAAGCTCGACAAGCAGCGTCATATGCAGCCGATCTGGGGGCTGGGCGACGTCCAGGAGGGCGACCTGATCCGCTTCGTCGCCGAGGAGGCCGGAGTCACCGCCGACGAGGTCACCGGCTGGGACCTGATGGTGCACGCCATCGAGGCACCCGCCTACCTGGGCCGCGATCAGGAGTTGCTCGCGGGCCCCCGGATGGACAACCTGCTCTCGGTGCACGCCGCCACCGCCGCGCTCGCCGCGGTGGCCACCGCGGACTCCGCCGGCTCCGGCGACTCCGGCGGTGAACTCCCGTACATCCCCGTGCTGGCCGCCTTCGACCACGAGGAGAACGGCTCGCAGTCCGACACCGGCGCGGACGGCCCGCTGCTCGGCACCGTGCTGGAGCGTTCGGTCTTCGCCCGCGGCGGCACCTACGAGGACAAGGCCCGCGCCTTCGCGGGCGCCGTCTGTCTCTCCTCCGACACCGGCCACGCGGTGCACCCCAACTACAGCGAGCGGCACGACCCGACGCACCACCCGCGCGCCAACGGCGGACCGATTCTCAAGGTCAACGTCAACATGCGGTACGCGACGGACGGCAGTGGCCGTGCGGTCTTCGCCGAGGCCTGCGAGAAGTCCGGCGTCCCCATGCAGAACTTCGTCTCCAACAACTCGATGCCCTGCGGCACCACCATCGGCCCGATCACCGCCGCCCGGCACGGCATCCGGACGGTGGACATCGGCGTCGCGATCCTCTCGATGCACAGCGCCCGCGAACTCTGCGGGGCCGATGACCCGTACCACCTGGCCAACGCGCTGACCGCGTTCCTGGAAGGCTGAACGCGGGCGTCCTGATTGGCTGTTCCGACCCGGGGTACGCGCTCTTCAGGAACGGAAGAGCCAATTCGACGCCGGAGGCGATTACTGATGGGCCTGGGCGGCTGCATCATCCTTCTCGTGGTGGGGGCCATCCTCACCTTCGCGACCGACTGGCACGTGAGCAGCGTCAACCTCGACCTGGTCGGCGTGATCATGATGCTGGTCGGCATCATCGGCATCGCGGTCTACACCAGCGTCCTGCGCCGTCGCCGGCCGACGATGCCGACGTCGACCACCGTGGTCGAGGACGACCACCACCACCTGGGCTGACACCCGGGCGGGTGCGAATCAGTCGTCCATCCCGGCAAGCACCAGCGGCAGCCGGGGCGTTCCCTCCTCCGTGACACGGACCGGAACGCCCCAGTCCTGCTGGTGCACATGGCAGGCCGGGTACTCATTGGCCGGGTCGTCGTCGCAGGACGCCGCCATCGCCGACACATGCAGCACACCTTCGGTGACCGCCGGGTCGAGTTCCAGGTCCCGGAAGAGATCCGTACCGGCGCCGCCCCCGGCCGCCAGCAGCTCGGGCGGGGTCGACGAGACCAGCAACCGGGTCGACGGCCCGTACCGCAGATCCAGCTTCTGCCCGGCGGGCGCCTGGAAGATCACATCGACCCGGAGCTTCCCCGGGGCCACATCGGTGGCAGCCCGCCGGGTCCGGTGCGCGACGCTCTCCACCCGTACGGCCTCCTCGGGCAGCCGCAGCCGGGTCAGCCGGTGCCGCGCCGACTCCACGACCACGATGTCGTCCCCGACCAGCACCGCGTCGCTCGGCTCCCGCAAGTCGGTGGCCAGCGTGGTCACTTCACCGGTGGCCGGGTCGTACCGGCGCAGCGCGTGGTTGTACGTGTCGGACACGGCGACCGAACCGTCCGGCAACGCGGTCACCCCCAAGGGGTGCTGCAGCAACGCCTGTCCGGCGTCGCCGTCCCGGTGCCCGAAGTCGAAAAGCCCGGTGCCGACGGCGGTGTGCACCGCGCCTTCCAGGTCGATCCAGCGCAGCGCGGACGTCTCCGAATCCGCGATCCACAGCCGGTCCCCGGCAGCCGAAAGCCCCGACGGCTGGGCGAACCACGCCTCGGCGGCCGGCCCGTCCACCAGTCCCTCGTTGGTGGTCCCGGCCCCGACCTCGACGATCCGTGTCTCCGGGTCGTACGTCCACAGCTGGTGGACACCGGCCATCGCGATCCACAACCGCCCGCCGAACCAGGCCACATCCCACGGTGACGACAGATCCACTTCCCGGGCCGGCCCACTGGTCGGGGACCCCTGCCACCACTGCTTCCCGGTCCCCGCGATCAGCGCGATCTCGCCGCTCTCCGGGTCATACGTCCGGATCGCGTGGTTGACCGTATCGGCGATCGCGACCTTCCCGTCCGGCAGCAGTGCCAGCCCCTGCGGCTCGTTGAACACCCCCTCGCCGCCGATCCGCCGCACGACCCTCTCGCCGTCCGGCTCCAGCTCGACCAGCTGATGCCGGGTGGTGTCCGACACCAGCAGATTCCCGCTCGGCAGCGTGATCACCTTCCCCGGGAACCGCAGATCGGTGGCCACCGGCTCGGGCGCGACGTACGGCGCGTCCCCGCGCCGGAGCGTGCCCTTGGCCGCGTGTGCGGCCTCCAGCTCCTCCACCAGCTTCTCGATGGCGTGCGCATGTCCCTCACCGGCGTGCTGCGCGACGACGTACCCCTCGGGGTCGATGACGACGAGCGTCGGCCAGGCGCGGACCGCGTACTGCTTCCAGGTGGCCAGGTCCGGGTCGTCCAGCACCGGGTGATGCACTCCGTACCGCTCGACCGCGTCGACAACGGCCTGGTGCTCGGCCTCGTGCACGAACTTCGGGGAGTGCACACCGATGATCACGACGGTGTCGCTGTGCTGCTGCTCCAGCTCGCGCAGTTCGTCGAGGACGTGCAGGCAGTTGATGCAGCAAAACGTCCAAAAATCGAGAATGACGATGCGTCCCCGCAGGTCAGCGAGGGTGAGGTCGTTGCCTCCTGTATGGAGCCAGCCACCCTTGCCGATCAGCTCGGGGGCACGGACACGGGCACGGCGGGGCGCGGGGGTGTGCGCCGGGGCGGCATCGTTCATGGTTCAAGGGTGCCACCCCACGGGGTGTGGCCTGTGGCACGTCGTCTCCGGCGGACTCAGAGGTGTGAGCACGTCGCCGGGGCATCGCACTCGCGGCGGCGGACCGTGCCATGCACAGCGTTGGTGCGAACCGGCCGCCTCCTGATGTGGCGCGAGCGTCAGCGGTAACGTCGGCCGCATGAAATTCCTCGTGCGCGAACGCATCTTCGACATCGGCGACGACTTCTGGATCGAGGACGAGAACGGCGACAAGGCGTACCTCGTCGACGGCAAGGTCCTCCGCATCCGCGACACCATGGAGCTCAAGGACCTGGACGGTCGGGTGCTGATCACGATCAAGGAGAAGTTGATCTCCGTCCGGGACACCATGACCCTGGAGCGGGAAGGGGAACCGCTCGCGACCATCCGGAAGAAGCAGCTCACCCTGCTGCACCATCACTACCTGGTGAAGATGGCCGACGGCACCGAGCTGGACGTCAGCGGGAACATCCTGGACCGCGAATTCGCCATCGAGTACCAGAACGAGCTGTTGGCCGACATCTCCAAGAAGTGGTTCACGATGCGCGACGCCTACGCGGTGAACGTGGTCCGCGAGGACTCGGATCCGGCCCTGCTGATCGCCGTTGCCGTGTCGGTGATCCACATGCTGGAGAAGGACCAGGAGAAGGAGGGCCGGCACGACGGGTAGTGCGCCGCCCGCTCCCGCCCGCCGCGCACCGGGCACCCCCCGCAGAATCCGTGAGCATCCAGGGCCCACGTGTCATCGCGGCTCTCATCTGAGCGCCTCGTGAACAGAACGGCCCGATGTGTTCACGGATTTCGCAGGGGGTGCTGCGTCAGAGCGGCTTATGGCCCAGGAGATAGGCCTGGGGGCTCTTCTCGTATCCGATGGGCTCACGCACCAGGCGGGCGTCCACGACAAGGCCTGCCTCCCGGAGCAGCTCGGCCACCCGGTCCGGCGGCAGCCAGTAGACGTCGAGCGACAGGTCGTGGCCGTACGCCTGGTCCAGGTGCACCCGTTCGTCGCCGGCCTTGAAGGCGAGCAGCAGGTGGGAGCCGGGGGCCAGCACCCGGTGGAACTCGGCGAAGAGGACCGGCAGCTGTTCCGGTGGGGTGTGGATGACGGAGTACCAGGCCACGACGCCGCCGAGTCCGGCGTCCGGCAGGTCCAGTTCACGCATCGACCCCACGGTGAACCGCAGTTCGGGGTACGCCTTGCGGGCCTCGGCGATCATCCCGGGTGACAGGTCGATGCCGAACGCGGGCAGCCCGAGGGCGGACAGATGGCCCGTCACCCGACCGGGCCCGCAGCCGAGATCGGCGACCGGGCCCGCGTCGGTGGTCCGCACGAGTTCGGCGAACAGGGCGAGCATCGCGCGGTCGTACGGCTGGTCGTCCAGCGCGGTGCGCAGCAGGTCGGCGTAAGCGGTGGCCGCGATGTCGTAGGAGGCCCGGGTGGTGCGCTGGTGGGCAGGTTCGGTCATGGGCGAGGAGCGTAGCCCGCGCAGGTACGCCCGGTCAGCGTCCGGGCAGTGCGAGGCCGAGCCTGCGGTCCTTGAGGGCGGGGAACTGGTCCCGGGTCCTGGCCACCAGGGCCGGGTCGAGGTCCACCGTCAGGACCTCCTCGTCGGCGCCCGCCTCGGCCAGCACCTCGCCCCAGGGGTCGACCACGATGCTGTGGCCCGCCTGCTGGACCCCCGCATGGGTACCGGCCGAGCCGCAGGCCAGTACGTACGACTGGTTCTCCACCGCGCGGGCCTGGGCCAGCAGCGTCCAGTGCGCGCGGCGCCGCTCGGGCCAGCCGGCCGGGACGACGAGCAACTGGGCTCCGGCGTCGACCAGGGCGCGGAAGAGCTCCGGGAAGCGGAGGTCGTAACAGGTGGCAAGACCGAGGGTCGCGGCCGGCAGGGCCACGGTCACCAGTTCGGCGCCGGCCGCCATCAGGGTCGCCTCGCCCTTGTCGAAGCCGAAGCGGTGGATCTTGCGGTAGACGGCGGCGGCCTCGCCGTCCGGGGAGAAGACCAGGGAGGTGTTGTAGAGGAGACCGTCGGGGTCCCGCTCCACGATCGAGCCGGCGTGCAGCCAGACCCCCGCCGCGCGGGCGGCCTCGGACATCGCCCGGTACGTCGGGCCCTCCAGTGGCTCCGCCTCGTCCACGAAGGACGCGTAGGCGAAGGCGCCCACCGGCCAGAGTTCGGGGAGCACCACCAGATCGGCGTCCGACTGTTCCCGCACCAGAGCGGCGGCTCGCAGTCGGCGCGCGTCGGGGCTTTCCCCCGGGTTTACGGCGATCTGGATGAGAGAGGCGCGCACACTACCACCGTCCTGGCGTTCGAGCCGTCAACGCGGGCCTACGATCGTCACACGAAAGCACTGCAGGGGTGCCACTGGGCAGCGTACTGTGCCTTTTCGGGGGACGCCCCCAGGACCCCCCAGCAGCACACCAGCCCGCCGCCGTACCGCAGAACACCGCTCCGAGGGGTCCCGTGACTGTCCATCCCACACTTCAGACCTACGCCGATGCCTGGACCCACTCCGTAGAAGCCATATCCGAACTGGTGGGACCGCTCGTCGAGGGCGAGTGGAATCGCGGTACGCCCTGCCCCAACTGGTCCGTGCGCGACATCGTCTCGCACATCATCGGCATGGAGAGCGAGCAGTTGGGTGACCCCCGCCCCATTCACTCGCTGCCCCGCGACCTCTTCCACGTGAAGACCGAGCACCAGCGGTACATGGAGATGCAGGTCGACGTGCGGCGTCACCACACCGCGCCGGAGATGACCGCGGACCTGGAGTACACGATCATCCGGCGCTCGCGGCAGCTGCGGGACGAGAGCCGGGCCCCGGACACCCTGGTGCGTGCGCCGCTCGGCACCGAGCACACCCTGGAAAAGGCGCTGCGGATGCGGGCGTTCGACGTCTGGGTGCACGAACAGGACCTGCGCACCACGCTGCGCATGCCCGGCCATCTGGACTCGCCGGGTGCCCAGGTGGCCCGCGACTTCCTGGTGGAGGCGCTGCCGAAGGTGGTCGCCAAGGACGCCGGAGCACCGGCGAATTCGGCGATCGTCCTCGATGTCACCGGTGCCGTCGAGTTCATGCGTACGGTCCGGGTGGACGCGGACGGCCGCGGCACGGTCGACGGCACGCCGTCGCTGGGCCCCGTGGTGACGATCACGATGGACTGGGAAACGTACTTCAGGCTGGCCTGCGGACGGGTCGCGCTCGCGGCGGTCGCGGACGAGATCAAGGCCGAGGGCGACCAGGAGCTGGCAGCGGCGATCCTCCAGTCCTTCGCCGTCACCCCCTGACCCTGCTGCCACACACGGTCAGACGGGCACGTGCACCGCTTCCACCCGGCTGGTCACCAGCCGCTCGGACTCCCGGCGCGCGGTGCGGCGGCGCAGCCGGAGGATCTGCGTGACGCCCAGCGCCTCCAGCACGAAGACGGAGCAGAAGGCGATCCGGTAGTTGTCGCCGGTGGCGTCCAGCAGGACACCGACCGCGAGCAGCGTCGTCATGGAGGCGGTGAAGCCGCCCATGTTGACGATGCCGGATGCGGTGCCCTGCCGCTCCGGCGGGTTCGCGGGCCGGGCGAAGTCGAAGCCGATCATCGAGGCGGGACCGCAGGCACCGAGCACCGCGCACAGGGTGAGCAGCAGCCATATCGGGGCGTGGTCGCCGGGGTAGGCGAGGGTGCAGGCCCAGAGCAGGGCGGTGGCGCCCACCGTGGACAGCGCGATGGGGGCGCGGGCCCCCTGGTGCCGGGCGATGGTCTGCCCGTACGCCAGGCCGACCACCATGTTGGAGACCACGATCAGGGTGAGCAGCTCCCCCGCGGTGGCCCGGGAGAGCCCCTCGGCCTGGACGAGGAAAGGCATCCCCCAGAGCAGCAGGAAGAACATCGCCGGGAACTGCGTGGTGAAGTGCACCCACATCCCGAGCCGGGTGCCGGGCTCGCGCCAGGACGCGGCGATCTGCCGGCGGACGAAGGCCGCCCCGGCGTGCTGGGCGGGCGGTGGATCGTACCCCTCGGGGTGGTCCTTGAGGAGCAGCAGCATCAACACCAGGATGAACACGCCGGCCAGCGAGCTGCCGGCGAAGGTGGTGGTCCAGCCGAGGGTGTGCAGCGTCCGGGAGATGACAACGGTCGAGACCAGATTGCCCGCCATTCCGACCAGACCGGCCAGCTGGGCGATCATGGGCCCGCGCCGGACGGGGAACCAGCGGGTGCCGAGGCGCAGCACGCTGATGAAGGTCATGGCGTCGCCGCAGCCGAGCAGGGCGCGGGAGGCGAGGGCCGTTCCGTACGTGGGGGAGAGTGCGAAACCGAGTTGCCCGAGGGTGAACAGCACCACACCGATGGTCAGCACCTTCTTGGTGCCGAGCCGGTCGACGAGCAGCCCGACCGGTATCTGCATCCCGGCGTAGACCAGCAACTGAAGTATCGAGAAGGTGGACAGGGCCGACGCGTTGACATGGAACCGGTCGGCGGCGTCCAGGCCCGCCACGCCCAGACTGGTACGGAAGACGATCGCCACGAAGTAGACGGCGACGCCGATCCCCCACACGACGACGGCACGCCGGCCCCCGGGCGGATCACCGGGCAGCACCGCGCTCATCGGACCTCCCCCCGGGCCAGGTTCCGCACCCGGGAGACGTGCCGGCGGACGACGCCGACGGCGCCGTCGGCGTCCCCGCCGCGCAGCGCTTCCAGGATCTCGCCGTGCTCGGCCAGCGTCGTGGCGGTCCGGTCCGGGTGCGCGTGGAGGACGGCGACTCCCATCCGGAGCTGCCGGTCACGCAACTGGTCATAGAGGCGCGACAGGATCTCGTTCCCGGCGCTGCGGACGATTTCCGCGTGGAAGCACCGGTCGGTGACCGCGGCCCCGGCCAGATCGCCGGACTCCACCTGCGCGATCTGCTCGGCCAGCAGCTCTGCCAGCCGCTCGATCAGCTGCGGGCTCGCCGGTACGGCCTTGCGCGCGGCGAACTCCTCGACGAGCAGCCGGGTCTCGACCACGTCGTGGATCTCCTGCGCGGAGACGGCGCGGACCAGCGCGCCCTTCTTCGGGTACAGCTTGATGAGCCCCTCGACCTCCAGCTTGAGCAGCGCCTCCCGCACCGGGGTGCGGGACACCCCGACGGCCTCGGCGAGCTCGCCCTCGGTGAGGAGGGTCCCGCCCTCGTAGCGGCGGTCGAGCACGGCCTGCTTGATGTGGGCGTAGACACGCTCGGCGGCGGGCGGCTGCTTCAGTGGGGCCATGGACATGCGCACAGCATAGATACAACAGGTACGCAACAGACAGCCCCGTCCACATCGCGGGACGGGGCTGTCTGTGACGACCTGCTCTGCGGCGTCTACGCCCAGGTGATCAGGCGCTTCGGCTGCTCGAGGATCGCCGCCACATCGGCGAGCACCTTGGAGCCCAGCTCGCCGTCGACGAGCCGGTGGTCGAAGGAGAGCGCCAGGGTGGTGACCTGCCGGGGCTTGACCTTGCCCTTGTGGACCCACGGCTGGAGCTTGATCGCACCGACCGCGAGGATCGCGGACTCGCCGGGATTGAGGATCGGCGTACCGGTGTCGACGCCGAAGACGCCCACATTGGTGATGGTCACCGTGCCGCCCTGCATCGCCGCCGGGGAGGTCTTGCCCTCGCGGGCCGTGGAGACCAACTCGCCCAGTGCCCCGGCCAGCTCGGGCAGGGTCTTGGCGTGCGCGTCCTTGATGTTCGGGACGAGCAGACCCCGCGGGGTGGCCGCGGCGATACCCAGGTTGACGTAGTGCTTCTGCACGATCTCCTGGTTCGCCTCGTCCCACGCGGCGTTGACCTCGGGGTTGCGCTTGATCGCGACCAGCAGCGCCTTGGCGATCAGCAGCAGCGGGTTCACCCGCAGGCCCTCGAAGGCCCGGTCGCCCTTGAGCTCGGCGACGAGCTTCATGGTGCGGGTGACGTCGAGCGTGACGAACTCGGTGACATGCGGGGCGCTGAAGGCGCTGCCGACCATCGCCTGCGCGGTGGCCTTCCGTACGCCCTTGACCGGGATACGGGTCTCCCGGGCTTCGCCGCCGACCGTGGGGGCGACTGTCGGGGCGGCTGCGGGTTCCGCCGCCTGCACCGGCTCGGGCGCCTGCACCGCGGGCTCCGCCGCCGCGTGGACGTCCTCACGGGTGATGATGCCGTCCGGGCCGGTGGGCCTGACGGTCGTCAGGTCGATGCCCAGGTCCTTGGCCAGCTTGCGGACCGGGGGCTTGGCGAGCGGACGTGCCGTGCTGTGCCCGTTCACCGGCTCCGGTGGCGCCGCCTCGGCGGGCGGCGCGTAGTAGGTGCCGGCCGGGGGTGCCTCCGGGGCGGCGGTGGCCGCGCCCTTGCGGGGGCGGCGCTTGGTCGAGGACTCGGCGACCCCGTACCCCACCAGCACCGGCTGGCGGGCGGGCGGCGCGGCCGGCTCCCCGGCCTGCGGCGCCGGCTGTTGCTCGGGCTGTTGCTCGGCCTGGGACGGAACCGCAGCGGCCTCGGCGGGCGCCGAGCCCGGTGCCACGTCCACCGTGATGATCACCTGGCCGACGTCGACCGTGGTGCCCTCGGGGAAACGCAGTTCGTGCACCACGCCGTCGAAGGGGATGGGCAGTTCGACGGCGGCCTTGGCCGTCTCGACCTCGCACACCACCTGGCCGTCCGCCACCGTGTCGCCGGGGGCGACGTACCACTTGAGGATCTCCGCCTCGGTGAGTCCCTCGCCCACGTCGGGCATCTTGAACTCGCGGACGGGGGCCCCGCCGGACGGAGTCCGGGCGGACGTCGCTGTATCAGTCATGGTCACGGCGCTCCTCAGTACGCAAGCGAGCGGTCGACGGCGTCGAGCACGCGGTCCAGGCCCGGCAGGTACTCGTCCTCCAGGCGGGCCGGCGGGTACGGCGCGTGGAACCCGCCGACCCTCAGTACCGGTGCTTCCAGGTGGTAGAAACTCCGCTCGGTGATCCGGGCGGCGATTTCCGAACCGGTACCCAGGAATACCGGAGCCTCATGCACCACGACCAGCCTTCCGGTCTTCTCGACCGAGGCCTGCACGGTGTCGAAGTCGATCGGTGACATCGAGCGCAGATCGACGACCTCCAGCGACTTGCCCTCCTCGGCGGCCGCTGCCGCGGCCTCCAGACAGACCTTCACCATCGGACCGTAGGCGGCGAGCGTCAGATCCGAGCCCTGCTGGACGACCCGCGCCTTGTGCAGCGGGTGGGGGATCGCCTCGACGTCGAGCTCGCCCTTGTCCCAGTAACGCCGCTTCGGCTCGAAGAAGATGATCGGGTCGTCGCTCTGGATGGCCTGCTGCATCATCCAGTACGCGTCCGAAGCGTTGGACGGCGAGACCACCTTCAACCCCGCGACATGCGCGAAGAGCGCCTCGGGCGACTCACTGTGGTGCTCCACCGCGCCGATGCCGCCGCCGTACGGGATCCGGACGACGACCGGCATTTTGACCTTGCCGAGGGCGCGGGCGTGCATCTTCGCGAGCTGGGTGACGATCTGGTCGTACGCGGGAAAGACGAAGCCGTCGAACTGGATCTCCACGACCGGCCGGTAGCCGCGCAGGGCCAGACCGATCGCCGTACCGACGATGCCGGACTCGGCGAGCGGGGTGTCGATGACCCGGTCCTCACCGAAGTCCTTCTGCAGGCCGTCCGTGATCCGGAAGACGCCGCCGAGTTTGCCGACGTCCTCACCCATGATGAGGACCTTGGGGTCGGTGTCGAGCGCCTTGCGCAGCGACTCGTTGAGCGCCTTGGCGATGCTCGTGCTGGTTGCGGCCATGATCAGTTGCCCTCCTCTGCGAAGGACGCCTGGTAGGCGGCGAACTGCGCGCGCTCCTCGTCGACCAGCGCATGGCCGTCGGCGTGGGTGTTCTCGAACATGGCCATCGGGTCCGGGTCCGGCATGGCCCGTACCGCCTCACGCACCCGCTTGCCGAGCGCCTCACTCTCGCTGTCGAGCTCGGCGAAGAACGCCTCGTCGGCCAGCTTCTGCTTCTCCAGGTAGGTCCGGAGCCGCTGGATCGGGTCCTTGGCCTTCCAGGCCTCGTACTCGTCCTGCGAGCGGTACTTCGTCGGGTCGTCCGAGGTGGTGTGCGCACCCATCCGGTAGGTGAAGGCCTCGACCAGCGTGGGCCCCTCGCCCCGGCGCGCCCGCTCCAGCGCCACCTTGGTGACCGCCAGACAGGCGAGTACGTCATTGCCGTCGACCCGGACGCCGGGGAAGCCGAAGCCCTGGGCCCGCTGGTAGAGCGGCACCCGCATCTGCTTCTCGGTGGGCTCGGAGATCGCCCACTGGTTGTTCTGGCAGAAGAAGACCACCGGCGCGTTGTAGACCGCGGAGAAGGTGAACGCCTCGGCGACGTCGCCCTGGCTGGACGCGCCGTCACCGAAATAGGCGATGACCGCGGAGTCCGCGCCGTCCTTGGCGACACCCATCGCATAGCCGGTCGCGTGCAGCGTCTGCGAACCGATCACGATGGTGTACAGGTGGAAATTGTTGCTGTTGGGGTCCCAGCCGCCGTGGTTCACGCCACGGAACATGCCCAGCAGATTGGTGGGATCGACCCCCCGGCACCAGGCGACACCGTGCTCACGGTAGGTCGGGAAGACGTAGTCGTCGTCCCTCAGCGCCCGGCCGGAGCCGATCTGAGCGGCCTCCTGGCCGAGCAGCGACGCCCACAGCCCCAGTTCGCCCTGGCGTTGCAGGGAGGTGGCCTCGGCATCGAAGCGGCGTGTCAGGACCATGTCCCGATACAGACCGCGCAGCTCCTCCGGGGTGAGATCCACTTCGTACTCGGGGTGCTCGATGCGCTCGCCCTCGGGCGTCAGCAGCTGTACGAGCTGCGGCTCGGCACTCTCTGGCGTCCTCGCGGCGCCGGCTCGCTTGCTGCTGCGTCGCGGCTTGCGCGCGGCAGTGCTCTCCACGGTCACGTGCGTGCTCCTCCGTCGGTCCGGCCCCCGGGGTTGCCGGTAAGGCCAGTGCGGCTCGCCTGAAATCCCATGACCCCGCACGGGGTGGGTGCGACGTGGCCGGGGACAGGCGTGACAGGTGCCCCGGCGAGCACCCTGTCAAAGGCACGTTACCCAGTGCGTCGCAGAACTGCGAAACCCCATTTGACCTGCGATTTTGCTTGGATTTCCAAGTAAATCGAAGAATGGGCCAACAACCACTGGTCACAGCCTTGCAGGCCGCCGGAACAGAGGCACGTTATAACGGCCACCCCAGGCACGGGAAGAGTTGGTATGTGAGACTGATTCCGTGCCTGAATCCGCAAAAGTCAGTGTATTCCTCCTTGATGACCATGAAGTGGTACGCCGTGGTGTTCATGAACTTCTGTCACTCGAGGACGGCATCGAGGTCGTCGGTGAGGCCGGCACCGCGGCGGACGCCCTGGCCCGGATTCCGGCCACCCGACCGGACGTCGCGGTCCTCGACGTCCGGCTGCCGGACGGCAGCGGGGTCGAGGTGTGCCGGGAGATCCGTTCGGCGGACGAGAACATCAAATGCCTGATGCTCACTTCGTACTCCGACGACGAGGCGCTCTTCGACGCGATCATGGCCGGCGCTTCCGGATACGTGCTGAAGGCGATCCGCGGCAACGAACTGCTCTCCGCCGTCCGGGACGTGGCGGCCGGAAAGTCGCTGCTGGACCCGGTGGCCACCGCACGCGTCCTGGAACGGCTGCGTGACGGCGGCGGGGACAAGGGCGACGAGCGGCTGGCCGGCCTCACCGAGCAGGAGCGCAAGATCCTGGACCTGATCGGGGAGGGACTGACGAACCGGGTGATCGGGGAGCGGCTGCATCTCGCCGAGAAGACCATCAAGAACTACGTGTCCAGCCTGCTGTCCAAGCTCGGCATGGAACGGCGCTCGCAGGCCGCCGCCTATGTGGCCAGGCTGCAGGCCGAGCGGCGATAACGCTACGTGATCTCTCGTCCTTCATTCGGGACTAACGTCCCGAATCCTCGGGCAGCTGGCCTCTTATCCGGAAGCGTTCGGACACGGACAGTAGAAGTCATGCCGATCGAGAAACTCCGCGCCCTCGACCTGCTCGGCCTGGTGCCGTACGGCCGGGTGGCGACCAGCATGCGCGCGCTGCCCTTCCTGGCCATTGCCCGGCACATCGTTTCGGAGGGCTGCGTCATCCTGCGCATGCACGCCGGAACGGGCCATCACGAGGCGTGCCGCGGCAGCGTCGTCGCCTACGCCGCGGACAATCTCGGCTCGGGAGCGACCGACATCTGGTCGGTGCAGTTCACCGGCACCGCGGAAGCCGTCACCCCCACACCGGAGGAGATCGAGCGCTTCGCCGGGGACCCGTCCGAGGTGAACGGCGAACCGTACGATCCGGTCTATCTGCGCATCAGGCCACGGTTCAGCACGGTCGACCGGATGCGGTACCCGGCTCCCCGGACAGCCGGCCACGCGCAGTGATCTAACATCTGGCGAGTGCTGCGCTCATCTGTAACCCCGCCGGTGGCAGATCTGCTGCTCCGCTACGACTCGGCGGGCACCGCCCTGTCCTGTGAGCCCGTCGCCCAGGGCCTGCTCAACCGCGGTTACCGGCTCGCCACCACACACGGCGACTTCTTCCTCAAACACCATCTCGACGGCGACCCGACCGCGATCAGCCGCCAGCACCGCGCCACCCGGCGCCTGGAGGAGCTCGGCGTCCCGGTCGCCCCGCCGCTGGCCGGCGCCGACGGCGACACCGTCACCGTGATCGGCGGCCGGTGCTACGCGCTGCACCCCTGGATCGACGGCCGGCACCGGGACGGCGCCCAGCTCAGTACGGCCGGGTCCCGGCGGCTCGGGGCGCTGCTGGGCCTGGTGCACACCGGTCTTGAGCAGGTCATGGAGAACGAGTCCGCCCCGCCACCGCACGCGAGCGCCGACCCCGTCCACACCCTCTCGGTCATCGAGGACCTGCTCGCCCGGCTGGCGAGTCGTCCCGAACCCCGGGACGCCTTCGACGAACTCGCCGAACACCGGCTGCGGGAACGCCGCCGACTGCTGGAGCGGCACGCCCACCGGCGCCCGCCGGCGGGGGCCCCGGGTGGCTGGGTGCACGGTGACTTCCACCCGTTCAATCTGCTCTACAGGGGCGCGGAGCCAGCCGCGATCATCGACTGGGACCGGCTGGGCGTGCAGCCGCGCGCCGAGGAGGCGGTCCGGGCCGCGGCAATCTTCTTCGTAGGGCCCACCGGGGAACTCGAACTGCCGAAGGTGCGCGCCTATGCGCGCGCCTACCGGCGGGCGGCGGCCGCCCAACCGGCCGAACTCGCCGCCGCGGTGCACCGGGTGTGGTGGGAGCGGCTCAACGACTTCTGGGTACTGCGCTGGCGTTACCGGCTCGACGACCGCCGGGCCGACGCGCTGTTCCCGGCGGCGTCGGCCCTGGTGGTCTGGTGGACCCGGGAGTACGACGCGGTGCGCGAGGCGTTCACGGGGTGAGGCGGTGGCCGGGTGATCAGTGGCCGGGTGATCAGTGGCCGATGCCTCCGGTGGTGGGCAGGCCGGTGGTCGTACCGCCGTCGGTGGTGTTGCCGCTGGTCGTCGAGCCGCTGCCGTTCGTGGTACCGCCGTCGGTGGTGTTGCCGCTGGTCGTCGAGCCGCTGCCGTTCGTGGTACCGCCGTCAGTGGTGTTACCGCTCGTCGTCGAGCCGCTGCCGTTCGTCGTACCGCCGTCAGTGGTATTGCCACCATCCGTCGTCGTACCACCGTCGGTGGTGCTGCCGCCGTCCGTCTTCCCGCCGTCCGTCGTCGTACCGCCGCTGTCCGAAGGCGAGGGCGACGACGGCGACGACGAATTCGACGGCCTGCCCGACGGGGTGTACGAGGGCTTGTCGCTCCCCCCGCCGCCGGTGCCGTTCGACGTACCGGGCTGCGTGGTGTCGTCGGTGGACTCGTCCGACGGCGTGTCACTCGGCTTGCTGGTGTCCGACCGGGTCGGGCTCGGCGATTTGGTGGTGTGCGAACCTTCTCCGCCGGTGCCGCCCATGCCGTGCAGCGCGTAGACGATTCCTCCGGCGATCGCGATCATCGCGAGAGCGGCCACCACCCACATCCAGCCGCGGCCGCCGCGGTGGCCGCCGTTGCCGTCGTACGAACCGTCGTCCGGGTTCATCGGCGGCAGGATCGGGGCCTGCGAGGTGTCACCGTGGTGGGGGTAGGCGGTGGTCGCCGCGGCGCCCATGGCCGGGGTGGGACCGGCCTCGTTCATCACCACGGGGCCAGTGTTCCAGGCCCCGGTGTGGCCGCCCTGCTGCTGGAGCATCTGCAGCGAGTATGCGACCAGCGAGCGCATCTCCTCGGCGCTCTGGAAGCGGTCGTCAGGCTCCTTGGCGAGCGAACGCATCACCAGCCCGTCCAGCTCCGGCGGCACCGCGTCCGACACCTGTGACGGCGGCACCGGCATGTCCTGAACATGCTGGTAGACCACCGAGAGCGGGGTCTCACCGGTGAAGGGAGGACGCATCGCGAGCAGCTCGTAGAGCAGGCAGCCGGTGGCGTACAGATCGGACCGGTGGTCGACGGCCTTGCCGAGCGCCTGCTCGGGGGAGAGGTACTGCGGGGTGCCCATGACCATGCCGGTCTGGGTCATCGTCGACGCGGCGCCGTGCAGCGCGCGGGCGATGCCGAAGTCCATCACCTTGACCGCGCCGCCGTCCGTGATGATCACGTTGGCGGGCTTGATGTCCCGGTGCACGATGCCGTGCTGGTGGGAGTACGCGAGCGCTTCGAGCACCCCGGACACGATGATCAGCGCCTGCTCGGGCGGCGGCGCCTCGGCGTTCAGCAGCAGATCGCGGATGGTCCGGCCCTCGACCAGCTCCATCACGATGTAGGGGACGGTGTTCCCGCCCCAGTAGTCCTCGCCGGAGTCGTACACGGCGACCACCGCATGGTGGTTGAGGCCGGCGACCGACTGTGCCTCGCGGGTGAACCTGGCCTTGGACACCGGGTCCTCGGCCAGGTCGGCGCGGAGCAGCTTCACGGCGACGGTGCGTCCCAGCCGTACGTCCTCGGCTGCGAACACCTCGGCCATGCCGCCACGGCCCAGCCGGTGCGTCAGCCGGTACCGGCCGTCACCGACGAGGCCGTCGACACCCCATGCCTCCGGCACGTCCGACACGCCTCCGCCGCCTGCCTCGGAATCGGGTGCCATCAGTCCTCGCCGTCGTGTCGGTCCGCGTCAGCGGTGGTGCGCGGTGGTCCAGTGGTGCGTCGGCCCCGTTGAGCGCGGGGTCCGGTGATGCATTGCCACGTCTTTTTTTCTGCATCGCGACGTCACGCTACAGGCTCTGTGTGAAGGCCCGGTCCGGCAATGACCGGCTATCCAACCGGTAATCGCGTCACCGATGCAAATTCCATGCGGTTCCTGTAACGCTTGCGAGACGCTTGGTGCGCGTACGGTCACGGAACGGGCACCCGGCTTGACGTGCCGGTGGCCTGGGGCAGACTTTCCCCGTACGCCAGGATCTCGTATGCCCGGATTCCCTACGTCCGGATCCCGAGCCCGGGTTTCGTACGCCAGCCGCAACATCGGGCCACGTTTCCGTGCGCCGAGGGGGAGCCAGAGTCATGAGCCAGGACGGCGCGCAGGGCCGCTACGCGGGAGATTCGGTCGCCGGGGGGCGCTATCAGCTCCGTGACCTGCTCGGCGAGGGCGGCATGGCGTCCGTGTACCTGGCGTACGACTCGGCGCTCGACCGTCAGGTCGCCATCAAGACCCTCCATACCGAACTGGGGCGCGAGCAGTCCTTCCGCGAGCGGTTCCGGCGCGAGGCGCAGGCCGTCGCGAAGCTCTCGCACACCAACATCGTCTCGGTGTTCGACACCGGCGAGGACACTCTCGGCGAAGCGCTGATGCCGTACATCGTCATGGAGTACGTCGAGGGACAGCCACTCGGGTCCGTGCTGCAGGCCGACATCGCGCAGTACGGCGCGATGCCCGCCGACAAGGCGCTGAAGATCACCGCCGACGTGCTGGCCGCGCTGGAGGCCAGCCACGACATGGGGCTGGTGCACCGGGACATCAAGCCCGGCAACGTCATGATGACCAAGCGCAACGTCGTCAAGGTCATGGACTTCGGCATCGCCCGCGCCATGCAGTCCGGTGTCACCTCGATGACGCAGACCGGCATGGTGGTCGGCACTCCGCAGTATCTGTCGCCCGAGCAGGCGCTCGGCCGCGGCGTGGACGCCCGGTCCGACCTCTACTCGGTCGGCATCATGCTCTTCCAGCTGCTCACCGGTCGGCTGCCGTTCGACGCGGACTCTCCGCTGGCGATCGCTTACGCGCATGTGCAGGAGGAGCCGGTCGCTCCGTCGTCGATCAACCGCTCGGTCCCGCCGGCGGTTGACGCGCTGGTGGCCCGGGCGCTGAAGAAGAACCCGAACGAGCGGTTCCCCACGGCGGACGCGATGCGCGACGAGTGCCTGCGCGTGATGTCCTCGGGCCGGACGGGCGCGGCCCCGATGGTCATCGGTGGCGCACCGGCGAACAGCGGGGCGGGGGTCGGCTCCGCGGTCTTCCCGCCGGTGGACTCCTCGCTGCCGCAGAGCGGTCAGGTCCAGACCCCGTACCAGCCGGGCCCCTACGGCACGCCCGCACCGGCCCCTTCGTACGGCTACCCGCAACAGGGCGGCTACCCGACGCCTACGCCCGCGCCCGCGCCGCAGCCGTACGCCGCGCAGCCGCAGTACGGCGCGCAGACCCCACCGCCGTACTCCCTCTCGCCCTCCACCGCCCCGGCCCGGGGCGGTTCCGGTGGCGGCAAGCGGAAGACCCCGGTGATCGTGGGTGCCGCGGTGGTGGCGCTGCTGGTCATCGGGGGTGTGATCGCGGCGATACAACTCAGCGGGAACGGCGACAACGAGGGCGGTGCCACGGGCGGCAGTAACGGCAGCTCCAGCGCATCGGCGAAGGCGGGGCACCGGGCGCCGGAGCGGAACCGGACGATGGAGACGACGGAGTGCTCGGACCCCCAGGCGGGCGTCACCGACCCGAACAAGATCCAGGTTCCCGACTTCGGGTACAAGGACCTTCTGTCGGTGAAGGCCTGTGCCCAGGCGGCGAACTGGCACATCACCGTTCGCCGGGAGCCCAGTGGCCAGTGGGCTCAGGATGTCGTCCTCGACCAGTACCCGCTGGCGGGCACGAACGTCGACCCGAAGAACCTCACCATCACGGTGGGGGTCTCCACGGGTGACGCCCCGTAGCAGCGGTCAGCTCCAGCGAGGCCCGGCACGTGCATCACGCGCTGGGCCTTTTGCGGTGCCCGAGATGCCGGATTTGTCAGCTGATGTGACTCTGGATCCTGTTGTCGCTTTCTGCTTCTTCCGGGAAAGAGGGACACCTCGTGATCGGTGTCGTGGTGTGTGCAGTGCTGATGTGTCCGGTGGGGGTGTATCCCGTTCTGCCCTCGCCGCTTTTGAGCGCTGCCGTGGACTCGGTGCTCCCGGCACCGAGCCGCCACGCGAGTGCCGGCGCCGGTGCCGGCGCCGGTGCTGGTGCTGGTGCGGAAGCGGGTGGAGTGACGCCCACCGCTTCGGCCCGTCCGGCGGCAGGCCTCCCCGCGGAGGGCCACGGCCCGGGTCCGCACGGCGACCACCACCGCCCTGACCACGGTCGTCAGCACGGCCGGAGCCATGGACATCACACCGACCACCCGGGGCATCCGGGCCACCCGGCCCGCCCCGGCCGGGACCACGGCCCGGCGGCCGTACCGCCACCCACCCCGAGCGCCTCACTGGGCGGTGGAGCCGCCGGCCAAGGACACACCCGGCCCGGCCACCCCGTGAAGCCCTCGCCGCGCCCGTCCGGTACGACGAGCAGCGCCCCGAGCCACAGCGCGTCAGCCGCCGAGCGGAACCCGGCAGACGCGTCGGCCCCGGCCGAGCAGCCCTCGTACCGAGCACCGGAGGCGACGCGAGCCCCGTCCCGGCAGCCGGCGGCGAGTCCTGCCCGTCCCGCAGGCGATGCGATCGCGCAGCAGTCCGCAGAAAAGACGGTCTCGCAGTCCGACCCGCTCCCGATCCATGTCGGCGCACTGGGAGCCGGGCTTGCGCTGGTCGGAGTGGGTCTGGGCTTCCTGGGGCTGCGGTTGCGGCGTTCCTAGGGACTTGCCTCGCAGTCCGGTGCCGGCCCGGCCACCCCGGATGACACCGGCAAAGGGTGGATCACCCGGGATAGGGGGCACCACACTCCCGTGGAGTATGTGTGCGAGACAATGGCGGTATGGATATGCCGAGGAGTGAACGGTCGGAACAGTCGCGGGAGCAGCCCCACGTCCTGGTCGTGGGACAGGACGGAATGGCGCTCGGCGGCGGAGCCGGCGGTGACGACGAGTCGCGCGAGGTTCCAGTGACAGAAATGGTGGAGCAACCGGCCAAGGTCATGCGCATCGGCAGCATGATCAAGCAGCTTCTCGAGGAGGTGCGCGCGGCACCTCTGGACGAGGCGAGCCGGGTCCGTCTCAAGGACATCCATGCCTCTTCGGTGAAGGAGCTGGAGGACGGCCTGGCCCCGGAGCTCGTCGAGGAGCTGGAGCGCCTGTCGCTCCCGTTCACCGACGAGGCCATCCCCTCCGAAGCGGAACTGCGGATTGCGCAGGCCCAGTTGGTTGGCTGGCTGGAGGGCCTCTTCCATGGCATCCAAACGGCCCTCTTCGCCCAGCAGATGGCGGCCAGGGCTCAGCTGGAAAGCATGCGTCGCGCCCTTCCGCCGGGGGCCGGCGGCCAGGAGGACGACGAGGAGCCCGGTGGCCACGGGGCGATCCGCTCCGGGCCGTATCTGTAGTCGCTGAACGCCAGGCACGGAAAATCTCGAGGCCCGAGCTCCGTTCGTACGCGGTGTGCGTAGGAAGGGAGCCCGGGCCTCGGTGTTCACGAGGGAAAACCGTTGGCGCGGTTTTTGCGGTTGGCGCGGGCCTCTTGGGTTCGGCGCGGGCGTCGTGGGTGGCTAGCCCCGAGCGGGTGCCGAAGCCCGCAGGAGGATCTTGCCCACGTGCGTCCCGGTGTCCAGCAACCGGTGTGCCTCCGCCGCTTCGGCGAGCGGTACCTCCTGGTCCACCACGGCCCGCACCCGTCCACCGGCGATCAGCGGCCAGACATGCTCCCGTACCGCCGCGACGATCGCTGCCTTCTCGCCCAACGGCCGGGCCCGTAGCGACGTGGCCGTCACCGCGCCCCGCTTGCCGAGCAGTGTCGCGAGGTTCAGCTCGCCCTTCGCGCCGCCCTGCATACCGATCACCGCGAGGCGCCCGTTGACCGCCAGCGCCTTCACGTTCCGGTCCAGGTACTTCGCTCCGACGATGTCGAGGATGACGTCCGCGCCCGCCCCGTCCGTCGCCCGGCGAATCTCCTCCACGAAGTCCTGCTCGCGATAGTCGATGAGAATGTCGGCGCCCAGCTCGGCGCACCGCGCCAGCTTGTCGGCGCTGCCCGCGGTGACGGCGACTCGCGCCCCGACGGCCTTCCCCAACTGGATCGCCATGGTGCCGATTCCGCTCGACCCGCCATGCACCAACAGGGTCTCGCCGGGCCGCAGATGGGCCACCATGAAGACGTTCGACCACACCGTGCACGCCACTTCGGGCAGCCCGGCCGCAGTCACCAGGTCGACTCCATCGGGCAACGGCAGTAGCTGCCCCACGGGTACGGCGACCTGCTCCGCGTAGCCGCCGCCTGCCAGCAGCGCACACACCTCGTCGCCCACGGCCCAGCCGGAGACCGCGGGACCCAGGGCCGTGATGCGGCCGGAACACTCAAGGCCGGGGTAGGGCGACGCGCCGGGCGGGGGGTCGTAGAAACCCTGCCGTTGCAGAACATCGGCGCGGTTGACGGCCGCCGCCGCGACCTCGACAAGGACTTCGCCCTCGCCGGGTACGGGATCAGGCACCTCGGCCCAGACAAGCGCCTCGGGACCGCCAGGTTCGGGGATCGTGATCGCATGCATGAGCGCGAGGCTACTCCGCACCCGTTCCCGCCGCCGCAGGGGAGACACGCACAATCGCGATCAAACGGTCGGTGAGCTGCAACGGACTGGCGTCCGGATCGTCATACCCGAGCAGCCGATGCCCCCGCTTCACGGTGACCACCAGGTCCTTCACCTCCCGGACGCTTCGGCCCACCTCGGCCTTTATCACCGGCCGCTCGACCAGATCCAGCCCACTGCCCTGCTGGATCAGGTCCTCCATCACCGTGCCGGCGCTGGGACTGAGTACAGACAGCCCGAGCAACCGGCCCGCCGCACTGGCGCTGGTGATCACCGCATCGGCACCGGACTGGCGCAGCAGCTGTGCGTTCTCCTCTTCGCGCACCGCGGCCACGATCTTGGCCCCCCGATTGAGCTGACGGGCGGTCAAGGTGACGAGTACCGCGGTGTCGTCGCGCTGCGTCGCGATCACGATCTGCCGGGCACGCTGCAGTTCGGCGCTGAGCAGCACATCACTGTGGGTCGCGTCCCCGACGACTCCCGCGTAACCCTCGGCATTGGCAGCCTCGATGACCTTGCTGTTCGGGTCGACGACGACAATCTGCTCGCGGTTCAGCCCTGTCGCACACAGCGTTTGCATCGCGGAGCGGCCCTTGGTACCGAATCCGATGACGACAGTGTGGTCACGCAAACGGAGCCTCCAGCGATTCAGCCGCCACTCCTCCCGTGTGCGCTCGGTGAGCACTTCGAGAGTCGTACCGACCAGGATGATCAGAAACAGCACGCGCAGTGGCGTGACCACCAGGATGTTGGTGAGTCTGGCACCGGCTCCGTAGGGAACGATGTCGCCGTACCCCGTGGTGGAGAGGGTGACCGTGGCGTAGTAAAAGGAGTCGAGCAGATCGACCGAGCCGTCGGCATTGTCGTGATAGCCCTCACGGTCGAACCAGACGGTGAACGCCGTCACCACCAGTACCAACAAGGCGATCATGACCCGCCTTGCGACTTGCCGGAGCGGCCTCTGGACCATCCGGCGCGGCAGCGTGACCCGCCGGGTGACCAGCCTCTCGTCCACCTGTCGGTCAAGGGCGTCGTGTCCGGGCAGTTTCACGTGAAACACTCCCCCGCCCACGGCAGATCGAGGATCTCCAGACGCTGCCCGGCTCGCGCGCCCCCCGGCGGAACCACGGCCAGTCCGTCTGCAGCTGCCATGCCCCGCAGCATGGCGGGCCCGTTGAAGTGCAGCGGCACGATCTCCTCCGCCCGGTGCACCACGGGGACCAGCCGCGTGTCGTACGGATGCCCCTGCACCTCCTCACGCACCGGAGCGGCGTAGGCCTCCACCGCCGGACGGCCGGAGCGGGTGCGCAACAGGGGTTCGGCGAGCGTCAGCAGCCCGGATACGGCGGCCAGCGGATTGCCCGGCAGCCCGACCAGATGGCGGGTCTCGGTGAGCCGCGCGAGCAGCATGGGATGCCCCGGCCGGACCGCGACGCCGTCCACCACCAGGTCGGCGCCGGCCTTGCGCAGAATCGGATGCACATGGTCCACGGGCCCCGCCGCGGTACCCCCGGTGGTGACGATCAGGTCGGCACCGGAGGTGGTGACGGCTCGGTGGAGCGCGTCGGCGTCGTCTCCCAGACGGCGAGTGGACAGCACGTCCGCGCCGAGCGCGCGGAGCCATGGGCCGATCATCGGCCCCAGGGCGTCCCGGATCAGGCCGTCGTGGGGGAGCCCTTCCACCAGCAGCTCGTCACCGAGGATCAGAATGTCCACCCGGGGCCGGGGAACGGTGAGCAGTTCGTCGTATCCGGCGGCGGCCGCAAGTCCGAGCACGGCGGGGGTCACCAGCGCCCCGATCGGCAGCAATTGATCACCCGATCTGCACTCCTGCCCACGCGGTCTGATGTCCTGCCCGTGAACGACCGGACGCCGGGCATGCAGCAATGGCGCAGGGAGCGACGTCGCGCCGTGGTCGGTACGGCCAGGTTCGCTGCGGGTGTGTTCGGTGCGGGCGTGTTCCGTACGGGCGTGTTCCGTACGGGCGTGTTCCGTACGGACGACGGCGGTGGAACCGGGCGGGATCCGGGCGCCGGTGGCGATTCTCACCGCCTCGCCGTCGGCGAGCGGCGCCGGTGCGGAGTGACCGGCGAGGACGCCGCCGTCGCCCTCGATCCGCCAGGGCCCCGGCCCGGCGACCGCCCAGCCATCCATGGCGGAGGTATCGAAGGACGGCAGATCGCTGAGGGCGGTGAGAGGCTCGGCGAGCACCTGACCGAGGGTCCGGTCGAGCGGTGCCCGCCGGACGGCGAGCTGTGCGGCCCGGCCGGTCTGCTCGGCCCGGGCACGGGCCTCGGCCCAGGGGACTGCGCGGTGACCTTGCGGCGAAGCCGGCAGCGGCACGGTGGGTGGCTCCTTGCCGACCAGCGCCAGCGCTTCGTCGACGTCACGGTCGTCCTGCTCGGTCATCCGGCGTCGGTTCCCTCGCCCTTTTCGGCCTCGTCCGCCCACCGGTTGGCGAGCGCGGCTGCCTTGCGAGCGGCATCGGCGACCGCCTCGGGCCCGTCCTTCTCCGCCTTCGCCGCCGCGTAACCCACCAGGAACGTGGTCAGTGGCGCCGCCGGCCTGGCGACACCGTGCGCGGCATCGCGGGCGAGGTCGAGGAGGACGCCGGTGTCCACGTCGAGATCGATTCCGAGTTCGGCCTTGACTGCGGTGATCCATTCATCCAGCACGTGTCCATGCTCCCTGATACGGGCCCGCGCCGATGCAATGTCCTGCCAGGTGTCGCAGTCGAACGAGGCGAGGGGCTCGGCGTCGATCCGGGCGAGGTCGAGTTCGGTGGTGAGCAGCCGCACCGGAAGCCCGGCGAGCGAACCGTGCTCAGTGGCGAGCAGAGCGAGCTCACGGCGCAGCGATTCGGTGCGGTAAGCCGCGACGAGGGGCTGATCACGACCGTCCGGATCGGTGAGCAGCACTCCCTCGGGCGGGCCCGACCCGAGGGAGTCCAGCAACGCCGGTACGGTCGCCTCGCCCAGAAACGGCAGGTCCGCGGAGAGCACGAGCACCGTCTCGGCCGTTACGAGGCGCAGCCCCGCTCCGAGAGCCGCCAGCGGCCCGCCACCGGGCGGCCGCTCCTGGGTCCAGACCACCGGCCGCACGGTACCGCGGCGGCCACCGACCACCACGGTGGTCCCGGCTCCCCGGCAGGCCGCCAGCACCCGGTCGAGCAGCGCAAGCCCGCCCACGGTGAGGCCCGGCTTGTCAGCTCCTCCGAGTCGCTTGGCAGAGCCTCCGGCGAGCACGACGGCGTCATACAAGGTCATGCCGCGAGTATGGGCTGTGAGCGTGCCCCGGCGGAACGGTCTCGTGCCAATCCCGCCCGGCTCCTGCCCCTGACCCGCTACTCTCGCCCATCACCCACGGGCCTCTTTCCCCCTCACCCTCCCGTCCTTGCCTTCCCGCTCGGGCATTCGCCGGCGCGCCTCACGCCCCCCGCAGCAACACCGCCGGCCGCTCGACGCAGTCGGCTACATACCTGAGGAAACCGCCGGCCGTCCCCCCGTCGCACACCCGGTGATCGAACGTGAGAGACAGCTGCACCACCTGCCGGACCGCCAGCTCCCCCTGCCACACCCACGGCTTGGACACGATCCGTCCCACGCCCAGCATGGCCGCCTCGGGATGGTTGATGATCGGCGTTGACCCGTCGACGCCGAACACTCCGTAGTTGTTCAGGGTGAACGTGCCCCCCGTCAGCTCGGCCGGGGTCAGCGTCCCGGTCCTGGCCGCCTCGGTCAGCCGTAGGAACTCGGCGTTCAGGGACTCCGTCGACCGCCCGTTCGCCTCGCGCACCACCGGCACGACAAGTCCGCGTTCGGTCTGGGCGGCAAAGCCCAGGTGGACCGACGGCAGGCGCACGATCTCGCCGGCTGCCATATCCACAGTGGAGTTGAGCTCCGGGAAGCGCGTCAGGGCAGCGGTGCACACGCGGGCCAGCAGGGCCAGCACCGAGATCTTCGGCCCCTCCGCGGTATTCATGGCCGCCCGCGCCGCCATCAACTCGGTCGCATCCGCGTCGACCCAGCACGTCGCGTCCGGTATCTCGCGGCGACTCCGGGACAGCTTCTCCGCGACCGCGCCCCGCACTCCCCGCAGCGGAACACGGACCGCCTCTCCGGCACCCACCGCATCCGTCCCCACGGGCGATACGGCCCGCCCGGGCGATACGGCTGCCGCGGGCGATACGGCTGCCGCGGTCGGCGTATGGATCGCGCGCTCCACATCGGACCGCAGAATCAAGCCGTCCGGGCCGGTGCCCGCCAAGGCCCGCAGGTCGACGCCATGTTCACGGGCCAGCCGCCGCACCAGCGGCGAAATAACCGGAACCGGCCCCCCTCCCGGAGCTGCCGCGCCCCGTTCGGTATCCGCACCCGGCCGCTCGCTACCCGCACCCGGCCGCACCGCATCCGCACCCGACGCCGCCACCGCACCGGTTCGTATCCGACGCCGCCGAGCAGCCACCGCCCCACCCGTGCCGTATCCCACGAGCACGTTGCCGGACGAGTCGTCTTCGGCGGCGACCACCGCATCCGCCGATCCCACCGCCACCGTCAGCAGCGGCGCACCGACCGGAAGTTCCTTACCCTCCTCACCGAACCGTGCCGTCACCACGCCGCCATAAGGACACGGCACCTCCACCATCGCCTTCGCCGTCTCGACCTCAACGACCGGCTGGTCGACCACGACCACATCGCCGACAGCGACCAGCCACCGCACGATCTCGGCTTCGGTCAGCCCCTCCCCGAGGTCCGGCAGCTTGAATTCCAGGACCTGGGGCATCAGCTCGTCGCCTCCCACTGCAGCCGCTCGACCGCGTCCAGGACCCTGTCCATACCCGGCAGGTGGTGTCGCTCGAGCATCGGCGGCGGATAAGGGATGTCGAAACCAGCGACCCGCAGCACCGGCGCCTCCAAATGGTGGAAACAGCGCTCCGTCACCCGGGCGGCTATCTCTCCGCCCGGACCGCCGAACCCGGTTGACTCATGGACCACCACGGCCCGGCCGGTGCGCCGAACCGACGCGCAGACCGTCTCGTCATCGAAAGGCACCAGCGAGCGCAGATCCACGACCTCCAGGTCCCAGCCCTCCTCGCGTGCCGCTTCCGCAGCCTCCATACACACGGGCACCGAAGGCCCGTAGGTCAGCAGCGTGGCGCTGCTGCCCGTGCGCCGCACCACGGCCCGCCCTATCGGCGCCACTTCGGCGGGCGCGTCCGGCGACCACTCGGCCTTCGACCAGTACAGCCGCTTCGGCTCCAGGAAGACCACCGGGTCGTCGGAGGCGATCGCCTCCCGCAGCAACCCGTAGGCATCGGCGACCGTGGACGGCGCGACGACATGGAGCCCTGGAGTCGCCATGTAGTACGCCTCGGACGAGTCACTGTGGTGTTCCACCCCACCGATCCCGCCGCCGTACGGAATCCGCACCACGATCGGCATCGGCAGTGCGCCCCTGGTGCGGTTACGCATCCGCGACACATGGCTGACGAGCTGCTCGAACGCCGGATAGGCGAAGGCGTCGAACTGCATCTCGACGACCGGCCGCAGCCCGTACATCGCCATGCCCACGGCCGCACCGAGAATGCCCGCCTCCGCGAGCGGCGTGTCCGTGCACCGGTCCTCGCCGAACTCCTTCGCCAGCCCGTCGGTAACCCGGAACACCCCGCCCAGCGTCCCGACGTCCTCCCCCATCACGTGCACGGTGGGGTCATCGGCCATCGCATCGCGCATCGCCCGCTGCAGCGCCTGTGCCATCGTGGCCGGTTTCACTGCCACTGTGGTCATCGTTCGTTCTCCGCGTCGTTCATCGTTCGTTCTCCGCGTCGAGCTCGGCGCGGAGCTGCGCGGACGCCTCCCGCAGCTGGGGCGTCGGCGTCGCGTAGATCTGGGCGAAGAGGTCCATCGGGTCGAGCAGCGGCTCCGCGTTCATCCGCTCACGAAGGGCCGCCGCCATGGTGTCCGCGGCATGGCTCGCCGACCGTATGCGCTCGTCACTGAGCAGCCCGCGCCCGGTCAGCTCCCGCTCCAGGAGCAGGATCGGATCGTGCCTCCGCCAGGTCTCGACCTCCGCGTCGCCGCGATAACGCGACGCGTCGTCGGCGTTCGTATGGGCCTCCATGCGGTAGGTCACCGCTTCGACCAGCGTCGGGCCGCCGCCGGACCGGGCGAGACCAACCGCGTCGGACAGCACCTCGTGCATCGCTGCCGCGTCGTTCCCGTCGACCAGCCGGCCCGGCATGCCGTACCCCACGGCCTTGTGGGCCAGTGAAGGAGCCGCGGTCTGCTTGGCGAGCGGTACGGAGATCGCGAAGCCGTTGTTCTGGACGAGGAAGACGACCGGTGCTTTCCACACCGCGGCGAAGTTGAGCGCCTCGTGAAAATCGCCCTCGCTGGTCCCGCCGTCACCGACCATCGCGAGCGACACCACGTCGTCCCCGACCAGCCGGGCGGCATGGGCCAGACCCACGGCATGCGGCAGCTGAGTGGCCAGTGGGGTGGACAGCGGTGCGATGCGGTGCTCGCGCGGGTCGTAACCGGTGTGCCAGTCGCCTCGGAGCAGAGTCAGTGCCTCGACGGGGTCGAGGCCGCGCGCCACCGCGGCGAGGGTGTCGCGGTAGCTCGGGAAGAGCCAGTCCTGCTCCTGGAGAACCAGCGCGGCAGCGACCTCGCACGCCTCCTGACCGGTGGATGACGGATAGACGGCCAGTCTGCCCTGCTTGGTGAGTGCGGTGGCCTGCGCGTTGTACCGCCGGCCGTGCACCAGGGCGTCGTACAGCCCGAGCAACAGCTCGGCGTCCAGCCGGCCGACGGCGTCCGTACCGAGCACCTGGTACGGCTCGGGGTCCGGGAGCAGCGGCGCGGGGTCGGTGCGGAGCTTCCATGCCGGATGGGATGTAGCACCGGGCAGCTCTTGGACCGTCATCCGAAACACCTCCTCGTGGGAGCGGGGAGGGCGCACCGCCATGTGATGCGCCTCACCTACCGATTGTTCGGTCGAAAGGGCATTTTGGCTACTGACACCTTCAGCCTGTGGACAAACGGTTCTCCACAGCCTGGGATGGAGACAGGTCGTCCATGGTAGGAAGGCGGGGGCTGATGACAGCTGAACAAATGGCCGATGACGGTGAGCGCCCTCCCGCGCGCCCGCTGGATGCGATCGACCGTGACATCCTGCGCATCCTCCAGAAGGACGGCCGCGCCTCGATACGGTCCGTGGCCGACCGCGTCCACGTCTCGCGGGCCAATGCTTACGCACGTATCAATCGGCTCATCGAGGACGGCGTGATCCGCAGCTTCAGCGCCCGGGTGAACCACGAACGCGCGGGCCAGGGCTCGTCCGCCTACATCACGCTCAAGATCGTGCAGAACTCCTGGCGTACGGTCCGCAAGCAGCTCACCGAGCTACCGGGAACTGCCCATATCGCTCTGGTCAGCGGCGACTTCGACGTACTTCTGCTGGTGCACAGTGCCGACAACAGGGCCTTGCGCGAGCTGGTGCTGACGAAGATCCAGTCGATACCCGAGGTGCTCTCCACGCGCACCCTGCTGGTCTTCGAGGAGACCGATCTGGATCCTGCGAAACCCTCGGGCGGTGCGATGGGGCCACCACCCGGGTCGTCACCCGAGCAGCCGCCGGGGCCTGCGCGTACTTCCTGAGCCGTCACGGGTGCTTCTTGCGCCGTCACGGGTGTTTCCTGAACCGTCAGGCGTCCGTGGGTGTCTCCCCGGACGCTTGGCGGGCCGACGCCGTACGCAGCCCCTCGAAGGCGAGCTGAACGACGGTCTCCGCCAGCTGATCCGCGTCGGGGCCGGATCCGGGCTGCGGGCGCCACCACTCGACCAGCGAGTTGATCATGCCGAAGAGCAGCCGCGTGGCCACCCGGATGTCCACGTCGGAACGGAGATCGCCCTCGGCGACCGCCGCCTTGAGCAGGCCGGCGACCCGTTGGTCGAATTCCCGGCGCCGCTCCATCGCCCAGCGCTCGGTGGTCGTATTACCGCGTACGCGCAGCAGCAGGGTGACGTACGGAAGTTCCGCCATCAGCACCTCGACCGTACGGCGCGTGACGTACTCGACCTGGTCGATCGCGCGCCCTCGCGCCGCCCCTGGCTCTCCCAGCACACCGAAGAGTCCGTCTATCGCGCGGCTGACCGCACGACGCAGCAGCTCCTCCTTGCCCGCGACATGGTGATAGATGGATGACTTGGAGATGCCCGCCGCCTGCGAGAGGTGCTCCATGGACGTGCCGTCGTAGCCACGCTCGTTGAAAATCCGGACGGCGACGGTCAGCAGGGTCTCGGGGGTGTAGGTGTCGCGCTTGGGCGTGGTCATGAGGTTGTCCCGCCCTTCTCCTGATGGACGTACGACTGCCGGTAGAGGGCGAGCGACGGCGCATACCGTCCGCCGGGGACACGCGCGTGAAGCTCGTCCAGCAGCTCGTGCGCCCAGGATCGGCCGAGCCTGCGCCCCCACTCGACCGGCCCCAGCGGGTAGTTGACGCCCAGCCGCATCGCGGTGTCGATGTCCTCGGCGGACGCGACGCCCTTGGCGACGGCATCGGCGGCCAGGTCAACCAGCATCGCGACGGTACGAGCGACGATCATGCCTGGGACATCACCGATGACGCTGACCTTCTTGCCGATCCGCTGGAAGAGACCGATCGACTGCCGGAGCGTCTCCCATCCGGTGACCTCGGAGGCGGACAGAGCGACCCGGGTCGCCGTCCGATAGTCGAGCGCCAGGTCGAAATAGACCACATCGCGGAACTCCGCGGACGTCTGTCCGTCGGCCAGCACCAGCTGGCCACCACTCGGCAGCACGATCCGGCACCCGGCGTCCTCCTCGTCCTCACGCACGGCGACCCCGGCCTCGCGGAACATGGCGACCAGCTCCCCGGCCGGTCCGAGGTCGCCCTCCACGGTGATCTCGGACGGCGGCTCGGTGGCCGGTGCGGTGTGCGGCGAGGGCCGCGTGGCGCCCTCACCGTACGCATACCAGCCGCGCCCGCTCTTGCGGCCGTGCAGCCCTGACTCGACCAGGCGCCGCTGCGCGAGCGACGGGCGGAATTTGGGGTCCTGGAAGAAGGATTCCCAGACCGAGTGAGTGACGGCCTCGTTGACGTCCTGACCGATCAGATCGGTCAGCTCGAAGGGGCCCATCCGGAATCCGCCGGACTCGCGCAGCACCGCGTCGATGGTGGCCGGGTCGGCGCCGCGCTCCTCGTACACCGCGAAGGCCTCGGCGTAGAACGGGCGGGCTATGCGGTTGACGATGAAGCCAGGAGTGTCGGTACAGCGGACCGGCGTCTTGCCCCAGGCCTTGGCCGTCGCCCGGGCACGGGCCGCGCTCGGCTCATCGGTCGCGAAGCCGCTCACCACCTCGACCAGGGGGAGCAGCGGCGCCGGATTGAAAAAGTGCAGCCCGAGGAAACGGCCGGGATGCTTCAGCACGCTCGCGATCGCCGTCACGGAGAGGGACGACGTGTTGGTCGCCAGCAGGCAGTCCTCCGCCACCAACCGCTCGAGGGCGGCGAAGAGCTCCTGCTTCACGGGGAGTCGTTCCACGATCGCCTCGATGACGAGCGCCGCGTCTGCGAGCTCCGCCAGATCCGCCACGGCAGCCAGTCGCCCGCAGGCGGTGTCCCGTTCCGCCGCGGTCAGCCGGCCCTTCTCGACCAGTCGGTCCAGCCGCGCGGTGATGGCGCCGACGGCCTGTTCGGCGCGGTCCGGCACGGTGTCATGAAGGAGCACCGGGTGCCCGGCTACGAGAGCGACCTGCGCGATGCCCTGCCCCATCGTGCCGGTGCCGACGACTGCGACGATGCGGTGCGACGCTACGGCGGTCATATGTGCGGTGGCGGTCATGGGTGCGATCTTCCCGTACAGAGTTATCCACAGACCCGGCGGACCCCCTTGTCCCGACCGATCGTTCGGTTACTCTAACTCTGTCCACCTGTTCTGCGCAGCTCGATGACTCGATGAGGAGTTGTTCCGCGATGCAGCTGACCGAGCTGTCCGAGACCCACCGGCCCACACTCGACCAGGCCCTCGACGCGATCCGTACGCGTGCGTACTGGTCTCCGCACCCCGAGCACCCCAAGGCGTACGCAGGGGACGGCAAAGCCGCCTTCGACGCCCTGCTCGGCCACCGCCTGGATCTGGGCCAACCGGGGACGGACGACTGGACCGGCGGAGAAGTCTCTCCGTACGGAATCGAGTTGGGTGTCACCTACCCGCATCCGGACCCGGATGTCCTGCTGCCCGCCATGAGTGCGGCGACCGGTGCCTGGCGGGAGGCGGGGCCCGAGGCGAGAGCGCTCGTCTGTCTGGAGATCCTTGCGCGGATCAACGCGCGGACACCCGAGTTCGCCCATGCCGTCATGCACACCAGCGGTCAGGCCTTCATGATGGCGTTCCAGGCCGGCGGCCCGCACGCCCAGGACCGCGGCCTCGAGGCGGTGGCCTATGCGTACGCCGAGCAGGCCCGTACGCCGTCAGTGGCCGACTGGTCGAAGCCGCAGGGCAAACGCGACCCTCAGGAGCTGAGGAAGACCTTTACCGCGACCGGGCGCGGCATTTCGCTGCTGATCGGCTGCAACACCTTCCCCACGTGGAACGGCTACCCCGGCCTGTTCGCCTCGCTGGCCACCGGAAACCCGGTCCTGGTCAAACCGCACCCGCGCGCGGTGCTGCCGCTGGCGCTGACCGTCCAGGTGGCCCGCGAAGTCCTCTCCCAGACCGGATTCGACCCGAACCTGGTCGCGCTGGCCACCGAACGGCCGGGCGAGGGCATCGCCAAGTCCCTGGCCGTGCGTCCCGAGATCAGGATCATCGACTACACCGGCTCGACCGCCTTCGGTGACTGGCTCGAGGCCAACGCCCGTCAGGCGCAGGTCTACACCGAGAAGGCGGGCGTCAACACCGTCGTCGTCGATTCCACGGACGACTACCGAGGGATGCTGTCCAATCTGGCCTTCTCCCTCTCGCTCTACAGCGGCCAGATGTGCACTACTCCGCAGAATCTGCTGATCCCGGCGGCCGGTATCAGCACCGAAGACGGCCCGAGGAGTTACGACGAAGTCGTCGCCGACCTCGCGGGGGCCGTCGCCGGACTGCTCGGCGACGACGCACGCGCCAACGCGCTGCTGGGCGCTCTGGTCAATCCGGACGTGAAGGCGCGCCTCGACGCCGCTGCCGAACTGGGCGAAGTTGCTCTGCCCTCCGGGGAAATCGCCCATCCCGAATTCCCGGCGGCGGTGGTGCGCACGCCGGCGATCGTCAAGCTGGACGGCGCACGGAAGCACTGGGACACGGCGGACGCCGAGGCCGCCTACCTCTCCGAATGCTTCGGCCCGGTCTCCTTCGCCGTGGCCGTGGACTCCACCCGGTCGGCTCTCGACCTCCTCCGCCGTACCGTCCGCGAGAAGGGGGCGATGACGGTCGGCGCGTACACCACGTCACCGGACGTGGAACGGGCGATCGAGGAGGTCTGCATCGAGGAGTGCGCCCAGCTGTCGCTGAACCTCACGGGCGGGGTGTACGTCAACCAGACAGCCGCCTTCTCGGATTTCCACGGATCCGGGGGCAACCCGGCTGCGAACGCCGCGCTCTGCGACGGCGCATTCGTGGCGAACAGGTTCCGGGTGGTGGAGGTACGCAGGCAGGCGTGATGCCGGAGGCCCGGTGGGCTCGCCCGGTTAAACCCGGGGTCCCGCTCGGTGGGGCGTCCCGCTCCGGGGAACGCTCAGCTCGGTGGGTTACTCAGCTCGGTGGGGTACTCAGCCGAAGTCCGCGTAGCACTGCACCCAGGCGTGCATGGCGATCGCCGCCGCTGCGCCGGCGTTGATCGACCGCGTCGAGCCGAACTGCGCGATCGAGCACACCATCAGCGCGTGCTTTCGGGCCTCTTCGGTCAGGCCCGGCCCTTCCTGCCCGAACAGCAGCACGCAACGCCTCGGCAGCTCGGTCAGCTCCAGCGGCACCGCGCCGGGCAGGTTGTCGATCCCGATGATCGGCAGTTGCTCGGTCGCCGCCCACTCGGTCAGCGAATCCGTGTCCGGGTGGTGGCGCACGTGCTGATACCGGTCCGTCACCATCGCTCCGCGCCGGTTCCAGCGTCGTCGCCCCACGATGTGGATCTCCTTGGCGAGAAACGCGTTGGCCGTACGGACGACCGAGCCGATGTTGAAGTCATGGCTCCAGTTCTCGACCGCCACATGGAAATCGTGCCGCCGGGTGTCCAGGTCGGCGACGATCGCCTCACGCGTCCAGTACCGGTAGCCGTCGACCACGTTGCGCCGGTCCCCGTCGGCCAGCAGCTCGCGGTCGTACCGCGCGTCCTGGGGCCAGGGGAGCGGATGGGGGCCGACACCGATCTCGGGCGCGAAGCCGTCGTCGTACTGCACGGCCTGCCCGGGGTGCCGCAGGGCCTGCGCGCCCCCCTGGGGCGCCATCGGCTCTTCGGAGGAGATCTCGCTGGTCACCCCACGAGCGTACGGGGCTGTTCCCCCTCGGCAGCACGCCGTGGACCGATCAGGCTTCGCGGCCCCGCTCCGGTACGCGAGGTCACCCGCGTCGCCAGACCGCCCAGCCACAGCAGGAACCCGGTGGGCAGGAAGACCGCGTCGGCCGCGATCATAGCCAGCGAGAAGAAGGGCAGCCCCAGCAGCACCGCGATACCGGCGTGCTCCAGCATCATCGCGGCCAGCAGAACGTTCTTGACCCGCCGGTTGCAGAGTGTGAACGGGAAGGCGACCTGGACGATGACCGTGCCATAGGTGAGCAGCATCACCATCACCCCGCTGCTCGCAAGCAACGAAGAGAGCCCCGGCCAGGGCGCGAAGTAATGCAGATTGAGCGGGTAGTAGAGGGCGGTACCGTCCTGCCAGCGGGAGCCCTGGATCTTGTACCAGCCGGCGGTCGAGTAGATCAGGCAGACCTCGGTCATGATCACGACGAGGGTGGCGTTGTGTGCCAGATTGGCGACCACATCGAGGAAGATGCGGGGTTGCCCCGGGGCGTGACGGCATACCGTCCACCACAGCCCCTGCACCAGCCACATCGCCCAGAAGAACAGCTCCCAGCCGCCGCTCATCTTTCCGAGCAGGGTGACCGCGGCCAGGACGACGCCGAACACGGCCCACAGCAGCGGTCCCACCCGGTCTCGGCTGACCACAGGGGTGGCTCCGGTGCCGTCCGCGTTCTTCGCAGCCCGGGTCGCGCGTCGGGCATCCAGCGACCAGACCTGCGAACAGCGCGTCATCACCAGATACGTCGACATCAGATGGACGACGTTGTCCCCGCCGTCGCCCAGGAAGACGGACCGGTTCTGCAGAGACAGCACGCCGATCATGAACAGCAGCGATGCCACCCTGGTGTGCCAGCCGAGCAGCAGTAGCACGCTGGACAGCACTGCGACCGCGTAAACCAGCTCGAACCACGTGGTGGAGTCCGTCCACATCAGCAGCGTGAAGGCGTGATTGTCCGCTATGAGCTGCTGGGCCATGTCCCAGCCCCACGGCGAATGGGGACCGTACAGCTCACGACGGTGCGGCAGCTCCCGCAGCAGGAAGAGCAGCCAGGTGACGGAGAACCCGATGCGCACGACGGCGCTCTGGTACCGGCCCAGGGCGGAACCGGTGATCTTTTGCACGGCGCGGGCGGCCGTGTCGCTGACGGCTGCGCTCACCGGTCGGCCTCCGTACGGTCCTGCGGAACAACCGTCCACCAGTCGAGGACACGGTAGGAGGTTCGCGTGTCGATGCTTTCGTTGCTCCACGGCGGGGCCTTCACCGCGGTGGTCGCCGAGCGGACCTGTATCCGTTCCACCCTGGATCCGGTCTTCAGTCCGTCGTTCAGCCGCATCACCACGATGCGGCGGATGTAGCGCTCGGAGAGTTCGCCGCGCAGCCCGACCGGCTTGTTGTCGCTGGTGTGCGAGCCCGTGAAGAAGTCCCAGCCTCGACGCAGTTCGTTCTGATCGACATGGCTGGGGAGCGGATTGCCGTGCAACTCGGCACCGTCCTGCGCGGAGAGATCGGTCCATCCGGTGGTGGTGAGCCCACCGTCCTTGCCCCGGATCTCGGCCCTCGCCTGGACGTCGATGTTCTGCTGCAGCGGATTGGGAGCGAAGAGCTTCCAGTTCTGTTCGAACTCGGGATAGACCCAGTCGTCGACCGCTTTGCCGTACTTCTTGCTCACCGTGTTCGACGGCGCCACATGCAGGAAGACCATCGAGAGGTGGACGGCGGTCAGCACAGCGATCATCCCGAGCGCGATGGCTGCCGCCACTTGGTACGGGAAGGACAGCGCAAGAATGCCGTCCGGTGCACGGCGCGGCCGGGGGGTTTTTTGCGCCCCGGGTGGCTCGCTCGTCCCGGGTTTCTCGCTGTCGTACGAATCCATCCCGCCCCGATCCCCCTGGTTGCCCGCCGGTCCCCGGCCGGTCACCACACGCCGGTCAGGGTTGACACCCTAAGGGCCCGCGCCCCACCATTGAAGTCCATGAACCGAACGATCGGTCGGTAGGGGTAACGCAATGGCGACAGTGGCGTACGGAACGGATGGGACCGCACAGGCCCCGCCCGCCCCGGAGGTGGACCCGGAAGGGGACGAAGCAGCGTCCCAAGCGGCCTTCGACGCTGCCGTGACCGCTGATGAGCGCATCGAGCCGCGGGACTGGATGCCGGATGCCTACCGCGCCTCTCTGGTGCGCCAAATGGCCCAGCATGCGCACTCCGAGATCATCGGAATGCAGCCGGAGGCGAACTGGATCACCCGCGCCCCGTCGCTGCGCCGCAAGGCGATTCTGATGGCAAAGGTCCAGGACGAGGCGGGCCACGGGCTGTACCTCTACAGCGCGGCCGAGACCCTGGGCACCAGCCGCGACACCTTGCTGGACAAGCTGCACTCCGGACGCCAGAAATACTCGTCGATCTTCAACTACCCGACGCTGACCTGGGCCGATGTCGGCGCGGTCGGCTGGTTGGTGGACGGCGCCGCCATCACGAACCAGGTACCGCTCTGTCGCTGCTCGTACGGCCCGTACGCCCGCGCCATGGTCCGTATCTGCAAGGAGGAGTCCTTCCATCAGCGTCAGGGCTTCGAGCTGCTGCTCACCCTCAGCCGCGGCACCGAGGCACAGCACGCGATGGCGCAGGACGCGGTGGATCGCTGGTGGTGGCCGTCACTGATGATGTTCGGCCCGCCGGACGACGAGTCGGCGCACTCCGCGCAGTCCATGGCCTGGAAGATCAAGCGCCATTCCAATGACGAACTGCGCCAGCGCTTCGTCGACATCTGTGTCCCCCAGGCGCAGACGCTCGGCCTGACACTGCCCGACCCGGATCTGCGGTGGAACGACGAGCGAGGACACCACGACTTCGGCACCATCGACTGGTCCGAGTTCAAGGAAATTCTCAAGGGAAACGGCCCGTGCAATGACCAGCGGCTCACCCAGCGCCGCCGCTCGCACGAAGAGGGAGCGTGGGTGCGCGATGCCGCGACCGCGTACGCCGCGAAGCACACCGTGAGGCATGGGGAGGCCCGCGCATGACCGCCGTATCCAGCAGCGCCCCGGGTGCGGGTGACTGGCCGCTCTGGGAGGTGTTCGTACGCTCACGGCGCGGGCTGTCCCATACCCACGCGGGCAGCCTGCATGCTCCGGACGCCGAGATGGCCCTGCACAGCGCCCGCGACCTCTACACCCGCAGGAACGAGGGCGTCTCCATCTGGGTGGTCCCCTCCACCGCGGTCACCGCTTCCTCGCCCGACGAGAAGGACTCGTTCTTCGAGCCGGCCGGCGACAAGCCCTACCGCCATCCGACGTTCTACGAAATCCCGGAAGGGGTGCAGCACCTGTGAACGCGGCCATCGCCCTGGGCGACGACGCACTGGTGCTCTCGCACCGGCTCGGGGAGTGGGCCGGTCATGCGCCGGTCCTCGAGGAGGAAGTGGCGCTCGCCAATATCGCGCTGGACCTGCTGGGGCAGGCGCGGGTGCTGCTCTCACTCGTGGGAGACGAGGACGAACTCGCATATCTGCGCGAGGAGCGCGCCTTCCGCAACCTGCAGCTGGTCGAGCAGGAAAACGGCGACTTCGCGCACACCATCGCCCGCCAGCTCTACTTCTCCACCTACCAGCGGCTGCTGTACGGACAACTGGCGGACGGGAAGGGCGCCCTGGCGCCGCTGTCCGCAAAGGCGCTCAAAGAGGTCGCCTACCACCAGGACCACGCCGAGCAGTGGATCATGCGACTCGGTGACGGAACAGCCGAGAGCCACCAGCGAATGCAACAAGGCCTCGATTCACTGTGGCGCTTCACCGGTGAGATGTTCCAGCCCATCGAGAGTGCGACGGTGGACTGGCGCGTACTGAAGGACGGCTGGCTCGATTCCATTGCCGCCGTCCTGGACCGCGCGACGCTGACCGTGCCGGCCGGGCCGCAGGCAGGGGCCTGGTCGGCCGGCGCCGGGAGGCAGGGGCTGCACACCGAGCCGTTCGGCCGGATGCTCGCCGAAATGCAGCACCTGCACCGCAGCCACCCGGGGGCGACATGGTGACCACGACCCCGCTCGAAGCGGAACTGCACGCACTCGCCGGATCGGTACCCGACCCGGAGCTTCCGGTCCTGACCCTGGCGGAACTGGGAGTGCTGCGCGGCGTCGAGATTCTCGCCCCCGGCCGGGTCGAAGTGGCGCTCACTCCCACCTACACGGGCTGCCCGGCGATCGAGGCGATGTCGGCCGACATCGAGAAGGTGCTCCATGAGCACGGCATACCGGAGGTGTCGGTGCACATCGTCCTCGCCCCTGCCTGGACCACGGACGACATCAGCGCCGAGGGACGGCGAAAGCTGGCGGAATTCGGCATAGCTCCCCCGCGTCCCACCGGCCCGGTCGCCCTGACCCTGGCCATTCGCTGTCCGCACTGCGGGTCGACCGACACCGAGCTGCTGAGCCGTTTCTCCTCCACGGCTTGCAAGGCGCTGCGCCGCTGCGTCTCCTGTGGCGAACCCTTCGACCACTTCAAGGAGTTGTAGATGTTCCACCCGCTCCGGGTCAGCGCGGTCGAGCGGCTCACGGACGACTCGGTGGCCATCACCTTCACCGTGCCGCCCGAGCTGCGCGAAACCTTCCGGCACACACCCGGTCAGCACATCGCCCTGCGCCGCACGGTGCGCGGCGAGGAAATCCGGCGTACGTACTCGATCTGCACCCCGGCCGCCGAATCAGCCGACGAACCCGTGGTGCGGGTGGGCGTGCGGCTGGTGGAGGGGGGCGAGTTCTCGACGTACGCGCTGAAGGAGCTGGCCGTCGGGGACACCATCGAGGTGATGGAGCCGATGGGCCGCTTCGCCTTCGAGCCGCGCCCAGGACGATTCGCTGCCATCGTCGGTGGCAGCGGGATCACGCCGGTGCTGTCGATCGCCGCGACCCTGCTGGCCCAGGAGCCCGACGCCCGGTTCGCTCTGATCCGCAGCGACCGCACCGCCGCGTCAACGATGTTCCTGGACGAGGTCGCCGACCTGAAGGACCGCTGGCCCGACCGGTTCCAGCTGGTGACCACGCTCTCCAGGGAAGAACAGCAGTCGGGCCTGCCCTCCGGCCGACTCGACCGGGGACGGCTGACGGAGCTGCTGCCGGCGCTTTTGCCGGTGCCCGAGGTGGACGGCTGGTTCCTCTGCGGCCCCTTCGGCCTGGTCCAGGGCGCCGAGCGGGCGCTGCGCGGACTCGGCGTCCCCCGGTCCCGTATCCACCAGGAGATCTTCCACGTGGACGACGGCACCGCCCCCGCCGGTGCACCGCCCACGACAGGGGCTGCCCAGGCCCACAGCGTTCTGACCGCCACACTTCACGGACGGTCGGGCAACTGGCCGGTCCAAGAAGCCGACTCGCTCCTCGAGACGGTGCTGCGGGCCCGCCCCGATGCTCCCTACGCCTGCAAGGGAGGAGTGTGCGGGACGTGCCGTGCGTTCCTGGTGCGCGGCGAGGTGCGGATGGACCGCAACTTCGCGCTGGAGACCGAGGAGACGGAGGCCGGCTACGTACTGGCCTGTCAGTCGCATCCGCTCACTCCCGAGGTGGAGCTGGACTTCGACCGCTGAGGGCCGCCCACGGACCAGGGACCAGGGACCAGGGGCAGCTCTCGCTCGTCTCACAGCACGAACGCCGGATCCCCACTGTCCGCCACCATCGGCCGGCCCGCGCCTTCCCAGGCAAGCATGCCGCCGTCGACGTTCACCGCGTCGATCCCCTGTTGCACCAAGTACTGGGTGACCTGCGCGGAACGCCCGCCGACCCGGCAGAGCACATAAGCCTGCCGCCCGTCGGACACGGCCTCCGTCACTTCACCGAAACGCGCAACGAAGTCGCTCATCGGGATGTGCAGCGCCCCTACGGCGTGCCCGGCTGCCCACTCGTTGTCCTCACGGACATCCAAGAGCAGACCGTCAGCAGGCACAGCCGCTACGTCCACCTGGGGCGGGGAGGCGAAATTCATGGGTCATGCCTTCTCTCGTTCTCTCGTACCTATGCGGCCGGATTCACCGGAAGACGCTACTGCACCATCTCAGCCAGCTCGGCCTCACGCTCCGAGACCTGCGCGAGCAGCTGCTCGGCGATCTCTTCGAGCAAACGGTCCGGGTCCTCGGGAGCCATCCGCAGCATCGCGCCGATCGCGCTCTCCTCCAGCTCGCGGGCGACCGTCGCCAACAACTCCTTGCGGCGGGAGAGCCACTCGAGCCGGGCGTAGAGCTCTTCGCTCTCACTCTGCCGGGTCTCCGGGACCGGACCGGCGTCCCACTCCCGGACCAGTTCCCCCAGCAGCGCCTCATTGCCAAGTGCGTAGGCGGCGTTGACCCGGGTGATGAACTCGTCACGCCGGTCACGCTCCGCGTCGTCCTGGGCCAGATCCGGGTGCGCCTTACGGACCAGCTCACGGTAGAGCTTGCGCGCCTCCTCACTGGGCCGCACTCGCTTCGGCGGCTGCACCGGCTGCCCGTTCAACATGGCGCCGGCCTCGGGCGACAACCCGTCCGAGTCGAGCCAGTCGTGGAACAGTTCATCGACCCCGGGCATCGGCATCACCATCGCCCGGGCTTCCTGTGCCTTGCGCAGATCCTCCGGGTCCTGACTCCGAGCAGCCTTGGCCTCGGCGAGCTGAGCGTCGAGTTCGTCCAGGCGTGCGTACATGGGGCCGAGCCTCTGGTGGTGCAGCCGGGAGAAGTTCTCCACCTCCACCCGGAACGTCTCCACCGCGATCTCGAACTCGATCAACGCCTGCTCTGCGGCGCGCACGGCCTTCTCAAGCCGTGCCTCCGGCCGCTGCTCGCCCATGGGCTGCCCGCTCCGCTCGTCGTCGTACCGGGTCGTCGTTCCGGTGGCATCCTCGGTCACCCGACCAGCCTACGTGCGCACGGCTCCCACCGGTCACGCTCCTTGTTCCGCCGCTATCCTTCCCCTCCGCACCGCCGCCACCAGATCGGCGTGGTCCGCCTCCGTACGGTCCGCATAGAGCACCGCGAACGCGGACACCGCCTCTTCGAGCTCCTCGTTCTTTCCGCAGTACGCGGCGATCAGGCGGGGGTCGACGCTGTGGGCGTGCGCCCGCGCCAATAGAGCCCCCGTCATCCGCCCGTAGTCGTCGATCTGATCGCTGGCGAGCGCAGCCGGGTCCACACTGCCCTTGCGATTCCTGAAATGCCGCACCTGGTACGGCCGCCCGTCCACCGTCGTCCAGCCCAGCAGATTGTCGCTGACCACCTGCATCCGCTTCTGTCCGAGCACTACGCGCCGGCCATGGTGTTCGGTGCGCCCCGGTTCGAATCCGGCTGCCGCCAGGTAGGGCAGCAGAGCCGAAGGCCGCGCCTCCTTCACCTGCAGCACCAGCGGCTCGTCCCGGTGGTCGAGGAGCAGCACCACATACGACCGGGTACCTACACTGCCGGTGCCGACCACCCGGAACGCCACATCGTGGATCGTGTACCGGGCGAGCAGCGGCAGTCGGTCGTGCGGCAGTGAGGTCACATAGCCCTCCAGCGCCCCGGCCACCGCCGCCGCCTCCTCGTCCGGCACCCGGCGCAGCACCGGCGGAGCATCCACGAAGCGCCGGTTTCCGTCCCCGCTCCGCGTGGTCGCCTTGGCGGCGAAACGCGCACTGGTGTTACCGCGGGCCTTCTCCGCAACCCTTTCCAGGGTGCCCAGCAAATCCCGGGCATCGGCATGCGAGACCAGTTCCTCGTCGGCTATCGCATTCCACGCGTCCATCACCGGGAGCTTCGCCAGCAGCCGCATGGTGCGCCGATACGCTCCCACGGTGTCGAACGCCGCAGCCCGGCAGGTGTCCTCGTCGGCTCCGGCTTCCCGGCCGGCAAGTACCAGGGAGGCCGCAAGCCTCTTGAGGTCCCATTCCCATGGGCCGATCGCCGTCTCGTCGAAATCGTTCAGGTCGATGACGAGCCGGCCCCGGGCATCTCCGTACAACCCGAAGTTCGCTGCGTGCGCGTCACCGCATATCTGACCGCCCGCCCCTGTGACGGGCGTCCCCACCAGGTCGTGCGCCATCAGCCCGGCCGCACCACGCAGGAAGGCAAAGGGCGTGGCAGACATACGGCCCACCCGAAGCGGAGCCAGCCCCGGCACCCTGCCCCGGTTCGATTCCTCGACTGCCCGCACGGCGTCCGGGCGACCTTCGGCCAACACCAGCGAGTCGTGTGAGGACCGGGGGACCAGCTTCCTCAGTTCCTTGCCGTGCTTCTTCGGCGAGGCCCCGCCCGCGAACACCGCACCGAAAGCCGACTCCACCATGGAGCCCGTCGCCATGGAACCTGTCGCCATGGAACCCGTCGCCGAAGCTGCAGTCGAAGCGCCGGCCCCCCGCCGGGCAAAGCCGGCCACCGCTGGAATACGTACTGCCTGCTCGCCCATGGAGTCCCCCGCCCTCGAACAACATCAACTGCCCACGACCGTACCGCCGGTGTCCGGCGATCCGGCGCCCCTGTGGACAACTCGTCCGTTGTGGACAAGCCGATCACACGGCGACGGCCTCTTCCAGTTCCTCCTCTTCCTGCCCGGTTCCCGGTGGCCCGTCATGCCGGCCGTCCCGCCGGCTTTCCCGCGCCGCCACCCCGTGCTCCGGTTGCGCCGCGATTCCTGCGTCGGCCGCAGCGGGCTGCCGTGCACCGGCGAGTACCCCGGCCGACCCCTCGGCGGTCTTCCGCCGGCCCGCCTCGACCAGCGCCGCCACGCCCAGGACAGCCAGGCCCGCCGCACACCAGAGAGCCAGCACCAGCACATTGCCGCCAAGGCCGTGATGGCCGAAATACACGTAGCGGCGCGCTCCCTCGACAAAGCCCGCGCCGTTCCAGAAGGCGTGCAGGGCTCCGAAGAAGCCGGGCTGCAGCTCCGGCCGGAAGATCCCGCCCGAGCTGGTGAAGTTGAGCATCACGAAGAGCACCATCACGCCGAGCGTGGTCCATCGCTTGAGGAAGGTGTGCAGCCCCACGCCGATCAGCAGAATTCCCGCCGAATACAGCCAGGCCATGGCCCAGATCCCACCGAGCCCGTGGTCGACCAGATGGAACACCGGTCCGGCGAACGCGGCACCGATCAGACTCACCACCAGCGACGTTCCGAGCGTCAGCAGCGCCCTGATCCGCAGGGGCAGCCCGCCACCCGCACCACCGATCACCGCGACCGAGGCGTACGAGCCGATGCTCAGCGCGACCAGCAGAAAGAAGAGGCCCTGGCCGGTCGGGTCACCGCTGGCGGTCGGCGCCACATCGGTCACCTTCAGAGGTTCACCCTGCCCGGCCGCGACCTGGGTGAACACCTTCTCCACCGTCGTGGCGGTGGTGTCCGACGAGGCTGAGGCGACAACCAGTTCGGGGGTCTTGCCGCCCGGTACGAAGGCACCGTAGATGTCCTGATCCTTGAGCTGTTGGACGGCGGTGCCTCGATCGGCGACCGTGCTGACCGCAAGGGCTCCGTTCCCCCTGTCCTGCAGCGTCTGCGCGAGAACCTGGGAACTCGGCCCCGAACCCACCACGGCGACATGCAGTTCATGGGGCTCCGGGGCGTGAAACGCCCCCAGGTAGGCGAGCCCCATCCCGATACACATCAGCAGCGGCGTCACCAGGTGCCCGAGAACATGGCGGAGTGTGGCGGCTGTACTCGCCGCACCGCTATCAGCGCCTGCGGACATCGAAACACCCTCCATATAGTTGGCTTTTACAACTCATTCTCGGGTTGTACTCTACAACTACTACTGAGGAGGTCAAAATGATCAACGCCGATTCCAGCGAACGCGGCCGGGATCACGACCGGAAGCACGACGCCTCCGTCGACACCATCCAGCGCGAGCTGACGGCTTTCGCCAGGCGCGCCCGTGCTACCGCCGCCAGACTGCACCCCGAACTACCGCTGGTTTCCTACACTTTGCTGGCACATATCGACGAACGCCAGGGATGCCGGGCCACAGATCTCGCCGCCCATTACATGCTCGACAAGTCCACGGTCAGCCGACAACTGGCCGGCCTGGAGAAGCTCGGCCTGGTCGAACGCCGTCCCGCACCCGACGACCAGCGGGTGCAGGTGTTGCATCCGACCGACGCCGGCACGGAGATGCTCGCCGCGACGCAGGGAAGTCGACGCGCAGCCGTGCGCGACCGCCTCGCCGACTGGAACGACGAGGACCTCGAGCGTTTCGCCACCTATCTACTGCGCTACAACTCAGCGGAACAGGCCTGAGATCCCACGCCACCGCGCTAACAGGGACTGCTGCCCTCCGGCAGGTACGACTCCGCCCACAGTCCGAGCTCATGCAGCGCGGGTCCCAGCGCTTTACCCGCCTCCGTCAGCCGGTACGACACGCGCAACGGGGGTCCTTCATCGACTTCGCGCACCAGCAGGCCGGCCAGCGCGAGTTCGGTCAGCCGGTCGGAGAGCATCCGCTCGCTGATTCCCGGAATCGCCCTGCGCAGGTCAGCGAAGTACACCGGCTGCTGCATCAGTACGGCAACGATCAGTCCGGTCCAGCGCTTGCCCAGCAGCTCGAAGACGCGCGTGATCGCCCCGCCGACCTTTTGGCACGCCTGCCTGCTGTCTTCCACCATGCCCCCAGAGTACTGAGTACCGGTGCTTTCCGTAGGGACTGCAAAAAAGTAAGCAACTATGCTATCCATAGGTACGCACGGTTCTTAAGACTGCCTTCGACACCCTGGAGCACCCGATGGCCACGCTTCTGCACATCGATTCCGCTGTTTTCCCGCAAGGTTCCGCCTCCCGTGAGGTGACCGCAGCCTTTGTGGAGGCCTGGCGTGAACAGCACCCGGACGGCAAGGTCGTCTACCGTGACTTGGCGGCCCATCCGCTGCCGCACTTGGACGCGGCCTCCGCCGCTTCGGGTGTCGAGTCCCCCCTGCGTGCCGAGCTCGCCGCCGAGCTGGCGGACGCGGACGCGGTGCTCATCGGCGCACCCATGTACAACTTCACGATTCCGTCCACGCTCAAGGCCTGGCTCGACCACGTGATCATCGTCGGGCACAACGCCGGCGGCGAAAGCAGCGCGCTGGCCGGCATGCCCTTCACGGTCGTCGCCAGTCGTGGCGGTTCCTACGCACCCGGCACTCCCCGTGAGGACTTCGAGTTCGTTCAGAACTACCTGGAGAAGCTGCTCAAGGGCATGTTCGCCGCCGAGGTCGACTTCATCGTGCCGGAGCTGACCCTCGCCGCCACGCAGCCCGCGATGACCGATCTCATCCCGCTCGCGGAGGCCTCCCGCGCCAAGGCGTTCGACGATGCGGCGTCCAAGGCCAAGGCACTCGCCGCGCGCCTCGCAGCCTGACGCGGTACCGAGAAGCCCCCGCGGAGGCCAACAGCCACGCGGGGGTTTCACGTGAAACGGCTCAGCCCTGCCAGGAGTGGGGGGCACGGAAGCCCGGCGTGCGCTCCAGCCGTCGCCAGCCGGCCGTGGAACGGACCGAGAGCGCCGGGATTCCGTCCTCCTGCCGGATACCGACGCGAGCCAGCAGGATCGTGGTGATGGCAGCCGGCTCTTCCGGTTCTGCGTGGCCCTTCTCGACCCGCAGCAGCGATCCAGTCGTGGTCTCCATCTGCGCTCCCCTCTTCGCCGGGATTACCGAGTTTCGCCGCGGTTACCGAACCCAGGACGATGCAACCCTCGCTCCGGGCGGCAAGGAAGCCAGGTACGTCCAGAAGGGTGACGATCCGAACCTTCAGCAGGTCCATCGTCCGACGCCACCACCGGCGCCGGACGGCTGCAGTGAGAAAGTGAGACGTATCACCGACGGCCGGCTGAGTACAGCAAAAACGGCCGCCATCGTGTAGACGATGACGACCGTTCCTTCCCTGCTGCGAAGCGTCATTGCCGATGCTTCGCCGTTGTGCGCGAGGGGGGATTTGAACCCCCACGTCCCTAAGGACACTGGCACCTGAAGCCAGCGCGTCTGCCGTTCCGCCACTCGCGCAAGTGGTGTTTCCCGGGCTCTCCCACTGGTTTGTGCGATCGCCTGGCGACATCCGGAAGATTAGCACGCTGGACAGGGTGGATTCACATCCATTGATCGGGGTCACCGGCCGGTGCTCCGGCCTCCGCGACGACCCGCACCGCACCCTCGGAACGAGGCCCCCCTCATCCCACTCCTCACAGGTAGCGCCCGGTGTGCGGGACACTGTTACTGGGGCACCTCTACGATCCGTGTGAGAGGTGACACTCATCAACGGGGCAGACAAGGGGAACCAGCCGTTTTCCCCACGCGTGGATACGATCAGTAAGCAGTACCAGGACGACAACGACGGAGGAGGTGCCTCATGGGAGTCATGAAGAAGTTCGAGCAGCGTCTCGAAGGTCTGGTCAACGGCACCTTCGCGAAGGTGTTCAAGTCCGAGGTCCAGCCCGTCGAGATCGCCGGCGCGCTGCAGCGCGAATGCGACAACAACGCAACGATCTGGAACCGCGAGCGGACCGTCGTACCCAACGACTTCATCGTGGAGCTGAGCACGCCCGACTATGAGCGGCTCAGCCCCTACTCCGGCCAGCTCGGTGACGAGCTCTCCGGTCTGGTCCGCGACTACGCCAAGCAGCAGCGGTACGCCTTCATGGGTCCCATCAAGGTCCACCTGGAGAAGGCAGAGGATCTCGACACCGGGCTCTACCGCGTCCGTAGCCGCACCCTCGCCTCAAGCACCAACCAACAGAGCCCCGAGCGCGGCCCGGCCGCACCCGCTGCCCCCCACCGTGGAAACGCGAGCGGCTACGGTTACCCGCCATCGGCGGCTCCCCCCATGCCCTCGACGCCCCCGCCCGGGACTCACCGTCCGGACCGCCGGGCCGCCGCACCGGGCCCGCTGCCGGGCGCCCAGACACGGCGCTGGATCGAGGTCAACGGCACCCGCCACCAGATCTCCCGCGCCACCCTGGTCCTCGGGCGCAGCACCGAGGCGGACGTACGGATCGACGACCCCGGCGTATCCCGCCGGCACTGCGAGATCCGTGCCGGTTCGCCCTCGACGATCCAGGATCTCGGTTCCACCAACGGCATCGTGGTAGACGGACAGCACACCACCCGCGCTACGCTCCGCGACGGCTCGCGGATCGTCGTGGGCAATTCCACCATCGTTTACCGGCAAGCCGAAGGGTGAAGCGGGGGCAATGTCAGAGCTGACCCTGACGGTCATGCGGCTAGGTTTTCTAGCTGTCCTGTGGCTGTTCGTGATCGTGGCCGTCCAGGTCATCCGCAGCGATCTGTTCGGAACACGTGTCACGCAGCGCGGTTCACGCCGCAACGCGGACTCCCGTCCCCAGCAGACCGCCCGGCAGGCCTCCACGCCGCCGCAACAGCGCCAGCAGCCGGCCACCGGCCGCCAGCGCCGAGGTGCCCCCAGCAAGCTCGTCGTGTCCGAGGGCACCCTCACCGGAACCACGGTCGCCCTTCAGGGCCAGACCGTCACGCTGGGCCGGGCACACGATTCAACGATCGTGTTGGACGACGACTATGCGTCCAGCAGGCATGCCAGGATCTACCCCGACCGTGACGGCCAGTGGATCGTCGAGGATCTCGGGTCCACCAACGGCACATATCTCGACCGGACCCGACTCACCACCCCGACACCGGTCCCGCTGGGCGCACCGATCCGCATCGGCAAGACCGTCATCGAGCTGCGGAAGTAGTACGACAATGAGCGAGCGGAGCGAGCGAGCCGCAGCGGCCCCGGCAACGGACCGCGGCGCGCTCCCGACCGGAGGGTGGGCAGTGTGGCTCGAGACCGGTTGTACCCGGAGCCGACAGGCGAGGTGCGCATGAGTCTGTCCCTGCGCTTCGCCGCCGGATCGCACAAGGGCATGATCCGTGAGGGAAACGAGGACTCCGGTTACGCCGGCCCCCGACTCCTCGCCATCGCCGACGGAATGGGGGGCCAGGCCGCGGGCGAGGTCGCGAGTTCGGAGGTCATCTCCACCCTCGTCACCCTCGACGACGACGTCCCCGGTTCCGACATCCTCACGTCGCTCGGCACCGCCGTGCAGCGCGCCAACGACCAGCTCCGCATGATGGTCGAGGAAGACCCGCAGCTCGAAGGCATGGGCACCACGCTCACCGCCCTGCTGTGGACCGGGCAGCGGCTGGGCCTGGTGCACGTCGGCGACTCCCGCGCCTACCTCTTGCGCGACGGCGTTCTGACCCAGATCACCCAGGACCACACCTGGGTACAGCGCCTCGTCGACGAGGGCCGGATCACCGAGGAAGAAGCCACCACCCATCCCCAGCGCTCCCTGCTGATGCGCGCGCTGGGCAGCGGCGAGCACGTCGAACCGGACCTCTCCATTCGTGAGGTCCGGGCCGGCGACCGTTATCTGATCTGCTCCGACGGACTGTCCGGAGTCGTCTCCCACCAGACGATGGAAGACACCCTCGCCAGCTACCAGGGCCCGCAGGAGACCATCCAGGAACTCATCCAGCTCGCCCTGCGCGGCGGCGGCCCCGACAACATCACCTGCATCGTCGCCGATGTCCTCGATGCCGATTCCAACGACACGCTGGCCGGACAGCTGAACGACACGCCGGTCATCGTCGGCGCGGTCGCCGAGAACCAGGCCGCCCACCAGCACGACGACGGGGCCATGCAAACCCCTGCGGGACGAGCGTCCGGCCTCGGCCGGCCCGTACCCCCGCCCCCGGCACCCGGCGGCTTCGGCCCTCCCGGCAGCGGCGACGGATACGGCGCGGCACCCGGCGGAAGCTTCGGTGCCTACACCGACGACGACTTCATCAAACCCTCGCGCGGCCGCAAGTGGATCAAGCGGACGCTCTATGTCGTCCTCGCGCTCGCCGTCATCGGCGGCGGCGTCTACGGCGGCTACCGCTGGACCCAGACCCAGTACTACGTCGGATCCAACGACGAGCACGTCGCGCTCTACCGGGGCATCAGCCAGGACCTCGCCTGGGTCTCGCTCTCCAAGGTCGACAAGGACCACCCCGAGATCGAACTGAAGTACCTGCCGCCCTACCAGCGCAAGCAGGTCGCCGCGACCATCACCGAAGGAGACCGCAGCCAGGCCGAGCGCAAGATCGTGGAACTCGCGCAGCAGGCCAGCGCCTGCAAGAAGGATGCCCAGCGCCGCAAGGCGGCGGACCAGAGTGCCAAGGACAAGGCGAAGGCCGGACAGAGCGGGGCCGACGCCGGCACCGCCGGCGCAAGTACCCTGCAGTCCGCGAAGAGCAAGTCCACAACGACACCCACGCCCAGCGCCACACCAACGCCCGGCCCCAGCCTCTCGGAGGATGAGCAGAAGCTGGTCCCGTTGTGCGGTAAGCAGTAGAGCCGTAGGGGGCCTTTCACCACCATGAGCGTTGTCACAAACACGACCACGATCGGCGCGATCGAAGCACCGAGTCGCCGCAACACCGAGCTGATGCTCCTGATCTTCGCCGTCGCCATCTCGGTGTTCGCGTACGCCAACGTGGGTCTGGCCATCAACGACTCGCTGCCGTCCGGCATCCTCGGGTACGGCACCGGGCTGACCCTGCTCGCGGCCGTCAGCCACCTCGTGGTGCGCAAGTTCGCCCGCTACGCCGACCCGCTGCTGCTGCCACTGGCGACGCTGCTGAACGGCATCGGCCTGGCCCTCATCTGGCGCCTAGACCAGTCACCTCGGCTGATCCAACTGGCCAAACTCAGTTACGGCTCCTTCAGCCCGTCCGCCCCCAAGCAGCTGCTCTACTCAGCACTGGGCGTAGCACTCTTCGTCGCGGTGCTGATCTTCCTCAAGGACCACCGCATCCTGCAGCGCTACACCTACATCTCCATGGTGGCCGCGCTGGTCCTGCTGATCCTGCCGGTGTTCTTCCCCGCGGTGAACGGCGCCAAGATCTGGATCAACCTCGCCGGCTTCACCATCCAGCCCGGCGAATTCGCCAAGATCGTCATCGCGGTCTTCTTCTCCGGTTACCTGATGGTGAAGCGGGACGCACTCGCCCTGGCCAGCCGCCGCTTCATGGGTCTGTATCTGCCCCGGGGCCGCGACCTCGGGCCGATCCTCGTCATCTGGGCGATGTCGATCCTCATCCTGGTCTTCGAAACCGACCTCGGCACCTCGCTGCTGTTCTTCGGTCTCTTCGTCGTCATGCTCTACGTCGCCACCGAGCGCACCAGCTGGATCGTCTTCGGCCTGATCATGTCCGCTGCCGGAGCGGTCGGCGTGGCCACCTTCGAGCCGCATGTCCAGCAGCGCGTCGACGCATGGCTCGCGCCCTTCTCGAAAGCGACCCTCGCGCAGAGCGACCAGGTCGCCAAGTCCCTGATGTCCTTCGGCTCCGGGGGCACCCTCGGCACCGGACTCGGCCAGGGCCACTCCGACCTCATTGGTTTCGCCGCGAACTCCGACTTCATCTTCGCCACCGTCGGAGAAGAACTCGGCCTCGCCGGCACCATGGCCGTCCTCCTGTTGTACGGCCTGATCGTCGAACGCGGCGTACGCACCGCCCTGGCGGCCCGGGACCCCTTCGGCAAGCTCCTCGCCGTCGGCCTCTCCAGTGCCTTCGCCATCCAGGTCTTCGTCGTCGCCGGCGGCGTCATGGGGCTCATCCCGCTGACCGGTATGACCATGCCGTTCATCGCGTACGGCGGCTCCTCGGTCCTCGCCAACTGGGCGCTGATCGGCATCCTGATCCGGATCAGCGACACCGCACGCCGTCCCGCACCGGCCCCCGCCCCGTCCCCCGATGCCGAGATGACCCAGGTGGTCCGACCGTGAACAAGCCCCTGCGCCGGATCGCCCTCTTCTGCGGTCTGCTGGTACTCGCCCTGCTCGTGCGCGACAACTGGCTCCAGTACGTCAGGGCCGACGAGCTCAACACACGGACCGAGAACCGCCGTGTTGAGATCGAGCGTTACGCCCACGAGCGCGGAAACATCATCGTCGACGGCAGTGCCATCACCGGCTCCACGGAGACCAAGGGCAGCGACTTCAAATACAAGACCACCTGGAAGGACGGCCCCATGTGGGCCCCCGTCACCGGTTACGCGTCCCAGGCCTTCGGCGCTACACAGCTCGAAAAACTCAACGACTCGATCCTCACCGGCAACGACGACCGCCTCTTCTTCGACCGCACGCTCTCCATGTTCACCGGTGAGAAGAAGCAGGGCGGCAACGTCGTCACCACCCTGAACGCGGATGCCCAGAAGGCCGCCTTCAAGGGCCTCGGTGACAAGAAGGGTGCGGTGGCCGCCCTCGATCCGAAGACCGGGGCGATCCTCGCGCTGGCCTCCACCCCGTCCTACGACCCGTCGGTGTTCGCCGGCAATTCCGTCAGCACCGACTCGAAGAACTACAACAAGCTCAAGAACGACAAGGATGAGCCGATGCTCAACCGGGCGCTGCGGCAGACGTACCCGCCCGGTTCCACCTTCAAGATCGTTACTGCCGCCGCAGCCCTGGAGAACGGCCTCTACACGGACGTCAACGCCAAGACCCGGTCGCCGCTGCCGTACTACCTGCCGGACACCGATCACCAGCCGCTCAACAACGAGGGCAACATCCCCTGCAAGAACGCCACCATGATGGTCGCCCTCCAGTGGTCCTGTAACACCGTCTTCGGCAAGATCAGCGCGGACCTCGGCAACGACAAGATGAAGGCCGAGGCCGAGAAGTTCGGCTTCAACGAACCGAAGCTGGACACCCCGGTGCGTGCTGCGGAGTCCGTCTTCCCGACCGACAACCGCCCGCAGAACGCCATGGACGGCATCGGCCAGGCCTCGAACCGCGCCACCCCGCTGCAGATGGCGATGGTCGCCTCAACCGTGGCCAACGACGGCAAGCTCATGGAGCCGTACATGGTCGACAGCCTCCAGGCGCCCAACCTCAACGTCATCGAAAAGCACCAGCCCAAGGAGTTGAGCCGGCCGGTCTCCGCCGAGAACGCGCAGAAGCTCCAGGCGATGATGGAGAACGTGGTGCAGAAGGGCACCGGCAAGAACGCCCAGATGCAGGGCGTCACCGTCGGTGGCAAGACCGGCACCGCCCAGCACGGCGTCGACAACAGCGGAAAGCCGTACGCCTGGTTCATCAGTTACGCGAAGACCGACTCCGGATCCCCCGTCGCTGTCGCGGTGGTCGTCGAAGACAGCAAAGCAGTCGGAGCCGACATCTCTGGTGGTGGGCTCGCAGCCCCGATCGCCAAGGACGTCATGCAGGCCGTCATCAACAGCAAGAAGTGACCGCTGTGACGCGAGCGACACGACACCTGCGCGATACCGGTCCGATATCAGCTGACCGTCCCGCACTGATCATCCACCCGCGCCCGGTAGCGTATGCGCGAACAGCACACCGCCGGACCACCCCAGGGTGCGGTCGGGACATACGGAGAGGGCTGGATTAGCTATGGAAGAGCCGCGTCGCCTCGGCGGCCGGTACGAGCTGGGCTCGGTGCTCGGCCGTGGTGGCATGGCCGAGGTCCACATCGCGCACGACACCCGGCTCGGCCGCACCGTCGCCGTGAAGACGCTACGGGCGGACCTCGCCCGCGACCCGTCCTTCCAGGCCCGGTTCCGCCGCGAGGCCCAGTCGGCTGCCTCGCTCAACCACCCGGCGATCGTTGCTGTCTATGACACCGGCGAGGACTACGTCGACGGGATCTCCATCCCGTACATCGTGATGGAGTACGTCGACGGCTCCACCCTCAGGGAACTCCTGCACTCCGGGCGCAAGCTGCTGCCCGAGCGCACCCTGGAGATGACCATCGGCATCCTCCAGGCGCTGGAGTACTCGCACCGCAACGGCATCGTGCACCGTGACATCAAGCCCGCGAACGTCATGCTGACGCGTACCGGGCAGGTCAAGGTCATGGACTTCGGCATCGCCCGCGCCATGGGCGACTCCGGAATGACCATGACGCAGACGGCCGCTGTCATAGGCACTGCTCAGTACCTCTCCCCGGAGCAGGCCAAGGGCGAGCAGGTCGACGCACGCTCCGACCTCTATTCGGCGGGCTGTCTGCTCTACGAGCTGCTGACGGTGCGCCCGCCGTTCGTCGGCGACTCCCCGGTCGCGGTCGCTTACCAGCATGTGCGCGAAGAGCCGCAGCCCCCGAGCAACTTCGACCCCGAGATCACGCCCGAGATGGACGCCATCGTCCTCAAGGCCCTGGTCAAGGACCCCGACTACCGCTATCAGTCCGCCGATGAGATGCGCGCCGACATCGAGGCCTGCCTCGACGGCCAGCCGGTCGCCGCCGCGGCGATGGGCGCGGGGGCCTACGGTGGCTACGACCAAGACCAGCCCACCACGGCAATGCGTCCTGCGGACCAGGCCGGCGGCGCCACGTCGATGCTGCCGCCGGTCAACCCGGACGACGGCGGCTACGGCTACGACGACCGCCCGGACCGCCGCCGTCAGAAGAAGTCCAACACCTCCACCATCCTGCTGATCATCGCGGGCATCCTGGTGCTGGTCGGTGCGATCCTGATCGGCAAGTCGCTCTTCCCGGGCGGCGGCGGGGATTCCGGCAAGGTCGATATCCCGCAGCTCGTCGGCAAGACCCTGGATGACGCGAAGAGCTCAGCCGCCAACTCCAAGCTCAAACTGACCGTCGCGGACCGGAAACCCTGCGACAACGCCCCCAAGGGAAGCGTCTGCAGCCAGGATCCCAAGTTCGGCGGCGCCAAAATCGACCAGAACACGACCATCAACGTCGTCGTGTCCACCGGTGCGCCCAAGGTCGAGGTGCCCAACGTCAACGGGGAGACCGCGGACCAGGCCACACAGGACCTTGAAGACAAGGGCTTCCAGGTGACTCCCAAGGAGGTCGAGTCGGACCAGCCGGAGGGCAAGGTCTTCGACCAGTCGCCGAAGGGCAACACCCAGGCCCAGAAAGGCACCGAGGTCACGATCAAGATCGCGAAGTCGACCAAGGTCCCGGTGCCCAACGTCAAGAATCGGCCGGTAGCTGACGCCACCAAGCAGCTTCAGGACGCGGGCTTCATGGTCCCCACGCCCACCGAGCAGGAGTCCGACCAGGCGCCCGGCACGGTAATCGCCCAGTCGCCCGACGGCGGCGAGGCAAAAAAGGGCTCCACGGTCACCCTGACGGTCGCCAAGGCCAAGGCAACGCCGACCCAGGTGCCGGTCCCGGAGGTCAGGGCGCACACAGTGGCCGACGCGAAGCAGTTGCTGGCTCAGGCTGGCTTCACGAACGTCCAGATCGCCAACGGCAACAACGGCGATGACAAGGCCATCGTCACCAACGTCGACCCCCAGCCGGGCACTCAGGAGGCGGACCCGGCCAACACGCCCATCACGCTCACCACGGTGGGCGGCGGCGGCAACAACGGCAATAACGGCGGCGGCATCTTCGGCGGGGGGAACCGCTGACGGTCGCCTGCCGACCACCGACGGGAAGAAGCCCCGGCACCCGGTTTCCCGGGTGCCGGGGCTTCTTCATGCCGCGCTTTGTCCGACCCCGAGGATCACGGGACGGCTCGGGATGCCACTGTGCAGCTGCTCGGATTGCAGCGTGGGCAGGAGCAGAAGTTCACTCGCCGGTGTCATGCCGGCGATTGACGCCATGAACTGGCGTGAGTTCGAGGTGCATGTTCGCCGGCCTCCAGGGACGGTGGCGGAAACCTGGAGCGCGAGCACTGGACTGCAGGTGCTCAGCCCAGTTCCGCCGGTGGCGTCCGCTTCGCGTCGACCTTCACCGTGCGGACCAGCTCACCCCAGACGATGTACCGGTACTCGGAGGTGTACACGGGGGTGCAGGTCGTCAGCGTGATGTAGCGGCCCGGTTTCTTCTTGCCCGAGCCCTCCGGGACCGGCTCCAGGACCTGGACGTTGTACTTCGAGGTCTGCCGCAGCTCCTTGAACACCTTGTAGACGTACCAGGTGTCCTTCGTCTCGAAGACGATCGGATCGCCGGTCTTCACCTTGTCGATGTTGTGGAACTTGGCCCCGTGCCCGTCGCGGTGTGCGGCCAGCGTGAAGTTCCCGGTCTTGGCGGAAGGCATGGCCGCCTTGACCGGCTTGACGTAGTAACCCGCGACCCCGGTGTTCAGCACGCTGGTGCTGGTGCCCTTCTTGACCAGTACCTCGCCGTTCTTCATGGCGGGCACATGGAGGAAGCCGATGCCGTCCTTGGTGTTCAGCGCCCCGGGTCCGCTGCTTCCGCTGTGCGACCACTTGTCCCGGATCGTGTCGCCCTGCTTCGACGCCTGGCGGTCGGCGACGACATTCGTCCACCACAGGGAATAGACGACGAAGAGGCCGAGAATCAGCCCCGTCGTGATGAGCAGCTCACCGAAGACACTGACCGCGGTCGCGATCCGGCCGCGGCCGCCGCGACGCACCGGTCGCGTAGTCGTCTGCTCGTCCTGCTCGGTCGTCGATGCCACCGCACCCGTCCTGTCCGTCCGTACAGTTCAGCCTGCGGTCAGGGCTTTGGGCATCCCTTTGCTGCGCGGCCGTTCATCAACCATCTTGCCCCACACGACCATTCGGTACGTACTCGTGAACTCCGGCGTACAGGTGGTCAACGTGATGTAACGGCCGGGTCCGGTGAATCCCGAGCCCGGCGGCACCGGGGTGATGACGGATACGTTCGACGGGGACGTCTGGGCCAGGTGGCTTGTCACCTCGTAGGTGTAGTAGTCGTCCTTCGTCTCGACGACGACCTTGTCACCGTTCTTGAGCTTGTTGATGTAGCGGAACGGTTCACCGTGCGTATTACGGTGACCGGCCAGTGCGAAGTTGCCGGTCCTGGCCGACGGCATCGCCGTCTTCAGCTTGCCCTCGCTGTAATGGCCGACCATGCCGCGGTCCAGCACCTTGTGCTTGCTGACGCCCTCCGCGATCGGTACCACCACGTCGAGCTTGGGGATGTGGATGATGGCGAAGCCCTGCCCCGGCTCGAAGGCGCCGGGCTGGTTCGACGTGCTGCCGCCCTTCGCCCAGTCCTCCTGCAGGCTGTGGGCGGTACCGTTCGCCTCCTGGTGGGCCCGTACGTTCGTCCACCAGAGCTGGTAGGTCACGAAGAGCAGCATCAGCACACCGAGGCTGATGAAGATCTCACCGATGGCCCGGCTGGCGATGACCGCGGGGCTGTCCTTCAGCGCACGCGCCGCGCGGCGCGCTTCGATGCGGGTCCGCGGGATGGCGGGGATCACAGGCTCGGCCGTGGCGCCGCCTTTGTGGCCCCGCCCCTTGGCCGCCTTACGGCGCTGGGCGCGGCCACCGATCGGTGCGGCCGGCTCCGGCATGGGCTGCTGCGGTACGGCGGGACCAGGCACCCGCAGCGCGACGGTCTCGTTGTCCCGCGGAGAGGTGAAAGCCGGTTCGGTCCCGGGGGCAGGGCCCCGGTCCGCTCCCGGCGCCGTCGCCGGGTCGGGGAACAGCGCGGGCATGATCTGGGTGGCCGGCTCCGGAGCAGGTTGCCCGACCGGTTCCTGAACGGGCTGATAGAACGCCTCGCGCCCGTACCAGTCCGGCGGCGGATCATGCATCACCGGCTGCTCCAGCTGGACGTGCTCGGCCCCGAACCACGGCGAACCGTGGGTGCCCGACGCATCGTGGGCACCCCGCGAACCGTGGGTGCCCGGCGGCAGCGGATCCGTCAGCGGATCGTACGCATGCGAGGCACCGGCAGTCCCGTCGGGTCCGCCGTCACCGGGCCGGCCCGGCGCCGTCGAGCCGTCGTGTCCGGGCCGCGACGCTGTCACGCCACAGCCTTGCCCACCACCGGCGCGAGCCCGGCCGACCGGCCGACGGCTCCCGTGTCCCCGCATACCGCAAGCCAGTTGGCCAGCATCAGATGACCGTGCTCGGTGAGCACCGACTCCGGATGGAACTGCACACCCTCGACCGGAAGATCGCGGTGCCGGACCCCCATGATGATGCCGTCGGCGGTCCGCGCGGTGACCTCCAGCTCGTCGGGCAGCGCCTGCGGCTCCGCGGCCAGCGAGTGGTAACGGGTCGCGGTGAAAGGCGAAGGCAGCCCGGCGAACACCCCGGTCCCCTCGTGCGTCACCGAAGACGTCTTGCCATGCAGCAGTTCGGGGGCCCGGCCCACCACACCGCCGTACGCCACCGCCATCGACTGCATACCCAGGCACACGCCGAAGACGGGCACCTCGGTGCTCGCGCAGTGCCGCACCATCTCCACGCAGACCCCGGCCTGTTCGGGCGTACCGGGACCGGGGGAGAGCAGTACGCCGGCGAAGCCGTCCTGGGCATGGGCGAGGGACACCTCGTCGTTGCGTACCACCTCGCACTCGGCGCCCAGCTGGTACAGGTACTGGACCAGGTTGAACACAAAGCTGTCGTAGTTGTCGACCACCAGGATGCGGGTGCTCATCGCTGGACTCCCATCCCCTGGTCGACCGTCACGTCGTTGAACGGAAGCAGCGGCTCCGCCCACGGAAAGACGTACTGGAAGAGCAGGTAGACGACCGCGAGCACGAGCACGAGCGACACCAGAGCCCGAAGCCACACGTTGCCCGGCAGATGCCGCCAGATCCAGCCGTACATGCTGTCCCTTCCGTTCGTGGTACGGGACCAGACTAAAGGGCCGCGGTAGTCGCTGTGGGTCACCTGCGCAAAGCCGCCAGCTTGCCCTCGTCACAGGCAGATCAGCGGCACCGGCACCCGCCGCCGCGTTCCGGCGCTACTGCACCGGCTTCGCGTAATGCAGATCCGCCGTGCCGGAGTAACCGGGAAGAGTCATCGCCTGCCGCTCATCAAGACTCCAGCCCAGGCCGTACGCCTTCACATACTGCTGGTAGTTCTGGATGGCCGCAGAGGCGCTGAGAGCGGCCTTCAGCTTGCCCAGGTCGCCGATGGCCGTCACCTTGTACGGCGGCGAGTAGACGCGGCCCTGCAGAATCAGGGTGTTGCCTACGCAGCGCACCGCACTCGTGGTGATCAACCGCTGATCCATGACCTTGATGCCCTTGGCACCGCCCTGCCACAGGGCATTGACGACCGCTTGCAGGTCCTGCTGGTGGATGACCAGGTCATTGGGTTGCGGCGGAGGGTAACCGGGGTTGGCGGTCGCGTTGGGCGGGGCGTCGTTCAGCGTGACCGTCAGGGCGTGCCCACTCACCTTCCGGGTGCCCGCGGCCTTCTCGAGCGCCGCGAGATCGGCGTCCTCGGCCTTGGAGCTTCCGTCGTCGCGCTGAGCCAGCGCGTCCACATCGTCCCGGACCGTGGCGGTGGATTCGTCCAGCGCCTTGTTCTTCTGGCTGCGCTCCTGGATGAGGTCAGAAAGCTTGAGCATGGACGCATCGGTACGGATATCCGTGCCTTTGGCCGTGTTGAAACTCGTGACGAAGATGAGACCGGCGAGCGCGAAAACGGCGGCGGTGAGCACCCGGACCGGACGCCACACCCGACGTCGGCCGGCCTCTGCGGGAGAGTCGCCAGAATTGCTCAACGTACCCTTATCTCCTTCCACGCCCCGGAAGCACTACGCTAACTGACGCCCGGGGGAGGCAATGCGCCATGTCGCTTCCCGCTCCGGGCACTCCCTACACAGTTCCCCCTGCGCGGTCACGCAGCGCATCGACAGGAGAGTCCCTCGTGCCGAAGTCACGCATCCGCAAGAAGGCCGATTTCACACCGCCGCCCGCGACGAAGCAGGCAGCCGCCATAAAGCTGACGAATCGCAGCTGGGTGGCTCCGGTGATGCTTGCGTTCTTCTTGATCGGTCTCGCCTGGATCGTTATCTTTTATGTGACAGAGGGCGATATGCCCATCAAGCCGTTCGGGAACTGGAACATCGTGGTCGGCTTCGGTTTCATCGCCGCCGGCTTCGGCGTCTCGACCCAGTGGAAGTGAGCTCGTCCCCGAAAGGCCCCGGCGCCCGCGCCTGAGTCAAGCATCACCGCGGAGTTATCCACAGCGCTATCCACAGCCGGGGAAAACTCAGAAGATCTGTGGATAACTTGACGAACGTTGACGCCGGTGTGACCGCATCGTTCCATACCACATCAGTGAAGCCCCTTGCCCTTCCTGGGAAAACCCAGGTCGGGGACAAGGGGCACACATGTTCCCCACAGGGCGCACAAGATCCGCCACGCGCTGTGGACAACTGACCACCGGAGTCCGGTATCGCTGCCTCAGGTGAGCATGGCGGTCCGGGCCACCACCATGCCGACCGTAGCCACCAGGACCAGCGCGCAGGCGCCGTACTGCACCAGCACGCGCCGCTCGCGGGGGGCGTGAATCATGGCGATGGCGATGGCGATGCCGGCAACCAGGCCCCCGATGTGCGCCTGCCACGCGATCCCGCTGAAGGTGAAGGTGAAGATCAGATTGATCACCAGCAGCGCGATGACCGGGCGCATGTCGTAGTTCAGGCGCCGCAAGAGGACGGCGGTGGCTCCCAGCAGGCCGAAAACCGCCCCGGAAGCGCCGAGCGACGCCTGGGTCGGGGATGCCACCAGGTAAGTCAGCGCGCTGCCGGCCAGACCGGAGAGCAAGTAGAGCGCGATGTAGCGGGCTCGTCCGAGCGCCGCTTCCAGCGGAGCACCGATCCACCACAGACTGAGCATGTTGAACCCGATGTGCCAGAACTGCTGGTGCAGGAAGACCGAGGTCAGCAGCCGGTACCACTCACCCTCGGCGACACCCTGAGTGGCGGGGAAGGGGGCCGGTGGCCACCGGCCGACCAGCGCGAGATCGTCGAGCAGCCGGTTGCCGACCACCTGAACGGCGATGAACACTGCCAGGTTGATGCCGATGAGGATCTTCGTGATGAGCCGCGGATCGGCTGCCACACTCCCGCCCGCCACGGTGCGAGGCCTGCTCGCCGACGCGCTGTGACCCGAACCCGAACCGCCGCGTACGCACTCCGGGCAGTGGAATCCGACCGAGGCACTCACCATGCACTGCGGACAGATGGGGCGCTCACAGCGCGTGCAGCTGATGCCCGTTTCCACACCGGGGTGGCGATAGCAGCTGGGCAGCCCGCTCGTCGACGACTGCCGCTCCGGCCCTCCTGGCACCTGTTCCATCGGGCTCCCTCCCTCTCCTACGGGGCGCGTACGCAGTACACCGCCCCGCTCGTCATACGGACGAACGGGGCGGGTGGTTCCCATACAGCGACACCCTTGCCGGAAACGGCGTTCTCACCGCTCGCGGTTCTCGACGACCACTGTCTCGATGACGACATCGTCGATCGGACGGTCGGTGCGCGGGTTGGTCGGCGCGGCGATGATGCCGTCCACGACGGTCTGACTGGCCTTGTCGGTGATCTCACCGAAGATGGTGTGCTTACGGGTCAGCCACGCCGTGGGCGCTACCGTGATGAAGAACTGTGAGCCGTTGGTCCCGGGGCCCGCGTTGGCCATGGCCAGCAGATACGGCTTGTCGAATGCCAGGTCGGGGTGGAACTCGTCGCCGAACTCGTAGCCGGGGCCGCCCGTGCCGTTGCCCAGGGGGTCGCCACCCTGGATCATGAAACCGCTGATCACCCGGTGGAACACCGTGCCGTCGTACAGCCTGTCCTTGGACTTCCTGCCGGTGGCCGGGTGGGTCCATTCACGCTCGCCCTGAGCGAGCTCAACGAAGTTCTTGACCGTCTTGGGCGCGTGGTTCGGCAGCAACCGCACCTCGATGTCGCCGTGGTTGGTCTTCAGGGTGGCGTAAAGCTGCTCGGCCACGATGTGCCTTCCGTAAGTCCGCTGTGACGTTCACCGATCCTCCCACGGACCGCCCCGGTACCGAGAAAGGCGACTGAGTCGCCGCTGAAACGACGCGCCCAGGACCGAACCGTGGCATTCTCGGGCCGAGCCCTCTTGCACCATTTGACCGCATGTCGCCTTTCTTGCACCCGGATGCCCGTCCACATGTGCCGTGATGGCTCGGAGCGGGCATGATCTCGAAAAGGGTGGAAAGGCGAATACACAACGCCACCGACAAGGAGGATCCCGTGACCCGCATGGACAGCGTGCGCGCCGCGACCGGTACGGCGAAGGAGAGCGTGCTGCACGCCGCGGACGTGGTGGCGCCCTACGCCGGAACGGCCAAGGACCAGGCCACGTACTACGCCAACGAAGCACGAGTACGACTGGCTCCCAAGGTCTCGCTGGCCGCCCAGCAGGCGCGGACCCAGTACGACGCCCGCGTAGCGCCGCGCGTCGAAGAGGCCCTGACCCATGTACCGCCGAGGGTCGATGCGGCAGCGCAGCGAGCCGGCAAGGCGGCCCGGCAGGCGCAGAGCCAACTAGCCCCGCACGTCGAACAGGCGATGGCGGCCGCCCAGCCCGTACGCGAGGAGGCGTTGGCTCGCAGCGCGGCCGCGCTGGCGGCGCTGCGCGGACAAGTGCCGGCGAAGAAGGTCCAGAAGCTGGTCAGAAGGCACCAACGACGGGCGCGGGCCGGCCGACTGGCCAAGGGCCTCCTCGTCGTCGGAGTCCTGACCGGCGGGGCATTCGCCGCTTGGAAGTGGTGGGACAAGCAGGCGAACCCCGACTGGCTCGTCGAACCGCCCGCCCCTACCGAGGTGCCCGACCGGCCGAACCTGAGCGCCGTCGACGGCAGCGCCGACGCACTGGACCCGGAGGTACAGGCCAAGCAGGCTGAAGCGGAATCCGACGACCCGGACCGCAACGAACGACCCTGAGGCGGACGCCGCGGGCTTGCGGCCGAAAGGACCCGCCCGCGCACAGCCCGCTGCGGCGGGAACGGGCGGTAGCAGAGCGAGTGAGGGGCGCCAGGAGACCTGAGTCTCCTGGCGCCCCTCACTGCGTTCGGTAAAGCAGGATCTGCGGAGTCGAGTGGAGCCTAGGGGAGTCGAACCCCTGACATCTGCCATGCAAAGACAGCGCTCTACCAACTGAGCTAAGGCCCCGGAACGGGTTGGTGCGAGACAAGAGTAGCGGGTGACCGGGGGTATCTCGCAAAAGGATTGGTACTCCCGGTCCGCGACCACGCTCCGTAAGATGCACGACGAGGTTCGCGGCAGTGAAGCTGCCGCACTGGGGAAGCGATGGGGAGACGCAATGGACGCGACACAGCAGGAAGCCACAGCGAGAGCGAGAGACCTTCAGCGCAGTTGGTACGGGGAGCCGTTGGGGGCGCTCTTCCGTCGTCTGATCGATGATCTGGGGCTGAATCAGGCCCGCCTCGCCGCGGTGCTCGGGCTGTCCGCACCGATGCTCTCCCAGCTGATGAGCGGCCAGCGGGCCAAGATCGGCAACCCCGCGGTTGTCCAGCGTGTCCAGGCCCTTCAGGAGCTGTCCGGCCTGGTCGCGGACGGCAGTGTCAGCGCGGGCGAGGCCACGGACCGGATGGAAGAGATCAAGAAGTCGCAGGGCGGCTCCGTCCTCTCCACCACAGGCCACAGCACATCCAGCTCGAGCGCACCGACCGTACGTCGCGTGGTGCGGGAGATCCAGTCACTGCTGCGCTCGGTGTCCGGGGCCGGGGACATCATCGAGGCGGCGAACACACTCGCCGCGACGCATCCGGAACTGGCAGAGTTCCTCAGGGTGTACGGCGCCGGGCGCACCGCGGAAGCGGTGTCGCACTACGAGGGGCACCAGAGCTGAAGCTACTACGCAGCTGATACGACGCAGCTGATATGGGGGGGCGAGCACAGCAGATGGGTGAGGTATTCGCCGGGCGGTACGAACTGGTCGACCCGATCGGGCGTGGGGGCGCCGGAGCGGTCTGGCGGTCCTGGGACCACCGGCGACGCCGCTATGTAGCAGCCAAGGTGCTGCAGCAGAGCGACGCGCACACACTGCTTCGGTTTGTGCGCGAGCAGGCGCTGCGGATCGATCACCCGCACGTGCTGGCCCCCGCCAGCTGGGCAGCGGACGACGACAAGGTGCTGTTCACCATGGACCTGGTGAGCGGCGGTTCGCTCGTCCATGTCATCGGTGACTACGGACCGCTGCCACCTCCGTTCGTCTGTATCCTGCTCGACCAGCTGCTGGCCGGACTCGCCGCGGTGCATGCCGAGGGGGTCGTGCACCGCGACATCAAGCCGGCCAACATTCTCTTGGAGGCCACCGGAACGGGACGACCGCACTTGCGGCTTTCCGACTTCGGCATCGCGATGCGCAAGGGCGAGCCCCGGCTCACCGCGACCGACTACGTGGTGGGAACGCCTGGTTACTTCGCACCCGAGCAAATGCTGGGTGCGGAATCCGACTTCACGGCCGACCTCTTCGCGGTCGGCCTGGTGGCGCTCTATTTGCTGGAGGGCGCCAAGCCGGACTCCAGAGCCCTGGTCGAGTATTTCCTGGCGCACGGTACGCCTGGCGCTCCGCAGGGCGTACCCGAACCGCTGTGGCAGGTCATCGCAGGGCTGCTCCAGCCGGATCCGCAGGACCGGTTTCGCACGGCGACCGGCGCGCGCAAAGCTCTGACGGCCGTCGGTGAACTGCTTGACGAGACCGGTAGCGGTGAGGAGCCGGTCGAAGTCTTCGACCAGATCGGTCCGCTTCCCGAGGGCTTCGGCCCTGCCGGCCCGGCCCCGCGACGGCCCCCACCACAGACACAGGTCCCCCATGCCGTGGCGCATCAGCCACAGGCGAACGCGATGTCCGAGACCGGAAGCTTCTACCTGATTCCGCCAACGCAGCCGGCGGCCGCGCCCCCTGCCGCTCCCGCACCTCCACCCGCTCCCGCACCACCACCCGAACTCGCACCCACTCCCACGGTCACGGCTTCGCATGCCGGTTCCCCCATCCCTGCTCAAGCCCCGTACGAACGGCCTCACACTCATCTGTACACCGCTCAGCAGGAGCAGGTTCCCACCCAGTCGGCGCCGGTCGCGAAGAGGCGATCGGGACCGCCCCCGAAGGTGGCGTTCCCGATTCTTTTCCTCGCACTGATCTGCTTCGCCGTGGGCATCTGGGCGCTCGACCGGCGCTGAAACGGCGCCCGGAGATGCACTACCTGGCGGGAGGGGGGCCGTACCGCTGTCCCACCGGAGCGGGTGCCTGCGGCCGGTCTGTGGCAGCAGGCCGCCGAGCGAGTACCGTCCACATGCCCAGGCCCAGGATCAGCACCGTACCGGCACCGATCCCCGCAACTCCTACCCACGTCATGGTGGCGTTGTCCGTTCCCTGACCCGCATCGGCGCCACCGAAGCCGGGGGCCGCACCCGCGTAAGCGGGGGCGGGTGTCTTGTCGCCCCTGACGGTCATCCGCAGCGTGACCCCGTACTTCTTCCGCCCGAATTCCTTCCCGACGTCGGGGCTGAGCGACACCGCAAGGTAGTAGTCACCTGCTGTCCGTGCCCCATTGACCTCCTCGATCACGCTGTACCGATTCACGTAGGCGACCGGTGCCATCGGATCGAGGGCAGCCGACTTCGGCTTCCCGTCAAAAGCCGTGCTCCCCGCGGTGACGCCGCCCCGGACCGGGTTGTACAGACGCATGGTGAGGGCGCTCCCGACGTACCCGTCACCCGTGGAGCTGCCGAGGTCGGCCGTGGCGAACACCTGCTGCCCCCAACCGACCGGAACCCGGTAGAAAAGAGTCCGGCCCGGCTCGATCCGGTCCTGCCAGACGCCGGCTGTCAACTCATGCGCGTCGTTGAATCCCGTTCCGCCGTGCGTTCGTTCGGAAGTACCACTGGGCGGCACGGCGGAGGCCGACGGCCAACTGGTGGGCGCCTGCGTCGGACTGTCCGCGCCGGGCTTCAGGCCGGGCTCGGTGTCGAATCGGATCTCCAGGTTCCAGTTCTCATGCGTGGAAGTGGCCTTGGTCTCCCGCTCGATCAGCACGTAGTACGGCCCGGCTGTCCGGCACAAGACGCGGCTTCCACCGACCGTACGGGAGGCATAAGCGGCAATCGGGCGTGGGTACTCGGCAGAGCCGAACACAGCGGCCTGGTCATAGCCGCACGGGCCGCCCTCGGGGTCCTCGAACGTCACCTTGATCCCGTCGCTGTAGCCCACACTCGCCTGTGACCCCAGCGGGGGCACGGCAACAGCCGAGACGTATGCGTTCGAGGTGGCATCCAGATCCACCTGGTAGTACAGCTGCCCGCCAGGCTTGATCGTGGAGCGGTATACCGAGCCCGCCTTCAGCTGTTCGGCATCCGTACTGACAGCCGCGCCGGCCACCGTCCGGGCGTGCGCATCGAAGACGTAGGAGCCAGGAGAGTCTGTCGCCCAGGCCTGCCCGGGCAACACACCCCATGCCATCAGTGCGCACATTGCCGACCCCACGACCGGCGCGACCCAGTCCCTGCTGCGCCGCCTCATGACCAACCGCCCCTTGTCGTCCACGCGGCGGGCATTCGTCGAACACCATCGACATCAGCACGGCGACCGGAGCGACGGTGCCGCTCCCGCGCCCGCCCCGGAAGTGCCGCGATGCCGACCCATCCTGCCCTGCCCGTCATCCCGCTGTCTGCGGCTGCGGCCGAATCGGCTCCCCGAACCAGCTACCGCATACGGCAGAGCCCCGGCCGCCTGGCGGCCGGGGCTATGACTTCAAGACGCTGGGTCTCACACACCCGAACCTGCGGGCACGGAGTCAGTCGCCTCCGTCCACAGATCCTGCTCGGCGCGATCCGCCTGGATCTGGCGGTACACGAGGAGCCCGCCAATGGCAGCCAGTGCGACCAGGAGAAGCTTCTTCACCGCGCGACCTCGTCTTTCCTTGACGTAAGGGACCTCTGCCGCCCGACTATACACACCGGCCGATACCGATCGGTGACCTACTTCGCTCTGGAGTATTGCGCCGGGAATGCACATCGGCTCGGACGGAGATTCCCGTCCGAGCCGATGTTCGCGGTGGGGCTAACAGGATTTGAACCTGTGGCCTCATCCTTATCAGGGATGCGCTCTAACCAACTGAGCTATAGCCCCGCGCTGCCCCTGAAGATTAGCGCACTTCAGGGCCAGTCCCAAAATCGATAGCCGGGCCCCTACTCATCCTCGGCGAGTGTCACCTCGATGCCGCCGACGAACCCGGCGGACAGGTTGTAGATGAAGGCGCCGAGCGTTGCCAGAGCCGTGGCCAACACCACGTCGATCACCGCGATGACCGACGTGAACAGCAGCACCCGCGGCAGCGACAGGAAGGACTGGAGGTCGAAGCCACTGCCGTCACTCGACCCGGTGGCTTCGCTGATGGTGCCGCCCACGGTCGAAAAGACGCCCATCGCGTCCATGACCATCCACAGCACGGCTGCCGCGACGACAGTGCAGATGCCGAGCGCGATCGACAGCAGGAAACTGACCTTCATCACCGACCACGGGTCAGCCTTCGCCACCCGCAGCCGCGCCTTACGGGTACGCGGCGTCGTTCGCGCGCCCGTGCGCGCCCGCCGCACCGCCTGCGCACCGGCATCCCGTGGCTGTCCACCATGCGTACCGGCAGCCGACGGTGACGGATAGGCCTGCGGCGGCTGATAGGGCTGCGCCTCGTAAGGAGGCTGAGCCCCCCGAGCATCCGTCACCGTTCCCCCTTGGGAGTCCGCGGCAGGGCCACGGGCACCGTGTGCTCCAGCTCCCGAAGCGGCCGCTCCGGCGCCCGTGGCTCCACTCACGCTCTACTCCTCGTGCTCCCCTGTCGAAGGCTCGGTGCCCTCGACTCCCGCTCCCGCTTCGACCGCTTCGCCGTCGACCATCTCGCCGTCGACAACATCACCATCGACTGCGTCGATCTCTTCCGCCTCGCGGCCGGCCTCGGCATTACGAGCGATACCGACCACCGCGTCGCGCCTGCCCAGGTTGATCAGTTGGACGCCCATGGTGTCACGGCCCGTTTCCCTGATCTCATTGACTCGCGTACGAATCACACCGCCGCCGAGCGTGATGGCAAGGATCTCATCCGTCTCCTCGACCACCAGGGCACCGACCAGCGAGCCCCTGTCCTCCACGATCTTGGCGGCCTTGATACCGAGACCACCACGACCTTGGACGCGGTACTCATCGACGGGGGTCCGCTTCGCGTACCCGCCGTCGGTGGCTGTGAAGACGAAAGTACCCGCCCGGACGACATTCATCGAGAGCAGTTCGTCACCTTCACGGAAGCTCATGCCCTTCACGCCCGAGGTCGCACGTCCCATCGGACGCAGCGCGTCGTCCGACGCGGTGAACCGGATCGACTGCGCCTTCCTGCTGACCAGCAACAGATCATCGTCCGCCGAAACCAGCTCCGCACCGATCAGCTCGTCATCGCTGCCGTCTGCGGTCTCCCGCAGGTTGATCGCGATGACACCGCCCGATCGAGGCGAGTCATAGTCCTTGAGCGATGTCTTCTTCACCAGACCGCCCTTGGTGGCCAGGATCAGATACGGCGCGGCTTCGTAATCGCGGATCGCCAGGATCTGCGCGATCTGCTCGTCCGGCTGGAAGGCGAGCAGGTTGGCGACGTGCTGGCCGCGCGCGTCACGGCCGGCGTCCGGCAACTCGTATGCCTTCGCCCGGTAGACCCGGCCCTTGTTGGTGAAGAACAGCAGCCAGTGGTGCGTGGTCGAGACGAAGAAGTGGGCGACGATGTCGTCCTGCTTCAGCTTCGTCCCGCGTACTCCCTTACCGCCGCGTTTCTGCGAGCGGTAGTCCTCGGTCTTGGTGCGCTTGACGTAACCACCGTTCGTGATGGTGACGACGATGTCCTCCTCGGCGATCAGGTCCTCGATGGACATGTCGCCGTCGAAAGGCACCAGCTTGGAGCGTCGGTCGTCACCGAACTTGTCGACGATGGCCGCCAGTTCCTCGCTGACGATCTGCCGTTGACGTTCGGGCGAAGCAAGGATCAGGTTGTACTCGTTGATCTTCGCCTGAAGCTCGTCGTGCTCGGCAGTGATCTTCTGGCGCTCCAGCGCGGCCAGTCGGCGCAGCTGCATCTCCAGGATCGCGTTCGCCTGGATCTCGTCGATCTCCAGCAGGCCCATCAGGCCCTCACGGGCGTTCTCGACCGTATGGCTGCGCCTGATGAGTGCGATGACCTCGTCGATCGCGTCGAGCGCCTTGAGTAGGCCGCGCAGGATGTGTGCCCGCTCCTCGGCCTTGCGCAACCGGAACTTCGTACGCCGGACGATGACCTCGATCTGGTGCGTCACCCAGTGCCGGATGAAGGCATCGATCGACAGGGTGCGCGGCACCCCGTCGACCAGCGCCAGCATGTTGGCACCGAAGTTCGACTGCAGGTCGGTGTGCTTGTAGAGGTTGTTCAGCACGACCTTGGCGACCGCGTCACGCTTCAAGACCACGACCAGCCGCTGGCCGGTACGCGAAGACGTCTCGTCGCGGACGTCCGCGATACCGCCGACCTTGCCGTCCTTCACCAGGTCGGCGATCTTCTGTGCGAGATTGTCCGGGTTGGTCTGGTACGGGAGTTCCGTTACCACCAGACACTGGCGGTTCTGGATCTCCTCTACCGCGACGACCGCACGCATCGTGATGGAGCCGCGACCTGTGCGGTACGCCTCCTCGATGCCCTTGCGCCCCACAACCAGCGCACCCGTCGGGAAGTCCGGGCCCTTGATGCGCTCCATCAGAGCGTCCAGGAGCTCCTCGTGCGTGGCCTCCGGGTTCTCCAGGTACCACTGGGCGCCGGCTGCGACCTCCCGCAGGTTGTGCGGGGGGATGTTGGTCGCCATGCCGACCGCGATGCCCGCTGAACCGTTCACCAGCAGGTTCGGGAAGCGAGCCGGCAGAACCACCGGCTCCTGATTACGGCCGTCGTAGTTGTCCTGGAGGTCGACGGTCTCCTCATCGATGTCCCTGACCATCTCCATGGACAGCGGCATCATCTTGCACTCGGTGTACCGCATGGCCGCAGCAGGGTCGTTGCCCGGCGAACCGAAGTTTCCGTTGGAGTCCACCAGCGGCATGCGCATGGACCAGTGCTGGGCCAGCCGGACCAGGGCGTCGTAGATCGAGGAGTCGCCGTGCGGGTGGTACGTACCCATGACGTCACCGACGACGCGGGCGCACTTGTAGAAGCCCTTCTCGGGCCGGTAACCACCGTCGTACATCGCGTACAGCACTCGGCGGTGCACGGGCTTCAGCCCGTCCCGTACATCCGGCAGCGCACGCGACACGATGACGGACATCGCGTAGTCGAGGTACGAACGCTGCATCTCGGTCTCGAGCCCCACCGGCTCTACACGCATGCCCACGCCCGGGACAGCGGGCTCCTCTTCGGGCATCACAGGGGAATTCTCGTCGGCCATCGCTGGTCAAAGTCCTTTCAGTGCGGTCAGCAGAGACCGGCTCAGATGTCGAGGAACCGAACGTCCTTGGCGTTGCGCTGGATGAACGAGCGCCGCGCCTCGACGTCCTCGCCCATCAGCACCGAGAACAGATCGTCGGCCTGCGCCGCGTCGTCCAGCGTCACCTGGCCGAGCACCCGGTGGTCCGTGTCCATCGTCGTGATGCGCAGCTCCTCGGCGTTCATCTCGCCGAGACCCTTGAACCGCTGGATCGAGTCGTCCCTGATCCGCTTGCCGTTCTGCTTGCCCAGCTCGACCAGGGCATCCCGCTCCCGGTCCGAGTAGGCGTACTCGAAGTCGTCCCGGCCCCACTTGATCTTGAACAGCGGTGGACGCGACAGATAGACGTGCCCCGCCTCGACCAGCGGCCGCATGAACCGGAAGAGGAAGGTCAGCAGCAGCGTGTTGATGTGCTGGCCGTCGACATCGGCGTCCGCCATCAGAATGATCTTGTGGTAGCGCAGCTTCTCGATGTCGAAGTCCTCATGGACCCCGGTACCGAATGCCGAGATCAGCGCCTGCACCTCGGTGTTCTGCAGGATCTTGTCGATCCGCGCCTTCTCGACGTTGAGGATCTTGCCTCGGATCGGCAGGATCGCCTGGTACATCGGGTTGCGTCCGGACTTCGCCGAACCACCGGCGGAGTCACCCTCGACGATGAAGATCTCGCACTTCGTCGGGTCGTTCGACTGGCAGTCGCTCAGCTTGCCGGGAAGCGAGGCACTCTCCAGCAGCCCCTTGCGCCGGGTCAGGTCCCGCGCCTTACGGGCAGCGACCCGGGCGGTCTGCGCCTGAATCGCCTTGCGGATGATGTCCACGGCCTCGATGGGGTTCCGGTCGAACCAGTCCGTGAGGTGCTCGTAGACCACCTTCTGCACGAAGGTCTTCGCTTCGGTGTTGCCCAGCTTCGTCTTCGTCTGGCCCTCGAACTGCGGCTCGCCCAGCTTGACGGAGATGATCGCCGTCAGACCCTCACGGATGTCCTCGCCCGAGAGGTTGTCGTCCTTCTCGCGCAACAGCTTCTTGTCGCGCGCATACCGGTTCACCAGACCGGTCAGCGCCGCCCTGAAGCCCTCCTCGTGCGTGCCGCCCTCATGCGTGTGGATCGTGTTCGCGAAGGAATACACACCCTCGCTGTACTGCGAATTCCACTGCATGGCGATCTCCGCCGAGAGCAGACGCTCTTTGTCCTCGGCCTCGACGTCGATCACCGTCGGGTGAATCAGCTCACCCTTGCGCGAGTTCAGGTACTTCACGAAGTCGACGATGCCGCCTTCGTAGTGGTAGGTGACCGAGCGAGCCTGCGGCTCCTCCTCCACAGCCTCGTCGACCGTCTCCGCACCGACGGTCGCCTTGGCGGACTCACGCTCGTCAGTCAGCGTCAGGGTGAGGCCCTTGTTCAGGAAGGCCATCTCCTGGAAGCGCCGCGACAGCGTCTCGAAGGAGTACTCGGTCGTCTCGAAGATGTCCCCGTCGGCCCAGAAAGTGACGCTGGTACCGCTCTCGTCGGTGGCTTCGCCACGGGCCAGGGGAGCCGTCGGCACACCGAGCTTGTAATCCTGCGTCCAGTGGTAGCCGTCACACTTGACTTCGACCGCGACCTTCGCCGACAGGGCGTTCACGACGGAGACACCTACACCGTGCAGACCACCGGAGACGGCATAGCCGCCACCGCCGAACTTGCCACCGGCGTGCAGAACGGTCATCACGACCTCGACGGCCGGTTTGTTCTCCGAGGGCACGATGCCCACCGGAATACCACGGCCGTTGTCGACCACACGCACCCCGCCGTCGGGCAGGATCGTGACGTCGATCGTGTCGGCATGCCCGGCCATGGCCTCGTCGACGGAGTTGTCGACGACCTCTTGCACCAGGTGATGGAGCCCACGTTCACCGGTCGAGCCGATGTACATGCCGGGTCGCTTGCGGACCGCGTCCAAACCCTCGAGGACGGTGATCGCGCTGGCGTCGTACGAACGGGTTACCTCGCCGTTCTCGCCGGCGGTGGACGGAGTGATCTCGTTGGGGTTGCCGGAATCGGCCACGAAGCGCCCTTTCTGGCACAGCACAGGCCGCTCCAGGGCAAGCAGGAGTGGCTGCGTCGTTCGACTTGTTCCGCTGGTGGGCGGGATTAGCTCCCAGTCTACCGGTAGCGCAGACATGAATGGGGGTTTGCCGGTACCTGAGTCCACATGTGCCGCCCTGAACCGGCCTCACCCGACTCCCCATATCCAGAGAGGGGCCCCAAGAGGCTCACACGGGCATTGAGCGCTTCGACCTGTCAACCTCTCGCTACGGTGAGGGACACTCGGAGCCGCACCTGTCTTCAGTACGGCCGACCGAGGTCCTTGTTTCACGTGAAACAAGGACCTCTTGTTCCACGTGAAACAGTTCGTCGCGTCAGCCGTACGTGTCTCCCGGGCCCGTACTGCCGGGCGCTCGCAGCGGGCCGAATCGTCGCGGAGGCCCGCCCGGGCCCAAGACCTTGATCAGCTTCACCGTGCCCTGGCCCAGATCCGCATTGAGCCGCGCTACCAGCTGGGGGGCCAGCAGCCGAAGCTGCGTCGCCCACGCCGTCGAATCGCATTCCACGGTGAGCACACGGGCATCTTCGTCGTAGCGCTGAGGCATACAGTGCTGCGCCAAGCTCTCGCCCACAATCTGTGACCAGCGCCCCATCACTCCGCCTACGGCAGCCGGCGCCTCCCAGCCGCGCTCCGTGATCAGTCGATTGATTGCCGCACTCAGCGGCAACGGATCACGCCCGTCCGCCCGTGCTCCGGACCGCAGACCACCGCGCCTTGCCTGCTTCATCTGCTGCGTCGCCGCACCGCGCGCCTTCGCTTGCTCCTTCGCCGCCCGCAAGGCCACCCGCGCCAGATCGATCCCGGACGGTTCGGGAATTCGTGGCGTCTCCGGACCCGTACGCTCCCCAGCACCCCCGACGTCACCGGTGCCGACGAAATCCCGCGGACCGCCTGCGCCGTCGGCCGACGAAGCGCTCATACGCGCTCCACCGAACCCTCGGAAACGGTATAGCGCAGTCCTGCGAGCACGGCCGGTACGTCATCGTCCACGGCAGCCGTCACGAGCACCTGCTCGCCCGGAGCCACCAGCTCGGCAAGCCGCTCACGGCGGCGCACGTCCAACTCCGCGAAAACATCGTCCAGCACCAGCACCGGCTCATTGCCCTCAGCCCTCAGCAAGTCGTAGGACGCCAGTCGCAATGCCAGCGCATACGACCAGGACTCGCCATGGCTCGCATAGCCCTTCGCGGGCAGCCGCCCCAGCTTCAGGACCAGATCGTCGCGATGTGGCCCGACCAACGTCACCCCCCGCTCGATCTCCTGCTTCCGGACCGCCACCAACTGGCCGAGCAACCACTCGTACAACTCATCGCGCGACCGACCCGCATCGACGTCCTCACCGATCGAACTCCGGTACGCCAGCACCACAGGGCCACCGCCAGGGGCTACTTGCTCATATGCCTTGTCCGTCAGAGGCTGCAGCGTCGCGATCAGATCGAGTCGCTGTGCCAGCAACTCGGCGCCCACTCGCCCCAGATGCTGATCCCACACATCCAGGGTGGACATGTCCATCGACCGCCCCCCATGCTTGCGCGCCATCGCCGCTGACTTGAGCAAGGTGTTGCGCTGCTTGAGGACCCGCTCGTAATCGGAACGCACCCCGGCCATCCGCGGCGATCGCGCGGTCACCAACTCGTCCAGAAAACGCCTGCGCTCGCCCGGATCACCCTTCACCAGAGAGAGATCCTCCGGCGCGAACAGCACCGTACGCACGATCCCCAGCACGTCGCGCGGCCTGACCTGTGAAGACCGGTTGATGCGGGCCCGGTTGGCGCGTCCGGGATTGAGCTCGAGCTCAACCAGCTGAGATCGCTCTCCCTGGGTGACCGCCGCACGGATGACTGCCCGATCGGCGCCCATCCGCACCAAAGGAGCGTCGGAGGAGACCCGGTGGCTGCCGAGCGTCGCCAGATAACCGATCGCCTCGACGAGGTTGGTCTTCCCTTGCCCGTTCGCCCCCACGAACACAGTGACGCCCGGGTCGAGAGGGACCTCGACCCGGGCGTACGAGCGGAAGTCGGCCAGCGACAGATGCGTGACATGCATGAACTGGGCCGCCGGCCTTCCGCTGCTGTATTACTTCTTGGTGTTCTCGACGGCGTGGCCGCCGAACTGGTTACGCAGTGCCGCGATCATCTTCATCTGCGGTGAGTCGTCCTGCCGCGAAGCAAATCGCGCGAAGAGCGAAGCAGTGATCGCAGGCAACGGAACGGCGTTGTCGATCGCGGCCTCGACGGTCCAACGGCCCTCACCCGAGTCGGCAGCGAACCCACGCAGCTGGTCCAAGTGCTCGTCGTCATCCAGTGCGTTGACCGCGAGGTCGAGCAACCAGGAACGGATGACCGTGCCCTCCTGCCAGGACCGGAACACCTCGCGAACATCGGTGACCGAGCTGACCTTCTCCAGGAGCTCCCACCCCTCGGCATAAGCCTGCATCATGGCGTACTCGATGCCGTTGTGGACCATCTTGGCGAAGTGCCCGGCGCCGACCTTGCCCGCGTGTACCGAGCCGAACTCGCCCTCGGGCTTCAGCGCATCAAAGATCGGCTGAGCCTTCGCGACGTCATCGGCGTCCCCGCCGTACATCAGCGCATAGCCGTTCTCCAGACCCCAGACGCCCCCGGAGACACCGCAGTCGACGAAGCCGATGCCCTTGAGCCGCAGCTCGGTCGCGTGCTTCTCGTCGTCGGTCCAGCGGGAGTTACCGCCGTCGACCACGACGTCACCCGGGGAGAGCAGGTCGGCCAGTTCGTCGACCGTGGACTGGGTGGCGGCGCCTGCCGGAACCATCACCCACACAACGCGAGGGCCCTTGAGCTGGCCCACAAGCTCTTGCAGGCTGTGGACATCGGCGACGTCCGGGTTCCGGTCGTAACCGATGACGGTGTGACCTGCGCGGCGGATGCGCTCGCGCATGTTCCCGCCCATTTTGCCGAGGCCGACGAGACCGAGCTCCATCAGAAGATCCTTAGTGACGTGGTGGCGTTTGTACCCGCGACCGAGCGTACGCCGGGACGCCCGGACACACCTGCGGGGTCGGCCGCTCAGACGTACAACGTCAACTCGAGAGGCACCTTCCTGCAGCCCTCTCTCAGCCGGACAGTCGCACCGGCATGATCAGGTACTTGTACGCGTCGTCAGCCTCTGCGTCGATGGCTGGGCGGCCACTGAGCAGAGCCGGCTTCGTGGACGTCGTAAAGGACAGCTGAGCGACCGGGGAATCGATTGCGCTCAGTCCGTCCAGCAGGAAGGTCGGGTTGAAGGCGATCGAGATGTCGTCACCGTCGAGCTTCGCATCGACACGTTCCACAGCCTGTGCATCGTCGCTGGATCCAGCCTCGAGGATCAGCACGCCCTGCTCGAAGCTGAGCCGCACCGGAGTGTTCCGCTCGGCAACGAGAGCAACGCGCTTGACGGCCTCGACGAACGGACCGGTTTCAATGACGGCGATCGAGTTGAACTCCGTGGGGAAGAGGGTTCGGTACTTCGGAAGGTCGCCCTCGAGCAGTCGGGTGGTCGTACGGCGCCCGGCACCCTCGAAACCGATCAGGCCCTCACCGGCCCCGGACCCGGACAGCGCCAGAGTGACCGTGTCTCCATTGGTCAGCGACTTGGCAGTGTCCAGCAGCGTCTTGGCAGGCACCAGGGCAACCGCGGACGCCTCCGGATCCTCCGGCTTCCACAGGAATTCACGGACCGCGAAGCGGTAGCGGTCGGTGGAGGCCAGCGTGACCCGGTCGCCTTCGATCTCGATGCGCACACCGGTCAGGACGGGCAGTGTGTCGTCACGGCCCGCGGCGATCGCGACCTGAGCGGCGGCTGAGGCGAAGACCTCGCCCGGCACCGTGCCGGTAGCGGTCGGCATCTGCGGCAGCGCCGGATATTCCTCGACGGGCAGCGTGTGAAGGGTGAACCGTGAGGAGCCGCAGACCACGGTCGCCCGCACACCGTCTGTGGAGATCTCCACCGGTCGGTTGGGAAGCGCGCGGCAGATGTCGGCAAGCAGCCGACCGGACACCAGGACGGTGCCGTCCTCCTCGATCTCGGCATCGACCGAGACCCGCGCCGAGACCTCGTAGTCGAAGCCGGAGAGGCTCAGAGCGCCCTCCTCCGCCCTCAGCAGCAGGCCCGCAAGAACGGGCACCGGCGGACGGGCAGGGAGGCTACGGGCCGTCCAGGCCACCGCCTCCGCGAGTACATCGCGCTCCACCCGGATCTTCACCGGAACCGCCTCCTGCTGTTGCTGGCTCGCCTTGCTGGCCTTAGTCGTCGGCTTGTTGCCGGGGACCAGTCTGACCTACGCCACCGACACTCGGTGCGAGTCGGGGTCAAGTCGTGCCGAGCGGCAGCAGCGGCCTGACGGGCGAGTTGTGCACAGCACCCACTTCGGAGCTAATTCCCCGGTAACTATAGGAGGCAGTAGTAGTAGGTGTTGTGGAAACCGTGGATAACCCTGTTTGTGCAGCTCAGGTGGGGTTTTTTGTCCACCGCACCTGTGGGCGGGGCCGGTGGACAACTGACCCGGTCTGTGGACACCGAAAAGTTCTGCACACCCGATGCACAGGGGAGGGCCGGTTCTCCCCAGGTCTGTCCCCAGCTTTGGTCGGCTTCCCCACAGGGCCCTCCAGCTCCCGGGTGTGACGGCTTTCACTCGCGACAGTGAAGCCGGGTGTTTCGTTGCCGAACAGTGGACAAGGGTGTGGAGAAGCTGGGGACAACGTCCCCCAGTCTGTGGGTTGCCCGTGGACAAGTCATCCGGCCGCCTGTGGGCAAACTTTCCGTCCACAGTCTGTGGACGCTCGATAGTCACAAATCCACACGTCGCTGACCTGGCGAGAGAAGGTAACGGTCACCGCGCCTGTGGACACAATCTGGACAACTCATCAGTCCCCAGGGTGTGGACGGGGCCGGGACCACAGAACTGTGGAGAACGTGCCGGGCACTCGGCGTATTCGAACAGCCGGCGGCAGACGGAACGGCGAAGGGCGTCCCGGGTACGTAGCCCGAGACGCCCTTCGTGGTTCCTGAAGCGCTGCGTCAGCCGTTCTTGATGCGGTTGGTGAGTTCAGTGACCTGGTTGTAGATCGACCGCCGTTCGGCCATCAGCGCGCGGATCTTGCGGTCGGCATGCATCACCGTGGTGTGGTCGCGGCCGCCGAACTGTGCGCCGATCTTGGGCAGCGAGAGGTCGGTCAGCTCGCGGCAGAGATACATGGCGATCTGCCGGGCGGTGACCAGCACCCGGCTGCGCGACGAACCACAGAGGTCTTCGATGGTCAGGCCGAAGTAGTCGGCTGTCGCTGCCATGATGGCGCTTGCGGTGATCTCGGGGGCTGAGTCCTCGCCGCCGGGGATCAGGTCCTTCAGCACGATTTCGGTGAGTCCGAGGTCCACCGGCTGCCTGTTGAGCGAAGCGAAAGCCGTGACCCGGATCAGCGCGCCTTCCAGCTCGCGGATGTTGCGAGAGATGCGGGAGGCGATGAACTCGAGTACCTCGGGCGGAGCATTGAGCTGCTCCTGTACAGCCTTCTTGCGCAGGATCGCGATGCGGGTCTCCAACTCGGGCGGCTGGACGTCGGTGGTCAGCCCCCACTCGAAGCGGTTCCGCAGCCGGTCTTCCAGGGTCACCAGCTGCTTGGGCGGCCGATCCGAGGACAGCACGATCTGTTTGTTGGCGTTGTGCAGCGTGTTGAAGGTGTGGAAGAACTCCTCCTGCGTGGACTCCTTGCTCGCCAGGAACTGAATGTCGTCGACCAGGAGGATGTCGACGTCGCGATAGCGCTTGCGGAAGGTGTCGCCCTTGCCGTCGCGGATCGAGTTGATGAACTCGTTGGTGAACTCCTCGGAGCTCACATAACGCACCCGCGTGCCGGGGTAAAGGCTGCGGGCGTAGTGCCCGATCGCATGCAGCAGGTGGGTCTTGCCGAGCCCGGACTCGCCGTAGATGAACAACGGGTTGTACGCCTTGGCCGGCGCTTCGGCGACTGCGACCGCGGCTGCGTGGGCGAACCGGTTGGAGGCGCCGATGACGAAGGTGTCGAAAAGGTACTTGGGGTTCAGTCGTGCCTGCGGTTCGCCGGGGCCGGCCGCGGGAGCGGGTTGGGCCGCCAGCGGGCCGGGGGCGCCGCTCGGGTTGGGCAGGTGGCGCTGGGAGGACGGATCCCGGAGGTCATGGCGCTCGGGACGCTGCTGCTCGTACTGCGGACGGTCCGGTGGCTGCTGTCGGTAGTCGTGGTCCGGCTGTTGCTGCCGGGGGCCGGTGTACGGATCGCGTTCCTGGAAGCCGCCGAGCCGTGGCTGCTGCCAGGAGTAGTCCTCCTGGGGCCGGGGCCATGCTCCGGGGTCGGGGCGCTGCTGCTCGTAGTCGGGGTAGGCCGGGCGCGCCGTCGGCATGCCGTCGGCGGAAGGACGGCGCCCGTACGCGTCATAGCTGTCGGCGTGCCGGGGTTCTTCGTGCGGGTGCTGATAGCGGGGCTGCTGTGACTGATGCGCGGGTGGGGCAGTCTGTGACGGGTCGCCCGCGGTGTCGTCGACAGTGATCGCGATCCGGATCGGACGGCCGCACTCATGACTCAGCGTCTCGCTGATGAGCGGGGCGAGCCGTCCTTCCAGGACCCGTTTGCCCCACTCGTTGGGAACGGCGAGCAGCGCTGTGTCCGCCACCAGGGCCAGTGGCTGGCAGCGCTCGATCCACTGTTTGTCCTTGGGCTCGATGCCTTGCTGCCCGTCGGCGAGGAGACGTTCGAGAACTCGTGGCCACACTGCGGCAAGATCGGCAGGTACATCAGCCACGGGGCACGCTCTCTCACAGGTCCCACGAATGTGTGGTTCTCGGGACGGGGGGTGAAGACAGGCAGGAAAAAGACTTGGGAGTCGGGCCACGGTAGTCAGGGCGACCCTCGCGGTTCAAGTTGTTGTCCACAGCCTGTGCACAGTGGCGGCTGTGAAAGGGTTGGTTTGACCGGATGGCGTAGCCGCGCGTACCGTAACCAGGTCGAGTTGTCGATGGCTGCTGCCGCCTGCCTCCGATGGGCAAAGATCACGATCGTGTGATCGTGAAGCGGTGCACACGGGCGTATTCGCGAGCTTTTCGTGGGCGCACGGTGACAGCCAGGCGATGTCCCGCCACCACCCGATTCATTTCTGGAGCCCCCGAGTGAGCAAGCGCACCTTCCAGCCGAACAACCGTCGCCGTGCCAAGACTCACGGTTTCCGTCTGCGTATGCGTACGCGTGCCGGCCGCGCGATCCTGGCTACCCGCCGTGGCAAGGGTCGCTCCCGTCTGTCCGCCTGATCTCGTACAGGTCATGACGTGCTGCCTACCGAGAATCGGCTGAGGCGGCGCGAGGACTTCGCGGCCGCGGTACGACGAGGGCGCCGTGCCGGGCGCCCGCTACTCGTCGTCCATCTGTGCAGCGGTACAACGGACCCGCACGTGCCTGGGGAGAGCACTCCCCCGACACGTGCGGGTTTCGTCGTGAGCAAGGCAGTGGGCGGAGCGGTCGTTCGCACCTCGGTGAAGCGGAAACTTCGCCATTTGGTTCGAGATCGCCTGCCTCAGTTGCCCCCCGGTAGCCTGGTTGTCGTACGGGCGCTGCCCGGAGCAGGCGTCGCCGACCATGCACAGCTGGCCCGAGACCTGGATGCCGCCTTGGGGCGGCTACTGGGAGGGGGCGCGAGATGAAGTACCCGCTGCTGGCTCTCATCAAGCTGTACCAGTGGACGATCAGCCCGCTTCTGGGGCCCGTCTGCAGGTACTACCCGTCGTGTTCCCACTACGGATATACGGCTATCGACCGGCACGGCGCGGTGAAAGGCACGGCGCTGACGGCCTGGCGCATTCTGCGGTGCAACCCGTGGTCGCCAGGTGGCGTGGATCACGTTCCGCCGCGCAAACGGCCGCGTTGGCACGAACTGCTACGCCATGCGTGGCGGACAAGCAAGGGCGGACACTCCGGTCAGGAGACCGGCCCGGCCGCAGAGACCTCGCCCAATGCTCAAGGAGCCTGATTAGTGGACACGATTGCCAGTCTGTTCAGTTTTATCACCACCCCAGTTTCCTGGGTCATCGTCCAGTTCCACTCGCTGTACGGAGCCATTTTCGGTCCGGACACGGGCTGGGCCTGGGGCCTGTCCATCGTGTCCTTGGTGGTCCTGATCCGGATCTGCCTGATCCCGCTCTTCGTGAAGCAGATCAAGTCGACTCGTGGCATGCAGGCGCTCCAGCCGAAGATGAAGGCGATCCAGGAGCGCTACAAGAACGACAAGCAGCGACAGTCCGAAGAGATGATGAAGCTGTACAAGGAGACGGGCACCAACCCGCTCTCCTCGTGCCTGCCGATCCTCGCTCAGTCGCCGTTCTTCTTCGCGCTGTACCACGTGCTCGCCGGTATCGCCAATGGAAAGACGATCGGCGTCATCGATCAGCCGCTGCTGGAGAGTGCGCGTAAGGCGCACATCTTCGGCGCCCCGCTGGCGGCGAAGTTCACCGAGAGCGCGGACAAGGTGGCGTCGCTCGGTGCCACGCAGACCGACGTCCGCATCGTCACCGCCGTCATGATCATCCTGATGTCTGCGTCGCAGTTCTACACGCAACGCCAGCTGATGACGAAGAACGTCGACATGTCCGTCAAGACGCCGTTCATGCAGCAGCAGAAGATGCTGATGTACGTCTTCCCGCTGATGTTCGCCGTGATGGGGATCAACTTCCCGGTCGGTGTCCTCGTCTACTGGCTGACCACCAACGTGTGGACCATGGGCCAGCAGATGTTCGTGATCCACCGCAACCCGACCCCGGGCAGCCAGGCCCAGGCGGGCCTCCTGGAGCGGATCCAGAAGCATGTTGTCGCGCACGGTTCCACGAGGACGCGCCACCAGCGCAACATCATCAAGGGAATCGCGTCCAAGGAGACGAAGGATCGCAACGACGCCGAGCGTAAGTTCATCACCACGCTGAGCAAGTCCGGCTTGGTCGCTCAGGCCGACGGCACCGTAGAGAAGAGCGATGCAGCCGTCGCCGCTGAGGCGGAGGGCCTGAGCCTTGCGGACGCTGCGCCCAAGCGGCAGCAGCCCAAGCGCCAGACAAAGGCGCAGCGCCAGACGGGCGCGGTGTCTTCAGGTGGTGCCAAGCCCACGGAGGCAGGCGCTGAGACCCAGGATGTCGGCTCGTCCGAGAAGACGTCGCTGGACAAGAAGGCCGAGCCGCAGGACAAGCCGAAGCAGGAAGCCAAATCTGCTCCCAGTAGTACGGCACGCCAAGCCAAGCCGGGGCAGCGCAAGGGCCAGCAGCGCCCCAAGCACCCGTCCAAGAAGTAAGAAGGAGTCCATCCCGTGACGGAAGGCACCACCACCTCCGCTGCCGCTGAGGGCGACACACTGAGCAGTCTCGAGCAGGAAGGCGAGATCGCGGCGGACTACCTCGAGGGTCTGCTCGACATCGCCGACCTGGACGGGGACATCGATATGGATGTCGAGGCGGACAGGGCAGCAGTCTCGATCATCAGCGATACGGACAGCCGCGACATCCAGAAGCTCGTGGGACGCGATGGTGAGGTGCTGGAGGCGCTCCAGGAGCTCACTCGGCTCGCGGTACACCGCGAGACCGGTGATCGCAGCCGGCTGATGCTGGACGTCGCAGGCTTCCGTGCCAAGAAGCGTGAGGAGCTCGCCGCGCTGGGAGCCAAGGCGGCCGACCGGGTGAAGAGCTCTGGCGAGCCGGTGAAGCTCGACCCGATGACCCCGTTCGAGCGCAAGGTCGTGCACGATGCGGTCGCGGCAGCTGGACTGCGCAGCGAGTCGGAGGGCGAGGAGCCGCAGCGCTTCGTCGTTGTTCTTCCGGCCTGACCGATGCGTCGTTCTGTCGGCCCCGCCTGTACACAGGCGGGGCCGAACTTTGTCAGCCTGTTAGTCAGCCACCCATCGCGGTATCGCGGTACGGAAGGACGGTTCCCGTGACGGAGTCAGCGGAGCTTCCCCAGGCGCCGGAAGTGGCGCATGCGGTTTTCGGGGAATCCTTCCCGGAAGTCGTCCGGTACGCCGAACTACTTGCGGACGCCGGCGTCACTCGGGGGTTGATCGGGCCACGCGAGGTACCCAGGCTCTGGGAGCGGCACCTGCTGAACTGTGCGGTGCTGTCCGAGGTGGTTCCCCAAGGTGTCACGGTCTGCGACGTCGGTTCCGGCGCGGGGCTTCCTGGTATTCCTTTGGCGCTCGTCCGCAGGGACCTGAAGATCACGCTGCTTGAGCCGCTGCTAAGGCGAACCAATTTCCTCCAAGAGGTGGTGGAGCTGTTGGGGCTGGATCATGTGACGGTTGTCCGCGGACGTGCTGAGGAAGTCCTGGGCAAGCTGCCGCCGGTGCACGTGGTGACAGCACGCGCAGTGGCACCGCTGGACCGGCTGGCTGGTTGGGGGGTGCCGTTGCTGCGACCGTACGGGGAAATGCTGGCGCTCAAGGGCGATACCGCCGAGGAGGAGATCCACGGTGCGCGTGCGGCTCTGAGCAAGCTCGGAGTGGTGGAGACTTCAGTGATGCAGGTGGGCGAGGGCGTTGTCGACCCGCTGTCCACCGTGGTGCGGGTCGTTGTGGGTGAGAGTCCTGGTGGCGTGCGTTTTGCGACGAAGCGGGCTAGGGCGGCTCGGGTAAGCCGCACTCGGCGCCGACGGTGAACCGCTCTGCGGACGACGCAAAACATCTCAAAGCTCGTCAAATACGCGCATTTCGGAGTGTCGTCGCTCGTTGACGTGTCGCCGCAGGCATCTTGTTTCACGTGAAACGTCGCTCACTACTGCATGGGATCATCAATCGCAGTCGTGCGGCATCCGCGCCGCGTGACGCTACGCCCCTCGGGGCCATGAAGTTGTCCACACAGGTGGATTCGTCCACAGAAGAACACGCCTCGCTGGTTCACACCCCCGAAAGCATGGCAGGCTCTGTGTATTGCGAGCATGAAGTCGAGGAGGGTGAATCCTTGCGGTCCGACGCCAACATCGCGGGACCGATGACCGATCCGGTCCCCGGTCCCCGTACCGAGTCGGCGGGAGAGGAAGTTTCACGTGAAACGCCGCCCCCGATGGACGACACTCCTATCGGTCGTGCTGCCCAATTGGCGGTAGAAGCCCTCGGCCGCGCCGGCGAAGGCCTGCCACGGCCGGAGCGGACGCGCGTCATGGTGGTCGCCAACCAGAAGGGCGGAGTTGGCAAGACGACTACAACGGTCAATCTTGCCGCTTCACTTGCCCTGCATGGCGCCCGCGTTCTAGTGGTTGACCTTGACCCGCAGGGAAACGCCTCCACGGCGCTGGGGATCGATCACCACTCCGAAGTTCCTTCGATCTACGACGTCCTGGTGGAGAGTCGGCCACTGTCCGAAGTTGTCCAGCCGGTTCCGGACGTCGAAGGCCTCTTCTGTGCCCCGGCAACCATCGATCTCGCCGGCGCCGAGATCGAGCTGGTTTCTCTCGTAGCACGCGAGAGCCGACTGCAGCGGGCACTCCAGGCCTACGAGCAGCCGTTGGACTACATCCTCATCGACTGCCCTCCATCTCTGGGCTTGTTGACCGTCAACGCGATGGTGGCCGGTGCTGAGGTGCTGATCCCCATCCAGTGTGAGTACTACGCACTGGAAGGATTGGGGCAGCTCCTGCGGAACGTCGACCTGGTTCGTGGGCACCTCAACCCTGACCTTCATGTGTCGACGATTCTGCTCACTATGTACGACGGCCGCACTCGGCTTGCCTCCCAGGTGGCAGACGAGGTCCGCAGCCACTTTGCCCGCGAAGTTCTCAAGACAAGCATCCCCCGTTCCGTGCGCATCTCGGAGGCCCCGAGTTATGGGCAGACGGTGCTCACCTATGATCCAGGCTCGAGCGGATCGTTGTCGTATCTCGAAGCGGCTCGTGAGATCGCGTTGCGCGGCGTTGGGGTGCGGTACGACGGCCAGGACGCGCATTCCGGTGGTCAGACCAGTCAGCAAAGCATGTCGGAGGGAATCCAGTGAGCGAGCGACGTAGGGGGTTGGGGCGCGGGCTCGGAGCGCTGATTCCTGCCGCACCGCAGGAGAAGTCCGGCCTGGCAGATGGCGCGGTCTCCTCCTCACCGGGAACTGCTCCGTTGCTGACAGCGGATCGGGGCGTAACTGCGGCGAAGCTGGCTACGCGACCCGTCGGCTCAGTCGCACGTGAGGCGGTCGTGCCGGCCCAGGAAGCGGCACCCGAGTCCACAGCGGCGGCGCCGGAACCGGCCGGTGCCTACTTCGCGGAGTTGCCGCTGGATTCGATCACGCCGAATCCGCGCCAGCCGCGTGAGGTCTTCGACGAAGACGCTCTCGCTGAACTCGTCTCCTCCGTAAAGGAAGTCGGTCTCCTCCAGCCTGTCATCGTTCGACAGGTAGCGGCAGAACGCTACGAGCTCATCATGGGCGAGCGGCGCTGGAGGGCGTGTCGTGAAGCGGGCCTGGAGCGCATCCCGGCGATCGTCCGGGACACGGACGACGAGAAGTTGCTTCTTGATGCGTTGCTGGAGAACTTGCACCGTTCACAGCTCAATCCGCTCGAAGAGGCAGCGGCCTATGACCAGTTGCTCAAGGACTTCAACTGCACCCACGACCAGTTGGCGGACCGGATCGGCCGTTCGCGGCCGCAGGTCTCGAACACCTTGCGTCTGTTGAGGCTCTCCCTTCCCGTGCAGCGCAGGGTTGCTGCCGGGGTGCTCTCTGCCGGACACGCCCGTGCTCTGCTGTCGGTGGATGACTCCGAGGAGCAGGACCGGCTGGCGCATCGCATTGTCGCGGAGGGACTCTCCGTGCGGGCGGTGGAGGAGATTGTGACGCTGATGCAGTCACGTCCCCAGCGTGCACCGAAGACGAAGGGACCTCGTGCGGGGGGTCGTCTGTCGCCCGCTCTCTCGGAGCTTGCATCCCGACTCTCGGACCGCTTCGAGACACGGGTGAAGGTTGACCTGGGACAGAAGAGGGGGAAGATCGTTGTCGAATTTGCTTCGATGGACGATCTCGACCGGATCCTTGGTTCACTTGCCCCTGGCGAGGGTCGAGTGCTCGAGAAGCTGACTTCTGAGGAAGGTGCTGAAGAGGCGGCTGAGGACGACGAGGGCTGATGCGTCGATGGTGAACCGCCGAGCGGCGGGGGGTGTCCGGTGAGCCGGAACACGCCCCGCCCTTTGCTTTCCCACGGTATCCGTCCGATCGCCGGGATGGATACGATGCGTTCTGGTATGGCGCATCCGCCTTGGTCCACCTCGGAGGGAGGCCGGGACCCGTGCGCACGATGAACCGCGTCCAACTGGTGACGGCAGGTCTGAGTTTGGGAGCGTTCGGCGGTTTCGTCGGGAGTCTGCTCCGGGAGCGGAATGCGCTGACTGCCGCGCGTGCAGCGGCAGGCGAGGGAAGTGAGGACCACCGTTCATGGGGCGTCGGCTCGTACCGCTCACGCTGGACAACCTTCCGGACCTTCCCCAGCGTTGCCGGTCGTGCGTCTTTTGGGAGCTCGACCCGGTCAGCGGAGAAGCCGCAATAAAGCTCGGGCGTCCCACGCTCGAGAAGGAAGCCTGGCTTTCCACAGTGTTGCTGGAATGGGGTTCCTGTGGCCGGGTGGTCTACGTGGATGATGTGCCGGTCGGCTTCGTTCTCTATGCACCGCCGGCTTACGTGCCGCGGTCCACGGCGTTCCCCACAAGCCCCGTGTCACCTGACGCGGTGCAGTTGATGACGGCCTGGATCGCGCCGGGGTATCAAGGGCAGGGGCTGGGCCGGGTGATGGTGCAGACGGTCGCCAAGGACTTGCTACGCCGAAACTTCAAAGCGATCGAGGCGTTCGGCGACGCCCGATGGAAGGAGCCAGCATGTGTGCTGCCGGCGAATCATTTGCTGTCGGTGGGCTTCAAGACCGTGCGACCGCACCCTAATTATCCGCGGCTGAGGCTTGAACTGCGCACCACGCTTTCCTGGAAGGAAGATGTGGAGCTGGCCTTGGACCGTCTCCTGGGTGCGGTCCAGAAGGAACCGGTCTTGCGCCCGCTGTGAGGGTCGCTTGCGCCGCCCGTCGATCAATGCTGAAACGGGGCTGCCCTCAAGGGCAGCCCCGTTTCACGTGAAACATGAGTGACTTCAGGCCTTGGTGGCCTCATTGCCGATGAAGTCCTCAAGATCGCGAACGATCGCTGCCTTGGGCTTCGCGCCGACGATGGTCTTGGCGACCTCGCCACCCTGGTACACGTTGAGCGTGGGAATGGACATCACGCCGTACTTGGCGGCGATGCCCGGATTCTCGTCGATGTTCAGCTTGACGACTTCGATCTGGTCGCCGTACTCAGCCGCGATCGCCTCGAGCGAGGGGGCGATCTGGCGGCACGGGCCGCACCAGGCAGCCCAGAAGTCGACGAGGACCGGTTTTGTGCTCTTGAGAACGTCCTGCTCGAAGGAGTCGTCAGTCACATTCTTCAGGGTGCCGGCCACGGCGGCCTCCTCTTTCATTGCGGGGTATGCGGTGGGTGAGGGAAGTACGGGGTCAGACGCTGGCGATCTTCTCGGGTTCTGCTGTCTTCTCGTCGTCGGCCAGCGCCGCGAGGAACCGCTCTGCGTCGAGCGCAGCAGAGCAGCCGGTGCCGGCGGCGGTGATGGCCTGCCGGTAGGTGTGGTCGACGACGTCCCCGGCCCCGAACACGCCGGTGAGGTTGGTCCGGGTGGAGGGTGCATCCACCTTCAGGTAACCCTCGTCGTCGAGGTTCAGCTGCCCCTTGAAGAGTTCGGTGCGCGGATCGTGGCCCACAGCGATGAACAAGCCGGTCACCGCGAGTTCACTGGTGGCCCCGGTCCTGGTGTTGCGCAGGGTCAGACTGGTGAGTTTCTGCTCGCCGTGGATGGTAGCGACTTCGCTGTCCCAGGCAAACTTGATCTTTGGGTCGGCAATAGCGCGGTCCTGCATCGCCTTGGAAGCGCGCAGGGTGTCGCGACGGTGCACGATGGTGACCGACTTGGCGAACCTGGAAAGGAAAGTGGCCTCCTCCATTGCGGTGTCGCCGCCGCCGACGACGGCGATGTCCTGGTCCTTGAAGAAAAAGCCGTCACATGTGGCGCACCAGGAGACTCCGCGCCCGGAGAGGGCGTCCTCGTTGGGCAGGCCGAGCTTGCGGTGCTGCGAGCCGGTAGTGACGATGACCGCTTTTGCGCGGTGCACGGTGCCCGCCGTGTCGGTGACGGTTTTGATCTCTCCGGTCAGGTCAACAGCGACGACGTCGTCAGGAACCAGCTCGGCACCGAAGCGCTCCGCCTGGGCCCGCATGCTGTCCATCAGATCCGGTCCCATGATGCCGTCACGGAAACCGGGAAAGTTCTCCACCTCGGTGGTGTTCATGAGAGCACCGCCTGCGGTGACAGCGCCTTCGAAGACCAGGGGCTGCAGTGACGCACGCGCGGTGTACAGCGCGGCGGTGTACCCAGCCGGCCCGGAGCCGATGATGATCACGTTACGGACGTCGCTCACGGGTTTCTTCCTCGTCTCTGCGGACTGTCTACTGCCTGCCGGGGCCAAGTCCAGTGGACTCACACCCCACCCAACGGATCCTACGGGGGATGCATTCCCGAGTAGCTCAGCTGCGGGGGTAGGTGTGTGTCAGCAGGACTTTGCCGGGGGCTGGTGGAGTGGCGTCGGTGCAGCTCGCGTCTACGACATACGCCTGGACCCGGCTGCTGTCCGAGGGATAAGGCAGGACCACGAGGTAGGCGGCCGTGCCGTGGTATGTCCCCTGCTGGAGGGCAAGAGGACTTGCGTCGCGACCGATACCTCTCTCAATGCAGGAGGGCACCGCCACCGCGGTTCCTCTCTTGAGCGTGTTCGGGCTCGAGTCCGTATGGACGGACGGAGCCTTCTGTTCCTTCGGAGTCCTCGCTGCTGCTGTGTCGCCACCGGTAGCCAGCAGAGAGCGGACTTGGCTTTGGAGTCCGGACTCGGCGAAGACGGGGGCACTGCTGTCCGCCGACCTCTCCGCTGATGCGCTGTCGTTGTTTGAGGGTGCGCTCTGCAGGAAGAACGCACCCACTCCAATGACGGCCGAGCCGAACGCGGCCCCTATCACCGCAGAGCGACGCCGCCGACGCCGTGCTGCTTGTGGTCGGCCCGGTCCCGTGCCGGCCGGAGGGTGGCCTGCTGGGCGGGCGGCACGGGTGGATCCGGCGAGTGGAACAGACGACGTTTCACGTGAAACTTGCGCGGCCTCTTCTGTCGAGATCGACGCCCGGGTGGTCTCGGCGACGAGAGCGGCTTCTATACGGTCGGCGATATCCGCAGGCATGTGTGGTGGCACCGGTAGTGCACCGAGCATCTGCCGGACCTCGTCCAGGGAGTCCTGGACATCGGTGCAGAGGGGGCAGCCGCTCAGGTGGTGCCGGATGTCCGCTGCGCGGGAGGCTGGAAGGAGGCCCTCGGCGAGGTCGGAGATTTCCGAGACGTCGGGATGCTGAGCCGTGTCGGCAGTAGATGTCATGTGCGCCCACCTCCGCCCTTCACTGCAGCAGGATCGCTTGGTCCCATGTCCTTCGGACTCGATGCAGATGGGACGGATGTCCCTGGCGTCCGGTTCCTTTGCTCCGCTGTGACGTCGCTCTCCCCGCGGGAGCGGAGATGCGCCAGGAGAGGTAGCAGCCTTGCTCTGCCTCGCGCACAGCGACTCTTCACGGTCCCGGTGGGTACATCCAGGACCAGAGCGGCTTCAGCGACCGGGTAGCCCTGCATGTCGACGAGTACGAGTGCTGCTCGCTGTTCGGCAGGTAGCGTTTCCATGGCCTTGATGAGTTCGCGGTGCAGATCCTGTCGTTCGGCAGGCGCCTCAGCGGACTCGTGAGGTTCGAGGAGCTGATCCAGGCGCTCGGCATCATCGACCGGTGAGGTCTTTCGCGACGCGGCCTTACGGAGGCGGTCGAGGCATGCGTTGACAGTGATGCGGTGGAGCCAGGTTGTGACGGCGGACTGGCCGCGGAAGGTATGAGCAGCGCGGTATGCGGAGACCAGGGCGTCCTGGACGGCATCGGCGGCCTCCTCGCGGTCGCCCAAGGTCCGCAGAGCCACCGCCCAGAGGCGATCACGATGGCGCCGCACAAGCTCACCGAAGGCATCGGGGTCCCCCGCGACATGGGCGGCCAGAAGCTCCTGGTCGCCCATGTCGCTGAATGCGCTGTCGTCCAACGCTGAGTCTCCCCTGTCGAGCCGGATCAGTCGGTGAATTTCACATCCGTGATGGCCTGCTTGTACCCCGCGTCGCTGTACTCGTCCCCCGGCGAATAGGGCATTGCCGTCATCCAGACCAGCACATAGCGCGTCTTGATCGGCTCGTCTGCCTTGAGCCGCGCGGTGGTGCCGTCGGTACGCGTGGAACTGATCATTTTCATGGAGCTCAAGTCAGCGGATGAGGAGAGCGAACCAGCGGCATACAGGGAGACGGCAGTCTGGTTCCCCGCATAGTGCAGCCCTATCGAGGCAGCTGAAAGCGACCGAGTGGTGCCCAGGTCGTAGACGATTCCGACGCCCCGCTTGACGGATGGGGCCAGTTTGGGACCGTCCGTGAAGGAGTGAGTGCGCCAGTACGTTGAGCTGTCGGTGTCGTAGGTCTTCCCTACATCATCCGGGTGCTGGGCTTCGCCATCCGGGTAGTACTCCCTGGCGTCCTTGATCGACAGCGTCTGCGGGACCTTCTGTTGGGTGCTGTCGTCGCTGCCGTTTCCGCTGTTCGTTTGGTTGGTGCCCGGACCTTTGGAATCCTTGCCGCGATCGAGGAGAGTGTCGGCGAGCTGCCAGCTCCCCAGGCCCAGCGCGGCGATCAGCAAAGCGGAGACGGCCCACTTGAGAGCCTTTCCGGTGCGGCCTTGCAGGGGAGGGGCCGGGGCGGCCACAGACTGCGGCGTGGCCCCTCCCGGTCCGGCGGGCGGGCGGCCGTAGCTGCCCTGTTGATACGTAGTGCGCTGATACTCCGGAGGCGGAGTGTAGGCCGGCTCCGGCGGCCGGATACGAGGCATCACCGCGACTGCCTTGGCGAGCTCGTCCGGGGTGGTGCAGGGAGGTTCCTGTCGGGAAGCCGTGGCTCCGTCGTTGGCCAGAGCACGCATGGCGAGTTCGGCGAGACCTCGGTGGACTCCTGCCCGCACTTGGTCCGGCGGGATCAGCCCGACGCCCTTGGGCAGGCCCGAAAGGCCATACGCGTCCGTCTCATAGGGCCAGCGCTGCGTCAGCGAGGCATAGAGCAGGGCGCCGATGGCCTCCGTGTCGGTGCGCTGCGGAGTATCGGACGTGATGCCGCGCAGAGCGGCATTAACCGCGAGCCCCCGGATGCGGTACTGGCCGGATGAGGTCCGCAGAACGGCACTGGGAGTGAGCCGGAGATGGGCCAGGCCTTCTCGGTGGGCCGCTGCCATCGCCTGGGAAACCTGGCTGACCAGCTGGTAGGCGTTGTGCGCCTCCATGGGGCCCGAGGCCAGCAGCGCGGTGATCTCGGTGGCGTCCGGCAGCCATTCGTGGACGACGTAGACGAGTTCGTTCTCCTCCACAGCATCCAGGACCTGCACGAATCGCGGGTCGCCGAGCAACGCGGAGGATCGGGCGGCCGCGAGTACGGAGCGCGCTCTCGGGTGCTCTGCGGGCAGCAGGTGCACACCGACTGCGCGTCGCAGTTTCTCGTCGACCGCACGCCAGCTGCTGAAGCCGTCCAGACGGGTGACGCATTCCTCGAGTCGGTAGCGTCTGGCGAGTTTGTGCCCGCTGTGCAGCTCCGGTGTGGCGAAGGACTCGGTGAGCTTCTTGCCACGCTCCTCGTCCTCGGTCATCTCACTGGCTGTGGTGTCAGCCGTGTCCTGGGGTTCCACCGTGCCGTCGGCCGTGGCCTTCTCCGCCTTGGCGGCCGACGGCTTGTCGCCGCCGTTGTCGGCCACGTCGACGGCAGCCGTGCTACGTTCCGCCACCGTCGTTCCTGCCTCCCCATCCGTTACGCGCTGTCGGCCAGTCTGCAAAGCCATGCCAATTGTGCCCACAGTCCGGCGCTATGCACGACATGCGGCGGCAGACGATGGTTGTGCGGTGTGGCCGTGGCCCACGGGTTTCCGACAATTCCCTCCGCGTGCCAAGGGATGTGCCGGACCTCCCCCTAGCGTCCCAGGCGCCCGCGTGCCATGGCGACCATCGAGTTGAGCTCCGCGATCCTCATCCGCTTCGCGGCGATGAAGAACACGCCCAAAAGCACGATGCCGCCGGCCACCAGTGCTGCCAGCGAGGCGAACGCGCCATGTCCCAGCGTGCGGCTGATGCCGAGCCCGACCGCACCGCCGGCGATGGCGCCCGGGAGGGAGGCAAGGGCGAGCCTGGCGTAGGTCCGCAGAATGTGCGTGCCGTCCAGGTCGCCGCCCAGCCGATGGCTCAACCTTCTCCAGGCCACCCCCACACCCACTGCGTAAGCCAGTCCGTAGGAAGCAGCCATACCGACCACTGCCCATTGGGAAGGCAGCAGGACGTAGCACAGTGCAGAGGCCGCGGCGTTGACGGCGGCCACGATGACCGTGTTGTAGAAGGGGGTGCGGGTGTCCTCATATGCGTAGAAGCCGCGCAGAACGACGTACTGCACCGAGTAAGGGATCAGTCCGAGTGCGAAAGCCATCAGGACGTATCCCATGGACTGGGAAGCCTGTGAGCCGCTGGAGGCGAACAGCAAGGTGCTGATGGGCACACCCAGTGCGAGAAACGCGAAGGAGACCGGGACGATGGCGACAGCAGAATTCCGTAGTCCCTGTGAGATGTCATCGCGTACGGCGCCCAGATCACCGTCGGCGGCGGCACGGGAAATGCGCGGCAGGAGTGCGGCCATGACCGACACCGTGATGATGGCCTGCGGCATGCCCCAGATCAGCTGAGCGTTGGAGTAGGCCATGATGCCGGCCCCGTCCTGGTGCGACGCATGGCCGGCAGCGGTGGCGAGCTGGGTCACGACCAGGACTCCCGCTTGGTTGGCCAGCACGAAAAGAACTGTCCATTTCGCGAGCTTCACGGCCTTGCCCAGGCCGTGGCCGCGCCAGTCGAAGCGTGGGCGGAAGCGGAACCCCGCCTCGCGGAGGTACGGAATCATCGCCAGGGCCTGGACGGTCAGGCCCAGCAGGGTGCCGATACCCAGCAGCCGCACACCGTCGGCGGGAATGGTGCTCACTTGCATCTGGGAGTTGGCGGAAGTGCCGTACACCCAGATGAACAAGCCGAAGGTGAAGATCATCACGATGTTGTTGAGAACCGGAGTCCACATCATCGCGCCGAACTTCCCGCGGGCGTTGAGTACCTGCCCCATCACCACGTGCACGCCCATGAAAAAGATGGTGGGCAGGCAGTAGCGGGCGAACGTGACAGCGACGTTGTTGGCTGCCGGGTCGCCAGCGATGGTTGACGACATCAGTCGGATCAACAGGGGAGCGGCGAAGACCGCGATGGCGACGATGACACCCAGCGCGACCATGACGAGCGTCAGCAGCCGGTTTGCGTAGGCCTCCCCGCCGTCATCGTCCTCCTTCATGGAGCGCACCAACTGCGGCACGAACACCGAGTTGAGGCCGCCACCGACGGTCAGGATGTAGATCATTGTCGGAAGGGTGTACGCCACGGTGAAGGAGTCACCGAGGGTAGCGGCACCGAGCGCCGCGGTGATCACCATGGTGCGGACGAAACCGGTGAGACGTGACACCAGCGTGCCCGCCGCCATCACCGCGCTGGACTTCAGCAGCCCAGAAGCCCGGCTGCCTGATTTTTCGGGAACCGATGCCGCGGCGGGTACCGGCTCCGGTTCAGGGGGAGGGACCGGGGCGTTCCCCTGCTGGTCCCGGAAGAGATGAGCGAAGGCGTCCGGGTGCTCCTGTGGGTCGCCGGCCCGGCCTACCAGGTCGTCCACGCCCACGAACTGGGTCGTCGAGTCATCCCCGTAGGGGAGATGACGGGAGGGTCCCTCCGGTTCGGGTGGCGGAGTCTGCGCCCACACCCGCGGGTCCGGCGCATACGGGGAAGCAGCCGGTTGCTGGTACAGAGGCTGCTGTTCGGCATAGCCGCCGGGGGGAGACGCCGGGTGGGTGGTGCCTTCGTGGAGCGCCTCCCTGACCGGGTCCGTGTCCGGGTGCTGAGCTCCGAGGTTCTGCTCCCGGTAGGGGTCGTGGTTGTACGCGTCCTGGACGTACGGGTCATGCCCGTACGCATCCTGGACGTACGGATCCTGGACGTAGGCGTCCTGAACATACGGGTCCGGGGTGGGCGGCTGTGGCGGAACCTGGTCCGCAGCCGGAGTCTCGGGAGTCATCCCACCGGGATACGCAGCACCGTTACCAGCTCTCTGGTCACGGTCACCGTCGTACGGCGCGTTCATTGGTTACCCCACCTCGTCATCCCCGGCCGGCCAGCCACGACATCGCTCAACGGTCCACCTTCTCACCCGTGTCAGGTGGGTTTCCGCTTCCCGCTCCGGTGTCCGTCTGTGGGTCACTCGGCTGCTCCGGATGGCCCTTCGCTTCGGCGGACGCGCGAGCTGCGGCGCGCTTGCGATGGGTGTACATCCTGATACCGGCGAGCACCAGGAGCAGCACTCCACCGGCGATCACCAGCATCACGGTGGGTGTCATCTCGGAGACCGTCACCTTGAAGGGCATGGCCTTCGCAGTGCCGTACGGCGTGCCGTCCTCGGTGTAGAGCTGAGCGACCACCTGCACGGGACCGTTGGCGTTGACCGATGTCGCGAACTTCACGGTCTGGCTGTGGCCACCCGCGATCTTCAGCGGCTGCTCGGCGATCGCGGACTCGTCATCGCCCAGCTGCAGTCGGTTGGGCTTGACCGAGCGCAAGCGCAGCACCAGGTGCTGGACCGGCTGTACCAGCTTGTTCTGCACGGTCACCGGGATAGTCGCGCTGCGTCCGGAAAGCGTCATGTCAGACTTCTGGACCAGGCGCACTTGGTCGGTGAGGCTCTGCAGGTAGTCCTGGACCCCCTTACGGAAGCCCTTCGCGCCCTTGGCGTCGCCGCGCCAGGAGGTGGACATCGCGCGGTTCATGGCGTTGCCGAAGGGGGTGACCACCCGGTCCGGCTGGGTGAGGATGATTTTGAAGTTGTCGAGGGTGGTCTGCGTGGCCCGAACGTCCTCGAAGGCCTGTACAGGCAGTTCCTGTTTACGCAGGGCCTTCGGGTAGGCGGAGGCGCGGGGCACCCTCGTCGTCGCGTCGGTGTCTGCTTTGGCTTTCGCCGCGGACACCAGGTCGAGCGGCTGGGTCCAGCGCTGCGCATCGAGGCTGTGCAACGCACTCGCCATCGACTGTGCCTGACTGGCGGACGGCATCCGCTGCGGCGCGATGACGAAGCTGCGCTGCTTGGCCGGGTCCTGGAGTGTCAGGGCCAGCGACTGGGCGAGGAAGTTCTGCACCGCGAGGGTGGACGTGCCCGCCTCCGTCATATTTCCTTCGAAGGCGGTGGACAGCCGAGCGTCAGCGACGACAGCGGTAGTGCCTCCCCCGATCGGCCGGGCGGCGGTGGGGGTGTAGGTCAGCCCGGCCGTCTCTTGCAGGCTGTCGCTGCGAGCGATCACATTGTGCGCACCGGCCGAGGTGGCCACATCGATGATCGAGGGATCGATCGCCCCGTTCACCGGCCAAGCGAAATCGGTGGTGGGCTTCACATGGAGGATGGTTTGTACCGTCGTCGCGGCTACTTCGGTGGCGGGTTGTAGGTGGCTCAGGGCCCCTGGCACGTCCTTGCCGTGGTGCGCCAGGGAAGCCAGGTCGGGATCGGCGAACGGGAGGGCGACGACGTTCTTGCCCTGCACCGTGCTCTCGAGTTCACCCAGCCACTTTTTGGCGACGTTCTGATTCTTGCCCGGTACTTCGGTGTCTCCGACCTTGACGCTGTAATTCCGCGTCATCGCATCCACGCTGGCCAGCAGATCGGGGTCGATGACCCAGGTCACCGGCAGCGAGCTGCCCAGCGAGACCATCCGTTCCAGCCGCCCGCCGGGAGCGAGTTCCTCAGCCAGGTCGTCATCCTCGAAGACCGGTGTCTGCTGCGCGTCGGAGCCCGTCTCGGCTGTGAGGTGTGTGCCTGAGATCAGTGGCCACAACATCGTGATGTCGGACTTCTTGCTCGAGGCGGTGGGCTGCCAGGGCAGGAAGGTCCGCTGGATTCCGAGCATGTGCTCATAGCGAGCGTTGGGGGTCTGGCCCGACAGCGAGGCACCCAGCTGGTAGACGCCGTCCTCGCCGAGATTCATTTTGCTGACCGGTACGGAGATCGAGAAACTCTCGCTGACGCCGGAGGGCAGCCTCGCGAATTTGGCGGTGTACTTACCGCCGATCTCGGGAGGGTCGTTGCCTGTCACGTCGGAGGAGTGTTTCGCCGCATAGTCAATGTAGGACCTGCCGAGCTGTCGCGGCCCTACCCGTACGCCGACGTGAGCGTCAGTGACGGTGTCCTTTCCCCGGTTAGTCACCGTCCCCGAAACGGTGACTGTGTCGCCCTTCACAGGGGCGCTGGGCGTCAGCTGGTCGAGGCTGACAGCTACGGCGCTGGTGGTCCGTGCGTTGACGGCGGCCTGCGCGGGAGCCGCTGCGGGACCGTAGATGAGGCCCGCCAGCAGCGGAAGGCCGATGAGCAGCGACGCTGTGCGCCGCAGCCACCGGCTGGCAGGAGAGAGAGTCCCCTCCTGGAAAGATGCCGCCTCGGCCACGCGCTTGCCCGTCCCTTGTCTTCGTCAGCTGAATCGGTGGTTGTCGGTTGCTGCGTCCACGCATGGTAACGATGTGGCCCGGCGCTGAGTGCCACGGACTGCTCCGCAAGATCGGACGGGCGTTTGCAGCGGGCGGGAAATCGGCACGCTCCGGGTGACTGGGGCACGTACCCTTTTCTGTTGTGCCGAACGCCAATGATGACAACACCAGTGCACTGAGTCAGGTGCAACACCGAGCGGTCGCCGAACTGCTGCGGGTCTCCCCGGTCGCCGACGATCTGGCCCGCCGTTTTCAGGAGGCGGGGTTCAGCCTTGCGCTGGTCGGTGGATCGGTCAGGGATGCGCTGCTCGGCCGGCTCGGGAACGACCTGGACTTCACCACCGATGCGTGCCCCGAGGCCGTACTGAGGCTTGTCAGGCCGTGGGCGGATGCGGTGTGGGAGGTCGGGATCGCTTTTGGCACGGTCGGTTGTCAGAAGGACGGTTATTTGATCGAGGTGACCACTTACCGTTCGGAGGCGTACGACAGAACGTCACGCAAGCCAGAGGTGTCCTATGGCGACTCCATCGAGGAAGATCTCGTGCGTCGCGATTTCACCGTCAACGCCATGGCTGTCGCTCTTCCCGAGAAGTCCTTCATCGACCCGCACGGCGGTCTGGAGGACCTCGCGAGCCGTGTGCTGCGCACTCCGGGAACGCCGGAGGAGTCGTTCTCCGACGACCCGCTGCGGATGATGCGGGCGGCGCGGTTTGCCGCCCAGCTGGACTTCGATGTGGTGCCCGAGGTCGTTGCGGCCATGACGGCGATGTCGGAGCGTATCGAGATTGTCTCCGCCGAACGAGTACGGGACGAGCTCAACAAATTGGTGCTGTCCTCGAATCCTCGCAAGGGCCTGGCGCTGCTGGTGGACACCGGCCTTGCCGAAGAGGTCCTCCCCGAACTTCCAGCCCTGCGCCTGGAGAGTGATGAGCACCACCGTCACAAAGACGTATACGAGCACTCACTGACCGTGTTGGAGCAGGCCGTCGACTTGGAAGAGGACGGGCCTGACCTGGTGCTGCGGTTGGCCGCCCTGCTGCATGACATTGGAAAGCCCCGAACGCGGCGCTTCGAGAAGGATGGCGGGGTCTCGTTCCATCACCACGAGGTGGTGGGCGCGAAACTGGCCAGGAGGCGTATGACTGCGCTCAAGTACTCCAATGACATGGTCAAGGACGTCACGAAGCTCATCGAACTGCATCTGCGGTTCCATGGCTACGGGACCGGCGACTGGACCGATTCGGCGGTGCGCCGCTACGTGCGCGATGCCGGGCCCCTGCTGGAACGGTTGCACAAGCTGACGCGCTCGGACTGCACCACCCGCAACAAGCGAAGGGCCATCGCGCTGTCGCGCGCCTATGACGGACTTGAGGAGCGAATCGCACAGCTTCAGGAGCAGGAGGAGCTGGACTCGATCCGGCCTGACCTGGACGGCAACCAGATCATGGAACTCCTGGGTGTCGGTCCTGGGCCGGTGATCGGCCGGGCGTACAAGTTCTTGCTGGAGCAGCGGCTGGAGAACGGGCCGATGGAGCGCGACGCGGCAGCGACCATGCTCAAGGAATGGTGGGCCGGGCGGAGCTGATCCGTGTTTCACGTGAAACACGCACCAGCGACATCACCGCCGGCGCATTGTGGACATACGTCGAGGGCCCCCGGGCACTGTGCCGGGAGCCCTCGACGACGGTAGGCGATCCGTTCAGGGGAGCGTCAGCGCTCGACCTCACCCTTGATGAACTTCTCGACGTTCTCAAGAGCCTCGTCGTCGAAGTACTGCACCGGCGGCGACTTCATGAAGTAGGAAGAGGCGGAGAGGATCGGGCCGCCGATACCGCGGTCCTTGGCGATCTTCGCAGCGCGCACAGCGTCGATGATGACGCCTGCGGAGTTCGGGGAGTCCCACACCTCGAGCTTGTATTCGAGGTTCAGCGGGACGTCACCGAAGGCGCGGCCTTCGAGGCGCACGTACGCCCACTTGCGGTCATCCAGCCAGGCGACGTAGTCCGAGGGGCCGATGTGGACGTTACCGGCGCCCAGGTCCCGGTCGCGGATCTGCGAGGTGACGGCCTGGGTCTTGGAGATCTTCTTGGACTCCAGACGGTCCCGCTCCAGCATGTTCTTGAAGTCCATGTTGCCGCCGACGTTCAGCTGCATGGTGCGCTCGAGGCGGACACCGCGGTCTTCGAAGAGCTTTGCCATGACCCGGTGGGTGATGGTGGCGCCGACCTGCGACTTGATGTCGTCACCGACGATGGGGACGCCGGCCTCGGTGAACTTGTCCGCCCACTCCTTGGTACCGGCGATGAAGACCGGGAGAGCATTGACGAAGGCAACCTTCGCGTCGATGGCGCACTGCGCGTAGAACTTGGCAGCGGCCTCGGAGCCCACAGGCAGGTAGCAGACGAGAACGTCCACCTGCTTGTCCTTGAGGACCTGGACGATGTCGACGGGCGCTTCGGCGGACTCCTCGATGGTCTCGCGGTAGTACTTGCCCAGGCCATCGTGGGTGTGGCCACGCTGAACCGTCACGCCGCTGTGCGGCACATCGGCGAACTTGATGGTGTTGTTCTCACTGGCGCCGATGGCATCCGCGAGGTCGAGGCCGACCTTCTTCGCGTCGACATCGAAGGCAGCGACGAACTCGACGTCACCTACGTGGTAGTCGCCGAACTGGACGTGCATCAGGCCGGGCACCTTGCCGGCCGGATCGGCGTCCTTGTAGTACTCGACGCCCTGCACCAGCGAGGCGGCGCAGTTGCCCACGCCGACGATGGCTACGCGAACCGAACCCATTCCGGTTGCTCCCTGTGTGTTCTCGACGAAACTCTGCGGACGCAGAGCTTCACTTTTCGGTGTCCTCGGGCGGATCCGGCGGGGTGCTATCCCGGTGCCGGGGCAGGCCGCCCGTCTCTCCTTGCGTGTCCTGCTGAGCGGCGCCGGCGTGGGGGGATCGTCGCTGATCCCGGCCCGCCCGCTCGCTCTCGATGAGCTCATTCAGCCAGCGCACTTCGCGCTCCACGGACTCCATGCCGTGCCGCTGCAGCTCAAGCGTGTAGTCGTCCAACCGTTCGCGGGTCCGGACGAGAGAGGCGCGCATCTTTTCGAGGCGCTCCTCGAGTCGGCTGCGACGCCCTTCCAGCACCCGCATCCGCACCTCGCGCTCCGTCTGCCCGAAGAAGGCGAAGCGAGCAGCAAAGTGCTCGTCCTCCCAACTGTCGGGCCCGGTGTGCGAGAGCAGTTCCTCGAAGTGCTCCTTGCCATCCGCAGTCAACCTGTAGACGATCTTTGCCCGGCGCCCTGCGAGTGAAGCAGCAAGAGCGTCCTCCGGGGCGCTGCCCGGCTCCTCGATCAACCAGCCGTTGGCGACCAGCGTCTTGAGGCAGGGGTAGAGGGTCCCGTAACTGAAGGCCCTGAAGACTCCCAGCGAGGTGTTCAGGCGTTTGCGCAGCTCGTAGCCGTGCATGGGGGACTCGCGGAGCAGGCCCAGTACGGCGAACTCAAGGATGCCGGAGCGTCTGCTCAACCTGCGCCTCCTTCGCCGTCCGGGCCACTTATGCCGTGCTGATGTATCGACTCGATACATCAGCACGATAGAACGCCACCGAGTTCTCGACAAGGCCGGACGTCGTGAGCGGCGTCACATCGCTGCTTCGTGGACGGCAACTTGCCTGATTTGAACGGAACCTTGGCTCCGGGACGGTTTTGAGCGTGCGTAGTCTGTGCGGCATGCAAACCGCCGGAGACCGAGTGACGCCTGGGGACGTCAGCTGTCTCGGCTCACGGAATGCACTACGGATGAGCCCCTCGCACGGCGCATCCGTATACCGGGGGGACAGGAACTCAACTGCCGTTTCAAGGCTTTGACGCCTGCCCGAGGAGTAGTCGTTCGATGAGCGAGCACCGTCGCAAACCGCCACAGCCGCAGAGTGGCGGACGTGGCGCGGCCAGACGAGACGCCGAGCAGCCTTCGGGCCGCCGCGCAGCTGCCCCGCGAACCACCACCGGGTCGCCTTCCGGTTCGTACGACGAGGAAGAGCGCCCGTACGGCGGCCGTGCTGCCGCCAGACGCGCTTCGCAGCGCAATGGGGGTGGGCGCCGGCGCGCCCCCGAAGGGGACGACGGCCGGGGTGGTCGGCGCGGTGCGGACAGCGGTCCCCACGGTGGTGCGGGACGCAATCGCCGCCCGGCGAAGAAGAGGTTCATCGACTACCCGCGCGCCAACCGGTACGGCTGGCAGCGCTGGATGCCGTCCTGGCGGCTGGTCACCGGACTCTGCGTCGGTTTCGTGGGCAGCATCCTGGCTGTCGGCACTGCCGCGTACGCGATGGTGGGCGTCCCCGATGCGTCCAAGACGTCAAAGGCGCAGAACAACGTCTACTACTGGGCCGACGGCAGCCAGATGGTCGCCACCGGTGGCGAGATCAACCGGCAGATCGTGCCGCTCGATCAGATTCCCAAGGCGATGCAGAACGCGGTGGTCTCGGCCGAGAACAAGTCCTTCTACGAGGACAGTGGGATCGACCCGATGGGCATCGCCCGAGCTGTGTTCAACATGGCCAAGGGCGGTCAAACGCAGGGCGGTTCGACCATCACCCAGCAGTACGTCAAGAACTCCCGGCTCGGACAGCAGCAGACGTTCAGCCGTAAGTTCAAGGAGTTGTTCATCTCCATCAAGGTCGGCGCCAAGATGGACAAGAACGACATCATGAGCGACTACCTCAACACGTCGTACTACGGGCGAGGTGCCTACGGTATCCAGGCGGCGGCTCGTACGTACTTCGGAGTGGACTCCGACAAGCTCAACCCGAGCCAGTGCGCGTTCCTCGCCACGCTGCTCAAGGGCGCCAGCTACTTCGATCCGGCCGGTGCCGTGGAGATCGACCCGGCGGCCACCCCGAAGGCAAACACCCAGCGCGCCACCGCCCGCTGGCACTGGATCCTCGACCAGATGGTCAAGGACCATCGTCTCTCCGCTTCGGAACGAGCGCAGTACACACACTTCCCGACGGTGGATCCGCCGAAGAAGAACGCGCAGCTGGGCGGACAGATCGGTTATCTGGTCGACCTGGCCAAGTCGTACTTCGTGAACAACAACAAGCAGGGCATCACCGCCGATGCGTTGGCCAAGGGTGGCTACCAGATCCACACGACCTTCGACAAGAAGAAGGTCAATGAGCTGGAGAAGGCGGTACAGAAGGTCCGCAAGGCCAAGATCGACCCAAAGAAGCGCCCGCAGCTGGACACGCATGTGCAGTTCGGCGGTGCATCGGTGGACGCGTACACCGGTGCCATCGCCGCCATCTACGGCGGCGAAGACGCCACCAAGCACTTCATGAACAACTCCGACTACACGGGGGCTCAGGTCGGATCGACCTTCAAACCGTTCGTTCTGGCAGCCGCTCTCCAGTACGGAAAGCGTGATCCCTCCCTCGGCAAGGATCAGCCCGACTCCGATCGGACCATCATCTCGCCGAAGAGTCTTTACAGTGGCAAGAACGACCTGAAGATCAAGAATTACGACGGCTCCGTCTGGCAGAACAAGCAGGGCCAGGAATGGCTTCAGCAGAACGACGGTCACGAGTCGGTGGGCGCCGCTCCCGACTACGCCATCGATCTGCGCGAGGCCATGCGCGAGTCGGTCAACTCGGCGTACGTACAGCTGGGCATGGATGTCGGCACGGACAAGGTTCGAGCGGCGGCCGTCTCCGCGGGACTGCGGGACGACACGCAGAGCATGGCCAGCTCCAGTGTTCCGTCCTTCTCCATCGGTACCTCGAGCCCGAGCGCCATCAGGATGGCCGGCGCGTACGCCACGTTTGCCAACAACGGCCGCCAGAATGATCCGTACTCCGTCACAGAGGTGACCAAGAACGGGCTGTCGGTCTACAAGCACGAGAAAGTGGAGAAGACCGCCTTCTCCACCGCTATTGCCAGCAACGTCACCGACGTACTGAAAACGGTGGTCGACAAGGGCACCGGGACCGCCGCACGGATCCCTGGCCGGGACGTGGCGGGGAAGACCGGTACCACGGACGGCAACAAGTCCGCCTGGTTCATCGGCTACACCCCGCAGTTGTCGACCGCGATCGACATGTACCGCTTCGACGACCAGGCGAAAGGCAAGGGCAAGTTCGAGAAGATGTACGGCACCGGCGGGGAGCAGAAGATCCACGGTGCGTCATTCCCCGCGCAGATCTGGCACGACTACATGTCCAAGGCGGTCGACGGCACCCCGATGGAGTCGTTCCCGCCGGCTGAGGCCCTCGGCAAGGTGGTCTACGGCGGTGGGGTGCACAGCCCGGAGCCGACCCCCGTGGTGACTCCCTCACAGAGTCCGTCACCGTCGGCTCCCTCTCCGAGCCCGTCCGACACCCCATCGGTGTCCCCGTCCCCGAGTGAGTCCTGCAACAAGTGGCAGGACTGGAACTGCGGCAGTACCGGCGGGACCAACGCCGGAACCACCGGGGGTACCGACGGAGGTGTCACCCCCGGCCCCACCACCAGCACACCCACGGGTGGCCAGTCGGGCGGCAACGCGGGCAACAGCGGCGGTGGCTTCTTCGGGGGCGGCGGATGACGGCTCATCGCCGGTAACGCAAGCCCTGTCGGCCTGCCCCCGGCCGCCGCACGACTGGGCCCCGGCCACCACGGGACGAGGACCGCCACGGCAAGCTGTGGCGGTCCTCGGCACGTGCACAGTCGCGTACGGCAGGATGTGGGCCATGACGAGCGTGCACGAGGACCGGCCCGCAGATGAGCCAGCGGAGCGTGTGGTGCGGCCCACCCAGCAGGATGAGATCGCGGCGGCGGGCAGCGAGCTGATCGGTGGCCCCGTCGGGCGCTGGGCGCGTACCGGCGCGGGCGCGCTCACGCCGGTACGCGTCATCGCCCTGGTTGCGATCGGCATGTTCGCACTCGGCATGGTGCAGAAGATGCCGTGCTACGACTGGGCCTGGTTCCAGGGCGCGACCTCGCAGTACAGCCATGCCTGCTACTCCGACATCCCACATCTCTATGCCGGGCGAGGCTTCGCCGACGACCTTGTGCCATATTTTGACCGCATCAATGGCGATATGTCGTATCTTGAGTATCCCGTGCTGACCGGGGTCTTCATGGAGGTCGCCTCCTGGCTGACCCCGCACGGTGGCGCCATGCAGCACCGCGAGCAGATCTACTGGATGGTCAACGCGGGCATGCTGCTGGTCTGCACGGCCGTCATCGCGGTCTGCGTGACCCGTACCCACCGACGCCGTCCCTGGGACGGCCTGCTGGTCGCGCTGGCACCGGCCTTCGCTCTCACCGCCACCATCAACTGGGACCTCCTCGCGGTGGCCCTCACCGCCGCGGCTCTGCTGATGTGGTCCCGGTCCAGGCCGGTAGCCTTCGGCATCCTCGTCGGGCTCGCTACAGCCGCCAAGCTCTACCCCGTATTGATTCTCGGTCCGCTGCTCGTGCTCTGCTGGCGTGCCGGAAAGTGGCGGGAGTACGGGAGGGCCGTGTACGGCGCCGCAGCGGCCTGGCTCGTGGTGAATCTGCCGGTCATGCTGCTCGCGCCCGAAGGGTGGAAGAAGTTCTACACCTTCAGCCGGGAACGGGGCGTTGACTTCGGCTCCTTCTGGCTCGTCATCACACAGCGCACCGGCAAACCGCTGGACGTGAGCAGTGTCAACATCTGGGCTGTTCTGCTGATGATCGTGATGTGCGGCGGCATCGCCGCCGTCACCCTGACCGCCCCGCGCCGCCCGCGCTTCGCCCAGCTCGCCTTTCTGGTGATCGCCGCCTTCATCCTCACCAACAAGGTCTACTCACCGCAGTATGTGCTGTGGCTCATTCCCCTTGCCGCACTTGCCCGGCCGCGCTGGCGCGACTTCCTCGTCTGGCAGGCGTGTGAGGTCATGTACTTCCTGGGTATCTGGATGTACCTCGCCTACACGGTGGGCGGCGACAAACCGAAGGGCCTGCCGCCCGAGGGCTACCAGCTGGCCATCGCACTTCATCTGATCGGCACGCTCTATCTCTGTGCGGTGATCGTCCGGGACATCCTCATGCCGGAGCGGGACGTCGTACGCAGGGACGGTTCCGACGACCCGTCGGGTGGCGTTCTGGACGGAGCACGGGACGTCTTCGTCCTCGGAGCGGCCCCGCACCCGGTGCGCCACCGGCATGCCGCGCAGCGCTACGAGGGCCAGCCGGTCGAGTGGGGTACCGCACGAGAATGACGTCGGCCCCGGGGCCGGCCCTTGGCACCGCCCGCTTGTCGGACCCTCATGCCACGATGGTGACCATGAGCACTCCCGAACGCACCATGCCCTCCTTGGACACCGATGAGCGTGCTTGCCTGGAGAGTTGGCTTGACTTCTACCGCACGACACTTGTCCAGAAATGCGACGGTCTGGACGAGACCCAGCTCCGCCGGGCTTCCGTGTCGCCCTCGCCGATCACCCTGCTCGGCCTGGTCCAGCACATGGCAGAGGTCGAGCGGAACTGGTTTCGACGAGTCCTGGCCCAGGAAGACGCATCACCGATCTTCACCCCCGGCGCCGGCCCCGGGGCCACCGACGGCGGGTTCGCTCTCGCCGAGGACATCGGCTACGAAAGCGCGCTGGCGATATGGCAGACCGAGGTCGACCGCGCCCGGACCAACTGCGCTTCCAGGGCGCTCGAGGACACCAGCCCTTTCATGGGCGGGCAGGTCACGCTGCGCTGGATCTACACCCACATGATCGGTGAGTACGCCCGGCACTGCGGTCACGCAGATTTCATTCGCGAGCGTATCGACGGTCATACCGGCGTCTGACATCCCGGGCACGGGTCAGTGGTCGAGCAGGCGATCGAACTGTGTCGTCGTATGACGCAGGTGAGCCACCAGTTCATCGCCCACCTTCGGCTCCTGCGCGTCCGAGGGGACAAACAGGATCGACACCTGCATGTGAGGAGGTTCGGCGAACCAGCGCTGTTTTCCCGCCCACACGAAGGGTGAGAGGTTCCGGTTCACGGTCGCCAGTCCCGCCCGCGCGACACCCTTGGCCCGGGGCATCATCCCGTGCAGAGCCTTCGGCGCCTCGAGGCCCACACCGTGCGACGTCCCGCCGGCCACGACCACGAGCCAACCGTCCGATGCCGTCCGCTGCTGGCGATAGCCGAACCGCTCGCCCTTCGAAACCCGTGTGACGTCGAGGACGGCACCCCGGTACTGCGTGGCCTCGTGATCCCCCAGCCAGAGCCGGGTGCCGATCCGTGCGCGGAACCGGGTCTGCGGAAACTGCTGCTGCAGCCGGGCCAGTTCCTCGGCGCGCAGATGGCTCACGAACATGGTGTGCAGCGGTAGCCGGGCGTTGCGGAGGCGGTCCATCCAGCTGATGACCTCCTCGACGGCATCCGATCCGTCGGTGCGGTCCAGCGGAAGGTGCAGCGCGAAGCCTTCGAGGCGTACGTCTTCGATCGCCGCGTGCAGTCGGCCCAGGTCCCCTTCGGCGACGCCGTGGCGCTTCATCGAGCTCATGCACTCGATGACCACCCGGGCGCCCACCAGCGCGTGCACTCCGTCGACCGACGAGACCGAACGAATCACGCGGTCCGGCAGTGGCACCGGCTCCTCACCGCGTCTGAACGGCGTGAGGACGAGCAGGTCACCACCGAAGGAGTCCTTCATCCTCGCCGCTTCGTACGTGGTGCCGACCGCGATGACGTCGGAGCCGAAGCGCGTCACCTCATCCGCGAGCCGGTCATGACCGAAGCCGTAGCCGTTGCCCTTGCAGACCGGCACGATCCCGGGGAACTGATCGAGTACGGACTTCTGGTGCGCCCGCCAGCGCGCGGTGTCGACGTAGAGGGTCAGCGCCATGGCCGGACCGGAACCTTTCTCGGGGCTGCGGTGTATCTGAGATATGAACGGGACGAACGGAACGACGCAGACATCATCGCTCTCAACGGCGCGACATGTAGATGTCGAGCGCCTTGTGCAACAGCTTGTTGAGCGGGAAATCCCACTCACCGATGTACTCCACGGCCTCGCCGCCGGTGCCTACCTTGAACTGGATCAGACCGAAGAGGTGATCGGTTTCGTCCAGCGAATCGGAGATGCCACGCAGGTCGTAGACGGTAGCGCCCATGGCGTACGCATCGCGCAGCATCCGCCACTGCATGGCGTTGGACGGCCGCACTTCCCGCTTGTGATTGGCGGACGCGCCGTAGGAGTACCAGACATGGCCGCCGACGATCAGCATCGTCGCCGCCGCTACGTTCTCACCCTCATGGCGGGCGAAGTACAGCCGCATCCGGTTGGGGTCCTCGGTGTTGAGCACCGACCACATGCGCTGGAAGTACGACAGAGGGCGCGGCCGGAAGTGATCACGTGCCGCCGTGACTTCGTAGAGCCGCTGCCACTCGGCGAGGTCCTCGTAGCTGCCCTGCACGACATCGACGCCGGCCTTCTCGGCCTTCTTGATATTGCGCCGCCACAACTGGTTGAAGCCCTTGAGGACATCGTCGAGCGAGCGGTTCGCCAGCGGTACCTGGAAGACGTAGCGCGGCTGCACATCACCGAAGCCTGCCCCCCCGTCCTCGCCCTGCTGCCAACCCATCTTCCGCAACCGGTCGGACACCTCGAATGCCCGCGGTTCGATGTGAGTCGCCTCGACATCGCGCAGCCGCTTCACGTCCGGGTCCTGAATTCCCGATTTGATCGCGGCGGCGTTCCACCGGCGGATGACCACCGGCGGCCCCATCTTCACCGAGAACGCGCCTTGTTCCCTGAGGTGGGCGAGCATCGGCTGGAGCCACGCGTTGAGGTTCGGCGCGTACCAGTTGATCACTGGGCCTTCGGGGAGGTACGCCAGATACCTCTTGATTTTGGGCAGTTGCCGGTAGAGCACCAAACCGGCACCGACGATCTGGCCGTTACCGTCGAACCAGCCGAGACTCTCCGAGCGCCATTCCGTTTTCACGTCCGCCCATGCCGGAACCTGGCAGTGACTCGCCGCGGGCAGACTCTGGATGTAGGCCAGATGCTGCTCTCGGCTGATGGTCCTCAGGGTCAGGCTCATGCGGGGCGCTCCTCGGCAGGCGTGTCCCCATGGGTACAGGGGCGTCGGCTCTCGCGCCGAAGCCTACTGCGACCGAGGTTCGCCCCGACTGGCCGTATAGGCCAAGACGTCAGGAAGAAACAGGCAGCCGTCGCTAGCGGCCCAGCAGTCCCCCGAAGAGGCCACCGTGGGCCATGCCGAGGAAGAAGCCCACCGCCGAGGCACCGAGTCCGATGATCACTACGAACCGCTCGCGGGTCGTGACCGAGATGAACATTCCGTACGCCCCGGTGAGGATCCCTACCAGGCCGGCCCAGGAACTGAGCAGATGCAGACTGTGGAACAGGAGCCCGGTGATGAACGCCAGCAGGCCGAGGACCAAGGTCACCACGACCAGAGTGTCCTGCAACGGGTGCGGCTTACCGTCCGTGGCAAAGAGACTGGAAGAGTTGGGTCGCATCGCCTGTGCCATGAAGCACCTCCTGGCATAAGGCGGCGCAGAGTAGCGCCGCACACACCCCATGTGTAGAGATTCTGCCCCTTGAGCGCCGGATTTCAACCGGAAGCGGGTGTGCAGGTAGTCTGGACGGTCTGCATCGGTATCTGCCCGGGCCAGGCCGCAGTCCCCTCTCCGTATGGATGGATTGTCAGTGGCTGCCGATACCGTTGCTTACGCATCACGACCCTCCTGCCACGGAACGACCGTGGCCGCCGAGTCCAAAGGAGGTGGGTTCCACATGCGTCACTACGAAGTGATGGTCATCCTCGACCCCGAACTCGAGGAGCGCGCTGTCTCCCCGCTGATCGAGAACTTCCTCTCCGTTGTCCGTGAGGGCAACGGAAAGGTTGAGAAGGTCGACACCTGGGGCCGTCGTCGTCTCGCTTACGAGATCAAGAAGAAGCCCGAGGGCATCTACTCGGTCATCGACCTGCAGGCCGAGCCTGCGGTCGTCAAGGAGCTCGACCGGCAGATGAACCTGAACGAGTCGGTCCTCCGGACCAAGGTCCTCCGTCCCGAGACTCACTGAGCGTCCAGCTCAGTAGTCATCGGGTTCGAGTAGCAACAGCAGCCAGCAGCAATCCCCGCCGAGAGGTTCACCCATGGCAGGCGAGACCGTCATCACGGTCGTCGGCAATCTCGTCGACGACCCCGAGCTGCGCTTCACCCCGTCCGGTGCGGCGGTCGCGAAGTTCCGTGTCGCGTCCACACCCCGCATCTTCGACAAGCAGACCAATGAGTGGAAGGACGGCGAAGGCCTGTTCCTCACCTGCTCGGTCTGGCGTCAGGCGGCGGAGAACGTCGCGGAGTCGCTTCAGCGAGGCATGCGCGTCGTCGTGCAGGGCCGGCTCAAGCAGCGGTCCTACGAGGACCGTGAGGGCGTAAAGCGCACGGTCTACGAGCTGGACGTCGAGGAAGTCGGCCCCAGTCTCAAGACGGCCACGGCCAAGGTCACCAAGACCACCGGCCGAGGCGGTCAGGGTGGCCAGGGTGGTTACGGCGGCGGTGGCCAGCAGCAGGGCGGCGGCAACTGGGGCGGAGCCCCCAGCGGCGGCCCGCAGGGCGGTGGCGGTGCACCCGCTGACGACCCGTGGGCATATAATGCGCCGGCCGGCGGTGGCCAGCAGCAGGGCGGGGGCGGATGGGGCGGAAACTCCGGCGGTTCCGGCGGTGGCTACTCGGACGAGCCGCCCTTCTAGGCGGCCCGTACCCCACTTCTTGATCACACAGGAGAAACACCATGGCGAAGCCGCCTGTGCGCAAGCCTAAGAAGAAGGTCTGCGCTTTCTGCAAGGACAAGACCCAGTACGTGGACTACAAGGACACGAACATGCTGCGGAAGTTCATTTCCGACCGCGGCAAGATCCGTGCCCGCCGCGTTACCGGCAACTGCACCCAGCACCAGCGTGACGTCGCCACGGCTGTGAAGAACAGCCGTGAGATGGCGCTGCTGCCCTACACGTCCACCGCGCGATAAGGGAAGGGTGACCGAAAAATGAAGATCATCCTCACCCATGAGGTCGCTGGCCTCGGTTCCGCCGGTGACGTCGTTGACGTCAAGGACGGTTACGCCCGCAACTACCTGGTCCCGCGTGGTTTCGCGATCCGCTGGACCAAGGGTGGCGAGCAGGACGTGGCGCAGATTCGCCGCGCCCGCAAGATTCACGAGATCGCGACCATTGAGCAGGCCAATGAGGTCAAGGCCAAGCTCGAGGGCGTGAAGGTCCGTCTGGCTGTTCGCTCCGGCGACGCCGGCCGCCTCTTCGGTTCCGTCACTCCGGCTGACATCGCCACGGCGATCAAGGCTGCCGGTGGTCCCGTCGTCGACAAGCGTCGCGTCGAGCTCGGTTCGCCGATCAAGACTCTGGGCGCCCACCAGGTGTCCGTGCGTCTGCACGCTGACGTTGCCGCGAAGCTCGGCATCGAGGTCGTCGCCGCTTAAGGGCTGCGCTTGGCACAGCATGGAAAGGGCCGCATCCGCTGGGATGCGGCCCTTTCGCATGGGCGCACCGGGCGCCGCGACCGCGTGCCGGTTGCGTCCCTCTGTCTGTTTCACGTGAAACGGTGACTCATCGGGTAGCACCGGTAACGATCCACTGGCCCGATCGGGCTCGCAGCCAGAGCGTCACCATGCGGATCACCATCATCAGCGTCATTGCCCACCAGAGGGCGGTCAGCCCGCCGCCCACTACAGGCACGAGCAGCGCGGCGGGGGTGAACACAGCCAGCGTCACCAACATGGCCCAGGCCAGGTATCTGCCGTCACCCGCACCCATCAGGACACCGTCGAGGACGAACACCACCCCTGAGATCGGTTGGGTCAGCGCTACCACCATCAGAGCCGGCAGCAGAACGTCCTGCACGGCTTGGTCTCCGGTGAACACCGGAACGAACAGGGGCCGGGACAGCACAACCAGGACGCCCAGCGCCACCCCGACCCCCAAGCCCCACTGGACCATGCGGCGGCACGCCTGCCGCGCGCCCTCCGAGTCATCGGCTCCCAGATATCGGCCGATGATCGCCTGCCCGGCGATAGCGATCGCGTCCAGGGCGAAGGCCAGCAGGCTCCACAGGGAGAGCACGATCTGATGGGCAGCCACCTCCGTGTCGCCCAGATGGGCCGCGACGGCGGTGGCGATCAGCAGGACGGCGCGCAGTGAGAGCGTACGGACCAGCAGGGGCACCCCGGCCTGGGCGCAGGCCCGTATCCCGGCGACATCGGGGAGTAGCGATGCGTTGTGCCTTTTGGCGCCCCGTACGACGACCACCAGATAGGCGGCGACCATGGCGAACTGGGCGATCACAGTGCCCCAGGCCGACCCCGAGATGCCCAGTCCAACGCCGTAGACCAGTCCCGCGTTGAGCGCCGCGTTGGCGGCAAAGCCCGCGATCGCGACATACAGCGGGGTCCTGGTGTCCTGGAGGCCGCGGAGGACGCCGGTGGCTGCCATCACAACCAGCATCGCGGGAATCCCGAGGCTGGAAATGCGCAGATAGGTCACGGCGTACGGAGACGCGTCGCCGGAAGCTCCGAAGAGGCCTACCAACCAGGGGGCCGCCGGGAGGACTATGGCGATGACGATGGCCCCGAGCAGCAGGGCGAGCCAGACGCCGTCCATGCCCTGCCGGATGGCTGCTCGCAGATCCCCCGCGCCAACGCGGCGCGCCACGGCGGCGGTGGTGGCGTAGGCGAGGAAGACGAAGATGCTCACGGCGGTGGTCAGCAAGGCTGCCGCGATGCCGAGACCTGCCAATTGTGAGGTCCCCAGATGGCCGACGATGGCGCTGTCCACCATCACGAAGAGCGGCTCGGCCACCAGTGCGCCGAAGGCGGGAACGGCAAGCGAAATGATCTCCCGGTCGTGCCGTCGGCGACTGGACTTCGGTGCCTCGGGGGCCTGGGTCATGAGGGCCAATCCAATCTTCCACAGGTAAGACATGCAATCCCAATGCGGCCCTTACTGTAGTTGTCATTCACACTTCGGGTGTGCGTCGTTTGTCGTGATCTTGGCCCGCAGGAAAAAGTTTTTGTCCCCCACAGCCGGTGGACGGTGAATCGGCAGGTCAGGGCGGTAGTGAGGGTGAGGCTATGAGTTTGTCCACAACACTGTCCCCCGGCCCGTGCACAGGTTTCGTTGACTTCTCCACAGCCTGCGGTGCTTCGTCCACAGCCCCTGTGGATAACTGGATTGGCTGACGGTGTCCGCGGGCCTACCGTGGACCGCGCCCGACGCGCCCTGGCGGAGTCGGGCCTCTTGTTTGTCGGTGCTGTGCCGTAAGAAAGAGTGGCATGGCTAGGTCCGCGGAGCGGACGGGAGGAGGCGGCCGGTGAGCATCCCCGAGCCCTTGGACGACCCCTGGATCGAAAGCACGCCGGGTGACCGTCTGCCCGTCTCCCGTCAGCGCCGCGGCGACGGGAGCACCGGGGGTCGCGAGCAACATGACCGAGGCCGGGAGAACGGCGCCTGGGACGGCGGTTCCCCTGCTTTCGAACGGGTTCCCCCGCAGGACATCGATGCCGAACAGTCCGTTCTCGGTGGCATGCTGCTGTCGAAGGACGCAATCGCCGACGTCGTAGAAGTCATCAAGGGCCAGGATTTCTATCGTCCTGCTCACGAAACCGTCTACCAGGCGATTCTCGACCTGTACGCCAAGGGCGAGCCGGCCGACCCCATCACCGTCGCAGCCGAACTGGTCAAGCGTGGCGAGATCAAGAAGGTCGGGGGCGCGCCCTATCTGCACACCCTCGTTCAGTCGGTGCCAACCGCAGCCAACGCGGAGTTCTACGCCGAGATCGTCCATGAGCGAGCGGTGCTGCGCAGGCTTGTCGAGGCGGGCACGAAGATCACGCAGATGGGATACGCGGCGGACGGCGATGTCGACGAGATCGTCAACTCGGCCCAGGCCGAGATCTACGCCGTCACCGAGCAGCGCACCTCCGAGGACTACCTGCCCCTCGGTGACATCATGGAGGGCGCGCTCGACGAGATCGAGGCCATCGGTTCGCGCAGCGGCCAGATGTCCGGTGTTCCCACCGGTTTCACCGATCTCGACGCACTGACCAACGGCCTGCATCCGGGACAGATGATCGTCATCGCGGCCCGGCCCGCAATGGGAAAGTCGACGCTGGCGCTGGACTTCGCGCGGGCCTGCTCCATCAAAGAGGGCCTGCCGAGTGTGATCTTCTCCCTCGAGATGGGTCGCAACGAGATTGCTATGCGGCTGCTCTCCGCGGAGGCACGGGTCGCGCTGCACCATATGCGGTCCGGCTCGATGACGGACGAGGACTGGACCCGGCTGGCACGGCGCATGCCGGACGTGACCGCTGCACCTCTCTTCATCGACGATTCGCCGAACCTGTCGATGATGGAGATCAGAGCGAAGTGCCGGCGGCTGAAGCAGCGCCAGGACTTGAAGCTGGTCGTGATCGACTATCTGCAGCTGATGCAGTCCGGCGGTTCCCGCCGCCCCGAGAGCCGCCAGCAGGAAGTCTCGGACATGTCGCGAAACCTGAAGCTTCTGGCCAAGGAACTGGAAGTGCCGGTCATCGCGCTTTCGCAGCTGAACCGTGGACCCGAGCAGCGTACGGACAAGAAGCCGATGGTCTCCGACCTGCGTGAGTCCGGTTCCATCGAGCAGGACGCCGACATGGTGATCCTGCTGCACCGCGAGGACGCATACGAGAAGGAGTCACCGCGCGCGGGCGAGGCGGACTTGATCGTTGCCAAGCACCGTAACGGTCCGACCGCCACCATCACGGTGGCGTTCCAGGGGCACTACTCACGTTTTGTGGACATGGCGCAGACCTGATCGGCACACCTGATCGATCCGTAGGATCGCAGTCCGATGTCGCCCGCTCACGCATCAAGGTCGACGGGGCGATGATGTTCGGATAGATCTCGACCATGACTTCTTCTGAGCCCACTGCAGACCTTCTTCCCAGTACCCGGCGCGCCCTGCTGCACCGGGTCGCCGTCGCACAGGCCGAGGGCCGATCGCCGTCTCTGGTGGGAGCGGTGATGCGGGACGGGCAGCTGGTGTGGTCCGGGGCACGCAGTTGTGTGGAGGGCCATGAGCCGGACGAGGACACGCAGTTCCGGATCGGATCGATCACTAAGTCGTTCACCGCGGTAGCGGTGATGCGGCTGCGGAACGAGGGACTGCTCGATCTGGCGGATCCGCTGAAGAAGCACCTACCGGGCCGTAGTGAGCTCGGCGCCGTGGGCGAGGTGACGATCGCACAGCTTCTCGGTCACAGCGCCGGCCTGGCGGCGGAGACGCCGGGCGCATGGTGGGAACGGTCATCGAGCACCCTGCGACCCGGACTGGCGGAAGTCCTGGGCGAGCGGCCGTCGCCGCATCTGGCGGGACACCGCCACCACTACTCCAACCCCGGTTACACGCTGCTCGGCGCGGTGGTGGAGACGTTGCGAGACGCACCCTGGGCCGATGTGGTCCGGCGTGAGATCTGCGTGCCGTTGGGCATGAACCGCACGGATGCACAGCCGCAGCCACCCCATGCCGGTGGCTGGGCGGTGCACCCGTGGGCGGATGTGATCCTCCCGGAGCCGTCGGAAAATCTGGGGGTGATGGCGGCGGCCGGGCAACTCTGGTCGACGGCCGGGGACCTGTGCAGGTTCGCCGCGTTCCTGGCGGAGGGCGACGACCGTGTGCTCGGCGCGGAGACCGTCTGCGACATGCGCGCGCCGGCGGCTCCGCCGGAGGCCGGTGACTGGGAAGGCGGCTATGGTCTCGGACTGCAACTCGCCCGGCGGGACGGCCGCACACTTGTCGGGCATACCGGTTCGCTGCCCGGCTTCCTTGCCGGCCTCTGGCTGAGCGTTGAGGACGGGGTGGCCGGAGTGGCGCTGGCGAACGCTACGTCGGGGCCGGCCACCGGGGCAGTGGCGGCCGATCTGGTGCGGATTGTGGCCGATGCCGAACCGCGGATGCCGCAGCCTTGGCGGCCGGCCCCGACGGTCGACACGGCCCTGCTGGAGCTGACCGGTCCGTGGTACTGGGGCACGACCGTGGTGGGGCTGCGGCTGGCGGCGGATGGGGATGTGGAGTTCGGTCCGCTGGCCGGTGCTGGCCGGAGGTCCCGGTTCCGCGCGGAAGGGGACGGAACCTGGACGGGGCTTGACGGCTACTACGCCGGCGAAAGGCTGCGCGTTGTCCGGCGGGACGGCGTGGTGAGCCATCTGGACCTGGGTTCCTTCGTTTTCACCCGAGGGCCCTACGAGCCGTCGGCTGCGGTGCCGGGGGGCGTGGACGAAGGCGGCTGGCGGGGCCTGAGCTGAACCAGTGCCGTCGACAGCTGACGGTCCCGGTGGTCAGAGCTGGAGCTTGAAGCCGAGGTGGGTGGCCGTGAAGCCGAGCCGTGCGTAGAAGCGGTGGGCATCGGTGCGGGTGGTGTCGGAGGTGAGCTGGACCAACCGGCAGCCCTGGTTACGGGATTCACCGATCGCCCAGGCCATGAGTTGGGTGCCGAGACCGCTCGCCCGCTCGTCGGCGTGGACGCGTACGCCTTCGATGACGGACCTCGTGGCGCCCCGGCGCGAGAGTCCGGGGATCACGGTGAGCTGGAGGGTGCCGACGGGGCGTCCGTCGCGGACGGCGACGACCAGGTGCTGCCGGGGGTCGGCGACGATTCGCCGGTGAGCCTCGATGTACGGGGCCAGATCGTCCGGGGTTTCCCGGCCGGCGCCGAGCGGGTCATCGGCCAGCATGGCCACGACGGCGGGGATATCGCTCTCGCCTGCAGGACGTATCTCCAGGTCACTCATGGTCCGCCAGGCTACGGCAGCCGGGGGCATCCGCAGGCCCCTGGGGTGCCCGCGGTTCCGGGGCCGGTCTTTGCAATTAGGGCGCGTGTGCAAGTATTGTCCACGCAAGTAAGGCGCTCATGCAATGACCTGACTCGTTCGGAAGGGGCCACCCCCATGCCACTGGCGCTCCTCGCCCTCGCCATCGGGGCGTTCGGCATCGGAACCACCGAGTTCGTGATGATCGGGCTGTTGCCGCAGGTGGCTGCGTCCTTTCACGTCTCGATCCCGACCGCGGGACTCCTCGTCACGGGGTATGCCCTCGGAGTGGTCGCCGGAGCACCGTTGATGACCGTGCTCGGCACCCGCGTCTCCCGCAAAAAAATGTTGATGCTGTTGATGGCTCTTTTCATCGCGGGCAACATCATTTCCGCGACCGCACCCGTCTTCGGGGTGATGCTCGCCGGACGGATCGTTGCCTCTCTCGCCCACGGCGCGTTCTTCGGAATCGGCTCGGTCGTCGCCGCCGATGTCGTGGCCCCGCAGAAGAAGGCCGGGGCCATCGCCATGATGTTCACCGGCCTGACTCTCGCCAATGTCATCGGGGTCCCGCTAGGCACGCTCGTGGGCCAGGACATCGGCTGGCGGCTCACCTTCCTGATCGTCGCCGCGCTCGGCGTCGCCGGACTGCTGGGCATCGCAAGGCTGGTACCGGAGCACCCCAGGCCCCAGGAGGTACGGCTGCGCCATGAGATCGGGGAGTTCCGCAATGTGCAGGTGCTGCTCGCCATGGCGATGACCGTGCTGGGCTTCGGCGGTGTCTTTGCTGCGATCACCTACATCTCGCCGATGATGACCTCGGTCGCCGGGTTCTCGGAGTCCACTGTCACTTGGCTGCTGGTGCTCTTCGGGCTCGGTATGGTCAGCGGCAACCTGGTGGGCGGCAAGTTCGCCGACCGGGCATTGATGCCGCTGCTGTACGTCTCCCTCGGCGGTCTCGCTCTGGTGCTGGCACTGTTCACGGTTACCGCGCACCACAGGATCGCGTCGGCTGTCACCATCTTCCTGATCGGTGGCCTCGGCTTCGCGACCGTGCCGCCGTTGCAGAAGCGGGTACTGGACCAGGCGGCGGGCGCCCCGACGCTGGCATCCGCCGTCAATATCGGCGCCTTCAATCTGGGCAACGCGCTGTCGGCCTGGCTCGGCGGGATGGCCATCGCGGCCGGTCTCGGCTACACCGCCCCCAACTGGGTGGGCGCCGTGCTCACGGCATCGGCGCTGTTCCTCGCCCTCATTTCCAGCACGCTGGAGCGGCGGAGGGTATCTCCCGGCCGAGTCGTCGCTTCGTCGTCGGGCGCGGCCGCCGTTCCGGTACGCCGCTGATCCGGCCGACGGCACCGTTCGGCGGCCTGACGCCGTCAGCCTGCCGCGACCGTCAGCGGGGCGAAGCGACGGGTCCAGTCACCCGGAAGACCGGGGATGCCGTAGGTCATCACCGCGTTGAAGGTGACCGGTTCCATTCCGCCGGCCTTCGCCCAGTCCAGAAGTTCCTGATGGCGCACATCGATGTCGGTCCGCAGCGGGCGATCGGTGCCGGCTGCGAGGGAGGCGATCAGGGCCTTCGCCGTCTCCGTGTCACGGGCGACCAGCGGGCCCACCACATCGTTTGCCGCAGTGGGCCAGGCCGCCGCATAGCCAGTGACCCCGGTGGCATCCTCCGCCACCCGGAACTGGTCGGCGAAGGCAGGCAGCCGTGTGATCATCTGGGTGCGGTCCACGCCGAAGACCTCGCCGTCCAGGCGCAGAATTGCCTGCAGATCGCGGGCTGTGGCGGGGCGAGTGGCCGCCTTCGGAGCAGGGCCGTGCGGCCGGAAGCGACCCCGGATCATCTCGGCCCTGCCAGTGGCGAGGAAACCGAGCTCCTCGTACAGCGGTTGCCCGTACGGAGTCGCATGCAGGCTGAGTGGGGTCTCGGGGTACGCGGCGAGGACATGCTTCATCAGGCGCCGCCCGATGCCTTGGCGCGTGTACTCCTCGGCGACGAGAACCATGCCGATAGCCGCGAGACCCGGGTCGCCCGCACCGATGCCGCGGTAGGAGGTGACCACGCAGGCGGTGCCCAGGCCCTTACCCTGCGGGTCATCGATCCCATAACCGGTACCTGCTGCGAGCAGCAGGCTCCACTTGTGTTCTTCACGCGGCCAGCCTCGGTTCTCGGAGAGGTCGGCGCAGGAGTGGAGATCGCCGGGGTTCAGCCGGCGGATGGAGAGCTCATCGAGCGGTGAGGGCATGAGACCAAGCTTGCTGATGCGGGTGTGATCCGTCCATCGCTTTCCGGCTGCCCGCTGGTTGCTTCCGTCGGCGTGTGGTTGCGCAAGGGTTGATGCGGTCGGAGTGACAAGGGTCAGCCAGAATTCGAGAGCACCCGGCGAACGGGGCGGGTCAGCGGTTTCACGTGAAACAGGCTGTCGGGGCCGGGGCGTCGGGGGTCCGCCAGTGGCAGTAACTCGCTGTACTAGCCTCGGCCCCTATGGCGCGCTTGCATCTCTTCGACCTCGACGGAACGCTGATACGCGGATCGGCCGCACCCGTGGAAATCTCCCGGCAGTTGGGACTGCTGGAGGAGATCGGCGTACTGGAACAGGATCTCGGCTCGGGCAGGATCGGCCCACCGGAATACGCGGCGCGGGTGCATGCGCTGTGGTCCGAGCTCACTCGGGAGCATGTGAGGGCGGCCTTCGAAGCAGCGCCCTGGCTCGCCGGTATCCGGGAGGTGTGGCGGGAGATACGCGAGAGCGGGGAGTACTGCGCGGTGATCTCGCTCTCGCCATCGTTCTTCGTGGAACGGCTGCTCGGCTGGGGAGTTCATGCCGCGCACGGCTCTCGCTTTCCGGAAGTCCCGTTCACGCGGCCGGTGGATCCGGCGGGCATCCTCAGTGCCGCGGCGAAAGTACGGATCGCCGATCAGCTCTGTACTGACTTCGGCGTCGGACGGGCCGATTGCGTCGCGTACGGCGACTCGATGTCGGACGTGGAACTCTTCAGGTCGGTGCCGCTCTCGGTCGCCGTGAACGCGGACCGGCATCTGGCAGGTCTTGCCACGCACAGCTATGCCGGAGGCGATCTGCGCGAGGTGTATGCGCTGGCGCACAGTGACGGGTCCTGAGCCGCAGTCATGCCAGGAACCGGGGGTCATCCGAGGTCGGGTGCCAGCAGTGCGTGCACGCCTTCGATATTGCCGTCGAGGTAATGCCGCAGTGACAGGGGCACCAGGTGGACAGCGGCGATCCCGACCCGGCTGAAGGGCACCCGGACGATCTCATATCCGCCGCACGGCTCGTCCACCTCGGGTCCGTGCCGCATCGAGGGGTCCATGGACTCGAGCCGGCAGACGAAGAAGTGCTGGACCTTCACCCCGGCCAGGCTGCCGTCGTCAGGGATGTGCTCCACGGTGTCGACGAAGCAGGGCACCACATCGGTGATCTTGGCTCCGAGTTCCTCGTCCACCTCACGGTGCAGGGCGTCGACCACGCTGGTGTCCTCGGCTTCGACTCCGCCGCCTGGGGTCACCCAGTACGGGTCCACACCGGGTTTGGTCCTCTTGATGAGGATCAGGTGGTCGCCGTCGAGCAGGACGGCGCGTGCGGTGCGCTTGACCACTGGGCGTTCGGTCATGGAAGGAGATTGGCCCGGAGAACCCACTCTGAAACTCCCTGCCCGCTACTGATCCAGCGCCTCAGGACCAGTCGGCCGCAGCTCGCAGTAGCCAATCCTGCGCCCGCGCGATCAGCGGAAGGGCCAGAGTGCCGCTCCGGACAGCCAGGAAATAGGTGCGCAGGGGAGGGACCGGAGGGTCGAGCAGGGCCACCATCGCGCCCTGTGCCAGGGCGTCCTCACACAGGTAGCGGGGAAGCACGGCGAGGCCCGCGCCCGCCACCACCGCCTGCTGGACCGCCCGGAGATCGGGCGCGACGACCGTGCCGGTCGCGGCAGGGATGCTGTCGAAGACCGCAGCCCAGTAGCGGGCGACCAGCGGCAGCGACTCATGGACCTCGACCACAGGAAGCTCCGCCAGTACGGAGGGTCCTTTGCGGCGCAGCAGCCCGGGACCGATCCGGGCAGCCCAGCGGGGGGAGGCGACCAGCACGTGCTCCTCGTCGCAGAGTGCGGTCGCGGTGAGCAGTCCGCCGCGGGGCTGGGCGGTGGTGATGGCCAGGTCGTGGTGTCCGGAAGCCAACCCCTCCAGGGTCTGCTCGGCATTGCCGAAGGAGGCCCGCAGTGAGATTCCCTGCGGGATGAGTGCGGTGAGAGCCGGCAGTGCGCGTATCGCGGTGAACTCGGGGGGCCCTGCCAGGTGCAGGGTGCGAGAGCCGCTCTCTTCGTCGAGGCCGCTCTCGGTGATCTCGACGAGGGCGTCCAGGTGTGGGGCGGTGCGGTGGGCGAGTTCGTCACCGATGGTGGTGGGGGTCACACCGCGTGCCTGGCGCAGAAAAAGTGGACGGCCCAGCTGCCGTTCCAAGGCGCGTATCTGACTGGTCACGGCGGGCTGGGAGAGTCCGAGGAGCGCGGCGGCACGGGTGAAGGACCCGGCCCGGTGCACGGTGACGAAGGTGCGGAGCAGGGCAAGGTCCATTTCTCTGCGTCCCGTCCTGGCTGCTCGAAGACGTCTCCGGCCGCTCCCAACTATAAATATGTCGATAGGTCTCTGTCGCTCCCGTGATTGGACATTGACTCACAGTCAACTAGCCTTGTCCTCGCGGTTCTTCGCGCGTGGAACCGGAACGGCCCGAGCCATGAGGGGGGAGGCTCGGGCCGTTCGTCGTACCGGCCGGGCTACCGCGGTGCGGCCTCGTGCAGCGCCCTGAGTACATCGTTCACGAGGTCGTCGGTGTCCTCGCAGCCGACAGAGAAGCGGATGAAGCCTTCCGGCACGTCGTCGCCGCCCCATCGCCGGCGCCGTTCCGCGGTGGAACGGACGCCGCCGAAGCTGGTCGCGTCGTCGACGACCCGGAGCGCGTCGAGGAAGCGTTCCGCGTACCCGCGGTCGGGCAGGACGAAGGAGACGACGCAGCCGAAGCGGCGCATCTGTCCCGCTGCGACCCGGTGGGACGGGTCGCCGGGCAGGCCGGGGTGGCGCAGACCGGTGATCTCGGCCCGGCCGGTCAAGGCCCCGGCGAGTGCCAGCGCGTTCACGGACTGCCGGTCGGCCCGCAGTTGGATGGTGGCGAGCGAACGATGCGCCAGCCAGGCCTCCATCGGCCCCGGGATCGCACCGACCACCTTGCGCCATTTCCTTACGCGTGCGGCGAGCTGCGTGTCCCGGCAGGTCACATAGCCGAGCAGGATGTCGCCGTGGCCAGTGAGTCCCTTGGTGCCGCTGGCCACGGTGAAGTCGGCACCGAGCTCCAGCGGACGTTGTCCGAGCGGGGTCGCGAGCGTGTTGTCGACGGCGACGAGCGCACCGCCGGCGTGCGCGGCCGCCGCCAGCCGCCGCACGTCGCAAACGTCGAGTCCCGGGTTGGACGGGGTTTCGATCCACAGCAACCGCGCGCCCTCAAGGACATCGAGCTGGGCATCCCCGGCGGTCGGCGCGGTGCGCACCTCGATCCCGTAGGCCTCCAGTTGTTCGCGCACCAGCGGCAGCGCCTGATATCCGTCGGCGGGCAGCACCACCGCATCACCCGCGCGTGCCTGCGAGAGCAGTACCGCGGAGATCGCGGCCATCCCCGAGGCGAAGGTGATCGTCTCGGCCGGCTCCAGCGGCGACTCCAGCTCGCTGATGGCTGCTTCGAGGTACGTCCACGTCGGGTTGGTGTCGCGGCCGTAGGTGTACGGCCCGGTGGGTTCGCCCGGCAGGTGGTAGTGGGCGGCGAACACCGGGCCGGGCAGGGTCGGCTCATACTTGACCGGTTCGGGCAGCCCGGCGCGAACCGCCCGGGTGCCGTCCCCGGGAACCGGGCTGATGCTGGGGTCGGAGCTCATGCGGGGCCTCGGTCCTCGTCAGTCCTCGTCGGGCAGGACGACATTCATCGCCCAGGAAACGATCGCGATGATGAGGCCGCCGAGCACGGCGGTCCAGAAGCCCTCCACATGGAACGAGAGGTCGAGTCTGCCGGACAGCCACGAGGTGAGCAGCAACATCAAGGCGTTGATCACCAGAGTGATCAACCCCAGTGTGAGGATGAACAGGGGGAAGGCCACGACCTTCACGATGGGCTTGACGACGAAGTTCACCACGCCGAAGACGAGCGCGACGATGATCAGCGTTATGGCCTTGCGGCCGGTGGAGTCGCCGCCCAGCGTGATGTCCTGAAGCAGCCAGATGGCCACGAACAGGGCCGCGGCATTGGCGACCGTCTTGACTACGAAATTCTTCATGTGTCTGATCGTGGCAGACATGATCGGGACAAGTGCAGGGGCTGACGGGCAATGAAGGCATTCCGGCTGGACGAACTCGAGGCGGAGCGCGCTGCCAACGACGGTGCGTATCTGCAGTTCCTGCGCGAAAGAAACATGTCGGTCGGCCTCTATGCGCTGGACGCCGGTGAGACCGACCGGCAGCAGCCGCACGGACAGGACGAGGTGTACTTCGTCGTCAGCGGTCGGGCCTCGATCACCGTGGGCACGGAGACGACCGAGGTCGCCCGCGGCGGTGTGGTGTACGTGCCGGCCGGGATGACGCACAAGTTCCATCACATCTCCGAGGACCTGCGGGTGCTTGTGGTTTTCTCACCGCCGGAGGGCTGACCCTCCTCCACCCCACGGGTCGCCGGCCTACGCACGGAAGCGTCCCGTAGGGGTCGGGTCAGGGGAGGACAAGGGATGCCGACCACCCGCTGTCGCGTTCGACGGCTTTAGCATCGGTGACAGGACGCCCGGAGCAGCCGGAGCGGCCGAGCAGGACCGGAAGACCCAGGAAGAGGTAAGACGATGGCGGTGCGAGAGATCTTCGCGGGAATGCCGTGGTGGGTGAAGTGGGTCGCGGTGCCCGTCATCGCCCTGGTCGTGTTCGGTGGTCTCATCGCGACCGTGGTCGGCTTCGTGATCGGTCTGCTCTTCAAGCTGTTGGTCTTCGTCGCCATCGTGGGTGGCCTCATCTACGTCGTACGCAAGTTCACTTCTTCGTCGTCCTCACGCGGCGACTGGTGAGTCGCGGCGGCAGCCGGCCTCCGCTGAGCGGCCGGGGTCGGCGAACCGTCCCGCTCCGGTGACGGCAGTGGCTAAAGTGGGGCATCTCTGCCGCTTCTTGGGGATGACCGCTTGGCCACGACACCTCGACCAGTTGTTCCGACACTGATCGCTTCGGTGCAGAGGGCGCTCCGACTGCTGGAGGCGGTGGGCGCCCATCCTGACGGCGCCCCGGCCAAGCAGCTGGCTCGAGAAGCCGGACTTCCGCTGCCCACCGCGTACCACCTGCTGCGCACGCTCACCCACGAGGGCTACCTGCGCCGGGAGAGCGGTGTTTTCGTGCCCGGAGCGGCTGCCGAGCGGCTGGGCGGTGACGGGGCGGTCCACAGCGGCCACGCCACGCTGGTGGATTCGCTGACTTACTGGCGTGACTCGCTGGGTGTCGCGGTGTATTTCGCGGTCTACCGCGACGGTGAAATCGAACTTGTCGCGATCGCCGACACCCCCGCCACGCCCGCCGTCGAGGAGTGGGCGGACTTCCGGGAAACGGGTCATGCTCACGCGGTGGGGCAGTGTCTGCTGAGCCAGCTCGACGAGGCGTCCCGCAAAGATCATCTGGATCGCTATCCGGTGCAGCCGCTGACCCCGTATTCGGTGCGTGACCGGCGCGTCCTGCTGGAGCGGCTGGCCGCGGTCGAGCGGATGCAGCCGGTGGTTGAGCACCAGGAGTACGCCCTCGGAACCGTCTGTGCGGCCATCCCGGTCACCGCGGGATCGGCTGCCGCCACCGTGGCCATTTCCATACCTGTGAACCAGAGAGAACAGTTGCAGTCAGTAGTCGAACAGTTACGGTGTGAAGTCGGAGCTCTGCTTCATTCCTTAGTGTTCTCTATCAGTATCTGAAATATCACTCCTTGTGATCCGCTAGCGCTTACAGCACGATTACGTCAAGACGGTTGCGGGGCACAGTCCCGGCCATCTCGTGATCCAACACGGCGTCTACTGCGGGGTAGGGACATGCGCGAATTGGTCCAGGCAGAGGTCATGATGAGCTTCCTCGTCTCCGAGGAGCTCTCCTTCCGTATCCCGGTGGAACTCTGCTACGACGTCACCGACCCCTATGCGATCCGGATGACCTTCCATCTGCCCGGAGACGCCCCGGTGACCTGGACGTTCAGCCGCGAGCTGCTGCTCGACGGCATCAACGCCCCGACCGGTGAGGGTGATGTGCACGTATCGCCCAGCGAGCCTGCCGGGCTTTCCGACACACACATCCGGCTCCAGGTCGGCGCCGACCGCGCTCTCTTCCGGGCCGGCAGTGCGCCGCTGGTGGCCTTTCTCGACCGTACGGACAAGCTGGTACCCCTCGGACAGGAACACACCCTGCGCCATTTCGACGGCAGCCTCGACGACGCGCTCGGCCGGATTCTGGCCGAGGAGAACGCGGGGTAGGCCGAGCCGCCCCGCTGTCCCTTGCCTCAGTGCCTGCGGCGGTGCCCCCCACCGCCCCGCGGCACACGCGCCGGAGCAGCGTCACCGCGGTTCGGCCGGTCGGCCGCGACCACGAGCGCCGCGAGCGCCGTGGTCACCGGGACGGAGGCGACCAGGCCGATCGAGCCGACCAGAGTCCTGACGATCTCCTGCGCCACCAGTTCGGCATTGGCCACTGTGCCCACGCTGCTCTGCGCGATGGAGAACATCAGCAGCAGGGGGAGCGCCGCACCCGCGTATGCCAGGACCAGCGTGTTCACCACGGACGCGATGTGGTCACGGCCGATCCGGATACCGGCCCGGTAGAGCCCGCGGGCGCTCATGGTGGGATCGGCCTGGTGAAGTTCCCATACGGCTGAGGTTTGCGTGACCGTTACGTCGTCCAGCACGCCCAGCGAGCCGATGATGATGCCGGCCAGCAGCAGCCCGCTCATACTGATGTGCGGATACAGGCCGTGGATGAGACCGGTGCTGTCGTCCGTATTGCCGGACAGACTCGCCCACCCGGTGAACAGTGAGCCGAGCAGGCCGATCAGCAACAGCGAGACCAGGGTGCCGATGACGGCGACAGAGGTACGGGCGCTGAGCCCGTGGCAGGTGTAGAGCGCGATCAGCATGATCGCGCTCGCCCCCACCACCGCGACGATCAGCGGATCCGACCCGTGCAGGATGGCGGGCAGGATGAACAGCGTCAGCACGGCGAAGCTGACGACCAGTGCGACCAGGGCCATCGCCCCCCGCATCCTGCCCACCACGACCACCACCAGCGCGAAGACCCCGGCGAGCAGGGCCATCGGGAGCTTCCGGTCCACATCGGACACCGAATACTGCAGGTCGTGCGGTGCGTCGGGCGCGTACGCCACCACCACTCCCTGCCCCTGGTGCAGTTGCCGTGGTGCGTCCGGCTGGACGATCTCGGTGAAGATCCTGCCCTTGTCCCTGCCGGTCTCCACCTCGACCTTCGCCTTCCTGCACTCCCCTGTTGACGTGCCCGCCTCCGCGCCGGTGGCGGGATCTCCGGTGGTGGAGTCTCCGGTGGTCGATGTCTGACTGGCATGCACGTCCTTGCAGTCCACAGCGGTGAGGGCGACCACTCGTGCTTGCTGCGTCTGCCGGTCGAAGCCGACTCCGGTGCGTGCGTGCGGCGGCGCGCCGCCGGGCCAGAGCACGAGGAGGCCGACGATCACCGCTGCGGAGAAGGGGATCAGCACGGCCGCGATGACCTTGCGGAGGTGCTTGGACACCGGAGCCGCGGGGCCATGGCTGTGCGTGTGCCCGGCGGGATGGCCGGATGTCCGGTCGGGCGGATCCAGGAGCGAGGTCACTGCCGGATCATCGCAAGAAGAGAGGCCCTCTGTTCAGCAGGCCCGGCAGGGCGCTAGCGTGGGGGCACCTTTGCACACGCGGGAGCTCGGAGCACCGGGCTGAGAGGGCGCTGACCAGCAATCGCTGCAGCTGCGCCGACCGCCGAACCTGTTACCGGGTAATGCCGGCGTAGGGAGTAGGTCTGATGACCACAGTGGACGCACACACGCCTGCCAACGACAGCAACGAGCGCAAGCCCGGCTGGCACAAGGGGTATGTCCCGGGCCCGGAGGGCTCGAGGGCCGACCTCAGGGTGCCGGTCCGGCAGGTACACCTCACCAACGGGCAGCACGTGACGCTGTACGACACGTCAGGTCCGTACACCGACCCCACCGTTGAGACGGATGTACGCCGTGGGCTGGCCCCGCTGCGGGAGAGCTGGATCATCGGCCGGGGCGACACCGAGGAATACGCGGGACGCCCGGTCCGTCCCGAGGACGACGGACTCAAGCACACGTCGCCGCGCGGTGGCCTGCTCCGTGGCGGAGACGGTGATCTGCGCGGACTCGACGCGGTCTTCCCGGGCCGGCCGCGGCAGCCCAGGCGGGGCCGCGACGGCCGCGCGGTGAGCCAGCTCGCGTACGCCAAACGCGGGGAGATCTCCCCGGAGATGGAGTACGTCGCGGTCCGCGAGAACGTCTCCCCCGAGGTTGTCCGGGAGGAGATCGCGGCCGGCCGGGCCGTGCTCCCGGTCAACGTCAACCATCCGGAGATCGAGCCGATGATCATCGGCAAGCGATTCCTGGTGAAGGTCAACGCCAACATCGGTAACTCCGCGGTCACTTCCTCCATCGAGGAAGAGGTGGACAAGATGACCTGGGCCACCAAGTGGGGCGCCGACACCGTCATGGACCTGTCCACCGGACGCAATATCCACACCACCCGTGAATGGGTGCTGCGCAACTCCCCGGTCCCGATCGGGACGGTGCCCCTCTACCAGGCACTGGAGAAGGTCGACGGCCGGGCCGAGGAACTGACCTGGGAGATCTACAAGGACACCGTCATCGAGCAGGCCGAACAGGGTGTCGACTACATGACGGTGCATGCCGGCGTGCGGCTGGCGTATGTGCCGCTCACCGCGCGCCGCAAGACCGGGATCGTCTCACGCGGCGGATCGATCATGGCCGCCTGGTGCCTGGCGCACCACAAGGAGTCGTTCCTCTACGAGAACTTCGAGGAGCTCTCCGACATCCTCGCCTCCTACGACGTGACCTACTCGCTCGGCGACGGACTACGGCCCGGGTCGATCGCGGACGCCAACGACGAGGCGCAGTTCGCTGAGCTCCGCACGCTCGGGGAGCTCAACACGATCGCCAAGCGGCATGACGTCCAGACGATGATCGAGGGCCCGGGACACGTCCCGATGCACAAGATCAAGGAGAACATCGATCTCCAGCAGGAGATCTGTGAGGAGGCCCCGTTCTACACCCTGGGACCGCTCACCACGGATGTGGCGCCGGCCTACGACCACATCACCTCCGGCATCGGGGCCGCGATGATCGCCTGGTGGGGCACGGCGATGCTCTGCTACGTCACGCCGAAGGAGCACCTGGGCCTGCCCAACCGGGACGACGTGAAGACCGGCGTCATCACCTACAAGATCGCCGCTCATGCGGCGGACCTCGCCAAGGGGCACCCCGGCGCGCAGGAGTGGGACGACGCGTTGTCGGACGCCCGCTTCGAGTTCCGGTGGGAGGACCAGTTCAATCTGGCTCTCGACCCGGACACCGCACGGGAGTTCCACGACGAGACGCTGCCCGCCGAGCCGGCGAAGACCGCGCACTTCTGCTCCATGTGCGGGCCGAAGTTCTGTTCGATGAAGATCTCTCAGGACATCCGCCGGGAACACGGCGGCAGTCAGGAGGAGATCGAGTCGGGGATGGCGGAGAAGTCCCGGGAGTTCGCCGCGAGCGGCAACCGCGTCTATCTGCCGATCGCCGACTGACACGGGAGGTCCGCGCCCCGCACGCCGGCCGGAGAAATCACTCCGGCCGGTGCTCGGGCCCCCCGAAGTCCGGACTGGTGAAGTCCGGGCTGGTGAAACTGGGGCGCTGCAGTTCGTCACCGTCCCCGGGACTGGCGTAGTCGGGCCTGCTGTAGCCGAGGTCGGGCATACGGCCCGCGGACCGGCGCGGTACCGGAGTCACCGGATCCGTGCCCGGGTCGGCGAGAGCCTCGCGCAGGAACGGCAGAATGCCCCGTTCCAGCAGAGCGTGGCGCCAGGCATCCCGGGCGCGGGCGACTTCGTCGGAGAGTCCGCCGTCGCCGTCCTCTTCGTCGGCATGCAGTTCGGTCGAGCCGTTGCGAAGAGCCGCGAGAAGCAGGCCGATCGCCGCGACCAGGATGGCAGCCGCGGTGAGCGCACCGAAGAACCAGCCCGCCGTGAGCATGGTGTCGGCGAATTCCGGTGGTGGATCAAGAGCTTTGAGCAGGTAGCCGACCAGCAGGAATATCGCGGCAGCGGCGCCTGCGAGAACGGGCGCCAGGACCGCGATGACGGCCGCGAGCCCCGCACCGGTCGTGCTGGTCGGTTGACCGGTCACCGGAGCGAGGACGGAGGCGCGCGCCGAAGCCGTGGCGGGCGTACGCAGTTCCGCGCGCACCTTCACGAAGTGTTCGTACTCTGCTGCTGCCGCCGTGGTGATCAGGACATCCGCGTTCAGCACCATGGTGCGCAACTGTTCGGTGTTGAGCCGGTGGCCGACTTCTGCCAGCTCCGGACGGTCGTGCGCGGTACGCAGTGTGTGGTCGAGGATGCGCTCGAACTCCGGGCGATCCTCGATCAGCAGGTGCGAAGCGCTGTTCATGTGCATCCCCCGATGCTCCGTAGGGCCGGGACACCCGCCTTTTGACGGGCGATGGGGCGGAAACGGAGGAGAGCCTGCTACGGATAACCCGATGGTAGAGCTGTTACGGCACGGGGTAACAGAGGGTTTCCGTAAATCGCATATCCACAGAGTGGTCAGTTGGGCAGCGGCAGCTGCACCACAAGGAGTTTTCCGGCCATGGTCACTCCGCCGTCCATGGCGATGGCCAGGCCGTCCGCGTACACATGCGGTCCCTCGATGACGGTACGCGGGCCGTCCTCACCGTCCTCGGTGCCGACCTCGCCCAGCAGATACGGAATGGGGCTGTGCCCGTGGACGACGTGGTGGCCGCCGAAGACGCCGAGCAGTTCCTGGACGGCCTGCGGCCCGGTCGCGTCGCGGAAGGCGAAGCGCTTGGTGAATTTGCGGAACAGGTCCCAGCACTCGTCTGCGTCGTTGCGGGTGAGGGTTTCGCGGACGGTGTCGTTCACGGCTTCGAGCGAGTCACCGTAGTCGAGATAGGCGGTGGTGTCGGAGTGCATCAGCAGGTGGTCGTCCTCCAGCTCGATGGCGTCGAGCCGGGACATCCACTGCAGATGTACGTCCTGCAGCCGGTCCATGTCCGCCTTCTGGCCGCCGTTGAGCAGCCAGGCGGCTTGGAAGGTGGCGGTGCCCGCACCGGAATTGACCGGTGTGTCGCCGAAGCGTTTGGCGCCGAGCAGCAGCAGTTCGTGATTGCCCATCAGGGCCTTGCAGTAGCCGCCGGCCGCCGCGGCCTCCGCGGAGAGCCGCATCACCAGGTCGATGACGCCGATGCCGTCCGGACCGCGGTCGGTGAAGTCGCCGAGGAACCAGAGACGGGCGTTGCCCGCGGACCAGTTGGACTCGGCGTCGATGAGGCCCTGGGCGCGCAGGGCGGCCAGCAGCTCGTCGAGATAGCCATGGACGTCACCGACGACGAAGAGCGGGCCGGGGCCCCCTTCGCCGTCGGCCGCGGGGGCCGGGGCTTCGGTCCTGACGACGGCCGTGTCACCGGGGCCGCCCCGGCCGATCACCGGGAGATCCCGCTGGGTCGGCGTGTAGCCGTCCGGCTCGGAGTCATGGGGAGACGCCGGCTCGGAGTTGTGGGCGTGCTCGGGTGCGAGCAGAGGCGGTACGCGGAATTCCCGCACTGTCGCTGTCCGCATCGCGGGTTCCAGACCGGCCCCCTGAGTCATCGACCCCTCCACCACCGTCGCGCGCCGTGCACCGGTCGGACCTGCCTGGTCGGGGGGCCCGCGGTGTCGTGCGCCCATCATAGGAATGCGACTCGTCCCGTGTGACGCACCAGGGGTGCTGAATCCGGGTGCTCCTGTGATTGGCTGACGTTTTTGCGCCCATTGGGATGATTAATCCGGGGTGGGAGAACGCGGCGCACTGACCGTGGTGCGTGGCGGACGCCGCTGTGAGGAGGTCCGGACGATGAGTTCGGTAGGTATGACCTGCTCGACCGGGAGGTCGTTGTTGATGCCTTCGATGGCGTCGATGAGCAACTGGATGACCGCGGTGCCGATCCGTCGCGGCTTGAGCGACAGAGTGGTGATGGGCGGTTCGGTGTTGGCGTACACGGTGGATTCGCTGCAACAGACGAGCAGCAGATCCTCCGGGACGCGTAATCCGTATCGTCGTGCGGCTGCCAGCAGGTCGGTTCCGTTGGGGTCGAACAGTCCGTACACGGCATCGGGCCGGTCCGGCCGGGCGAGCAGACGGTCGGCGGCGATGGCGCCCGCGCAGGGGTCGTGAGCCGGGTAGGACTCGTACACCGGGTCCTGCCCGACCCGCTCACACCAGCGCAGATAGGCGGTGGTGGAGAGCCGGGTGTACGTGTCGGTGGTGGTGCCGGTGAGCAGTCCGATGCGACGGGCCCCGGCGGCCGCGAGATGGTCGAGCAGATCGAGAACCGCGGCCTCGTGGTCGTTGTCGACCCAGGCGGTGACGGGCAGGGTGCCCGCCGGGCGGCCGTCGGAGACGACGGGAAGCCCTTGGCGTACGAGTTCGGAGACGACCGGGTCGTGGTCGGACGGATCGATGACGACGGTGCCGTCGAGGGCGACATTCGACCAGACGTCGACCGCGCTGTGGCGCGAGGTGGCGGGGAGGATGACGAGGGCGTAGCCGCGTGCGAGCGCGGCTGAGGTGGCGGCTCTCGCCATCTCGGCGAAGTACGCGAATTCGGTGAAGGTGAAAGGTTCATCCCCGTACGTGGTCACGGTCAGGCCGATGAGGCCGGACTTTCCGGTCCGGAGGGTTCGGGCCGCGGCGGACGGGCGATAGCCCAGCCGGTCCGCGACCTCACGGACATGCCGGCGAGTGGCGTCCGGGAGCCTGCCCTTGCCGTTGAGCGCGTCGGAGACGGTCGTGATGGAGACGCCGGCCGCGGCGGCAACGTCCCGGATGCCCGCTCGCCCTTGCCGGTTGGCCCTGCGGGGAGTTTCCGCCCGGCTCACTTGGTGCTTCCCTGCTGCTGTCATGGCGAGCCGATAGTAGGGCGATGCGGGGCGGTCAGGCGGGAAGCATATTCACTCGTTGACAGGGACGTTTCTGCATGATCATTCAAGCCCAACCGCCATAGAAGTCAAGGTGATTGGAGGGACCATCCACGGAGTGTCGGGCACGGACCGGCATAGGCCTGCCCCCTGGCTGATGTTGCGATGCGGTCTCAACTCACCTCAACGGGGGATGCGCGCCACGGAGTGAGCTACCAGCGCACGCCCGTCGCTCAAGCGCTCCCCCTGTTTCGGCGCCCGCCATTCGCCCAGGAGGCGAATCCTCATAAGGTATGGAGTATTCGAGTCGAGGAGGACCCGCCGTGAGCGAGAAGAGCCCCAAGCTGCGTGCCGTGCTGGACGACATCCCTGCTTATGTACCGGGCAAACCGGCCGCCGCCGGCGGCCCGGTCGCCTACAAGCTGTCCTCCAACGAGAACCCCTATCCGCCGCTGCCCGGTGTGATGGAGAGCACCGTCGCAGCAGCCGGGTCCTTCAACCGCTACCCGGACATGGCCTGCACCGGCCTGATGAATGAGCTGGCCGGGCGCTTCGGGGTGCCGGTATCGCATCTGGCCGCCGGCACCGGGTCCGTCGGCGTCGCGCAGTCGCTGCTTCAGGTGACCTCGGGGCCGGGCGACGAGGTGATCTACGCCTGGCGGTCGTTCGAGGCTTATCCGATCATCACGCGCATCAGTGGGGCGAAGGCCGTACAGGTACCGCTGGACTCCGCGGAGGTGCACGATCTCGATGCGATGGCCGATGCGATCACCGAGCGGACTCGGCTGATCTTCGTCTGCAACCCCAACAACCCGACCGGCACCGTGGTCCGCAGGGGAGAGCTCGAGCGCTTTCTGGACCGGGTGCCCTCGGACGTCCTGGTGGTTCTGGACGAGGCGTACCGCGAGTTCAATCGCGACCTGAATGTTCCGGACGGCATTGAGCTCTACCGGGACCGGCCCAATGTCGCGGTGCTGCGCACCTTCTCCAAGGCCTACGGGCTGGCCGGGCTGCGGGTCGGCTTCGCGGTGGCTCATGAGCCGGTCGCCGCCGCGCTGCGCAAGACGGCGGTCCCGTTCGGCGTGAGTCAGCTGGCGCAGGACGCGGCGGTCGCTTCGCTGCGTGCCGAGGACGAGCTGCTGGGCCGGGTCGGTTCACTGGTCGTGGAGCGGACCCGGGTGCGTGAGGCCCTGATCGGTCAGGGGTGGAGCGTGCCCGAGACCCAGGCGAACTTCGTGTGGCTGCGGCTGGGGGAACGTACCGGTGACTTCGCCGCCTTCTGCGAGAAGGCGGGTGTGGTCGTACGCCCCTTCGCCGGCGAGGGGGTGCGCGTCACGATCGCCGAGACGGAGGCCAACGACCTCTTCCTGAAGGCGGCCGAGGCCTTCCGTCAGGAGCTGTAGCCGAGCCGTAGCCGACCTCATCGACCGGCCAGAAACGAGGCGGGGTGCCCTAAGGGGCACCCCGCCTTCGTTGTCCAAAAAGTACTTACGTAATATTGCTTGTGAATGTGAACGCTTTCACAAGCGGCCCGTTTCGCCCCGTGCTGTGGGGGACCAAAGGGGCAAGTGTTGCTGTGGCCACCGCCACCTAAGGAGAGTGACGACGTGGAGCTGGCTCTGGCGCCGGAGACCCTGGCGCGATGGCAGTTCGGTCTGACCACCGTCTACCACTATCTGTTCGTCCCCCTCACGATCTCCCTTGCCGCGATCACCGCGGGGCTGGAAACGGCCTGGGTGCGAACCGGCCGGGAGAAGTACTTCCACGCCACGAAGTTCTGGGGGAAGCTGCTCCTGATCAACCTGGCGATCGGGGTCGCCACCGGTCTGGTCCAGGAGTTTCAGTTCGGTATGAACTGGTCGGACTACTCGAAGTTCGTCGGAGACGTGTTCGGCGCCCCGCTGGCGATGGAGGCGCTCATCGCCTTCTTCTTCGAGTCCACGTTCATCGGACTGTGGATCTTCGGTTGGGACAAGCTGCCGAAAAAGCTGCACTGCGCCTGCATCTGGATGGTGGCGATCGGGTCCACCTTCTCGGCGTACTTCATCCTGGCGGCCAACTCGTGGATGCAGCACCCGGTGGGGTACTCCATCGATCCGGTCACCGGGGTCGCCCACCTCAACGACATCTGGCACGTGCTGACCCAGAAGACCGCGCTGGTGGTCTTCACTCACACCATGACGTCGGCGTTCCTCACCGGCGGGGCCTTTGTGGTCGGGATCTCCAGCTACCACCTGTGGAAGATCAGGCGGGCCCGCGCGGCGGGTGAGAGCACCGGCACCAAGCGCACCACCACCATGCGGACCTCGTTGCGGCTCGGCCTGGTCATGACGGTCATCGCGGGCATCCTCACCGCACTCTCCGGCGACCAGCTGGGCAAGGTCATGTTCGAGCAGCAGCCCATGAAGATGGCGGCAGCCGAGGCACTCTGGGAGACCCAGGCGCCCGCGCCGTTCTCCGTCTTCGCGGTGGGCGATGTGCGCCAGGGCCACAACTCCGTGGAACTGTCGATTCCCGGGATCCTGTCGTTCCTCGCCCATGACGACTTCCACACAGCGGTGCCCGGCATCCATGAGACCGCGAAGGCGGAGGCGGAGAAGTACGGCGGCAAGCCGGCCGACTACGTACCCAACATCTTCGTGACCTTCTGGGGCTTCCGTCTCATGATCGGAATCGGACTCACCGCCTCGATCGCCGCGGCAGCCGGGCTCTGGCTCACCCGGAAGAAGAAGTGGCTGCTGCCCGAACACCGCACCGCTGACGACGAAGCTCCCAAGCTGATGCTCACCCCGAGCCGTGAACTGGGCCCCTTCTTCACCAAGTGGGGCTGGCGGGTGGGTATGGCGTCGCTGGTCTTCCCGTTGATCGCGAACTCCATCGGATGGGTGTTCACCGAGATGGGCCGCCAGCCCTGGGCCGTATTCGGACTGTTCAAGACGGCCGATTCGGTCTCCCCCGGCGTCTCCCCGACAGAGATGCTCATTTCACTGATCGTCCTGATGACGCTGTACGCCGTTCTCGGCTGGATCAATGTCCGGCTGATGAAGAAGTACGCCGTACTCGGCCCCGACACGGACGAGAAACCACCGGCGAAGGACCCTCGGCTGCGCGGCCCTTCGGCCGGTGACGGTGAGTCCGACGCGTTCCACGCGGACGACGACAAACCCCTGACCTTCGCGTACTGAGAGGAGAGACGTCATGGGCCTCAACGACTTCTGGTTCCTGCTGATCGCTGTTCTGTGGACCGGCTATTTCTTCCTCGAGGGCTTCGACTTCGGGGTCGGCATCCTCACCCGGCTGCTGGCCAGGGACCGGCAGGAGCGCCGGGTTCTGATCAACATCATCGGTCCGGTATGGGACGGCAACGAGGTGTGGCTGATCACTGCGGCCGGCGCGATGTTCGCCGCTTTCCCGGTCTGGTACGCCACCTTCTTCAGCGGTTTCTATCTGCTGCTGGTGCTGATCCTGCTGCTGCTGATCGTGCGGGTTCTCTCCTTCGAGTACCGGCACAAGCGGCCTGAGGAGAGCTGGCAGCGCAACTGGGAGTGGGTGCTTTTCGCCAGTTCGCTGCTCCTCCCCTTCCTGTGGGGAATGATCTTCGCCAACCTCGTTCACGGGGTGCCCATCAACAGTCATCAGGACTACGCCGGTTCCCCCGCCGACCTGCTGAACTGGTACGCGGTTCTCGGCGGGCTCGCCTTCACGGCGCTGTGCACGCTGCACGGGGCGGTCTTCACCGCCCTCAAGACGGTGGGCGAGATACGGGGACGGGCCAGGGCCTTCGCGGCCCGGACCGCGGTTGTCACCGGAGTGCTCGCCGCCGCGTTCCTGGTATGGCTCCAGACGGACCGTGGCAACGGCGCCACTCTGATCGCGGCCTGCGTGGCACTGGCCGCGCTGGTCGGCGCGTTCGCCGCGAATGCCCGGACGCGGGAGGGCTGGGCCTTCGCCTTCACCGGGGCGGCCATTGCCGCCACCGTGGCGGCACTGTTCCTCTCCCTGGCGCCGGAGGTCATGCCGTCCTCGCTCAACTACGCATGGGATCTGACGATCGAGAACGCCGCGTCCGGGGCGTACACGCTCAGAGTCATGACCTGGGTGGCGGGCTTTATGACGCCCCTGATCCTGCTCTACCAGGGCTGGACGTACTGGGTTTTCCGCAAGCGACTCGGCACCCAGCACATAGCCGAAGCCCACTAGTGGGGGATGTTTCACGTGAAACCGATCGACCCGCGTTTGCTCCGGTACGCCGGTGCCACTCGTCTCTTCCTGGCTGCTGTGGTGGCCCTCGGGCTTGCGGGCGCGGGCTTGCTCATCGCCCAGGCAATGCTCATCGCCGATGTGGTGGTGGGGGCGTTCCAGCACGGTCTCGATGAGCCCGGACTGCGGACCCCCCTCCTGCTGCTCGGCGCGGTGGCGCTGGGACGTGGCCTGGTGGCCTGGCTGACCGAACTGGCCGCGCATCGGGCGAGCGCGTCGGTCAAGTCGGAGCTGCGGAGCCGGCTGCTTGAGCACGCGTCAGGCCTCGGGCCGCAGTGGCTGACCGGACAGCGCACCGGATCGCTGGTCGCGCTTGCCACGCGTGGTGTCGATGCGCTGGATGACTACTTCTCGCGCTACCTCCCCCAGTTGGGGCTTGCCGTGGTGGTGCCGTTGGCGGTACTGACGCGGATCGTCACCGATGACTGGGTGTCGGCGGCGATCATCGCGGGCACCTTGCCGCTGATCCCGGTCTTCATGATGCTGATCGGCTGGGCCACCCAGTCGCGGATGGATCGGCAGTGGCGGCTGCTGTCCCGCCTGTCGGGGCACTTCCTGGATGTGGTCGCCGGGCTGCCGACGCTGAAGGTGTTCGGACGGGCCAAGGCGCAGGCGGAGTCGATCAGAACCATCACCGACCGTTACCGGAAGGCCACCCTGCGGACTCTGCGGATCGCCTTTCTGTCATCGTTCGCCCTGGAGCTGTTGGCGACGCTTTCGGTGGCCCTGGTCGCGGTCGGTATCGGGCTGCGTCTGGTCCACGGCGACCTGGATCTGTACACCGGGCTGGTGATCCTCGTGCTGTCCCCCGAGGCTTACCTGCCGCTGCGTCAGGTGGGGGCGCAGTACCACGCAGCGGCAGAGGGCCTGTCGGCCGCGGAGGAGATCTTCGAGGTGCTGGAGACCCCGTTGCCCGTGGGCGGTACCGGGGAGGTGCCGGCCTCGCTGCGGCTCGAGCTGGAGGACGTGACAGTACGTCGTCCCGGGCGTGCCGAACCGGCACTGGATGCTGCGTCCTTGGTCGTGGAAGTCGGAGAGACGGTCGCCGTCACCGGGCCGAGCGGCGCCGGGAAAACTACGCTGTTGCAGGTACTGCTGGGGCTGGTGACCCCGGACGAGGGCCGAGTACGCGTCGGACCGGTGGAGCTGGCCTCCCTGTCTGCGGAGCGGTGGCGGCAGCAGATCGCCTGGGTGCCGCAGCACCCGTATCTGTTCGCCGGCACGATCGCCGAGAACGTGCGACTGGCACGGCCGGAGGCAGCAGCGGGTGCGGTGGCGGATGCGTTGCGGGATGCCGGGGCGCACGACTTCGTCGCCGGCCTGCCCGGCGGGATGGACACGGTGCTCGGCGAGGGGGGCACGGGCCTGTCGGCAGGCCAGCGCCAACGGATCGCGCTGGCCAGGGCCTTCCTCGCGGACCGGCCGCTGCTGCTGCTCGATGAGCCGACGGCCGCACTGGACGGGGAGACCGAGGCCGGGATCGTCGAGGCGGTACGGAGACTGGCGGCAGGCCGCACCGTGCTGCTGGTGGTGCACCGGCCCGCGCTGCTGGCCGTGGCCGACCGGGTCGTCTCGCTCGCCGCACCGTCCTCCGGACCTTCCGCTTCCGCGGCCCCATCAGCGGCGGTGCCCGGATCGGCTGCCGGCCGAGCAGTCCACAGCGCGAGGCCCGAGGCTCCGCCGGCCGATGACTGGTCACCCCGCGACCGGGCACCCGATGATCGGCTCCCCGCCGAGTGGCTTCCCGCCGAGCCTGGGCGGGGCGGATCGCGGCATCCACTGGCGCGGTTGCGCGAGTCGGCGGGCGGACTGCGTGGACGACTGATGCTCGCCCTGCTGCTGGGGAGCCTCGCTCTCGGGTCGGCCGTCGGCCTGATGGCGACCTCCGGCTGGCTGATCTCGCGGGCCGCGCAGCATCCGCCGGTGCTCTACCTCATGGTCGCGGTGACCGCGACCCGGGCGTTCGGGACCGGTCGGGCCGTCTTCAGGTACGCGGAGCGACTGGTCTCGCACGACGCGGTGCTGCGGATGCTCGCCGATGTGCGCGTGGCCGTCTACCGCAGGCTGGAGCGCATCGCACCGGGCGGGCTGAGCCGGGTACGGCGCGGGGACCTGCTGTCACGGCTCGTCGCTGACGTGGACGCGCTGCAGGATTACTGGCTGCGGTGGCTGCTGCCGACAGCCGTGGCCGCAGTGGTGGGGGCGGCCGCGATCGGATTCACCTGCTGGCTGCTGCCTGCGGCCGGCGCGGTACTCGCCGCAGGTTTGATCATTGCCGGGGTGGGTGTGCCGGCCCTCAGTGGTGCTTTTGCCCGACGGGCCGAGCGGCACCTCGCTCCGGCACGTGGGGCGCTGGCCACCCAGGTCGCCGACCTGCTCTCCGGGACCGCGGAGCTGACGGTCGCCGGAGCGGTGCCGGGCCGCTTGCGGGCCACCCGTACGGCAGACCGGGCACTGACCCGGATCGCGGCCCGAGGCGCTGCCGCCACCGCGCTCGGCGGTGGTCTGACGGCGCTGGTGTGCGGGCTGACCGTCGTAGCCGCGGCGTTCGTCGGCGTCGCGGCCGTGCATGACGGGCGGCTCGCAGGGGCGGAGCTCGCGGTGGTGGTGCTGACTCCGCTGGCCGCCTTCGAAGCCGTCACCGGACTTCCGCTCGCCGTGCAGCACCGCCAGCGGATCCGCCGGAGTGCCGAGCGGGTCTACGAGGTCCTCGACGCGCCGGAACCCGTCCAGGAGCCGGCCCGGCCGACGCCCGCCCCGCGATCGCCGTTCCCCCTCGATATGCGGGGCCTGACCGCCCGCCATGCGGGACAGCGGCACCCGGCACTCGAGAGTGTCGATCTGCGCCTCGAGGCCGGCCGGCGGGTCGCTGTCGTCGGCGCATCGGGATCCGGCAAGACGACGCTGGCCCAGGTGCTTCTGCGCTTCCTCGACCCGACGGCGGGCTCCTACACGCTCGGCGGGGTCGATGCCGATGCGATGGACAGCGACGAGGTCCGGCGGCTCGTCGGGCTGTGCGCCCAGGACGCGCACATCTTCGACAGTTCGCTCCGGGAGAATCTGCGGCTCGCCCGCACCGACGCCACCGACGCGCAGCTGCGCGCCGCGCTGGCCGGAGCCAGGCTGCTCGACTGGGCGGACGGTCTGCCCGACGGACTCGACACCCCGGTGGGGGAGCACGGCGCCCGACTTTCCGGCGGCCAGCGTCAGCGTCTGGCTCTGGCCCGGGCGCTGCTCGCCGATTTCCGGATGCTCGTGCTGGACGAGCCGGCCGAGCATCTCGACCTGGTGACCGCCGACGCGCTCACGGCGGATCTGCTGACCGCCACCGAGGGCCGCACGACAGTGCTCATCACACACCGGCTGCGTGGGATCGAGGCGGTCGATGAGGTGATCGTGCTGGACGCCGGCCGGATCGTGCAGCGCGGGCCGTATGCGGAGCTCGCAGCGCTGGACGGGCCACTGCGACGGATGCTGGAGCGAGAACGGGACAGTGATCTGGCGGGAGCCGACAGAGTCTGACTTTCCACCCCAAACGGGACTTACTAGGCTCTGTGGTATGTCCTCGGATTCCGCGGATCCCCTCGGCGCCGCCGCTCGCGCAGCCTCCGGTCTGCACGGCCTCTCCGGCGAATTGTCGGCGCGGGTGCCGCGATTGCTTGCGGCGATGCGGTCGGTGGGTACCGGCCTGGACCTGCAGCCCACGCTGGACAGGATCTGCCGGACCGCCGCCGAACTGGTGGATGCCCGCTATGCCGCCATCGGCGTGCTCGATCAGAAGCGCACCGGCCTGACCGACTTCATCACCCATGGCGTGTCCACGGAGCAGGCGGCGGAGGCCGGGCGGAGACCCGACGGCCGCCGGGGGCTGCCGGGTGCGCTGATCCACGATCCTGGTGCGCTGCGGCTCGCCGATCTGACGGCCGACGCGCGGTCTCCCGGATTTCCTCCGCACCCTCCGACGTTGCGGACCTTCCTGGGCGTTCCCATCCAGGTGCAGGGGGAAGTCTTCGGCAACCTCTACGTGGCCGAGAAGCGGGGCGGGGGCGAGTTCGACGACAGTGACCTGCAGATGGTGCGGGTGTTCTCCGCGGAGGCCGGGATCGCGATCGGCAACGCCCGGCTGTACGAGGCGGCCCGTCGGCGCGAGCGGTGGATCGACGGCTCAGTGGCCGTCACCACGGCGCTGCTCTCCGGCGGCGACCCGGATGAGGCGCTTTCCGTGGTCGCCAAACAGGCGCGAAAGCTGGCGGACTCGGTGGCGGGGGTGGTCCTGCTGCCCGCTGCCCGCGGTGGGCTGGAGATCGTCGCTGTCTCCACCGATCACCCCGGTGACGCCCTCGGGAAGATCATCCCGGCGGGGAGCCCGGTGGTGCGGGCCCTGCTGTCCGGTCGGCCGGTGTTCGTGGACGACCCGGACACGGATCCGCGGCTCGTCACCGGCTTGGGACGCAGGTTCGGGCCGAGCATGATGCTGCCGCTGCACAGCGGCGGCCGGGTGCTCGGCGCGCTGGCTACCCCACGGGCGCGGGACGCCCGGCCGTTCACCGAGACGGAGCGGACCCTGGCGACCCAGTTCGCCTCACAGGCGGCGCTCGCTCTGATGATGGCGGACGCGCAGCGGGACAGGGAGCGCCTTGCCGTCTTCGAGGATCGCGACCGGATCGCGCGGGATCTGCACGATCTGGTCGTGCAGCGATTGTTCGCCACCGGGATGATGCTGGAGGGCGCTCACCGCCAGTCCGTGGTCCCGGACGTGCAGCGGGGTGTCGCCAGGGCCGTGGAGGAACTGGATGTGACGATCCAGGAGATCCGCACGGCCATCTTCGCCCTCCAGCGGAGCTCTTCCGAGACGCCGTCCGGGCTGCGCGTACGAGTACTGCGGGAGATCAACATGGCGGCCGTGCCGCTGGGGTTCAAACCGGGGCACCGCTTCCTCGGTGACGTCGACAGAACGGTGGGCGACCTCACCGGGAAGAACCTGATCGCAGCGCTGCGCGAGGCGCTCTCGAATGCCTTCCGGCACGCCGGGGCCTCCCGGATCGAGGTGGAGGTCGACGCGACGGCACAACTGGCCGACGGACGCCCGGCGGTGCGGCTCACCGTCTCCGACGACGGGGTGGGCATCCCGGCCGGCGGGCGGCGCAGCGGTCTGCACAATCTCAACCGGCGCGCCGAATCGCTGGGCGGCGCCAGCCGGCACGGTCCCGGACTCGGTGGCGACGGCGGTGGTACGTCGGTGGTGTGGGAGGTTCCGCTGTAGACCGCGTCGGGGAGGACGCCTCGGAAAACCTTGAGGACGCCTCGGAGAACTTTCAGGATCGGTCAGAGGGCTCCCAGGATCTGCTCGATGACGACCGCGACGCCGTCCTCGTTGTTGGCGACCGTACGACCCGAAGCGGCGGCCACCGCCAGGGGGTGAGCGTTGCCCATCGCATACGAGGTGCCCGCCCAGCTCAGCATCTCCACGTCGTTCGGCATGTCACCGAAGGCCACCACCTCGGCGGGGGCGACGCCGCGCTCGGCGCAGCACAGTGCGAGAGTGCCCGCCTTGGAGACGCCGGGGCCGCTGATCTCCAGCAACGCGGTCGGGCTGGACCGAGTGATGGACGCGCGGTCACCCACGGAGGCCCTGGCCAGGGCGAGGAAGTCGTCGGGGGACAGCTCGGGGTGGTGGGCGAGCAGCTTCAGCACGGGCTGTCCCGCGGCGTCCGCGTGCCGGGCGAGCAGCTTTTCGGCCGGGGCCACACTCGATGCCGGATCGAAGGTGAGAGGCGGGTAGCCGGGTTCATGGTGGATGCCGCCGGTGCGCTCGACGGCGAAGGACGTGCCGGGAGCGGCGGCCCGCACGAGGGAGATCACGTCGAGTGCGTCGATGCGCTCCAGTGGGAGCACCTTGACGAAGACGTGTCCGCCCTCGTCGCCGTGCAGATCGACCACTGCCGCGCCGTTGCCGCAGATGACAAGGCCGTGACCGTGCACGTGGTCCCTGACGACGTCCATCCACCGGGCCGGGCGCCCCGTGACGAAGAAAACGTCGATGCCGGCCTTCTCGGCGGCGGCGAGTGCCGCGATCGTTCGGGCCGACACGGTTTTGTCGTCGCGCAGCAGGGTCCCGTCCAGGTCGGTGGCGATCAGCCGGGGCGGAGGAATGGAAGCGGATGCGAGGCCGTTAGCTGAGGTCACCGACGTATTGTCCCGCACCGGGTGCACGGACGTGCGAAGGGGCGCACATGTGAGAGCTCACGCGGCCTCCGCGGTCCGGTCGGAGACGCCTAAGCTCGGACCATGCGTCTGAGCACCGTGATCCTTCCCGTCCGCCGCTGGTCCGATGGCGGCCGCGACCAGTGGCGGCGAGCCGAAAGCCTCGGCTTCGACACCGCGTACACCTATGACCACCTGTCGTGGCGCACCTTCCGCGACGGGCCCTGGTTCGGTGCCGTCCCTACGCTGACTGCCGCGGCGGCCGCCACGTCACGGCTGCGGCTGGGCACCCTCGTCACCTCACCGAACTTCAGGCATCCGGTGACGCTCGCCAAGGACCTCATCACGCTGGACGATGTCTCCGGTGGACGGATCACGCTGGGCATCGGCGCGGGGGGCAACGGCTTCGACGCCACGGCACTGGGCCAGGAGCCGTGGACCCCACGGGAGCGGGCGGACAGATTCGGAGAGTTCGTACCGCTGCTCGACCGGCTGCTGACCGAGGAATCGGTCTCGTACCGGGGCGCGCATTACTCCGCTGAGGAGGCGCGCAACATCCCCGGGTGTGTGCAGCGGCCCCGGCTTCCCTTCGCGGTGGCCGCCACCGGGCCCCGCGGGCTGAAGCTCGCCGCGCGGCACGGCCAGGCTTGGGTGACGACGGGCGACCCGAAGCTCTTCGAGGCGGGGACCCCCGAGCAGTCCGTGGCAGCGATCCGCGGACAGATCGGCAAGCTCGTTGCGGCTTGTGCGGAGATCGGCAGGGACGCCGCCGAACTGGACAAGGTGCTGCTCACCGGCTTCACGCCGGACCGGGCGCGGCCGATGGAATCCCTGGACGCCTTTGTGGACTTCGCGGGCCGCCACTTGGCGCTCGGTATCACCGACATCGCGATCCACGCGCCCATCCCCGGGTCGGATTTCGCGGCCGACGAGAAGGTGTTCGAGCAGATCGCGACCGAGGCGCCGGCGCAACTCCGGGGATAGCGCCTCCGGGAGAGCAGTGATCCACAGGCAGGCGGGGTTGTCCACAGGCTGAGGGACGAAACTGTGGACAAGTCAACGCCCTTGTAGTGCCTTTGGCCCTCATGGGGTCTTTGGGTCGTCGTCCCGGCTTCTGTGTCGAGGTGCGGTCAGTGCGTCCAACGTCCTTGCTTGCAGCTCTCGTTCGGTGGCCGCGGTGATGAACGCTGCCGCGTTCTCCCGGCCGACCAATTCCTCGACCGCGCTCAGGGTGCCGGCGGCGACGGGCACCGCGGGCTCGCCGGCATGCGCCGGCGGGGCCCCGTGCATGAGGTGCTGCTGGAGGTGTTGAGTGGCGAACAACCGCATGGCCCGGGCCAGTTCGGCGTCCACGCTCTGCTGGGCCAGCGGCCTCAGCCGGCGCACCAGCGAGGCCGCTTCGGCTGCTTCGCCCTCGGTGGGTGGGGGGTGCCCGAGATAGCGGGCGAAGACGTGCTCGGTGGTGAATTCGAGGAAGCGGGAGGCGATGTGCTCCACCTGCCCGCGCAGCTCGCGCAGGTGGCCGGTGATGGCCCGCAGTGGGACGCCGGCGGCATGCAGTTCCACGGCCACCGCGAGCTCCTGAGGACTGGGCACCAGAAATTCGTCCTCCCGGTCGGCGATGGGCTCCAGTACGCCCAGTGCCAGCGCATCGGCGACGGCGTCGTTGTCTGAGACACCGCCGAATCTCTCGTCCAGCTCGGCACGCGAGAGGCGGGCGGGTTCCTCGTCAGTCCACGGGCCGCTGACCTCGGCGACCAGGCCCAGCACTCCGCCGAGCCCGCGCCCCGCGTCCCAGGCCTCCAGCAGTTCCTTGATCGAGGCCAGGGTGTATCCGCGGTCGAGCAGATCGGCGATCTGGCGAAGCCGGGCCAGGTGGTTGTCTCCGTACACATTCGACCGGCCGCGCCGCTGCGGTCTGGGCAGCAGTCCGCGGTCCTGGTAGCCACGGATCGTACGGACGGTGGCGCCACTGTGATGCGCCAGATCCTCGATCCGGTATTCGGCGCCCGCCTGCCGGGGGTCGGGCCCGGATGCCGACACCTGTGCCGGCGCCGCCCGAGACCCCGCCTGTGCCGTTGTCTGCGACCCGGTCTGTGCCGCTGTCTGGCCGGACACGCTCACTCCCTATGCTGCCGGGCCTGCTCAGGCGCTTCGGTGCCCCGCCTACGACAGAGCCGCCCGTCCGATCGCACCGGCCGCCGCCCGGGCGGCGGGTGAGACCGCGAGGTACTCGACCGCCTTGCGCAGCGAGCCCTCCTGCGAGGGATGGTACGACCGCTTGAAGTAGCGGGGAATCGCCGACCCCAGTTCGCCCCAGCGCGGCAGCAGCCCTTTCGCAACGGCTCTGTTGTGCTCGCGCAGTGTGTAGCGGAGACCGCTGAGCTGAGGGTCGTTGCGTATCAGATACGAAGTGCCCCACACCCACAGCCACAGGAGCACCGGTGCGACGATGACCATCCCCTCGGCCCTCCGGGCGTAGCGCGAGAACCCCGTGCCACCGCAATGCTGGTACATGTCGAAGGCCACCGACCGGTGCTCGACCTCCTCCGCGCCGTGCCAGCGCAGCAGGTCCAGCATCACCTCGTCGGACCCTGCCAGGTCGAGGCCCTCCGCGCTCAGCACCCAGTCGCCGAGAATCGCGGTGAACTGCTCGATCGCGGCGACGACGGCGAGCCGGAAGCGAAGCCACTCCGGCTCCCGGACCGGTATCCCGAACGGCGGCTGCTCGCCGAGCAGCTTCTCGAAGAGATAGTCGACGTGCCGGGTGTACGGCTCGGTGGCGAGGTGCTGGGCCGCGAGGTGGTCGAGGACATGGGAGTGCTGCACGCTGTGCGTGGCTTCCTGGCCCATGAACCCCTTGACGTCCTTGAGCAGTCCTGCGTCCCTGACCAGGGGCAGGGCGTCCTTGAAGACCTTCACGAACCACCGCTCGCCCGCCGGGAGCAGCAGATGCAGCACGTTGATCACATGGGTGGCGGTCGGCTCATCCGGAATCCAGTGCAGCGGGGTGCGCTCCCAGTCGAAGGAGACGCGGCGCGGGGCGATCACATGCGTGTCGTCGGCCGGTTCGGGCGGGGTGGTCTTCCCGGTGCTCACAGCGGTGGCTCCAATCGGGCGATGGCACGAAGCGACGCGGGGGCGAAGCGAGAGAGCAGCAGGGCACCGCGGGCCTCGGGCGTGACCGGGACCACCGCCCGGTTCTGCACCACCGCGGCCAGGATCGCTTCGGCGACCTTCTCCGGCGGGTAGTTGCGCAGCCCGTAGAGCCGCGCCGTCTTCTTCTGCCGGCGCTTCTCCTCGGCCGCGGAGACCCCGGCGAAACGCGCGGTGGAGGTGATGTTGGTGTTGACGAAGCCGGGGCACATCGCGCTGACCCCGATCCCCTGTCCGGCCAGCTCCGCACGCAGGCAGGCGCTCAGCATCAGCACGGCCGCCTTGGACGTGGAGTAAGCGGGCAGGGCCCTCGAAGGCTGGTAGGCGGACGCGGAAGCGGTGTTGACGATGTGGCCGCCCTGCCCGCGGTCCGCCATCTGCTTGCCGAAGAGCCGGCAGCCATGGATGACGCCCCAGAGATTGACGTCGAGGACCTTCTGCCAGTCCTCACTCGTGGTGTCGAAGAAGGATCCGGAGAGACCGATCCCAGCGTTGTTGACCAGGACGTCGACGATGCCGTACTCGGCGGCGACCTTCTCGGCGAATTGCTCCATCGCCCGTTCGTCGCTGACGTCCACCGCCTCCCCCCACGCACCGGGAGCACCGATCAGCCGTGCCATCTCCGCCGTACGCGCCGCCCCTTCGGCGTCCCGGTCAACGGCCACGACCCGGGCCCCGGCCTCGGCGAAGCTGAAGGCGGTGGCCCGCCCGATGCCGCTGGCCGCGCCCGTCACGAGGACGAGAGCGCCGGCGAATCGCGCCGCGTACTTTCCGGTCGGCGCGGTGCGACGAACCGGGCCGGGATCCTCGTGGGCTGTCACGAACTCACCGATCCAGGCGGCCAGCCGGTCCGGCCGGGTCCTTGGCACCCAGTGCTTGACCGGCAGGGTTCGCCGCGTCAGCTGCGGTACCCACTGCTCCAGTTCGTCGTACAGATGCTCCGAGAGGAAGGCGTCCCCGGTCGGCGTGATCAGCTGGACCGGTGCGTGCGCATAAGCGTCCGCACGGGGTCGGCGGAGCCGCGCGCGTACGTTGTCCCGGTAGAGCCAGGCACCGTGCGCGGCGTCCGTGGGCAGTGAGGCCGTCGGGTAGTCACCCGGGGGCAGCTTCTCGGCGCGCTGGAGGATCTTCGGCCACCGCTTGCCGAGCGGTCCTCGCCAGGCGAGCTCCGGCAGCACCGGCGTGTGCAGCAGGTACACGTACCAGGACTTGGCGCCCTGGCCGAGCAGTTGGCCCACCCGGCGCGGGGTGGGCCGGGACAGCCGCTTCTTGATCCAGTGCCCGAAGTGGTCGAGTGAGGGCCCGGACATCGAGGTGAACGAGGCGATCCGGCCTTCGGTCCGGGACAGCGTCACGAACTCCCAGGACTGCACCGAACCCCAGTCGTGGCCGACCAGATGCACCGGCTTGCCGGGGCTCACCGCATCCGCCACGGCCAGGAAGTCATCGGTCAGCTTCTCCAGGGTGAAACCCCCGCGCAGCGGGGCGGGAGCCGTGGATCCGCCGTGGCCACGGACGTCGTAGAGCACCACATGGAAGCGGGGTGCGAGCCGGGTGGCGACCTGGGCCCAGACCTCCTTGCTGTCCGGGTAGCCGTGCACCAGCAGCACGGTGGGCCGGCCCGGGTCCCCCAGCTCGGCGACACACAGGTCGACACCGCCGGTGCGCACCCGGCGCTCGCGGGCTCCTTCGATGGCCCTGCTCATGTGGCTCTCTCCTCTGCCCAGCGCCGCACATGCGGCAGGTCGTCGTCCAGCCAGAAGGCGCTCTGCTCCGGGTCACGGGAGTCCGTGACCACCAGGATCTCCTCGAACTTCGCGCCGGTGCCCCGGAACCCGAGATGGGGCTCGACTGCCCACAGCCCTGCCCTCGGCGGGTGATCGGAGAAGCGGTGCGGGCTCCACAGCGGTGACCAGCCGTCCCGGTGTCCGTGCAGCGCGTCGCTCGCCAGCCCCTTCAGCGACTGGGTGCCGAAGCCGAACACCTGCGGCGAGCAGCGCCGCTCCCTGACCCGGTGCACTGTGTGGGCGATCACGCCGAAGGGGTAGGCACGGTGCCGGTTCGCATAGCCCTGCACAGTCATCAGCCGCTCCACGTCCTGATAGATCTCGCGCAGCGGGCGCCTTTCGCGCACCTCACGCAGGATCAGTGCCCGATGCGGCTCGAGGTCGGCGAGCAGCCTGTCGTGCAGCGGATGGAGACCGAGACACCCCGAATAGCCGACGTCCGCCGTGCAGCCCTTGAAGACCGGGGCCAGGTCGAGGATGAACGGCATCCCGGCTTCGAGGCGCCGACCGGTCGGGAAGAACTGCAGGGGCACCTTGAACCCCGCGAAGGCCGTGCGGTCACCGAACCACGCGAACGGCAGATGAAACCAGTCCCGCACGCCCCGCCGGTGCAGCCACTCGCGCTGCATCCGCGCCGCTTCCCGCTCGGTCACACCCGGCCGGAGCTGGGCGGCCACCGCTTCCGCGCAGGCGTAGGCGAGGCTCTGCACCTCTCTGAAGCCCCGCAGTTCTGCGGCCTGCCCGCTGAGCACCACCGAGGCCATGCGAACCGACCGTCCCCTCTGTGTGCGGTACGTGCTCGTAACATCACGCCGTAACCCTGCCACTGATGAATGTGACAATGTCCGCCGGCTGCGTCAAGAGGTCGGTCCGCGCCTGTGGACAACGGATCCCGGACCCGGCCGCCCCGAGGCCCGGGTCGTCCTCCCGTACCGGCCCCCTACGGGTCCGTACGCCTGGAGTCGGACAGGGATCCAGCCGTCTGGTCTGACGCTTCGATGTGGGGTGCGCCACTACCTTCGGAATGTGACTGTGATCGTGACCGAAAGCCTGAGCAAGCGGTTCCCGCGGGTAACCGCGCTTGACCGGCTCTCCTTGGACATCGGACCCGGTGTGACCGGACTGGTGGGCGCCAACGGAGCCGGCAAGTCCACCCTGATCAAGATCCTGCTGGGTCTGTCCCCCGCCACGGAAGGCCGGGCCGCGGTGCTCGGGCTCGACGTCGCCACCAGCGGTGGCGAGATCCGTGAGCGCGTCGGGTACATGCCCGAGCACGACTGTCTGCCGCCGGACGTCTCGGCCACCGAGTTCGTCGTCCACATGGCACGGATGTCCGGGCTGCCGCCCACCGCGGCGCGTGAACGCACCGCGGACACCCTGCGCCATGTCGGCCTGTACGAGGAGCGGTACCGGCCCATCGGAGGCTATTCGACCGGCATGAAGCAGCGGGTGAAGCTGGCGCAGGCGCTGGTCCACGACCCGCAGCTGGTGCTGCTCGACGAGCCGACCAACGGCCTCGACCCGGCCGGCCGTGACGAGATGCTCGGCCTGATCCGCCGTATCCATACCGACTTCGGCATCTCCGTCCTGGTCACCTCGCACCTCCTCGGTGAGCTGGAGCGCACCTGCGACCACGTGGTCGTCATCGACGGCGGTTCGCTGCTGAGGTCCAGCTCCACCAGTGACTTCACCCAGAGCACCACCACGCTGGCGGTCGAGGTCACCGACTCGGACAGCCACCCGGACGGCACCCACGCGCTGCGCGAGTCGCTGGCCGCGGCGGGTGTGACACTCGCCGCGAGCACCGAGGACGGTCTGCCGGGCGCCGGCCACATCCTGCTGGTCGAGGCCAAGGGCGAGGACACCTACGACCTGGTCCGTGACACGGTCGCCGACCTGGGCCTCGGTCTGGTCCGGATGGAACAGCGCCGTCACCACATCGCCGAGGTCTTCCACCCCGGTCAGCAGGCAGAGCGGACCCCGCAGGTACCCCCGTCCCAGCAGAACCCCCCATCCCAGCAGAAACCGCAGACCCAGCAGGAGGTGCAGGCGCGATGAGTACCGAGACCAGTCAGATCCACAACATCGGATACCGCGAGTACGACGGCCCGCGCCTGGGCCGTGCCTACGCCCGCCGCTCGCTCTTCTCGCAGTCCCTGCTCGGGGCGTACGGACTCGGCCGCTCGGCCAAGTCCAAGGTCCTCCCGATGATCCTCTTCGCGGTGATGTGCGTTCCCGCGGCGATCCTCGTGGCGGTCGCGGTGGCGACCAAGGCGAAGGACCTGCCGCTCGACTACACCCGCTACGCCATCGTCACCCAGGCTCTCATCGGCCTGTTCCTTGCCGCGCAGGCCCCGCAGTCGGTCTCCCGCGATCTGCGTTTCAAGTCCATCCCGCTGTACTTCTCACGGCCCATCGAGCGGGTCGACTACGTCGCGGCCAAGTTCGGCGCGCTGGCCTCGGCGCTCTTCGCCCTCACCGCGGCGCCGCTGGTGATCCTCTACGTCGGTGCGCTGCTCGCCAAGCTCGACTTCGCCGATCAGACCAAGGGATTCGGCCAGGGGCTGGTCTCGGTGGCGCTGCTCTCCGTGCTCTTCTCCGGTATCGCCCTGGTGGTGGCCGCGCTCACCCCGCGCCGCGGTTTCGGTGTTGCCGCCGTCATCGCGGTACTGACCATCACCTACGGCGCGGTCTCCACGGTCCAGGCCATCGCCTTCGAACAGGACGCGCCGGGCGCCGTGAAATGGCTCGGACTCTTCTCGCCGATCACCCTGATCGACGGCCTGCAGACCGCCTTCCTCGGCGCCACCTCCTCCTTCCCCGGCGGAGAGGGCCCGGGAACCGGGGCCGGCGTCGTCTATCTGCTCGTGATCCTCGCGCTCGTCGCCGGCTCGTACGCCGTCCTGATGCGCCGCTACCGGAAGGTCGGGCTGTGACCACGATCAACATCGACCACACTTCCCGCTGGTTCGGCAATGTGGTCGCCGTCAACGACGTCACCATGACCGTGGGCCCCGGCGTCACCGGCCTGCTCGGCCCCAACGGGGCGGGCAAGTCGACCCTCATCAACATGATGGGCGGCTTCCTCGCCCCCTCCACCGGCACCGTCACACTCGACGGTGCACCGATCTGGCGCAACGAGTCCGTCTACCGCAAGATCGGCATCGTGCCCGAACGGGAAGGGATGTACGACTTCCTGACCGGGCGCGAGTTCGTCGTCGCCAACGCCGAACTGCACGGCCTGGACGAGCGCGCCGCTCAGCGGGCCCTCGCCACGGTCGAGATGGAGCAGGCGCAGGACCGCAAGATCTCGACCTACAGCAAGGGCATGCGGCAGCGCGTGAAGATGGCGTCCGCCCTGGTCCACGACCCGAGCGTGCTGCTGCTCGACGAACCCTTCAACGGCATGGACCCCCGGCAGCGCATGCAGCTGATGGAGCTGCTGCGCCACATGGGAGCCGATGGCCGCACCGTTCTGTTCTCCTCGCACATCCTCGAGGAGGTCGAGCAACTGGCCTCGCACATCGAGGTGATCGTGGCGGGACGGCATGCCGCGTCCGGTGACTTCCGCAAGATCCGCCGCCTGATGACGGACCGCCCGCACCGCTATCTCGTACGCTCCAGCGACGATCGCGCCCTTGCCGCCGCGCTGATCGCCGACCCGTCGACCGCCGGTATCGAGGTCGACGTGACCGAGGGCGCGCTGCGCATCCAGGCGGTCGACTTCGGCCGGTTCACGACGCTGCTGCCGCGCGTCGCCCGTGAACACGGCGTCCGTCTCCTCACCGTCTCGCCCTCGGACGAGTCGCTCGAGTCGGTCTTCTCCTACCTCGTAGCGGCCTGAAAGGAGCTGTGACGTCCATGTACAACCCCACAGTCGCCCGGCTCACCTACCGGGCCCTGCTCGGCCGTCGCCGAGCCGCGATCCTGTTCGTACTGCCGGCCCTGCTGATCGTGATCGCCGCCGCGGTGCGTGCGTTCAGCGGAGCCGACGACCAGGTCGCCACCCATGTACTCGGCGGTTTCGCCATGGCGACCATGGTGCCGCTGATCGGTGTCATCGCGGGCACGGGTGCGATCGGCCCGGAGATCGACGACGGTTCGATCGTCTATCTGCTCGCCAAGCCGGTGAAACGCCCCACCATCATCTTCACGAAGCTCATCGTGGCGATCGCCGTGACGATGGCCTTCTCCGCCATCCCGACGTTCGTCGCCGGCATGATCCTCAACGGCAACGGCCAGCAGATCGCGGTGGCCTACACGGTCGCCTCGCTGGTGGCGTCGATCGCGTACGCCGCTGTCTTCCTGCTCCTGGGCACCGTCACCCGGCACGCGGTGGTCGCCGGTCTCGTCTACGCGCTGGTCTGGGAGACTCTCTTCGGCAGTCTGGTGCCCGGGGCGCGCACGCTCAGCATCCAGCAGTGGTCGCTGTCGCTGGCCGAGAAGATCGGAAACCCCGGAGCCATCAGCTCGGATGTCGGACTGCCGCTGGCCGTGGTGCTGCTCGCCGGCGTCACGGTTCTAGCGACCTGGTACGCGGGCCAGAAGCTGCGGCGCCTGACGCTCGCCGGCGAGGAGTGAGAACCCCCGGGGCCGAGGCTTCGCCCCGGCCCCGGGGTGGTGCACTCAGCGCCGGCGGTTACGGCCCCGCTGACGCGGCGCGTGCCGCAGTTGGCGCTTGATCTCCGCGACATCCTCGCCGAGGTGCGTGACCCGTACGCTCATCGCGCCGACGACCCGGTTGGTGGCGTCGAGCCGCTGGTCCAGCGACTCCAGCCGTTGGGACATCCGGAGCAGCACCGGACCCAGTTCCCGGAGCGCCGGGCCGACCTCGCCCATCGCCGACTCCAGCCGGGTGACCCGGTGGTCCAGGCCGTCGTAACGGGGGTCGAAGCCGAGCGCCGGCCGGTGCTGTGCCTCCGTGTCGAGGAGATACGAGCGGACCCGCCGGGCGACTTCGCTGTCACGCAGCAGCATGGCGACGTTGAGGACCGTGCGGCGGGTGAAGAGCCGCAGCCCCGAGCGGGGCTGTGGATAACTTTCCGACGCACAGGAATAGAGCGACAATGTGTCGCTCTTAAATCGCTCGAGGTCAGAGCCTCGTAGTACGCGCATCCCGTTCTCGGTCAGCTCCGCGCGATGGCGGTCGGTCAACCTTCTGACGGAGCTTGTGGATACGTCGAAGTACCGCGCCACGTCCTCCGTACGGACATGGATCCCGTCCGGCAGCAGGGCGAGGGCCTTGACCTTGTCCAGGACGTCGACGCGCCCCAGATGGTCCGCGCGCAGCGTGCGCGATTCGAGCAGGGCGATTTCGGATGGCATGGGTGAGCCTGCCGTTCATGGTCAGTGGTGCATGACTGGGACGGCCCTCTCCCCGGGCTTCAGGGGTGCAGGTCCGCTCATCTACGCCACTGGCTCCATGACCGGCCCGGTCTGTTCCGGAACCGGCACTCCCCGACTTCACATCAACTCGACGCCGCTCACTCCAGTTGCCTCCACGCGTCCGGGACAACGACCGCATAGTCCTATGAGTCACGCACCCCGCGCAGGATCCGGCGCCGGGAGGGCTCAGCCGCGGAGCAGCCGCTCCAGTACCACCGCGATGCCGTCGTTCTCGTTGGAACGGGTCACCTCGTCGGCCACGGCCTTGAGCTCGTCGTGTGCGTTGGCCATCGCGACCCCGTGCGCCGCCCAGCCGAACATCGGGATGTCGTTCGGCATGTCCCCGAACGCGATGGTGTCCGCGGCCCTCAGCTTCAGCCGCCGGGCCGCCAGCGAGAGACCGGTCGCCTTGCTCAGGCCCAACGGCAGGATCTCCACCACACCGGCGCCCGCCATCACCACGTCCACCAGATTGCCCACGGCCTGCCGTGCGACCTGGGCCAGTGCGTCGTCACTCATCTCGGGGTGCTGGATGTAGACCTTGTTCAGCGGCGAGGACCAGAGCTCGGCCCGGTCGTCGAAGGGCAGCACGGGCAGCGGGCCCTCCTGGACGTAGCCCGCACCCACCAGGACCTCGCCCTCCAGACCGTCGCGGCTCGCGGCCAGGGCGAGCGGTCCGACCTCGGCCTCGATCTTGGCGAGGGCGAGCGCCGCCAGCTGCCGGTCCAGCGTCACCGATGTGAGCAGCCGGTGTTCCCCGGCGTGATAGAGCTGCGCACCCTGCGCGCAGACCGCCAGACCCCGGTAACCCAGGTCATCGAGGATGTGCCGTGTCCAGGGGACGGCCCGCCCGGTGACGACGATGTGCGCGGCGCCCGCCGCGGTGGCCGCGGCGAGCGCGTCGCGGGTACGCTCCGAGACCGATCCGTCACCGCGCAGCAGTGTGCCGTCGAGATCCGTAGCGACGATCCGGTAGGGCAGGGCGGGGACGGTCACTTGGACGTGGGCGTCAGGAATTCCCTGCCACCGAGGTACGGGCGCAGCACCGGCGGGACCCGCACCGAGCCGTCGGCGAGCTGGTGGTTCTCCAGGATCGCCACGATGGTGCGCGGCACCGCGCAGAGTGTGCCGTTCAGCGTTGCCAGCGGCTGGACCTTCTTGCCCTCACGCATCCGGACCGACAGGCGGCGGGCCTGGAACCCGTCACAGTTCGAGGCGGAAGTCAGCTCGCGGTACTTGCCCTGGGTGGGAATCCACGCCTCGCAGTCGAACTTCCGTGAGGCGGACGCCCCGAGATCGCCGGTCGCCACGTCGATCACCTGGAACGGCAGCTCAAGGGCGGTCAGCCACTGCTTCTCCCACTCGAGCAACCGCTGGTGCTCGGCCTGCGCGTCCTCGGGGTGGACGTACGAGAACATCTCGACCTTGTCGAACTGGTGCACCCGGAAGATGCCCCGGGTGTCCTTGCCGTACGTGCCGGCCTCCCGGCGGAAGCACGGCGAGAAGCCGGCGTACCGCAGCGGCAGCTGGTTCGCGTCGAGGATCTCGTCCATGTGGTAAGCGGCGAGCGGTACTTCGGAGGTGCCGACCAGGTAGTAGTCGTCCTTCTCCAGGTGGTAGACGTTCTCGGCGGCCTGGCCGAGGAATCCGGTGCCTTCCATGGCGCGCGGACGGACCAGGGCGGGCGTCAGCATCGGGACGAACCCGGCCTCGGTGGCCTGCGCGATCGCCGCATTGACCAGCGCGAGTTCGAGCAGGGCGCCGATCCCGGTCAAGTAGTAGAAACGCGAGCCCGAGACCTTCGCGCCGCGTTCCATGTCGATGGCGCCCAGCGCCTCGCCGAGCTCCAGATGGTCCTTGGGGCTGAAGCCCTCGGCCCCGAAGTCGCGGATCGTGCCGTGCGTCTCCAGGACGGTGAAGTCCTCCTCGCCGCCGATGGGGACGTCGGGGTGCACCAGGTTGCCCAGCTGGAGCAGCAGGCGCTTGGTCTCCTCGTCCGCCTCGTTCTGCTCGGCGTCGGCCGCCTTGACGGCGGCCGAGAGCTGTCCGGTCCTCTTCAGCAGCTCGGCCTTCTCGTCACCGGAGGCCTTGGGGATCAGCTTGCCGAGCGATTTCTGCTCGGAGCGGAGTTCGTCGAAACGGATCCCGGACGACCTGCGCCGCTCGTCGGCGGAGAGCAGGGCGTCGACGAGGGCGACGTCCTCTCCACGGGCGCGCTGGGAGGCGCGAACACGGTCGGGGTCCTCACGGAGCAGGCGAAGGTCAATCACCCCACCAGGCTACCGGTGCCTGCTTCGGCCTATCGACTCGATATACATTCCTGGCGTTTTGTCCCAATTGAAGCGATATAGGAGCAATAAAGAATTGTCGAGTGTATCGCCGAACAATCGGCGGCCTCCTCGGGTGAGCGCCGTGCGCCGGGGTGGCCTGGCCCCCGTCTCTCCAGGGGACTTGCGTTCTGTTATCCACAGGAATCCAGTAACGCGAAAAGTTATCCACAGGCTGTGTGGAAGATCTGTGGACGGAGAAGTGGATCATTTATCAGGGCGGGAAGGAAAGGGACGGATTCTCCGGTAAACCCGACTCGCGCACTCATTCGGGTGGGAATTGACCGATCTCCGGAGTCGAGCAACGCGATCGAGGAACCGGCCGACCCGTCGCCCCGGGCCGGAGGTGCCATCACCAGGCCGATTTGTCGACCCGACGACCTCCCGCTGTCGACTTTTCCCCAGGCCCGGACCCACGCCTGTGGATAACTCGACGACTGGCCGGGAAATCCGCCAGCGGGGACGAGCGCCCGGCTCAGACCCGGCCGTCCTGGCTACGGGCCAGCCAGTCCGAAGCCTCCAGGAACTCCGCGTCCGACGTTCCGGCCCGCCGCCCCGATGCGTCCGGTGCTCCACTCGCCGCCCCGCTCTCCGCTCCGCCCGCCGTCCCGCTTCCGGCGCGCGGATACGAGCCCAGGAACCGCACCTGCGGGCAGCTCCGCTTCAGCCCCATCAAGGCCTCCCCCATCCGGCGGTCCGCGATATGACCCTCGGCGTCGATGGCGAAGCAGTAGTTGCCGATGCCCTCGCCCGTCGGACGTGACTGCAGCAGCATCAAGTTGACGCCGCGCACCGCGAACTCCTGCAGGATCTCGAGCAGCGCCCCCGGATGGTCGTCGCGCTGCCAGACCACCACCGACGTCTTGTCCGCCCCGGTGGGTGCGGACGGGCGCGCGGGCCGCCCCACCAGTACGAAACGCGTCTCGGCGTTCTGCGCGTCATGGATCTCGGTGATCAGCGGTACGAGGCCGTAGGTCGCGGCCGCGAACTCGCCGGCGAAGGCCGCGTCGTAGCGCCCCTCCTGGACCAGGCGTGCACCGTCCGCGTTGGAGGCAGCCGACTCCCACAGGGCCCCGGGAAGGTGAGCGCGCAGCCAGTTCCGGACCTGCGGCTGGGCGACCGGGTGCCCGGTCACCGTCTTCACGTCGGAGAGTTCGGTGCCCGGCCGTACCAGCAGCGCGAAGGTGATGGGCAGCAGCACTTCCCGGTAGATGGTCAGCGGTTCGCCGCCGGCGAGTTCGTCGAGGGTCGCGGTGACACCGCCCTCCACGGAGTTCTCGATCGGTACGAGCGCTGCCGCGGCCTCCCCGGTCCGTACCGCGTCCAGTGCGGCCGGCACGGACACCATCGGGACGAGTTCACGGGTTGCGGCCTCGGGGAGGGTACGCAGCGCGGCCTCGGTGAATGTGCCTTCGGGACCCAGGTAGGTGAAGCGTGTGGCTGACATACGGTCACCCTAATGCGCCGCCCGGCCGCGCACCCTGATGCGCCGAATGACCGCGACCCGGGGTTGCACGGGGCGGGGGGCCGGTTTCCGATGGGGTCAGGCGCCTTCCAGCAGGCGCTGTCCGACGTACTCGCCGGGCCCGGGCGCACCGGGTACGGCGAAGAGTCCGCTGGCCTCGTGGCGCAGGAAAGGGGAGAGCGCGTCACCGCGGTCCAGCTTCCGCTGCACCGGCACGAAGCCACGCAGCGGGTCCGCCTGCCAGCACACGAAGAGCAGTCCGGCGTCCGGCGTCCCGTCGGTGCCGATCCCGTCGTGGTACGAGAATCCGCGCCGCAGCAGCGCGGCTCCGCCGTTCTGTTCGGGGGCGGAGATCCGGGCGTGGGCGTTGTCCGGAATCACCGGCTTGCCGTCGTGGCCGAACTTCTCGAGGTCCATGGCGGTCGTCTCGGTGCCGCCGGTAAGGGGGGCGCCGTCCTTCTTGCGCCGTCCGATGACCTTCTCCTGCTGGGCGACGGGCAGCTTCTCCCAGTCGTCCAGGAGCATCCGGATCCGCCGCACGATCGCGTAGGAGCCGCCGGCCATCCACTTCGGCTGTGCGGGAGTGCGCTCACCTCCGTCTGCCGGGACGAAGATCCGCTGGTCGAAGTCGTCGTCGGAGGGTTTGGGGTTGCCCGTCCCGTCGACCTGTCCCATCAGGTTGCGTACGGTCTTCGGCGCCGCCGTCGCACCGGGCGTGCGGTTGAAGCCGGTCATCTGCCAGCGCACCCGCGCCGTGGAGCCGGCGTCGTTCTGCAGGGCGCGCAGCGCGTGGAAGGCGACCAGCGGATCGTTCGCCCCGATCTGTACCCAGAGGTCGCCGTTGCTCTTCCGGGGGTCCAGGTGGTCGGACGAGAAGTCCGGCAGCGGATCGAGCTGGGAGGGGCGCTGCGCAACCAGGCCGGTGCGGTCGAAGAAGGTCCGCCCGAAGCCGAAGGTGACGGTGAGGGAGGAGGGGCCGGCATCGAGTGCGATGTCGGTGTCGTGGTCGGCCGGTTCGCCCGCCATCATTTTCTGCGCACTCGCCGACCAGCGCCGCAGCAGCGCGGCGGCCCCGCCGCGTCCGGCACCGGCCGCCAGGTCGAAGGCGATCAGGTACCCGGTGGACTGCAACGGTGTGGTGATCCCTGCCTGGGGGGTGGCACGGCGGGAGGAGCGGAAGGCGACCTCGGTCGAGCCGACCGTGGTCAGGGCGGCGGGGTCCGCTTCGGTGGCGGCGTGCGCGGCGGCGCCGCCCGCGGCCCCCACCACCAGGCCGCCCGCGCCCACGGCGCCGGCGGTGGAGAGCAGTCGCCTCCTGGAGATGTCGTTCATGCTGGTCAGCCGATCTTCACAGTCTTGTTCACGGTGGTCTCGTCGATGTCGGAGGTGCGCACGGTGACGGCGATGTCCCAGGTGCCCGCCATCGGGATCTGGACGCCGGTCGCCCCCCAGTGCCCGGTGAAGAGGTGATCGGGGACGACGGGCAGCGGCCCGATCTTCTTGGCCTCGAGGGTCAGCGCGATTTTGATCTCCGGGACGTCGTAGGGCTTGCCCGAGGCATTGTTCACATACAGATGCAGGTCGTTGCTGCCGCTGCGGCCGGGACTGAGTTCCAGGGCGACGGTGCCCTTGCCCTTGGGGCCGCCGGTGTCGAAGGGCAGGGAGATGTTCACCGGGCCCGACGGCACGGTGGCCGCCGCCGAGGTGGCGCGGCCCGCCTCCTCCTCGGTCCTGGCGGGTTCGGTGGTGGTGAGGACGGTGGTCACGGCGAGCAGTACCACGGCCACTCCGGCCTCGGCGAACACCGATTTGCGCAGCCCGGTGCGGTGCGGATCGGCGTTGCGGATCCGCTTCTCCCGGACGGCGGACCTGGCGGCCCGCTGACGGGCGAGCTGGGCGGCGCGCTGAGGGTCGGGCGGTACGGTCACCGGTTCGTCGCTTCCGGCCCGATCGGTGTCGTCCGCGATGACGTCCTGCACCACGGAGGTCTCCGACAGCTGCGCCGTCCAGCGCCGGGAGAAGAAGGCGATGCACAGGGCCACCGCGACCAGGCCGACCTTCACCAGGAGCAGCCGGCCGTAACCGGTGGTGAGCAGTGCTGACCAGGAGCCGACCTGCCGCCAGGCCTGGTAGAAGCCGGTCGCGGCCAGCGTGCAGACGGCGCCGAAGGCGATCCGGGAGAAACGCTGCACGGCGGCGCGTTCGATGGCCGGTGACCGGAAGAGTGCGACCAGCAGCGCGGTGAGTCCGCCGAGCCAGGCGGCGACGGCGAGCAGATGAACGATGTCGACGGGCATCGCGATGCCGGGCTGGATGCCGACCGAGGCGTGCTCGGTGAGGGCCCAGGTGGCCGCGATGCCGGCGGCGACCACCGCGCCGCCGACGGCCAGTCCGAAGGTGAGGTCCTTCTTCTCCTTCGCCGCTGTCTCCGCTGCTTCCGGGTCCGCGTCAGGGGACGCGTCCCGCTTGGCGTACGCCCCGAAGAGGACGGCGACGAAGAGGGCGGCGGCGCCCAGCAGCAGCAGCCTGGAGACGAGGGAAGCACCGGCCTTGGTCTGCAGGACCGCCTTGAGCGCGCTGAGATCGAGGGCGTCGGAGAGGTGCCCCGATCCGGTGTACGGGGCCCTGAGCAGCAGGAGCACCAGGGTGGCCGCGGTCAGCGTGAGCCAGCCGCGGACGACGAGCTTCTGCAGCGGTTGTTCGCTCGCGCCGCGCTGCCAGCACGCGAGGATGAAGGCGGCGCCGCCGACGAGCACGATGAATCCGCCGTAGGCGGCGTACCGCGCGGCCCCGTAGAGGACGCCGACGAGTCCGCCGCCGACGTTCTCCCCGGTGGCGGAGACGCTGGTCCTGGACGGGGCGCCGATGGAGAAGGTGAAGGCGCCGGACACCGGGTGGCTGTCGGCGGAGATGGCCTGCCAGGCGACGGTGTAGGTGCCGTTGGCGAGGCCGGGGCGCAGATCGACGCCGTAGGTGACGGCGCCGCCCTTGGACAGGTCGCGGAGTTCGGCGGTGTCGGCGCGTTTGCCGTGCGGGTCGAGGACGCGGATGGACTTGTCGTCCATGGCGACCTGTTCGGAGAAGGTGAGGGCGACGTCGTCGGGGGCCTGCGCGACCACCGCCCCGTCTTTCGGGTTGCTGCCGAGCAGCGCCGCGTGCGCGGACGCGGGAGCGGCCGCGGCGAACAGCGCGCCGAGGAGTGCCACCGCGACGAGCAGCAGACGTGCGAGCGGGAGCCCGAAGCGGGGTGGGGCGGTGATCGCCTTCATGGGTCTCAGTCCCTTATCCGTGCTTCGGGTTGTAGGTGGGCTCCTTGACGGGAAGTTCGGCCTTCAGCGTGCCGCCCTTCTCGAAGTGCAGCTGGACAGCTACTTTCTCGCCGGGCTTGGGCTGCTTCTTGAGGCCCATGAACATGAGGTGGTTCCCCCCGCGTTCCAGGTCCAGTTCGCCATGGGCGGGGACCGGGAGCGAGGTGACCTCCCGCATCTGCTGGTTCTTGGTGGTGTGCAGGGTGATGTTGTCGGAGAGGCTGCTGGTGACGGAGGTGAGCCGGTCCGCGGTGGAGCCGCTGTTGGCCACGGTGACGAATCCGGCCGCCATGCCGCTGCCGCCGACGGGTTCGGGCATGAAGGACGCGGTGACCTTCAGCTCGGGCTTGCCGTCGGCGGCGGTGGAGGCGGAGCCGCTGGACGACGAGCACCCGGCCAGTGCCAGGGCCGCGGTGGCGGCCATGGCACCGGTGAGGGCCGCGGAGCGGCGTATCACGGGTTCTCCCCCTTGACGATCTTGGGGAGGTCCTTGGTGTAGTCCTGCACGGTGGTGTCCTCGCCGTACAGCAGGTAGCCCTTGTTCGTCTTCGGAGAGAAGGCGATGACCTGGGCCCCGTGCATCGAGACGATCGTGCCGTCCTTCTCCTTCTTCGTCGGGGAGATGCCGATGCCGATCGACCGGGCGCCGGCCTGGATGGTCTTGAAATCGCCGGTGAGGCCGATGAAGGACGGGTCCTGGGCCTTCAGCCACTTGCCGAGTTCGGACGGGGTGTCACGGCCCGGGTCGGTGGTGACGAAGACGACCTGGAGCTTGCTCTGCTCCGCCTTGGGCAGCGCCTTCTTGGCGACGGCGATGTTGCCCATGGTCAGCGGGCAGATGTCCGGGCAGTGCGTGTAGCCGAAGTAGATCAGCGTCGGCTTGCCCTTGGTCCGCTCGCGGAAGTCGAACTTCTTGCCGTGGGTGTCGGTCAGTACGAAGTCCGGCTTGGTGAACGGTGTGTCGAGCACCGTCGCGGCCTGCGTCTTGGCAGGAGCTGAGACGTCGGCGACCGGGCTCTTGCCCGAGCTGCCGCCGTCGTCGGCGCCGCAGGCCGTGAGGGAACAGGCTGCCGCCACCGCGAGGGCGGCGGCTACCAGGGACTTCTTGTACGTGCTGTGCTTGAGCGTGCTGTGCATGGAGGAACATCCCAGTTGCTGTGGGTCGGGTCGGCGGTGCGGCGGTCAGACGGCGCGACGACGACCGGCGAGCAACCCGAAGGCCACCCCCGCGACGCCGATCAGGATGCCGATGATGCCGAGAACGCGGGCGGTGTTGTCACTGGTGCCGGCTGCGGACGACGCGGTGTCCGGCGTACTGCTCCCGTCGCCGGCCGCCTTGTCCGAAGAGGCCGTGTCCGAGGTGGCACCGGTGCTGCCCTCCGTGTCGGCCGCCGGGGTCAGTTTGAGTACCGGCGCCGGGTTCTCGGGCTCGTCGGCGCCCGGCTTCTGCTCCTCGATCCACCGCACGACCTCCTTGTTGGAGTAGGTCTGCAGTGTCTTGAAGGTCAACTGGTCGGCGTCGGTGGGCAGCTGGCCGACGGAGAGCGGGAACTGCTCGAACTGACCCGGCTCGATCCTCCCGCCGGTCCAGGTGACCTTGGATACCGCCTTGTCGATCTTCTTGCCGTGGACGGTCAGCGGCTTGGCGAGCTTGGACGTGGTGACCTCGGCGTGCCAGCCGGGGACGGGCTGCACCGAGACCGAGGCGAGCGGGTGGTCGGTGGGGAAGTGGACCTCGACCGCGGTCGTCGATGCGTTGTCGCGCTCGTTGGGGACCTTGAAGTCGATGACGGCGTATCCGCCCTGGGCGGCCGCGCCCTCCGGCTGGACGGTGACATGCGCGAAGGCGGTGCCCGATACCAGCAGGACGGTGGTGGCGGCGACACCGCCGACCACGGCGATACGACGGGTGATGCTCATACGGAACACACTCCACGGTGCGATACGGAACGGTGGCAGCCCGCGCACCGGTGCGCACGGGCAGCACGACACCGCTCCGTGAACGCGCGGGCGGCGCCGTGTCAGGCTGCGAGTACGTATACGGGCGGCGGCCCGCGTCTGATCAACGTGTGCTGAAGTGCCTGGCCGGCTCTCCAGCGGGGGGCGGAAAGTGGTGCGTACCCGGCGCGCGGTTGCCGGGCGGGCGCTCCGGGAAGCCCCGCTCGCAGGGCGCGTACCAGCGCGAGCGCGGCGCGCAGACTCCTGACCAGTGCGCCCTCGGCGACGCCGTGCGACAGTCGGCTCAGCCGGAGGAGGGCGGTCTCGCCGCGGCGCAGCAGCCAGCCGGTGATCAGCGCGGCGAGCAGATGACCGAGCACCATGGACAGCGTGGGCAGCATCACGGTGCAGGTCGGAGCCGTGGCCATCCGGTGCGACGCGGCCTCGGAGGCCGCTGAGGGATCGAGGCCGGCGGCGGTGACGATGTGGTGGGCCCGGGCCAGGCTGAGCGGGGCGGCGCCGGCTCCGCAGACGAGCTTCCCGGCGAGTGCCAGCAGCGCGGAACGGTCGGCGGCCGGATGTCCGGTGGTCGTGAGTGGCCCCAGCAGGTTCATTCCGCTCATGCCGCGCATCGACCCCATGGAGCCCATCGCACCGCTGGCCAGGGAACCCTGCTGGCCGAGCCCGAAAAGTATGTGCAGGCCGAGCTGACCGACGGTCAGTGCGGTGGCGATGGTCGGCAGGGAACGCCGCCGCCCGGCCAGTGGCGCGGCCAGCACGAAGAGCCCGAAAAAGCCCAGTGACAGCGACCACCAGGGCACCGGGGCTCCGGAGGCCAGTGCATGTCCCACTCCGGCCAGCACAACGCAGACCGCGGTGAACACCGCGGTCCTCAGTAGCCGTGGACCGGCTCCTGTGCGTACGGCAGAGGTAAACATGGCCGGGCCATCATCGCACCGGTCCCATGGCCCCGGTACGGCAGGTCCGAAAGGTCACCATCCGTCCCACGCGTTCCGGACATCCGGCCCGTCCACGGGTCTGCCCCCTGCCGGCTCCACCGGCCATATACCGGCGCCCGTGCCACCCGCGTCCGCCGAATGAGCGCTATCACATCAACTGGGCGCTTACAACGCCGGTCTTGCGGCAATAGGTATCCGTATGTCGAGCCGCAGCCAGGAGGCTGGTTCATGAGCATCTGGTGGTCTCTCCATTTGCGGCGCGAAGCCGCGAGCGTTCCGCTCGCACGTCGTCTTCTGCTCGGCGCCATGGAGACCGCGGGCGTCGACCCGGAGATCTCCTTCGACCTGTCGGTCGCGCTCAGCGAGGCGTGCGCGAACGCGGTGGAGCACGGGGGATACGAGGAGCCGGGCTCCGCCCCCGGGGCGGCGGCCAAGGGCTTCCGGGTGACCGCGTTTCTGGACGGCGAGCGATGCCGTATCGAGGTCACCGACTCCGGGCCGGGTTTTCCTGTACGGCGGGGGCGCCGCGCCGCTGCGCAACAGATCCGCATGCAGACCTCGGCCTCGGCCGAGAACGGCCGGGGGCTCGGGCTGATCGAGGAACTCGCCGACCATGTCGATTTCCGTAACCGGCCAGGCCGGGGCGCGATGGTGCGCTTCGACAAGGTCCTGAAGTGGCGCGAGGACGCGCTGCTCGGCGCGGGCTGAGCAGCGCGTCCCCGGGGCGGAGTTCCGGTGGTCAGGACTGCTTGACCGCGGCCATCCAGGCCTCGACCTCGTCGGACCGGCGGGGCAGCGCCGCCGAGAGGTTCCGGTTGCCGTCCTCGGTGACGATGATGTCGTCCTCGATGCGGACACCGATGCCGCGGTACTCCGCGGGCACCGTGAGATCGTCGGCCTGGAAGTACAGCCCCGGTTCGACCGTCAGGCACATGCCCGGTTCGAGGGTGCCGTTGACGTAGGCCTCGGTGCGGGCCGCCGCGCAGTCGTGGACGTCGAGGCCCAGCATGTGGCCGGTGCCGTGCAGGGTCCAGCGGCGCTGCAGGCCGAGTTCGAGCACCCGCTCCACGGGTCCTTCGACCAGGCCCCACTCGACGAGCTTCTCGGCGAGCACCCGCTGCGCGGCGTCGTGGAAGTCGCGGTAGGCGGCGCCGGGCTTGACCGCGGCGATGCCGGCTTCCTGGGCTTCGTAGACCGCGTCGTAGATCTTGCGCTGAAGGTCGCTGAAGTGTCCGCCGATGGGGAGCGTGCGGGTGACGTCGGCGGTGTAGAGGGTGTGGGTCTCCACGCCCGCGTCGAGCAGCAGCAGCTCGCCGGGACGGACGTCGCCGTCGTTGCGCACCCAGTGCAGGGTGGTGGCGTGCGGGCCCGCGGCGCAGATGGAGCCGTAGCCGATGTCGTTGCCCTCGACGCGGGCGCGCAGGAAGAAGGTGCCCTCGATGTAGCGCTCGGAGGTGGCTTCGGCCTTGTCGAGGATCTTCACGACGTCCGTGAAGCCGCGGACCGTGGAGTCGACGGCCTTCTGCAGTTCGCCGATCTCGAATGCGTCCTTGACCGCGCGGGCCTCGGACAGGTGAACGCGGAGTTCCTCGTCGCGCTCCGCGGTGACCTTGTCGGTCAGCGCGGCTTCGATGCCGGCGTCGTGGCCCCGCACGTTGCGGACGGGGCCGGTGGCCTCGGTGAGCGCGGCGGGCAGCTCGCGGACGTCCTTCGCCGGGATGCCGAGGAGTTGTTCGGCCTCGGTGAGGGAGTGCCTGCGGCCGACCCACAGCTCGCCCTGGCCGTCCAGCCAGAACTCGCCGTTCTCCCGGTCGGAGCGCGGCAGCAGATGGATCGTCGCCAGGTGTCCGTCAGCGGTCGGCTCCAGGACGAGGACACCGTCCGGCGTCTGGTCGCCGGTCAGGTAGGCGTATTCGGTGGAGGCCCGGAAGGCGTATTCGGTGTCGTTGGAGCGGGTCTTGAGCCGGCCGGCGGGGATCACCAGCCGCTCGCCGGGGAAACGCGCGGAGAGTACGGCGCGGCGCTCGGCGGTGCGGTCGGCCTGCGGGATCGGCCGCAGGTCGTGCAGTTCGGTGTCGGCCCAGCCGGACTTCATGTTCGCGGCGAGCTCGTCGGAGACGCCCGGGTACAGGCCGTTCTTCCGCTGCTTGATGGGCTCTGTCTCTTCGGGGTTCTCCGGGGTCGCCGGGTTCTCCGGGGTGAGCTCCTCTGACACGTTCTCTCCTTGGTACGACACGGGCCTGGGTGCGGCACGGGCCGTGATACGACGCTGGACCGTCTTCATCGTACGTCTGTACGGAAGGGGGCCCAGGGCCGAAAGGCCTCTTACCGCAGCGCGGCCGGGGCCAGGAGCGCGCTAGCCGAAGCGAGCCGCGAGGATCACCACGTCCTCCGGGTCCTCCGCCTGGTCGCGGCCGTCCGGCAGCATGGTCCGCAGTACGTGGTCGGCGATGGCCGCCGGGTCGTCGCGCAGCGTCCGCGGCACATCGGCAGCGGCCGAGTGGAGCCGCGCGAAGGCCCGGTCCATGGAGTCGCCTGTGCGGCGCAGCAGACCGTCGGTGCACAGCAGCACCGTTTCTCCGGGGTCGGCGGAGAATTCCACACTCGGCGCCTCCCAGCAGGCGAGCATGCCCAGCGGCGCCGACAGCGAGGTTTCGACGAATTCGGTGCGTCGCTCACCGATGATCAGCGGCGGGGTGTGACCGGCACCGGCCAGCACCACCTTGCCCTGTGCGGGCTCGCAGTAGGCGAAGAGTGCGGTCGCCGAGCGGGCCGGTTCGGTCAGTCGGAGCAGGAGCTCCAGATCGGAGAGCACGGCGACCGGATCCTCGCCCTCCATCACGGCGTAGGCGCGCAGGCCGGCCCGCAGTCGGCCCATCGCGGCCATCGCGCCGGGCCCCGAGCCGGTGACCGAGCCGACAGCCAGACCGAGCGCCCCTTCGGGCAGCGGAAGGGCGTCGTACCAGTCGCCACCGCCGGAGGTGCCGGTGCGGTGGCAGGCGGCGAGCTGGACGCCGGGTACCCGGGGCAGCCGGCTCGGCAGCAGTTCCTCGGCGAGGGCCGCCATCCGGGCGCGGGTCCGGTGCAGTTCGACGAGCCGGGCGAGATGTTCGCCGGCATAGCGCGCGTAGAGCCCGATGAGACGGCGCTGGCGGCCCCCGGGTTCGGCGGGCTCGTCGTAGAACCAGACAGCCGCACCGAGCAGCCCGGCGGCTGCGGTGGCCAGGGGGATGGCATAACTGGCCGCGTAGCCGAGGCGGGATGCGACCTCGTGGTGGCGGGGGTCGAGTTTCTTGTCGGCGAGCAGGTCGGGGGTGGCGATGCCCTCGCTGATGCCCTCGGAGGTCGTGGTGCTCGCGGCCTCACCGTTCAGGATCCGGCCGTACGAGGTGGCGCTGCGCGGCACGGTTTCCAGGTGGCCCAGTTCGGCGTGGGCCAGTCCGAGCCCGACCATGGCCGTGGGGCCGTGTCTGCCGGCCGGGTGCTCGGGGCCTGTGGGGTCGGCCGGTTCCAGTATCACCAGGCCGCGGCGGGCGCCCACGAGCGCGGCGCCGGCTCGTAGAAGCTCCTCGAGCGCATCGTCCAGACCTGAGGTGGCGGTCAGCCGTTCGGTGAGTTCATGGAGGGTCGTGAGGTCGAAGACCCAGCCGGCCAGCCGGTCCTGAATCATGGCGACCGGGGCGGCGACCGGGGCCGGGGTGGACGTGGAAGGCGCCGCATTGTGCGCGGGGGCCGGCACAGCAGAATCGATTCCAGCCACTTTCGGCAGGTGAGGTGCGCTCATGGCAGCCGACTTTCTGACTGGTGCGTCTCGCTCAATAGCATCGCAAACCCCCATGCCGTGTTGCGCGGCTACCAATAGATCCACATGTACACGCAGAAGTAAGGGGATGTCCAGCATTGTCCTGGCGGGATTCCTGGTGTCCATGCGATAGTTGTGTGGGCACCATTAGACAACCAACTTGGCTGGAAAATGTCCCCCCGTGCAGCTATTTGATGTCGACTGAAGTCGTTCGGCAGAGCGTCATAGCGAGTGCGGTGGGTACGTAGTCGATGATGGCCAGGGGCATTTGATGCAGCCCCGGAACCTGGCGGCAGGCCTGGGCGTCCTCACCGCTGAAGGTCGCGCCACACCCCGCACGGCGGGGTTCGCACAGTGGAACAGCACGGACAGCACGGGGCGAGTACGCGCCAGTCGCGCCACCCCTCGCCCTGCTCGAGCAAATGAACTCGGACCAGGCTCCGCCCTGCTGGTAATCCACACCGCAGGCCCAGAGTTCGCGTACGCACAGTGATGTGGGTAGGCATGGCGCGATGTGGACCCCGGCCTCAACGGAAAGGAACGAGCGCTCATGCGCGAGATCCCCGGAAGGCGACGCGGGCTCCGGTTCCGGCGCAGCGGGAGGCACGCACAGCTGGAAGCGGCGCTGACCTGCGCTACGAGCTGGCAATGGCCGGTACTCCCCGGCGTGGGGCACACCGCCCCCGGTGCCAGGGACTGCGGCTGCCCCAATCCCGACTGCGCCGTACCCGGCGCACATCCGTTCGACCCCGACCTGCTCGCAGCGACCACCGACGAGCGGATGGTGCGCTGGTGGTGGACGAACCGTCCCGGCGCGCCGCTGATCATGGCCACCGGCGGCCGGGCGCCCTGCGCGGTCAGCCTTCCTGCCCTCGCGGGCGCCCGCGCCCTGGTGGCTCTCGACCAGATGGGCGTACGGCTCGGCCCGGTCGTGGCCACCCCCACCCGGTGGTCGCTGCTGGTGGCTCCGTACTCCCTGGAGCGGCTCGGCGAAATGCTGCACGCCAAGGACTGGGTGCCGAGCTCGCTGCGTTTCCACGGCGACGGGGGCTATCTGGTGCTGCCCCCCTCCGAGACCGGCAGCGGCCCGGTCTGGTGGGAGCGGGGCCCCGCCCCGAGCCCCCGGCCCGGTTCGCCCGGTGCGGACCCCGCGCCCGGTACGGCCCCGCCCTGGCTGCCGGATGTCGGAGCGGTGGTGGACGCGCTGGTCGAGGCGAGTACCGGGGCTCCCGGCGGCGGTAGCAGACTCGCCTACTGACGGGATGCGGCGCGGCCGGCTCACTCGTACGGGTTGAGCCCGCGGCTGTTCTGCGGGAATCGGGCGCGCGGTCGACCGCGCGCCCGCTTTCGGTGGATATCTTCGGCCCATCGTTCGGAGCAGCCGACAGGTGGACCGCGTCATGAACCTTCGCACGACCGGACTCGCAGCCATGGTGGTCCTCGTCGTCATGCTCCCGGCGGCAGCCGCCGCCGGCCCGGCAACCGGTCTCTTCGCCCGCCCCGCCCCGTCCGGAGCATCCGCCCCGTCCGGCGCTGATCGGGCGGGTGCACGGGAGCGGTCCGCAGTTGTGTCCGGAACAGGTGCCTCCACGACGGCCTCCGGCGCACTCCCGCACACCGCGGCAGTGTGCGGGCCCGAGGTGACGTCCCCGGACGGGGTCGAGGCGCAGACCTGCGTGCTGACCGCACGGAGCGAAGCCGGCCCGCCGGGCGCCACTTGGGCGCGCACCTATTACCGCAACGAGACCGGCACGGAACTGGATTCCGTACTGGTTCTCCTCGCGCCCGGCGGCCGGACCGTGGAAATGCACTGCGTGATCGGTACGGAGGACGAGCCGGGGACGTGCGAGACCCCGCGCGACGCGGTGCGCGGAAAGCCGGCTCAGTACACGGCCGTGGCGGAGTTCGCACGGGCGGGCGATGGCGGGGACGGCCCGCTGCTGCTCCGTTCCGGAAGCAACTCGCCGGTGCCGACGGGCCGTTGACGGTCCGGGCAAAGAAAGGGCCCGGCCGTTGGCGACGGGGGATGCACCAACGACCGGGCTTCTAGAACGGTAACAAGAGATCGGCGGTTCGCAAATTCGATCTCACGTATTCGGACAGCGATTTACCTGAGGCCGCAGGTGGTTGTGACCGGATTCACCTACCTCCCCACCTGCGCCGTCACTCTCAGCTGAGGGTGACCTGACGATTGGTGAGGCCACCGCGCGCCCGGCGCTCCTCAGGGGTGAGCGGGGAGTCGTCGGCGAGCGCCCCGGCCAGCCGTTCGGCGAACTCGGCCGCCGGCTTCTCGCACTCCCCGGCGCCCATGGCGCTCGGCAGATCCCACACCGGCACGGTCAGCCCGTGCGCTCGGAAGGAACCGACCAGCCGGGTGCCGACACCGAGCGAGGAGGAACCCGCCGCCTGCAGCCGGGCGAGCGCGTCCAGCAGCCGCTCCTCGGGGTGCGGCATGACCCAGCGCAGGTGGTTCTTCTCCGGTGTCTCGCACCAGTAGGCCGCGTCGGCCGAGGCGAGCTTCACGGTGGGGATGGCGGCCTCGTTCGCCCGCTCCAGGGAGGCGGTGACCTCGGGGGTGGCGTTCTCCGAGTCCGGTACCCAGAATTCGAAGCCGGAGTGCACGACCGGTTCGAAGGCAGCACCGGGATCCAGCAGGTCCTGCAGTCGCGGCCCGTCCGCGGCTGCCTTCTGCGCGGTGACCGGGGTGCCGGGTGCGGCCGTCAGTGCCCGCTGCAACGTGTCGGCCAGGTCCCGGCTCAGGTCGCCGGACGGCGTGTCGTTCTGCAGACCCAGCAGTACAGAGCCGTCGTCGCGGCGCAGCGCCGGCCACGCCATCGGCAGCACGGTCGCCAGCGTCACGGACGGCACGCCCTCGGGCAGCCCGCCCTTCAGGGTCAGCTCGACCGTCGCCGCCGGAACCAGCTCGCGCAGGGCTACCCAGTCCGCCTCGCCGGTCAGTCCCTCGAACGGCCGCTGGATCAGTTCGGTCACGGCATGCGCCGCGGCCCGCCCGTGGCAGGCCTTGTAACGGCGGCCGGAGCCACACGGACAGGGCTCACGCGCCCCTACCACCGGAACTTCTCCGCCGGTGGCCTGCGGGGCCTTCGTCTGGGGACGCTTCTTCGCCATGGTGCGGCTCTCTCCCGACTGCGCTGATGCTGTGTCGGCGCGAGCCTATGGGATCTCCGGCCGGTCGTGCCGGGCTCCGGGCCGGGCGCCGCCCGGCCGTCACCGGGGTGGACCCGGCCGATCTACTGCTCGACTTCGTCGAAGACGTCGCTGAAGTCCCCGAATTCCGGCCCGCGTCCGGCCATCTGTGCGGCGAAGTCCGCGCGCCTGCGCCCCGTCACGAGGACCCAGACGGTGACCTCGCCGGAGGCGTCGTCCCGTACACCCCACTCCTGTGCCAGCGCGCTGATGATGTGCAGGCCCCGGCCGCCGCGCGCGGTGACCGACGGAGTGGCCGGAACCGGTCGGGTGGGCCCGCCGCCGTCGGTCACCTCCACGGTCAGCCGGCCTGCCTTGTCCACTCGCCAGGCGGCGCGGACATCGCCGTCGCCGGCCTCCGACCGGCCCAGCGGCCGACCGTGGCGGCAGGCGTTGCTCAGCAGTTCGGAAAGGATCAGTACAGCGTCGTCGACGACCGTTTCGGACACACCGTTCCTGCGCAACTGATCACGCATACGGTGTCGAGCTTCACCCACGCCCGCAGGACCGTGGGGTACGGCCATGCTCGACGACGTGGGCACTTCCTGTGCCACCACCAACGCCACCCCCGAGACCTCCTTTGCCCCACGCCATCGAGTGGATGCCCCATTGAACTGGGCCGGAAACCGGCCACGGGAGGGCCGGTGACGCACTCGTAACGATCAACCACGTACCGAATGCGCCGGAGCACTCCCTGTGACGGTGGGTGAGGTGGTCGTTCTAAAGGCGGCCCAGTTGGGACAAGACCTGTTTCGGGCGGTTGGTAATGATTGCCTCTACGCCCAGTTCCGCGCAGAGTTCGACATCGGCCGGATCATTCACCGTCCACACGTGCACCTGGTGTCCCGCCCCGTGCAACCGCTCCACGTATTCGGGGTGGCCGCGGATGATCCGCATACCGGGCCCCGCGATACCGGCACCCGCGGGCAGCCGGCCCTCGCGCAGGCGCGGCGAGAGGAACTGCATCAGGTAGACGGTGGGGACGGTGGCGGCGGCCGCCGCGATCCGGTGCAGTGAGCGGGCCGAGAAGCTCATGATCCGTACGGGCGAGGCCTCGCCGGCCGAGGGCCGGTCCAGACCGAAACGGGCCAGCATGGTCAGGAGCCTCTCCTCCACCTGGCCGGCCCAACGCGTCGGATGTTTCGTCTCGATCGCCAGCTCCACCCGCCGGCCGGAATCGGTGACGAGTTCCAGGAGCCGCTCCAGGGTCAGCACGGAGGTCCTCTCCCGGTCCCAGTCCGGGGACTCGTCGTTGTCGGTCCACTCCCGCCAGGATCCGAAATCCAGGGCCGTCAGGGCGGACAACTCCAGCGCGGACACCGCCCCGCGGCCGTCGGACGTACGGTTGACGCGGCGGTCGTGTACACAGACGAGATGGCCGTCGGCGGTGAGCCGCACGTCGCATTCCAGGGCGTCCGCGCCGTCGTCGATGGCCCGCATGTATGCGGCCAGGGTGTGCTCGGGGGCGTCCTCGGACGCTCCCCGGTGGGCGACGACCTGAATGCTGTGCTGTCGTACATGGGTCACCGCGTCATGGTGCCACCGCGAACGGGTAGGCGCAGGTATGCGAGTGCCTGGAGGTGCGTCCCCTTCGCCCGGCATATGCGTCCGAAGTAAGAATGAGGGGCCGATGCACAGCTCCCGCTTACAGTGCCCCGACGTGCTGTGGGAAAAGCTGTCCACAGAAACTTGCACGACACTTGCGCGCAGGCCGTGCAGGCAGACACTTGCACAGCGGGACCCTTACCGAAGACGACGTGGAACCGAGGAGAAAGAGCTGTGAGCACCGAGAACGAGGGCACCGAGGGCGCCGCGGCCGAGCCCGCACGACCCGCACCACCTGCCCCGTCCGCACCTCCCGTGCCGGTTGCCGCGCCCGAAGGCATGCCCGCTTCCGCGCCCGAGGACCCCGCCTCCGACAACACGGCACAGCTCCCGCCCGTGCCCCCGGGTGAGCCCGTAGCGGCTCATTCCGGCGGCGCCGGATGGCCGCCGCCGTCGCACCCCGGCTACGGGGGCGGCGGAGGCGGTCCGGTCTGGGGTGCGCCGCCGCCTCCCCCGCCGCCTTCCGGCAAAAGGCGGGCGGGCGGCCTGGTCGCCGCGGTGATCGTGGCCGCGCTGGTCGCGGGCGGCATCGGGGGCGGCATCGGATACGTCGCCGAGAAGAACAGCGACAACGCGACGGGCTCGACGACCGTCTCCGCGCCGGGCAACGGCCACGAGGTCAAGCGCGCGCCCGACACCGTCGCCGGGGTCGCCGCCAAGGCGCTGCCCAGCGTGGTCACCATCGAGGCGAAAAGCGGCAACGGCCAGGGCGGCACGGGCACCGGCTTCATCTACGACACCCAGGGCCACATCCTCACCAACAACCACGTCGTGGCGGACGCGGCCAACGGCGGTTCCCTGACGGCGACGTTCTCCAACGGCAAGAAGTACGACGCCGAAGTGGTGGGCAGGGCCCAGGGTTACGACGTGGCGGTGATCAAGCTGAAGAACGCGCCGTCCGGGCTGAAGCCCCTGTCCCTCGGCGACTCCGACGAGGTGGCCGTCGGCGACTCGACCATCGCGATCGGCGCTCCCTTCGGACTGTCCAACACGGTGACGACCGGCATCATCAGCGCGAAGAACCGCCCGGTCGCATCGGGCGACGGTTCGGGCAGCAAGGCCTCCTACATGAGTGCCCTGCAGACCGACGCCTCGATCAACCCCGGCAACTCCGGCGGCCCGCTGCTCGACGCCCGCGGCGCGGTCATCGGCATCAACTCCGCCATCCAGTCGGCGAGCAGCGGCGGCCTCGGCGATTCGCAGGCGGGTTCGATCGGCCTGGGCTTCGCCATCCCGATCGATCAGGCGAAGACGGTCGCCGAGCAGCTCATCAAGACCGGCCAGCCGGTCTACCCGGTGATCGGCGCCACCGTGTCCATGGACGACCAGGGCAACGGCGCGAAGATCTCCGACCAGGGCGCCAACGGCGGCACGGATCCGGTCACCCCCAACGGCCCGGCGGCCAAGGCGGGCCTCAAGGCCGGTGACGTCATCACCAAGCTCGACGACACGGTGATCGACAGCGGCCCGACCCTGATCAGCGCGATCTGGACCCACAAGCCGGGAGACGAGGTCAAGCTCACCTACAAGCGCGACGGCAAGGAGCACACGGTCGAGGTCACCTTGGGCCAGCGCAAGGGCGACAGCTGACACGCTAGGCTGTTCCTGCCGCGTCCCGGACCAGGACGCGGCAGGGTGGGTTGCCCGAGCGGCCTAAGGGAACGGTCTTGAAAACCGTCGTGGCGAGAGTCACCGTGGGTTCAAATCCCACACCCACCGCACAGGTTGAAGGCCCCTGACCAGCAATATCGGTGAGGGGCCTTCGTCATGGGCGTTGCCTCTTGATGACCGCGATTCCCCATGAGTTCCCGGTCGATCGGGCACGGATGGGGCACGGGCTTCAGTCGCCCTGGAACCACAGATAGCTGCCCGGGGTGGTGACGAACCGTCGCACTGGCTGAATCGTTACGCACGACCATTGGGGTATACGTGCAGCAATGCGCACCGATGGGGCACGGCGGGGTTTGACCGGCCCGGGGAGGCGCTCGAAACTGAGCCGCCACCTCCCACGGTCCATAGGTACTCCTGAAGTTGGTGATCCATGCGCATCCTCACCTCGGCGTCTCTGGTGACGGCGGCGACAGCCGCGTCGCTGCTGCTCGGCCCTGCCGCGTACGCGACGCCCCCCGGTGACAACGGGACCGTGAAGATTCACGACGCCAAGACCGGCGAAGAACTTCACAAGAACGAGCCACACGTCTGCACCTTCTATCTCGACGCCTTCGGATTCGACGGCGGCCAGAAGGTGGACTGGTCGATCGTCGCGATGCCGCCGACCGGCAGCAAGGGCGCCGAGGCGGACAAGGGTTCCCTGACCCTCGACGGGGCAGGGCACGGGCGAACCGGGAACCTGTCGTTGCCGGACGGTCATTACAAGCTGATCTGGAACTTCGACGGCGAGCACGGCCGGGCGAAGCACAAGGTCTTCTGGACCGACTGCAAGAGCGAGGGCGGGACGCCGGGCGGTAAGCCGAGCGGGAAGCCGTCGGCGGAACCGAGCTCGACGGCCTCGCAGGAACCCTCCCAGAAGCCTTCGGGCGCACCGGCCGATACGCCGTCGGATGAGCCGTCGGTGAGCGCTTCGGCCAGTGCGGTGGCGCCTGCTCCCTCGTCGAACGGCGGCGGCGGGAACCTCGCCGAGACCGGCACCTCCGTGGTCGGCATCTCCGCGGCCGCCGCACTGCTGCTGGGCGTCGGCGGCGCGCTGACGCTGCGACGCAGGACGCGCGGCCAGGGCTGACACCCCGTACGGTGGCGCCGGCCCGCACGCGTGGTCGGCGCCCCCGCTCCGCTCGGCCGCCGGGGCGGAGGATCAGTGAGGCCGCAGAGTTTCAGCGGGCGTAGACCGCGACGAAGTCCCGGGTCGCCGTCGTGTAGTAGCGCTCGGGCGGGTTCTCGAAGTCGAGGATGTTGGCCGGCTTCGGGTTCGCCGGGTCCCGTGTGCCGTCGTAGCTCATGAAGGACGGCCACGCCCGGTTCATGTCCAGTGGCATCGCACGGACCGCGCCCGCGCGCTGCATCAGCTCGGCGAGCGTACGCGCCGACAGGGCCTGGCCGACCACCATGATGATGTCGCCCTTGGCCGTGACGCCGACGCCGGAGCGCTCCACGAACATCCGGCTCTGATCGGTCGCACCCCACTTGGAGTCGATTCCGATGCCCGGAACGACCTGTCCGCCGTCGACCATCAGCTCGAGGCACTGACGGACGCCCACCACATCGCCGGTCATCCGCACATCACGCCCCCAGACGCCGATCCTGAGGGAACCGTCCCGGTAGAAGACCTCGGAAGCGGCGCCGTCGCGGAGTGTGCCCACGGTGCGGCCGTCGAGGTAGAAGCCGCCGTGCGAGCCGCCGTCGCTGACCTTGAACCCGCCGTTCCAGGTGGCGACGAGTCCGGTGCGGCTGCCCTTGGGGACCGTCGGTGGGACGGAGAAGCTTCCACCCGGCTCGCGGACGCCCGGGTGCAGTTGGAAGCGTGCGTGCCCGGCGTCGATCCAGGCGACCGCCGCTTCGTACGAAGTGTGGCTCGCGTCCGGGCGTACGTAGGTGCCCTGCACGATCGGCACGCCGTTTCCGGCCGAGGCCAGGGCCCGGTACACGCCTTCGCCGTCGAGCGCCGGGGTGACCAGAGGGCGCACGGGGGCGTGCAAGGCGGTCCGGGCGCCGTGGGTGTGGGGCGGAACCGCCGCTTGCCGCATCCGGGCCAGCGCGTCGGCGGGCAGGGTGCCGCCGACCTTCGGCGGATCCAGGTCGTACTTGATGTTCTCCAGTTTGTCGACCACAGGGCCCAGCTGGTGCTCCCGCGCCCAGCCCGCGAGCCGCGCCGCTGTGCTGTCGTCGCCCGGGTAGGTCAGCGCGCCGGCGACGGACCATCCCAGCGCTGCGCTGCAGATCAGGGCGAGTGCGAGGAGGCCGCGGGTGGTCCTGCGGTCCGGGAATCGCAGGCGTCGGCGGGGCCTGGCATCCGCTTCCTCGGGCATGGCGCTCCTCCGGGTGATGAGCCGTCAGGTGACCCTCCAGCGGATCGCAGCTGACGGGTTCGCGCACGCCGGGAGGGCCATCCGAGTGGTGTTGATCCGAAGAACGCCGGTTTGTGTGGGTTGGTCATACACCATCCCGTGCTGATCCGCATCATGTGAAAAGTACGCAGAACCTTCCATTCGAAAAGTCGCTGTACATCCCGGAGATGAGGCTCGTCATGACCAGCCAGGCCATGAAGGCGTGGACCGCCTTCACCACCGCGTTCTTCGCGCTCGTCGCGATGCTCGGGTTCGCCACCCCGGCCAAGGCCGCCGCCCGCGTTGCCGCCCGGCCGGCGCCCGCCGACCGGACGGGGCTCTCGGGTCGCACCCCGGGGATCCCCGCCGTGCGGACGTCTCCGGAATCGGAATCGAGCCCGGCGTCGAAATCGGCGTCGAAACCTGCGTCGAAATCGGCGTCGGCATCTGCGTCGGCAGCCGAAAAGGCCGACCCGGCTCCGGTGATGCCGCTGGCCTGGTGGGCGCTGCCCAAGGCCCGCTCGCTGCCGCCCACGATCAAGCAGCGCATCCGCGCCGAAGCGCACGGCTCCACGCCCAGTACCCGCCGCCTCCCGCTCGACTCCGAGGCCGGCTCGGACGAGGCGGCCATGGACGCGGCGGTCGGCGAAGCGGTTCTTCAGCCCGCCTGATCCGTGCGGTCGATACGCAGCGACCGCGGAGGCGGAATCGTCAGGCGGGCTGCCGAGGCGATGGTGGCACGAGCTTCCTGCTCGGTGAGTCCGGTCCGCACCGCCGCATCGACGAGAGAGCCGGCGAGATCCTCGCCGAAGCCGTTCTCGTAGGCACGGCAGGCAGCCCAGAACAGACGGGTGTTGCGCTGCCCCTGATGGGCGGCGAGTACGAATTGCACCAGGCCATGCCCCTGTACGGGCCGGCCGGTGGAGTACCGGGGACGCGCGGGAGGCGTGAGAAGACGGAGCAGAGCGCGAGGACAGGGCGCCGGCGCGAGATGCGCCGTGCCGGGTGCGAGGCGGTAGATACCGTGGGCCGTGAGTGAACCGGGCCCCACGAGATAACCGCCGGCGCCACGAATGTCGATGCCGGGAGCGAGCCGGCTCGCCGAGTTGGGGACGACCCTGTCGGGTGGTCCGGTCAGCCAGAGATGGCTCCCCCCGCTCGGAGTGAGCACGACGACGGTCTCCGGGATCGTGAACAGATGCTTGAGTGCGAGGCGTTGCAGAGCGGCCGCTGAGTCGGTCTCTGCCTTGGTGTCGAGGTCGATGCCGATCAGATGGTGTGGTGACCGGCCGCAGGCGATGCCGTAACCGGTGGCCCAGGGCGCCGCCGCGAACAGGGTGCGCACGGTGGCGGGATCCGTGGTGGCGTCATGGACGCCGTGGCCGGGACGGCCGCATTCGCCGCGGCAGAGGACCGTCGGGCCGGGCTCGTCGCGGTGCGGTGAGGGGAGCGCCGGGAGTTTGGTGCGGGACAGCGGGATGACGGGGAGCCCGCGCTCCGCGGCGGACAGCGCATGGGCGAGGGCCAGGGTGGCGGAGTGCCGGTCAATGGCGGCCATGGATTGAGTATCGTACGGTCGTTCGAATAAAGGAAGGGCGGCAGCTGCGGAATCGCCCGTTCCGGAGAAAGGGGCGGAGCGCTCGGCCTTTGGGGCGCCTCGGATCCGGCGGGGCGAGCGGGCGGACCCGCGGGTTCCGTCGCGGTGAGGGTTTATCGACTTAACGTCACGCTTGCGAGGGAATCAGACCTTCCAGGCTGGTTCGCCGGGGGTTCGGTGGGCAACTCTGATCTTGCGACAGTCGTGAACCACCACCGGAGCGGTCGGCCAACTGCCCGGAACGCAGCCGTACTTCTGGTTCCTGGAGGAATTGACATGGCAGACATCCGTACCGCTCGCACCCTTGCCGCTGTCGCCGCGCTGCCCTTGGCGGCCGCCCTCTTCACCGGCGTGGCCTCCGCGGACAACGGCGCCATCGCGGGCAGCGGATCCAACGCCAGTGTGGCCACCATCAGTGGCAGCGGCGTCGGGCACGACAACAACGGCAACTCGACCACCACGCAGCAGGTCGCCACGGGACCCGGAGCATCGAACCAGAACAACACCGCGAGTATGAACGGCTTGGGATTCACCAGCGTCAACCAGGGCACCTACACGGTGAACTTCACCAACCTCTGGTGACCCACGAACCGATCGGAGCGGAAAGGCGGGGGGTGCGCGGGGACGAACGGAGACGCGTGAGGGGTGAATGACGATCCGGGCGGCGGCGCCGAGGTGCCGCCGCCCGGACGGCTCCGGTGACCCTGGCCCGCGGACCCTGACGCGGGCGGGCCGTCCTCCACCTTCAGGATGTGCAGGTACCTCCACCCCTACAACCTGAGGGGGACCCGCCTTCGGCACCTGTGGCCGATCTGCTGACCGGGGTTCGACTTCTAGCGTGGACCTATGACCACGCCAGTCTGTACCAGCGCAGCGAAAGCCATGGCGCCGTACCCGTCGTTCGCCAGCTATGTACGGGTCCGGGGGCCCGTGCTGCTGCGCACGGCCCGTTCCCTGACCGCCAATGCGAGCGACGCCGAGGATCTCCTGCAGACCGCGCTCACCAAGACATACGTCGCGTGGGAGCGGATCGAGGACCATCGCGCCCTGGACGGCTATGTGCGCAGAGCCCTGCTGAACACCCGCACCTCCCAGTGGCGCAAACGCAAGGTCGACGAGTTCGTCTGCGAAGACCTGCCCGAACCGGCCCCGGTGGCCGCACCCGACGCGGCGGAACAGCAGGCGCTGCGGGACGCGATGTGGCACGCGGTGATGAAGCTCCCCGACCGGCAGCGCGCGATGCTGGTGCTCCGGTACTACGAGGACCTCAGCGAGGCGCAGACCGCCGAAGTGCTCGGCGTCTCGGTCGGCACCGTCAAAAGCGCGGTGTCCCGGGCTCTCGGCAAGCTCCGTGCGGACCCGGAACTCTCGCCGGACGCACTCACCGGCTCCTGACATGCACTGATCACTGTGAGGCGGCGCAGCGGATTTCCTGCGGCGGGTAGTGACATACCAAGCGGTATGTGCGCAGAATTGCGCCAGATTACCCATGCGTAGGCAATGCCGCCCCGGGAGGACGCCGTGCTGAGCACGATGCAGGACGTACCGCTGACAGTGACCCGCATGCTCGTCCACGGCACGCTGGTGCACGGAACATCCCGGATCACCACCTGGACCGGGGACTCGCGGCAGCCCCAGCGCCGCTCCTTCGCCGAGACCGGAGCGCGGGCGGTCCAGCTGGCCAACGCCCTGCGCGACGAGTTCGGGATCGACGGCGACCAGCGGGTCGCCACGTTGATGTGGAACAACGCCGAGCACGTCGAGGCCTACTTCGCGGTCCCGGCCATGGGAGCCGTACTGCACACCCTCAATCTGCGCCTCCCTGCCGAGCAGCTGGTGTGGATCGTCAACCACGCCGCGGACCGCGTGATCATCGTCAACGGTTCGCTGCTGCCGCTGCTCGCACCACTGCTGCCCGATCTGCCCACCGTCGAGCACCTGGTGGTGAGCGGCCCCGGTGACCGTGCGCTGCTGGAGGGGTGTGAGCCGGCCGTCCATGAGTACGAGGAACTGATCGCCGGCCGACCCACGACGTACGACTGGCCGGAGATCGACGAACGGCAGGCCGCGGCCCTCTGCTACACCTCGGGCACCACCGGTGAGCCCAAGGGCGTGGTCTACTCCCACCGTTCGATCTACCTGCATTCCATGCAGGTCAACACGGCCCAGTCGATGGGGCTCACCGACACGGACACCTCGCTCGTCGTCGTGCCCCAGTTCCACGTGAACGCCTGGGGGCTGCCGCACGCGACGTTCATGTCGGGCATCAACATGCTCATGCCGGACCGGTTCCTGCAGCCCGCTCCGCTCGCCGACATGATCGAGCAGGAGAAGCCCACACACGCTGCGGCGGTCCCCACCATCTGGCAGGGCCTGCTCGCCGAGGTGACCGAGCGCCCGCGCGACCTCAGCTCCATGAAGCGGGTCACCATCGGGGGTTCGGCCTGTCCGCCCGCGCTGATGGAGGCGTACGACAAGCTGGGCGTGCGCCTCTGCCATGCCTGGGGTATGACGGAGACCTCCCCGCTGGGCACCAACTCCAACCCGCCCGCCGGTCTCACCCCGGAGGAGGAGTGGCCCTACCGCGTCAGCCAGGGCCGCTTCCCGGTCGGCGTCGAGGCGCGGCTGGTCGGCCCCGATGGTGTCATCGCCCCCTGGGACGGCAGGACTGCCGGGGAGCTCGAGGTGCGCGGTCCATGGATCGCCGGTGCCTACTACGGAGGGGCCGGCGGCGAGGACTTCAGGCCGGCGGACAAGTTCAGCGCGGACGGCTGGCTGAAGACCGGTGACGTCGGCACCATCAGCCAGGACGGCTACCTGACGCTCACCGACCGGGCCAAGGACGTCATCAAGTCCGGCGGTGAATGGATTTCGAGCGTCGACCTGGAGAACGCGATCATGGCCCACCCGGCCGTGGCCGAAGCCGCGGTGGTCGCCGTACCGGACGAGAAGTGGGGGGAGCGCCCGCTGGCGACCGTGGTGCTCAAGGAAGGCGTGAGCGTCGGATGCCAGGACCTGAGGGAGTTCCTCGCGCGGTCCGTGGCCAAGTGGCAGCTGCCCGAGCGGTGGGCGATCATTCCGTCGGTGCCCAAGACCTCGGTCGGGAAGTTCGACAAGAAGGTGCTCAGGAGGCAGTACGCGGACGGGGAGCTGGACACCACCACGCTCTGACCTGCGGGCCGCCCGCGGTCCGTTCGATCCGGTCAGCCGTCAAGGGTGGTCGCGCGAGGTCCGCGCGGCCACCCTTGGGGGTGCGTTCACCCAGGACCGCTCAGTTGGTGCCGATCTTCGCGAGGAGATCCACGATCCGCCCCTGGACCTCGGTGCTGGTGGACCGCTCCGCGAGGAACAGGACGGTCTCGCCCGAGGCCAGCCGCGGCAGATCGGCCTGGTTCATACCTGCCGAGGTGTAGACGACCAGCGGGGTGCGGTTCAACTGGCCGTTCGCCCGCAGCCAGTCGACGATCCCGGCTCGCCTGCGCCGGACCTGCAACAGATCCATGACCACCAGATTCGGCCGCAGCTCAGCGGCCAGCGTGACCGCTTCCGCGTCCGTCGCCGCCCGCGCCACCTGCAGTCCGCGCCGCTCCAGAGTCGCTGTCAGGGCCTGCGCGATCTCCTCGTGCTCCTCGATCAGCAGTACCCGCGACGGGTGCTGCTCGCTGTCCCGCGGGGCGAGAGCCTTGAGCAGTACGGCGGGATCGGCGCCGTAGGCGGCCTCCCGGGTGGCCTGGCCGAGACCGGCCGTCACGAGTACGGGCACCTCGGCGGCCACCGCGGCCTGACGCAGGGACTGCAGCGCCGTACGGGTGATCGGACCGGTCAGCGGATCCACGAAGAGCGCCGCCGGGAAGGCCGCGATCTGCGCGTCGACCTCCTCGCGGGAGTGCACGATCACCGGGCGGTAACCGCGGTCGCTGAGCGCCTGCTGGGTGGAGACATCGGGCGCCGGCCAGACCAGCAACCGGCGTGGGTTGTCCAGCGGTTCCGGGGGCAGCTCGTCGTCAACCGGCTGTGGCTGCGGCCGGTTCGCCACCTCGACCGCTCCGCCCGGGCCGTCCAGCGGCTCGGGACCCTCCGCCGCCCCCTCGTCCGGCGCGCCTATGGCGTAGGAGCGCCCCGCGGTCCGGTGGGAGAGCCGCTGCTGGGCCGGCGGCGTCGGCTGCTGGGCCTGCGGGTCCTGAGGCCGAGCCTGGGGGCTCTCCCCGCCCGCGACCTCCGGTGTATCGGCGGGCAGCTCAGCCGCGCCCTGCGGGTGCGGAAGCGCGGCCTCGGCACGCTCGCCTTCCGGGGGCGCGGCAAGCCTGCGGCGCCGACCGGAACCCAGCGACTGCGGCGCCTGCTGCTGCGCCGCGATCTGCTCCGCGAAGGGGACACCCTGACCGAGGGTGCGCACGCTTATCGCCCGTCCCTGCGTGCCCTCCGCAGGCAACTCCTCGGCCGGCAGCGGCAGCGGCAGCGGCTGCCCTGCGGGCCGCGAGGGCGCGGGAGCCGCGGCGGGCGACGGGTCGGCGGCCGGCCCGGTGACCGAGGGCCACCCCTCCGGCGACGAGAACAGCGTGCCGTGCTGGACCTGTTCGTCGCCCGCACCCGGGTGGTGCGGCGGGCGGCTGCCTGGATCCACCGGTTCGGACCCGGGGCGCTCGGCCGACCGTACGGACTCGCGATGACCCGGCAGCGAATCGTCGGGCGCACCGGCCATCGGCGGTATCGGCGCCGCGACCGGCCGTGCCCGGTCGGCGTCGGCCGGCGGGAGCGCGAACGCGGTGCGCGGACGTTCGGCCTCCGCGGCCGCGGCCGCGGAAGCGGACGCGGTCGCCAGAGCCCGCCGGGCACGCCGCCCGGGAGGCGGCGTCTGGCCCTGCGGTTGCTGCGCCGGGGCCTGGTGCTCGGGTGCCTCCTGGGGAGCCGGCACGGGTCGCGCGTTCTCGATCTCGCGCATGCCTTCCGCACGCCGTGCGCGTCGCCCGCTGGGCACCGGCTCGCCCGCCGGCACACCCTGGGGCGGCACGGTGGCCCCGCGCGGCGCCCGGCCGGTGTTCTGCGAACCCTCGGCCGCAGTGACCACGGCCCCCTCGGAAGGAGCCGTACGCCCATGCCGTCGCCCGGTCCCGCCGTCGCCCGCGCCGGACTCCTGTGCCGGGATACTCACCGAAGGCCCGGCCACTGAAGGCCCGGCCGCCGAAGGCCCATCCGCCGATGCGGTGTTCTCTTCGCGGCGTGCCCGGCGGCGCCCCGTCGGCGGCTCGGCGGCGTTGCCGGTCTCCGCACCGGAGCCCGGCTCCTCCCCGCCGGGGCCGTCCAGGAAAGCATCGGTGGAGGAACGCCGTCCGCGCCGCCGTCCGCCGCCCGCCGTACCGCCCTGCTGGGCGGGCAACGCGAGTGCGGTCTCGCCGGGCGGCGGGAGGGTGCCCGCCCCCGCGCCGAGCGGCACCTCGAGGACGTACGCGCTACCGGTCGTCCCCGGCACCTCGTGCGTCTGCAGTACTCCGCCGTGCACCCGTACGATTCCGCGCACGATCGGCTCGTGCACCGGGTCTCCGCCGCTGAACGGTCCGCGCACCTCGATCCGTACCACGTCACCGCGCTGGGCGACGGCCACCACGATGGTGGAATCCCCGTAGGCGACGCCCGGGACCACGCGGGCCTTGCCCGTCGCGTCCACTCCTGCCACATCGGCGATGAGATGAGAGAGCGCCGTCGCCAGCCGGGCGCCGTCCACCTCGGCCTCCATGGGCGGCGCGTGCACCGCGAACTGGGCGCGGCCGGGTCCGATCAGCTCGACCGCACCGTCCACCCCGGCCGCCACGACGGCGTCCAGCATGACCTTCGACTTGGCCAGTTTCTCGGTCCCCGCGTCGAGGCGCTGGAAGCCGAGCACGCTGTCGACGAGGGTGGTCATCCGCGCGTATCCGGCGGTCAGGTGGTGCAGGATCTGGTTGGCCTCGGGCCACAACTGCCCCGCCGGATCGGCGGCCAGGGTGCCGAGCTCGCCCCTGAGTTCCTCGAGCGGGCCACGCAGGGCGTCGCCCAGCACCGCGGTCAGCTGCTGATGCCGTCCCGCGACGGCGTCGTACCGCTCCCGGTGCGCCTGCAGTTCCGCCGCGTGCCGCTCCTCCTGGGCGCGCAGCTCCGCGGTGTGCCGTTCCTCGGTCTCGGCGTTGCGCTCGTCCTTGGCCCGCAGTTCGTCCGCGTGCTGCTTGGCCTGCTTCTCGTACGGGCGGCGGTCCGCGAACGTCAGCACCGCACCGACGAGCTGCTCCCCGTCCCGTACCGGCGCGGTGGTCAGGTCGACCGGTACCGCGCTGCCGTCCTTCGCCCACAGCACCTGCCCGCGCACCCGGTGCTTGCGCCCGGACCTGAGGGTGTCGGCGAGGGCGCTCTCCTCGTACGGGAACGGCTCACCGTCGGCGCGCGAGTGCTGCACCAGCGGATGCAGCTCCTTGCCGCCCAGATCACTCGCCCGGAACCCGAGGATCTGTGCGACCGAGGGATTGACGAGGACCACCCGGCCGTCGGTGTCGGTCCCCACGACCCCCTCGGACGCCGCGCGCAGGATCATCTCGGTCTGCCTCCGCGACCGGGCCAGTTCGGCCTCGGTGTCCACGGTTCCGGACAGGTCCCGTACGACGAGCATCAGCAGCTCGTCGCCCGTGTAACCGCCGCCGTGCGAGTCGTAGGCCTCCCGGCCGTCCTCCAGACTCGCACTCGTCACCTCGACCGGGAACTCGCTCCGGTCGGTGCGCCGGGCGAGCATCCGGGTCGGTTTGGTCCTGCCCTGCTCGTCCGCACCCTCCGGCCTCCGCATCGAGCCCGGGATCAGCCGGGAGTCGAACTCCGGGAGCAGATCGAGCAGCCCGCGTCCGACGAGCGCCGTGCCCGGCGCTTCGAAGGTCTCAAGGGCGATGGTGTTGGCATTGACGACCGTGCCGTTGCAATTGACGAGCAACAGCCCGTCCGGGAGGGCGTCAAGTATGGCTGCGAGGCGAGCAGCGCCTCGGGATGGCCTGCTGCTCACGATGACGCTTCCTCCCTGAACTACTGCATCTTGCTGACAACCGGCCCCATTTTGCCCCTCGGGCCATGGCGTGTCACTGCATGGAGTCTAAAGGCGGGCTCACACCCGTGGCGGCGGATGAGGGGGAGCTCTCACCAAGGTTATGTGGACGGGGCACGCCGGAGCCGCTCAGGGCGCGGCGTGCGGGAGCACCGGAACCAGATTGTTCCACCGGGAGATCTCGCACCCGTTGGTGCGCCGGAAGGTCGCGTCGACGGGTTGTCCATGCCAGGTGCCCGTGATGTGGGCGGTGGCCGGCCCGCCGTACTGCATGGTGCACATCAGCCCCTTGGGGACCGGTGCGAAGGGCTGCTTTCCGTCGGCGGCCAGCGCTGCCAACCGGTCGCAGGCCTCCTGCGGTGAGCGGTGTGTCCCGGTCGCCCCGTCCGGCCCGCACTGCAGCTGGTACGTCCCTTCGGCGGTCCGGACGCCCGAATTCGTGACGGTGACGGTGAGCCGATCGGGTGCCTGCCGGGTGGGAACCTGCGCGACGGGCTGCGGCCCGTCGGCGAACGCGGCGCCGGAAACGGCGGCCAGTGCGGCAAGGGAGACGGCGGCGGTAAGAGCGAAGCGGCGCAGCATGGACAGATCTCCTCGGCTGATACGGACCCGGGGCGGCGCCCCTGCCGTACTTAACGCTGCTACGCCTCTGGCGTTGCGCAACACGAAGGGCTTTGCCCTGCCACCCACCTGCCTAGTACCGTGGGCGGCGATTGGTGACAGCCCGCTGGGCTGTGTCATCATCTGCACGCACCACTTCGCGCTCGCGCGTCTGTGCCGGTGTGCTGGAGGCGTCGCCTAGTCCGGTCTATGGCGCCGCACTGCTAATGCGGTTTGGGTTTTACGGCCCATCGAGGGTTCAAATCCCTCCGCCTCCGCCAGTTGGAACGACTGAAGCCCCGTCCGCGAGGACGGGGCTTCAGTCGTTCCTGAGGGGCGTTTTCCCACCTCAGCATGGGTGCGGCTAATGGATTTCACCTGACGCCGCAGGTCATGTAATGTTGTCCTCGCAACGCCGACGGGGCACACAGAGCCTCACACGCCAAGCACTCGTAGCTTAACGGATAGAGCATCTGACTACGGATCAGAAGGTTGCAGGTTCGAATCCTGCCGAGTGCACGCGGTCAAGAGGCCCCCGGAGAAGTCCGGGGGCCTCTTGCGTTACCCGTACAGCAGCGAAGTACAGCAGCGGGGTCTCGGAGCCTCGGTCGAAGAGTCCGCCCAGCCGGCGGAGTGCTTCGCGGAGCCGGTCACGTGTGCGTCCGGGGCCGGGAGCTGTCCAGGGTGCCTTTCGACCGCGGTCTTCGAGGGACTCGTGCGCGAGCAACGGTGTAGCAACGCTGAAGTGTGCGCGAAGAATTGATTGCTTGTGCTGAACGCCGGGTCTCTTCGATGATGGCCGCATGATCGGAACGCACGCGGTTCTCGGCGTATCGGCGGTGGCACTCGGCATGGTGCTCACCCCCGGCCCCAACATGATGTACCTCGTCTCCCGGAGCATCACCCAGGGCCGACGCGCCGGAGCGGTCTCGCTGGGCGGGGTCGCCGTGGGGTTTTTGGTCTATCTCAGCGCCGCCAACCTCGGTCTCTCCCTGGTCTTCCTGGCGGTTCCCGGGCTGTATCTGGCGGTGAAGCTCGCCGGCGCCGGCTACCTCGCCTGGCTAGCCTGGAAGGCGCTCAAGCCGGGCGGCGTATCGGTCTTCTCCCCGCAGGAGCTGACGCCGGACTCGCCGCGGCGGCTGTTCTCCATGGGGCTGCTCACCAATCTGCTGAATCCGAAGATCGCGGTCATGTATCTGTCGCTCATCCCGCAGTTCATCGACCTGCACGCCGGCAGCGTGCTGGTTCAGGGGTTCGTCCTGGGCGGCATACAGATCGTCGTCAGCCTGGCCGTCAACCTGGTCATCGTGCTGGCTGCCGGATCCATCGCGGTCTTCCTCGCGCGCCGTCCCGTGTGGCTCCGGGTCCAGCGGTATGTCATGGGCACCGTGCTGGGAGCGCTGGCCGTCAAGCTGGCCACCGACCGGGCGTCGGCGGCTCCGGCCTGATACGTCCCCCTGATACGCGTGGTGGCTCGGCTAGCGCCGGGTGCTGCCGGGCGTTAGCTTCGGAAGGCGGCTTCCCGCCTCCAGGGGACTGATCACCCCCGCCCCGGACAGACGGCACGAGGAGCGCCCGGATGCCGGGCCGCCGTACGTGCGAGGGCCTCGGCCGTGCAGCCGCCGGGGGCGAGCAGGAGGAGACACGGACATGAAGGCGATCACGGTGGTACCGGGCAGCCCCGACCAGGTCGAGGTCGGTGAGGTCGACGAACCGGACGTGGCCGAAGGTTCGCTGCTCGTCGAGGGGCAGTTGCTCGGCATCTGCGGCACCGACGCCGACATCGTGGAGAAGGGCTACGGCTGGGCACCGCCCGGCAGCAACCGTCTGGTGGTCGGGCACGAGTCGCTGGGGAAGGTACTGGAGGCGCCCGAGGGCAGCGGCTTCTCGCCGGGGGATCTGGTCGCCGGCATCGTGCGGCGGCCCGACCCGGTCCCCTGCGAACCGTGCGGGCGCGGCGAGTGGGACTTCTGCCGGAACGGCCAGTACACCGAGCGCGGGATCAAGGAGATCAACGGCTTCGGCGCGGAGCGCTGGCGGACCGAGCCGGAGTACGCGATCAGGATCGATCCCGCGCTCGGCGACTGCGGGGTGCTGCTGGAACCGGTCTCGGTGGTCGCCAAGGCGTGGGAGCAGACGGACCGGATCTTCGCCCGGTCGTCCTGGCGCCCGAAGGTGGGCCTGGTGACGGGGGCCGGTCCGATCGGGCTGTTCGCCACCCTGCTCGGGGTGCAGCGCGGTCTTGACATGCATGTGCTGGATCTCAACGACCGCGGCCCGAAGGCGAAACTGGTCGCCGACCTGGGAGCCACCTTCCATGTCGGTGACGTGCACGACCTCAAAGTGGCGCCCGATGTGGTGATCGAGTGCACCGGACAGGGGCCGCTGGTCTACTCGGTGACCCGGATCGTCGCTCCCGACGCTGTCATCTGTCTGACCGGGATTTCCTCCGGGACGCGGAAGATCGCCGCGGGTCTGGACGAGCTCAACAAGGAAATGGTGCTGGAGAACACCGTGCTGTTCGGTTCCGTCAACGCGGGCCGCCGCAATTACGAGCAGGCCGGCGCGGCCCTGGCGGCGGCGGACCGGGGCTGGCTGGAGCGGGTCATCACCCGGCGGGTTCCGATGAGCGGGTTCGGTGACGCGCTGCACAAGGAGAGCGACGACGTGAAGGTGGTCGTCGACCTGCGCGCCTGAGGTGGTGGCCGGTCGGCCCACGCCGCGTCCACGACGGCGTGAGCATGCTGGTCAAGTGCGGCCGCATGCGCCGGACCGGCTGCGCAGCCGGACGGTGCGCCGGTCTGCGTACTCCCCTGACGCGGCCGCTCACCCGGCAGCCTGCTGATGTCAGTGGTGGCTGGCATCCTGCAAAGGACGGCGAAAACGTCGCTCGTGGGAGAGGGGGTGCGGCGCGGATGTGGCGTTCCGGTGGGTTGCGGTGGGGAGCCGAGGGGCCGCGCCTGGTGTGGGAGGGGCGCGGGCGGGCCAGCGCGCTGGTGTATGGCGGAGACATCGCCTTCCGGGTGGCGGACGTGGGGGAGCGGACGTGCGTGGGGGCGCGGAGGAATGCCTGCCCGGTGCGAGCCCCGGTGCCCGGACGCGGCACGCAGGCGCGGTGCGCCGAGTGTGCGCGGCTGGACCGGGCGCATTCGGTGGCTGCCGACACGATCGCCGATGACCCGCAGACGTATCGGGTCTACCTCGCCTGGTTCGGGCCCGGACTGGTCAAGGTGGGGATCACCGCCGAGGCGCGCGGGTCGGCGAGGCTGTTGGAGCAGGGGGCGGTGGCCTTCGGCTGGCTGGGGCGCGGTCCGCTGATGGCCGCGCGGCGGACCGAGGAACTGCTGCGTTCGGCGCTGGGTGTGCCCGACCGGATTCCGTACGCGAGCAAGCGGGCGGTGCGATCCCGGCTGCCTGCTCCGGAGCAGCGCGCGGCCGAGGTGCGGGAGGTGCACGGGCGGGCCGTCGCGCTGCCCGGCTGGCCCGGGTCGCTGGAGCGGATGGCGGGCGAAGTGGTCGATCACGCCGAGGTGTTCGGGATAGCGGGGCTGACGGACGCCACCGCGGCGGTGAGCGAGTTGGTGGCCGGTGGTGTGGTGTCCGGACGGCTGGTGGCCGCCGCCGGTCCGGATCTGCATCTGGCGGGCGCCGACGGGGAGTTGACGGTGCTCGATACGCGGCTGATGGCGGGTTGGGGGATTACCGCGACCGAGCCCGGCGGGGAAACGACCGTGCCGGTTCGGCGGCTCGCGACGGGAACGGAGGCGCGGCAGGAGGGCCTGTTCTGAAACGGTGGGCGGGCAACCGGCCGGCGCATCGTGGATGAGGGGCACCACGGCGGGGGAAAGGCGTTTCTCAGGATATTCACAGGTGAGGAAAAGGGGTCTCTCAGAGCCTGCTCACAAGGTGGGCCCATGACTACGACCTCGCCCCAGGGGCGTACCGAAATGCTCAGGCTCGATGGCAGCCCCGTGCGGGTGCTGGTGGTCGACGACGAGGCCTCGCTGGCGGAGTTGCTGTCCATGGCGCTGCGCTACGAGGGGTGGCAGGTGCGCAGTGCCGGTGACGGAGCCGGCGCCGTGCGCACCGCGCGGGAGTTCCGGCCCGATGCCGTGGTGCTCGATGTGATGCTTCCCGACATGGACGGCATCGCGGTGCTCGGGCGGATGCGCCGTGAGCTGCCTGACGTGCCGGTGCTCTTCCTCACCGCCAAGGACGCGGTGGAGGACCGGATCGCAGGTCTGACGGCGGGCGGCGACGACTACGTCACCAAGCCGTTCAGCCTGGAGGAGGTCGTGGCCCGGCTGCGTGGGCTGATCCGCCGTTCGGGTACGGCAGCCCAGCGGAGCGAATCGGTACTCGCCGTCGGCGATCTGACCCTGGATGAGGACAGCCACGATGTGACCCGGGGCGGGACGAACATCCATCTGACCGCGACCGAGTTCGAGCTGCTGCGCTTCCTCATGCGCAACCCCCGGCGGGTGTTGTCCAAGGCGCAGATCCTCGACCGGGTGTGGTCGTACGACTTCGGCGGGCAGGCCAATGTGGTCGAGCTCTACATCTCGTACCTGCGGCGCAAGATCGATGCGGGAAGGTCACCGATGATCCACACCCGGCGCGGGGCCGGTTATCTGATCAAGCCCGGGGAGTAGCGGTGTCGGCGCGGCGGCGCTGGTCGCTGCGGACGCGTCTGGTCGTGTCGGCGGTGACCCTGATCGCGGTGGTCGCATCGGTGATCGGCACCGTCACCACGATCGCGTACAAGGACTACATGTACGGCAAGCTGGACAGCCAGCTGACCAGTGTCACCGGCATCGTGAAGCATGCCCGGGGCCCCAGGGCCATGCCGGAGAACCAGGCCGGGCCGCTGGGCGGTACTGCCGACGGGGGCGATGACAACCGCCTGCAGTTTCTGGGCGGCGGCGGGCAGCCCTGGGGCACGGTCGGCGCGGTGGTGACTGATGGGCAGATCACCGACGGGAAGTACACCCAGCAGAACAGCACCCCCACGCCCTGGGACGACGCCAAGCCGCTCAGCGGTGCCCAGGGGAAGGCACTGCTCTCCGTATCGCTGGACGGGCAGATCCACACGGTCGAGCTGCCCGGGCTCGGTGAGTACCACGTGCAGTCGGTGGCGATGAACGACGGGAGCATGACGCTGGTCGGCGTCCCGACCACCGACGTGCACAAGGCGATCAGTACCCTGGTCCTGGTGGAGGTGCTGGTCACCGCATCCGGCCTGCTGGCCGCCGGGATCGCCGGCACTGCGCTGGTCGGGATCGCGCTGCGGCCGCTCAGGCGGGTCGCGGCCACCGCCACCCGGGTCGCCGAACTGCCGCTGCACAGTGGCGAGGTCGCCCCACTGGAACGGGTCCCCGATGCGGAGGCGGATCCGCGCACCGAGGTCGGGCAGGTCGGCGCCGCGCTCAACCGGATGCTCGGCCACGTCGGTTCGGCGCTCGCGGCACGACAGGAGAGTGAGACCCGGGTCCGGCAGTTCGTCGCCGACGCGAGCCACGAGTTGCGTACCCCGCTGGCTTCGATCCGGGGGTATGCCGAACTGACCCGGCGTGGTCGTGAGCAGACCGGGCCCGACACCCGCCACGCACTGGCCCGTATCGAGTCCGAGGCCGGTCGGATGACCGGCCTGGTGGAGGACCTGCTGTTGCTCGCCCGGCTCGATGCCGGGCGGCCGCTCTCGTACCGGAGCACTGATCTGTCCCCGCTAATCGTCGATGCGGTCAGCGACGCCCGGGCCGCGGGCCAGGACCACGAGTGGCGTCTGCGGCTGCCCCAGGAGCCGGCCGCGGTGTCGGCCGACGGCGCCCGCCTCCACCAGGTACTGGTCAATCTGCTGGCCAACGCACGCACCCACACCCCGCCCGGCACCACCGTCACCACCGGCGTGCGGTGCGAGGGCGCCTGGGTGGTGGTGGAGGTCGAGGACGACGGCCCCGGGATTCCGGCCGATCTGCTGCCGCACGTCTTCGAGCGGTTCGCGCGCGGCGACGCCTCCCGCTCCCGTCATGCGGGGTCGACCGGCCTCGGGCTGGCCATCGTGCAGGCCGTGGTCACCGCGCACGGAGGCACGGTGACCGTGCGGAGTGATCCGGGGCGCACGGCCTTCGCCGTACGGCTTCCGGCCCTGCGGGACGCTACGTCGCCAGGTGCTCCCCAGCAGGGTGCTCCCCGGCAAAGCGCTCCCCCGCAGGTCGAGCGGCTCGGCACGGTCGGCAGGGCGAGCGTGCCCGAGCTCGCCCCCGGCCGCCAACTCGCCGTGCGGGAAGGCCCGTCGGGGACCCACAGGCCGGGCACAGGCTGACCACACAGCGGTGACAGCGCGCCCGGCAAATGTTTGCGCCATGCGAACCGAATCATCTCCGGGCACCTTGCCGGCGCGGGATCACCTTCCCGTGGCGACGGCCGCTGCCCCCGTGCTCGACGTGGTGATCCCCGTCTACAACGAGGAGAAGGACCTCGAACCCTGTGTGCTCAGACTCCACGACCACCTGGCCCGCACCTTTCCGTACACCTTCCGCATCACGATCGCGGACAACGCGAGCACCGATCGAACTCCCGTGGTGTCGGCGGGCCTTGCCTCGCTGATCAGCGAGGTGCGGACGTACCGGCTCGAGGAGAAGGGGCGCGGACGGGCATTGCGTACGGTGTGGTCGGCTTCCGACTCCCCGGTCCTCGCCTACATGGACGTGGATCTCTCCACCGACCTCAACGCCCTGCTGCCCTTGGTGGCACCGCTGATCTCCGGGCATTCGGACCTGGCCATCGGCTCGCGGCTGTCCCGCAGTTCGCGGGTGGTGCGCGGCACCAAGCGAGAGTTCATCTCGCGTGCCTACAACCTGATTCTCCGCTCCTCGCTCTCCGCTCGCTTCAGCGACGCCCAGTGCGGCTTCAAGGCCATTCGCGGAGATGTCGCGGAGCGGCTGCTGCCGATGGTCGAGGACACCGGCTGGTTCTTCGACACGGAGATGCTGGTGGTCGCCGAACGGGCCGGGCTGCGCATCCACGAGGTGCCGGTGGACTGGGTCGATGATCCCGAGTCGACCGTGCACATCGTGCGGACCGCCGTCGAGGACCTCAAGGGCGTCTGGCGGGTGGGGCGCGCGCTGGGGGTCGGCGGGCTGCCCCTGGACCGGCTCGCGCGCCCCTTCGGCGATGATCCACGGGACCGTGAACTGCCCGGGGTGCCGGGGGGGCTGGCGCGTCAACTGGTCGGTTTCTGTGTGGTGGGCGCCGCCTCCACGCTGTTCTATCTGCTGCTGTACTCCCTTTTCCGTACCGGGCTGAGCCCCCAGCTCGCCAATGCCGGCGCCCTCCTGGTGTCCGCCGTGATGAACACCGCGGCGAACCGGAGGCTCACCTTCCGGGTGCGCGGCCGGGACAGCGCCGTCCGCCATCAGGCGCAGGGCCTGGTCGTCTTCGCGATCGGCCTGGCCCTCACCAGCGGGTCCCTCGCGGCGCTCGACGCGGCGTCCGCCGATCCCGCGCACAGCACCGAACTCGCCGTGCTGATCGCGGCCAACCTCGCAGCGACGGTGCTGCGTTTTCTGCTCTTCCGCGCCTGGGTCTTCCCCGAGCGGCGTACCGATGAGGCAAGGACTGCACGATGACCACCCTCGACCATCACCCGATGCGGGCCGCGGCCGAACCGCCCGCCCGGCACCGGTCCAGCGCCGGTCTGTGGCGCGGCAGGGCCGACGACCCCGGCTGGGCACGGCCCGCGTTCCTGACCCTGCTGCTGCTCACCCTGGTGGCGTATCTCTGGAACCTCAGCGCCTCCGGTTACGCCAACTCCTTCTATTCGGCAGCCGCCCAGGCCGGCAGCGAGAGCTGGAAGGCGCTGTTCTTCGGCTCGCTGGACTCGGCGAACGCGATCACCGTCGACAAGCCGCCGGCAGCGCTCTGGCCGATGGGCATCTCGGTGCGGATCTTCGGGCTGAGTTCCTGGGCGATCCTCGTCCCTCAGGTGCTGATGGGCGTCGGTACGGTCGCGGTGCTGTACGCGGCGGTACGGCGCAGGTTCAGCGCGACCGCCGGTCTGCTGGCCGGGGTGGTCTTCGCGCTGACGCCGGTCGCCGCGCTGATGTTCCGCTTCAACAACCCCGACGCGCTGCTCGCGCTGCTGATGACCGTCACCGTGTACTGCGTGCTGCGCGCCCTGGAGGACGGGCGGACCAAGTGGCTGGTGTGGGCGGGCGTCGCGGTGGGTTTCGCGTTCCTCGCGAAGACGCTGCAGGCGTTCCTGATCCTGCCGCCGCTGGCGGTGATCTACGCGGTGTTCGCGCCCACCACGGTACGCAGGCGGCTCGGTCAACTCGGCCTGGCCACCCTTGCGCTGGTCGTTTCCGGTGGCTGGTGGACCACGATCGTCGAGCTGTGGCCCGCGTCGTCCCGTCCGTACATCGGCGGTTCGCAGAACAACTCCTTCCTCGAGCTGACCTTCGGCTACAACGGTCTCGGCCGGATCAACGGTGAGGAGACGGGCAGCGTCGGCGGCGGTGGCGGCGCGGGCCAGGCCGGGCACTGGGGGACGACCGGGATCAGCCGGATGTTCGGCGCCGAGATCGGCAGCCAGATCTCCTGGCTGCTGCCGGCCGCACTGATCCTGTTCGTGGCGGGCATCGTCATCACCTGGCGGGCCGGGCGGACGGACACCGTCCGCGGTGCCTTCCTGGTGTGGGGCAGCGCGCTGCTGATGACCGCCGGGATCTTCAGCTTCATGGCGGGAATCTTCCACCAGTACTACACGGTGGCCCTCACCCCGTACATCGCCGCGCTGGTCGGGATGGGCGTCACGGTGCTGTGGGAGGAACGCGGCAGGTTCGTGTGGTCCTCCGTACTGGGCGTGACGGTGGCCGCGACGGCGATCTGGGCGTACGTGCTGCTCGGCCGGACGCCGGACTATCTGCCGTGGCTGCGCTGGGCCGTACTGATCGCGGGGCTCGCCGCGGCGGTGGGCCTGGCGGTGGCCGGCCGGCTGAACCGACGGATGGCGCTGAGCGCGGCCGGGATCGGTCTTGTGGCCTCGCTCGCGGGTCCGTTCGCCTACACCATGACCACTCTGAACAGCGCGCATACCGGGTCGATCGTGACGGCGGGCCCTGCCGGGGCGAGCACGATGGGCGGGGGCCCGCGTGGCGGCCCCGGTGGTGGTGGCTTCCCCGGCGGCGGCAAGGCCGGGCGGGCCGCCGGTGGGCAGATGGGCCTGCCGCCGACCGGCCAAGGGGGTCAGGCGGGCCAGGCAGGTCGGGCCCCGGCCGGCGGGGCGGCAGGTCAGGCGGGCCAGGCACCGGCCGGCCGGGCGGCGGGTTCGGCCGGTGGGGCTCCGCGGGGCGGCATGCCGGGTGGCAGCATGGCCAAGATGCGCGGCGGTGGCGGCGGTATGGGCGGCCTCCTCGGCGGGGCTTCGGTCAGCGCCGCGGTCAGGACCAGGATCAGCGCTAACGCCGACGACTACCGGTGGATGGCGGCGGCCATCGGCTCGCAGAATGCCGCCAGTTACCAACTCGCCACGGAGAAGCCGGTGATGGCGATCGGCGGGTTCAACGGAAGCGATCCCTCGCCGACCCTGGCGCAGTTCACGTCGTACGTGGCCGCTGGAAAGATCCACTACTTCATCGCGGGTGGCGGGATGGGCGGCGGCGCGGGAGCCGCCGGCTCGGCCTCGTCCATCACGTCCTGGGTGGAGGCGCACTACACGAAGGTGACGGTGGGGAGCACGACGCTGTACGACCTGACACAGCCCAAGAGCTGAGCGGGCTACCGTCGCAGTGACACGTCGGCCACGATCGGGCGATGGTCCGAGGCCAGCGTGTCGGGCACCGCCGAGTCCCGCACGGTCACACCCGCCGAGACCGCGACGTAGTCGATCCGCTTCACCGGATTCAGTGCCGGAAAGGTCGGCGCCCCCGGCTCCACGTCCCGGAGCTCGCGCCACAGCGGTGCGAGCTCCGGCGCGTCGGGCTCGGCGTTGAAGTCGCCGAGGAGGATCTTGCGGCCGCTGTCCTCGGCCATGATGCGCCGGGTGTCCGCGACCTGGGCGACCCGTACCGAGGGGTCGGCGCGGTAGTCGAGGTGGGTGACGTAGACGTGCAGCGGTACGCCCCGCACACGCAGGACGACCTCACCGAAGCCGGGAGCGGGGGCCGGGACCGGGTCGGGGACCTGGGTGGAGAGGCGGGTGATCTCGTGGTTGGTGGCGCCGAGGATGCGGTACCTGGAGAGCACCGCGACGCCGAACTCACGCCCGTCGATGCGGTAGATCGGCGCGAACGACACGTGCATGCCGAGCCGCTGCGCCAGCTCGCCCGCGAGGTCGCGCCACTCGCTGCGGGCGTCCCAGTGCACGTCGACCTCCTCCAGGCCGATGACGTCGGCGTGCAGCGCGCGCAAGGCCTTCTCCTGGCGGTCCAGATCGAAGACGTTGTCCATACCGGCGCCCGCATGGATGTTGTAGGAGGCGACGCGCAGCGGAACATCGCGGCCCTGGGCCTGCGCCGGCGGCACCGCGGTTGCCGCCAGGAATCCCGCGGTCAGCAGCACTTCAGCGGCACGACGAGTCGGCTTCATCAGCCGACGGTACCCGGGCACGCGAGGGGTAGCCGGTAACGGCGTCATAACATCGGTACGGGGCGGATCCCGAATCTCGGAGGAGGCATGCCATGGCGACTGCGGCCGACCGTGCGAAGGGCCCGGCCCGGACCAGTGTCTGGCTGGGCGGGAAGGCGGCACGCACACCCCGTGCGGACCAGCCGGCCGGTCTGAGCCTGGAGAAGATCACTGCGGCCGCCGTCCGGCTGCTGGACTCCGAGGGCCTGTCGAAGTTCTCCATGCGCCGTCTGGCGTCCGAGCTCGGGGTGACGGCCATGTCGGTCTACTGGTACGTGGACACCAAGGACGACCTCCTGGAACTCGCCCTGGACGCGGTGCTGGGCGAGCTGTCCATCCCGGACCTCGACGACGGTGGCCAATGGCGCGGGCAGCTGCGTCAACTCGCGTCCGGCTACCGCGCGGTACTGGTGCGGCATCCCTGGGTCTCGCGGCTCATCGGGGAGTTCCTCAACATCGGCCCGCATGCGGTGGCCTTCTCCGCGGCGGCTCAGCGGGTGATGCGCAGCAGCGGTCTCCCGCTGCACGGCCAGGCCGGCGGACTGTCCGCCGTCTACCAGTTCGTGTACGGGTTCGGCACGGTCGAGGGACACTTCAGGGACCGCTGCGAGCGGGCCGGGATGAGCCAGGACGCGTACTTCCGGCAGGCCATGGGCACGATCAGCGAACAGCCGCGCCTCCGCGAGACGTTCGAGGAGACGCAGAACGTTCGGGAGGCGGGCGGCGGTGACACGGTCGAGGAGATGCGCGAAAGAGACTTCCGGTTCGCGCTCGATCTGCTGATCGCCGGCATCGAGGCCAAACGGGCGGGCTAGCGTTCCTCCGCAGGCCGGGGCAGGTCAGCTGCCCTCCGCCGGCCGGGCGGTCAGCCGCTCTCCGCGAGCCGGGCCGGGAAGCCACCGGTCGCGATCGGGCTCCAGCGCTCCGGGGTGATCCGGATGATCGACTTGCCCTGCTTCACCATGGCGGCGCGGTACTCGTCCCAGTCCGGGTGCTCACCCGAGATGTTCCGGAAGTACTCGACGAGCGGCTCCACGGAGTCCGGCGCGTCGATGACCTCGGCCTTCCCGTCGACCTGGACCCACGGCCCGTTCCACTCGTCGGACAGCACGATCACGCTCACCCGTTCGTCGCGCTTGGCGTTGCGGGTCTTGGCGCGCTCGGGGTACGTGGACACGACGATCCGGCCGGAGTCGTCCACCCCACAGCTCAGCGGGGACCCCTGAGGACGCCCGTCGGCGCGGGTGGTCAGCAGGATCGCCCGGTGCCTGGGCCGTACGAACTCCAGGAGCTGCGCCAGCTCGACGGGGGTGTTGGTTGCGATGTTGGGTGCCATGGCCCCCACGTTAGCCAAGGCGTCCCGGACTGTCCGGCTGGACAGTCCGGGACGGTGGCCGACGGGTGAGCCGGGGCGGCGGGAGTCAGACCGCCGGCAGCGAGTCCCCCTGCACCGCCTGGATGTCGAGTTCGACCTTCAGTGTGGTGCCGATCGCCGAGATCCCCGCCTGGACCACCTGGTTGTAGTTCATGGCGAAGTCCTCGCGGCGCAGTTCCGCCGTGGCGTGGAAGGCGGCGCGGACGCCGCCCCACGGGTCGGGTCCGGTGCCGAGGTAGGTCAGATCCAGGTCGACCTCGCGCTGCACGCCGTGCAGGCCCAGTTGGCCGTGCACGGTCCAGCGGTCGGGGCCGGCCGGGGTGACCCCGGTGCTGCTGTAGGTGATCTGCGGGAAACTCTCGACGTCCAGGAAGTCCGGGGACTTCAGGTGGCCGTCCCGCATGCCGTTGCCGGTGTCGATCGAGCCTGCCGCGATGACCGCCTCGACCCGTGACTTCTCGACGTCCTCGGCGATCTCGACGCGGCCCACGAACTCGGTGAAGCGGCCGTGCACGCTGGAGATGCCCAGGTGCTGGGCGACCGCGCCCACCGAGGAGTGCGCGGGGTCGAGCGTCCAGGTGCCGGGCGGTGGGAGTTCCACGCCGCCCTGCCGGGCCAGCACCACGGTGCCGACATCGGCACGGCCGCCGGCCGTGACGAACGCGGTCGAGGCGGCGGGGGCATAGCCCACGGCCGTCACGATGACGGTGTGCGGGCCCGGCGCCAGCGGCGCGTCCGCGAGCACCGCACCGTTCTCGTCCACGGCCTCCCGCAGCACCTGGTTGCCGGTCATGTCGGTCACGGTCACCACGGCGTGCTGTACGGCCCAGCCGTCGCGCGTCCGTACCTGTGCGCGAAGTCCCATCCCGTTCTCTCTCCTCCAGAAATGTGGGCCCCGGGCGATGGTGGCGGGCCGTCCCCTGCTCGCCACCATCACCTCCGGGGCCCATGCCCCACATCCGCTGGGGCAGCTTGTTGCCGCGGGCCGGTCCTACTCGCCCGGGTGGGCGAGTTCGATGTCGTGTCCGTCGACGCCGCTGCCCGCGACCGTCAACGAGCCCGCCACCGGGGGGTAACCGGTCGCGATGAGTGTGTACTCGCCCGAGTTGAGGTCGGCGAAGCCGTACGCCCCGTCATCGCCGGTGGTCGCGGTGGCGATCACGTTCCCGGCCGCGTCGACCAGGGTCACCCGCGCGTCGGGCAGTGGGCGCCGGTCGGCTCCGCCGCGTACGACGCCCTGGACCAGGGCGCCGGACTGCAGAGCGGCCTCGATCCGGGTGACGCCCTGACCGCCGATCTCCACCGGCAGCGCCATCGGCCGGAAGCCGGACGCGTTGACCGCGACGGTCACCGATCCGGGGATCAGCTCGGCGAAGGTGAACTCGCCCTGCGCGCCGGACTTTCCGGTGGCCAGTACATCGCCCCGGACGTCGGTGACGACGACCATGGCGCCCTCGATGGGCGTGCCGGCGTCGGCGGCCCTGACCAGACCGGCGAGGCCGCTGGTGCCGGAGAGCAGGATGTCGTACGAGAGTTCCTCGTCGGACACCACCACGGTGGACGCCTGCGGCTGGAAGCCGTCGGCCGACGCGATCAGGACATACGAGCCGGAGCCCGGCGCGTCCACCGCGTAACCACCGTCGGCCTGCGAGACCGCACGGCCCAGCTGGCGCCCGGCCAGCGAGATCAGCGTGACGGCCGCATGACCGACGGGTGCGCCTTCGGCGCCTCGGACCACACCGCGAATGGCGATGCCGGAGGTGGGGGCGGGCTGCATCGGCATCGTCTCCTCAGGCCGGACACTGGAAACGTTCGGAACTTGTGGAACGCTCGGGACACTCTCCACCGCGACGGGGGCGACCGCGTCGGGAGCCACCTCGGTGGTCTGCGCGGGCGCTTCCGCTTCCGCCCCGACCTCGGCAGGCACCGGGTCCGGAGCGCCCACGGCGCGGGTCCGCAGCGGGATCTCCTTGATGAACAGGGTCACCAGGAAGGCGATCAGCGCACAGGGGGCCGCGAACAGGAAGATGTCGGCGACACCGTGCCCGTAGGCGCTCTCCATGATCGTGCGGAGCGGGTCGGGCAGCTTGGAGAGATCGGGGACCGAACCGTCGCCCGCCGCCTTGGAGGCCAGCGCGGCGCCCTTCGGACCGAGGTCGGTGAGGCCGTCGGTGACGAAGTGGGTGACGCGGTTGGCGAGCACCGCACCCAGCGCCGAGACGCCGACCGCACCACCGAGTGAGCGGAAGAAGGTCACGGTGGAGGACGCCGAACCGAGGTCCTTCTGGGAGACCTGGTTCTGCGTGCAGAGCACCAGGTTCTGCATCATCATGCCGATGCCGAGACCCATCAGTGCCATGAAGATCGCCACGTGCCAGTACGCCGTGTCGTACCGGATGGTGGAGAGCAGGCCGAGTCCTGCCGTGACCAGCAGACCGCCGCTGACCAGCCAGGCCTTCCAGCGGCCGGTCCGGGTGATGAACTGGCCCGAGACGGTCGACGAGATGAACAGACCGCCGATCATCGGGATCGTCATCACACCGGACATCGTCGGCGACTTGCCGCGCGCCAGCTGGAAGTACTGGCTGAAGAAGACCGTGCCGGAGAACATCGCGACACCGACGAACAGCGAGGCGATCGAGGCCAGCGTGATCGTGGGGTTGCGGAAGAGCCGCAGCGGGATGATCGGCTCACTCGCCTTGGACTCGATGAGAACGAAGAGCAGGCCGAGAACAAGGGAACCGCCGACCATGGCGTAGGTCTGCCAGGAGATCCAGTCGTACTTGGTACCGGCGAAGGTGATCCAGATCATCAACAGCGACACGGCCGCCGCGACGAAGAAGGCGCCGGCCCAGTCGACCTTGACCTCGCGCTTGATGACCGGGAGCTTCAGGGTCTTCTGGAGCACGATCAGCGCGACGATGGCGAACGGCACACCGGCGTAGAAGCACCAGCGCCAGCCGAGCCAGCTGGTGTCGGTGATGACACCGCCGAGCAGCGGTCCGCCGACGGTCGCGACTGCGAAGGTGGCGCCGAGGTAGCCGCTGTAGCGACCCCGCTCGCGCGGGGAGATCATCGCGGCCATCACGATCTGCGCGAGGGCGGAAAGACCGCCGACACCGACGCCCTGGACGACGCGGAAGATGATCAGGGTCGAGGAGTTCTGCGAGAGACCGGCCGCGGCCGAGCCGAGCACGTAGGTGCTCAGGGCTATCTGGACCAGCAGCTTCTTGCTGAACAGGTCGGACAGCTTGCCCCACAGGGGGGTGGTCGCCGTCATCGCGAGGAGCGATGCGGTGACGACCCAGGTGTACGAGGACTGGCTGCCGTGCAGGTCGGAGACGATCTTGGGCAGCGCGTTGGTGACGATCGTCGACGACAGGATCGCGACGAACATGCCGAGCAGCAGACCGGAGAGCGCCTCCATGATCTGCCGATGAGTCATCGGCGCGCTCTCATCGGGGGAGGCACTTCCCCCGTGCTTGGCGTGGCCGCCCCGCACACCTGCCGGTGTGGTCGTAGCCATGAAATTCCTCTGTCTCTACTTACGTGGGCTTTGCGGGTTCGAGCGGGGTGTTAAACAGGCGTTCCGGTGTGTTCGGGCCGACCGGCCCAGGCCCGGCAGTCGCCGAAGCTGCTGCGCAGTCGGGCCAGCAGTGAGTTGAGCTGTCCGACTTCGTCGTCGGACCAGTCGCTGAGGGTCCGAGCGAGCGTCGCGATATGGCGCTCGGCGAGGTCGTTGAGCATGTCGGCCCCCGCGGCGGTGAGCCGCAGGATGCGGGAGCGCTTGTCGGCGGGGTCCGCGGACCGCTCGATCCAGCCGCGCTCCGCGACGTGGGCCACATGCCGGCTGGTCACCGACATGTCCACGGCGAGCAATTCGGCGAGCCGGCTCATCCGCATCTCGCCGTGCTGGTCGAGCAGGGACAGCACGGCGGCCGACCCGGTCGGGCACTCCGGCGGGAGGATGCGGGCGAGGCCGCGTTTGACGGCGCCGATGGCGCTCAGTTGTCTGGCCAGTTCCTCGAACTGACTGCGTTCCGCCACGACACCTCCCTGTGCGGTTCGTATGTTGTTGCTTGAGGCAACCATAAAGCCGTTGGTTGCTGCAGGCAAATGAAACGGTACCGAGGAAGGTAAAGGAAGATAAAAGGCTTTGCATGTGCGAGGTCAACGAAGGGCCGGGCGGTGGTCCGGGGGCCTGCCGCTCCCGCCCGGGGGTTGGGCGGGACCCCCAGGTTCGCTAGGGTCCTGCCTCATGGCACACAACCCCCAAGCGCCCCAAGGCCCCGAGGGCAACTATGACCCGGCGGGCAGCACCCAGATGTTCCGCGCCTTCGTCGACGAGGGCGCTCCGCAGGGCGCGCAGCCTGCGGCCCCTCAGCAGCAGGCGGGCCCGAGAATCGGGCTGATCGTCGCTGTGGTCGCGGTGATCGTGGTTCTCATCGGTATCGGCGCGCTCGCGCTCTAGTTCCGGCCACGACCGGGCCCGGGGCCGCGAGGCCCCGGGGTTCGGGACGTGCCGGGCGTTCCTGCCCGGCAAGGACCGACCGGACAGGGCCTAGTCGGCGATGAGGCCCTCGCGCAACTGGGCCAGCGTTCGCGTCAGCAGCCGGGAGACGTGCATCTGCGAGATCCCCACCTCCTCGCCGATCTGCGACTGGGTCATGTTCGCGAAGAAGCGGAGCATGATGATCTGCCGTTCGCGCGGCGGCAGTTTGGCCAGCAGCGGCTTCAGCGACTCCCGGTACTCGACGCCCTCCAGCGCCGTGTCCTCGTAGCCCAGGCGGTCCGCCAGGGACCCCTCGCCGCCGTCGTCCTCGATGGAGGGCGAGTCCAGCGAGGACGCGGTGTACGCGTTGCCCACCGCGAGCCCGTCGACCACGTCCTCCTCCGAGACGCCCAGCACCGCGGCGAGTTCGGCGACGGTGGGCGAGCGGTCCAGCTTCTGGGCGAGTTCGTCGCTGGCCCGGGTCAGCGCCAGCCGCAGCTCCTGCAGGCGGCGCGGCACCCGCACCGACCACGAGGTGTCACGGAAGAAGCGCTTGATCTCGCCGACCACGGTGGGCATCGCGAACGTCGGGAACTCGACGCCCCGTTCGCAGTCGAACCGGTCGATCGCCTTGATCAGGCCGATGGTGCCGACCTGGACGATGTCCTCCATCGGTTCGTTCCGGCTGCGGAACCGCGCCGCCGCATAGCGAACCAGCGGCAGGTTGAGCTCGATCAGCGTGTCCCGCACATAGGTGCGCTCCGGACTGTCCGGTTCCTGGGAGGCCAGCACGGCGAGCCGCAGGAAAAGGGAGCGGGACAGAGTGCGGGTGTCGATGGCTCCTGAGCTCGGCAATTCGGAGCTGAGTGTCTCCGGTGCGTCTTTCGTGAGCACCTTCGAGCTGCCCTGTTCTGCGGACATGCCACCCCCTTGAGGTCGCGGACGGTCGCGGCGGACGCTCCCGTCGGAGGAACGCAGCCTCCACCTGAATACCGGCGGGGGGACTGCGGCAAACGCTCTTCCAGCAGAATGTCACATGTCGTCAACACGCTGTAGCGCCAAGTCGACATAACTGCGCTGGAAAGAGAGGGTGTGCGGCATTTCTTCCGGAAGTGCGGGACCACCCGTACCGGTTAGGCCTCGATACGATTTGCGGATCGAAGCCGCGCGAAGCTCCTGGCCAGCAGCCTTGACACGTGCATCTGGGAGACCCCCAGTTCCTGGCTGATCTGTGACTGGGTCAGATTGCTGTAGTAGCGCAGCATCAGGATGCGTTGTTCGCGCTCCGGCAGCTGGACCAGCAGGTGCCGGACCAGATCGCGGTGTTCGACACCGGCCAGCGCCGGATCCTCGTAACCGAGCCGGTCCAGCAGCCCGGGCAGCCCGTCGCCCTCCTGCGCCGCCTCCAGGGACTGGGCGTGGTAGGAGCGGCCGGCCTCGATGCAGGACAGCACCTCCTCCTCGGTGATGCGCAGCCGTTCGGCGATCTCCGCGGTGGTGGGGGACCGGCCGTGCAGCGTCGTCAGGTCCTCGGTGGCGCCGGTGACCTGGACCCAGAGCTCATGGAGCCTGCGGGGCACGTGCACGGTCCGTACGTTGTCACGGAAGTAGCGCTTGATCTCGCCGACCACGGTGGGCATCGCGAACGTCGGGAACTGCACCCCGCGTTCCGGATCGAAGCGGTCGATCGCATTGATGAGACCGATGGTGCCGACCTGGACGACGTCCTCCATCGGCTCGTTGCGGCTGCGGAACCGGGCGGCGGCGTAGCGCACCAGGGGCAGGTTCGCCTCGATCAGCGCCGCCCGTACCCGGGCATGTTCACGGCTGCCCCGCTCGAGTGCCGTCAGCTGCGCGAACAGCACCTGGGTCAGCGCCCGGGTGTCCGCGCCGCGGCTCCTGGCGGGTGGGGTCTCCTCGATCGGGGGCAGTTGTGTCTCGGCCTGGGGCGACGCTTCAGGCGCAGTACTGGCCGGCACGGTCAACGCCACCCCTTTTTCGGTCAATTCATCCGTCAAAAGCGGTCATAGCATCACAAGACAGGTGCTCTGTGCGCAAGCACCACATAACGCCGTGTTGGTTGTCAATCTGGGTCATATGCATAAAAACGCCCCGGACCGGGAAGGCGCGGGGCCACGTTTCAGCAGGGCCGGATGGCCGCTCCACCCCCACTGGATGGCGGAGCAAGACGTACCCCTTACGGGTGCACGGGTCGCGGACGTACGGGCTCAGCTCACCAGTTCGGTCATGAACTGCCCGACGCTCTTCGCGGCGTTCGAGACGCCCTCGAAGCCCACTTGCACCAGGTCGGCCGACCTGGCGGGGGAAGTGATGATCGTGTACAGCACGAAGACGACGACCATGTAGAGGATTATCTTCTTCGCTTGCACCATTCGGCCCTGCTTCCCCTGAGGTCCCTGAGCATCGCGCGAGTCTAACCGCACAGGGCTTCGAAGGATCAAGAGACTCCGAACGGAAGCGCGAAGGGCCCCGGCAAACTGCCGGGGCCCTTCGTCGGAGCGGTAGCGGAGGGATTTGAACCCTCGGTGAGTTTCCCCACACTCGCTTTCGAGGCGAGCTCCTTCGGCCGCTCGGACACGCTACCGAGAGAGAGCTTAGCCCAAGGTCGGCCGTGCTCCGAAATCGGCTTCCGGTCAGCGCTCCCGGAAGAAGGAAGTCAGCTGCCCGGCGCACTCCTCGGCGAGTACCCCGGCCACCACCTCGGGCCGGTGGTTGAGCCGGCGGTCCCGTACGACGTCCCAGAGCGAGCCCGCGGCGCCCGCCTTCTCGTCGACGGCGCCGAAGACCACCCGGTCCACGCGGGACTGGACGATCGCGCCCGCGCACATCGTGCAGGGCTCCAGCGTGATCACCAGCGTGCAGCCGGTCAGCCGCCACTCGCCCAGCGCGGCGGCGGCCCGCCGGATCGCCAGTATCTCGGCGTGCGCCGTCGGGTCGCCGGTCGCCTCGCGTTCGTTGTGCCCTGTGGCGAGCAGCGTGCCGTCCGCGGACAGCACGACGGCGCCGACCGGCACATCGCCGGACTGCGCCGCGTGCCCGGCCTCGGCGATGGCACGCCGCATCGGCACGGCCCAGGGATCGCGGACAGGGTCGTGCATCAGGTCGTCACATTCATCTAGCGGACGGTCTCCAGCACTTCGGCGGCGCCCAGGGCGTCGGCGATGTCCGTGAGCGCATCGGTGCCCAGGGTCAGCAGCTCCTCCTCCGGCACGCCGAGATCGGCGAGGATCGTGATGTCCCCGAGCGGGCCCGGTGGCACGGCGTCGCCCGTGTCGGTCCCGTCGTCCTCGTCCGCCTCGCGCTCACCGTCCTCCGTACCGTCGAGGTCGACAAGTTCTTCCAGCACGTCCGGGTCCTGAGGGTCCCGTCCGAGCAGCTCGTCGGTGAGCAGGATCTCTCCGTACGAGGAACGGCTTGCGGCTGCGGCGTCCGAGACGTAGATCCGTGGATCCTCCTCACCGTCGACCCGGACGACGCCGAACCAGGCGCCCTCCTGCTCGATGAAGACCAGGACCGTGTCCTCGTCCGGCGAGGCTTCCCGGGCGAGGTCGGTCAGATCGCTGAGGGTTTCCACATCGTCGAGCTCCGTGTCGCTCGCTTCCCACCCGTCTTCGGTGCGCGCGAGCAGTGCGGCGAAGTACACCGTGACTCTCCCACTGGTCATAGGTGTGATGTTCCGAAAGGGCGACCTGTGCCTCGCCCACTGGGAATCGTGGCAGAAACCTGGGCATTGCGAGAGGTCTTCGGCCTCAGGTTTCCGTGTTGCTTCGGGAACCCGGTAAAACCTTGGGCAGTCGTTACCAGCGGAAGGTGCGCATCCGCATCGCCTGGCGCATCCTCGCGACCTTGGCGCGCCTGGGCTGTACGCGATCGCGGAGCTCCTTGGCCTCGTTCAGATCGCGGAGGAACTTCGCCCGGCGCCGACGGCGTTCGGCGGCGCTCTCCCGGGTGTGTCCCGGCTCGTGCCCCTGGTCGTGTTCCCGCTGGTTCTCGGACTCCGGCATCGACGACACCACCTTCGTACGTCCCCACCTTCCCTCCGGCTGGGGGGTTGATGCCAGCGCGGGGGGCGGCTCGTGGCCCGGTTACCGTTGTCGCATGCGTATCCATGTCGTCGACCACCCGCTGGTGGCGCACAAACTCACCACGCTGCGCGACAAGCGCACCGACTCCGCGACCTTCCGGCGGCTCGCCGACGAGCTGGTCACTCTGCTCGCCTACGAGGCCACCCGGGACGTGCGGACCGAGCAGGTCGACATCGAGACCCCGGTGACGGCCACCACCGGAGTGAAGCTCTCCTATCCGCGGCCGCTGGTCGTGCCGATCCTGCGGGCCGGTCTGGGCATGCTCGAGGGCATGGTGCGGCTGCTGCCGTCCGCCGAGGTGGGCTTCCTGGGCATGGTCCGCAACGAGGAGACCCTGGAGGCCTCCACCTATGCGACCCGGATGCCGGACGACCTCTCCGGCCGCCAGGTGTACGTACTCGACCCGATGCTGGCCACTGGCGGCACGCTGGTCGCCGCGATCCGCGAGCTGATCAAGCGCGGTGCCGACGACGTGACCGCGGTGGTGCTGCTCGCGGCGCCGGAGGGCGTCGAGATCATGGAGCGCGAGCTGGCAGGGACGCCGGTCACCGTGGTCACGGCGGCCGTCGACGAACGGCTCAACGAGCAGGGCTACATCGTGCCCGGGCTCGGCGACGCCGGCGACCGGATGTACGGGACGGCCGACTAGAGCCGTGACCGGCACCGATCCTGTACGGGTCCGCCGGGCCCGGCACAGATCGGCCGGACGGGGAGTCGCGTCAGCACTTCCGGGAGGGCGCGGGTGCCGGGTGGGTCAGTACGGTCATCGCCTTGGCCGCGTCCTGCGGGGTGGCCAGCGACGTGAACGCGCTGCCGATGATCAGGTCGACGTCCTGCGTCTTACGGGTGTCCGTCTTCTGCTGGGCACCCGTCACCTGCGTCCCGAGTACCGCGAAGGCGCCCCGTGAGGTCTTGGCGGCGCCGATCAGCAGACCGGACCCCTTGACCTTCTTGTCGTAGGCGGGCGGTGCGTTGCCCACCTTGCCGACCGCGAAGCCGCGCTTCTTCAGAGCGTCGGCGGTGGACCTGGCGAGGCCGCCGCGGGGGGTCGCGTTGTAGACATTGATCTTGATCTTCGCCGGCTTCGGCAGCGCACCGGGCGGCGCCTTCCGCGGCGCGGGGGACGCCGAGGACCCGCAGTTCTGCCCGGCCGCCGACGCCTTGTCGGATCCTCCGGTGAAGACATCGATGAGCTGCAGTGACCCCCAGCCGACCAGGCCGAGGGCGACCACGGCAGCCAGCACGCCGAAAATAATCCGGCCGCGGCGCCGGGGGCGGCGCATTCTCGGATACGTGTCGCCCGTGATGCGGTACTTTCCGCCCATGCCGGGGGGTGTGAGCATGCTCATGAGCGCAGCGTAGTGCGGCTCGGCTGCGTTGCGAACTATCTGATCATCAGATGGCAGCCGGATGGGCAAAAAAGGCCCCGAAAGGCCCAGTGATCAGCCCATTTCAAGCACGCGGGCGTGCAGCACCTGCCGCTGTTGGAGTGCCGCACGGACGGCTCGGTGCAGTCCGTCCTCCAGATAGAGGTCGCCCTGCCACTTCACGACGTGCGCGAAGAGGTCGCCGTAGAAGGTGGAGTCCTCGGCGAGCAGCGTTTCGAGGTCCAGCTGGCCCTTGGTGGTCACGAGCTGGTCCAGCCGGACGGGACGCGGCGCGACGTCCGCCCACTGCCGGGTGGATTCCCGGCCGTGGTCGGGGTACGGCCGGCCGCTTCCGATGCGCTTGAAGATCACACGGAAAGCCTACCGGGGAAGCGAGTGCGGGCGCAGCCATGGCGCAGGAAACACAGCCCGTGACCGTGACCGGCGGGTGGCTCAGCGCAGGGCGGGCAGGCCCGCGGCGAGCCCGGCGAGGGTCCGGTGAAGCGTCGGAAGCAGCGGCGGGCGGGCCGCGTCCAGTTCCGGTTCCTGGGCGTACAGCTCGATGAGCACCGGCGGCGGGGTGGCCACCGGATAGAGCATGCCCGCGAGCGCGGCTGCCGTCGTGACCAGGTCCCGGCCCTCGTCCTCGGTCAGGCCGGGGAGCGACCGGCATACCTGCGCGGCCAGTGCATGGACGGTTCCGAGCGCGGTGTGCTTGAAGGTGCGCGCTGCTTCCAGCGAGATGTTGTGTTCCAGGACGGTCGCTGTGACGCTCAGGAGGTCACAGAAGAGCGGCAGTTCGACCAGTGTCCCGGCCAGCGCGCCGACTACGTCATCGCCTGCTTCGAGCCGTTCGCTCACCGCGTCCCGCCATTGCTGCCAGCCCTCCGCCGCGAGTACCAGAAAGATCTCTTCGCGGGTGCTGAAGTACCGGATGACGTTGGACTTGGCGAGGCCCACCACCTCGGCGACGCTCCCCAGCGTCACCCTGTTCGCTCCTTGCTCAAGGGCAAGCCCGCGAGCGGCCGCGAGAATGGTGTCGCGCCGCTGCTGCTTCTGCTCCGGTCGGCGGGCCCGGGCGAATTCCTGTGATGACATGGCTCGGTCAGCATACGAGAGGCTCAGCAGACCTGCATTGCCTTATTATCGCACCCTCGTTCTGTTATCGGACCGCTCGTCACGACAATTAGGCCCGGTGCTTCCGGACGTGATTCAGCGGCATTTCACAGAGTTATCAACGGCCGTCTCCAATTGTGCAGCGGAACCCGGGAGTTGCTGCTTTTCCCTCCCTACTGATGAGTACGCGAAGTACGCGGAGTGCTGCTTTTACCGGAGGGCCCGGGTGGGCTGCCGAGCCGCGCGGAGCCGTCCGCCCTCGGTGAACTCGCCGAAACATGTGCACCTCCTTGTGTGGCGGCCGCAACCGCGCGACGAGCTTCCCTGTCGAGTCGAGTGAGCGTCAGGCCGGCTGCCTGCTACGGCGATAGCCGCCGGGGGCCACGCCGTACTCCCGTTTGAACGCCTTGCCGAAGGCGAACTCCGAGCCGTATCCGGCCCGGGCGGCGATCGTGCTCAGCGGGAGGTCCACATCTCGCAGCAGCCCGGCGGCCGTGGTCATGCGCCAGCGTGTCAGGTAGGCGAGCGGAGGTTCCCCCACCAGTGCGGCGAACCGGCGGGCGAAGGCCGCACGGGAGAGACCGGCCCGGGAGGCGAGCGACTCGACGGTCCAGCGGGCCGCCGGGTCCTCGTGCATCGCCGCCAGCGCCGGGGCCACCGCCGGATCACGCAGAGCGGCGGCCCAGCCCTCGGCGCCCTCGACGGGCCGGCTCTCCAGCCAGGCGCGCAGGATGTACAGCAGCAGCGCGTCGATCAGCGACGTCACTATGCCGTCCGAACCGCTGCGCGGACTCTCCAGCTCGGTCCCGAGGAGCTGGACGGCGGCGGCGAGTTCTGGATGGCGTCCGCGGTCGGCCGGCAGGTGGATCAGCTCGGGCAGTTGGCGGACCAGGGGATGCGGCCTCCCCTGGTCCAGGTGGTAGCTGCCGCAGAGCAAACTGGTCCGCGCGCCGTCCCCGCCGAGCGTGAGCATGCCGATCGGCGGCCCCTGGCTGTAGCCCTCGTCCTCGGGCTCGGTGACCGGTGACGACGGGTCGTCGGCGAGGATGTGGCCCCGGCCGTCCCGCAGGAAGACCACATCGCCGGGCGCCAGGTGCAGCGGCCGGGTGCCCGGTGTGCTGCCGGCCAGCGGGACCAGCCAGCAGGTGCCGTGCAGCACCACGTGGAAACCGGCGCCGGACACGGGTGACAGCCGCAGTCCCCAGGGCGCGCGTCCCTCCGTACGGATCGACGCGGGGCGGCCCGTCCGCATGGAGCCCAATGCCTCACTGAGTACGTCCATGTGCCACTTCTCCCCGGTCCGGTGTCTGCTGCGAGCGGTGCGCTCAGATGGTCAGGACGATCTTCCCCTGGGTGCGGCCGGATTCGATCAACTCGTGCGCCTTGCCGACCTCCTCGAGCGGGAAGGTCTCCGAGACATGAGGGCGGATCCGACCTGCGTCGACCAGTTCCGCGATGGCCTCCAGCGAGGCGTAGTCCGGCTCCACCGAGACCCCGGCGAAGCGCATCCCGGCTGCTTCCGTCCGGGCGATCAGCTCTGCGTCGCCGTGTTCCAGGATGCTGACGAGCACGCCGCCCGGGCGCAGCGCCCGGAGCGACCGCGCCCCCTGGGCCGTGGAGTCGAGGACCACGTCGACGTCCCGTACCGCATCGGTGAAGTCGGTGGTCCGGTGGTCGATCACCTCGTCGGCGCCCAGGCCGCGTACGAAGTCGTGCTTGGCGGCGCTCGCCAGAGCGATCACCCGCGCACCGCGCGCCTTGGCGATCTGTACGGCGAGGTGGCCGACCCCGCCGGCCGCTCGGTGGATCAGTACCCGCTGACCGCGGGCGAGTCGTGCCGCGTCCACCAGTCCCTGCCAAGCGGTGAGAGCGGCCAGCGGCAGTGCCGCGGCGTGCACGTGGTCGATCGAGGCCGGCTTGCGGGCCACCTGTCGTGACGGTACGGCGACGTACTCGGCGTACCCGTGGGCGGCGCGCGGGAAGAACGGCATCCCGTAGACCTCGTCCCCGATCGCGAACCGCGCGCCGGGTCCCGCGCTCTCGACGACGCCGGACACGTCCCAGCCGACGCCGAACGGCGGCTCACCGAGCAGCGGGAAAGCGCCCGATCTCACCGCCGCGTCCACCGGGTTCACCGCACTGGCGTGGACCCGGATCAGCACCTCCCCGGAGAGTGGCTGCGGACGTTCCCGCTCCACGAGCTCGAGGACTTCGGGGCCGCCGAACGAGTTCTGGACGACTGCGCGCATGGGAATCTCCCGGTGTTTCCTGGAGGGGTGGGTTGATGTGCTCAACCGTAGGGAGATCGGATGAGACGCAGAATGGCTTTTCGTCTCGTCTGCATGTCCCACCGTCTTCCCGGGGCGGAGGTCCCGTCCGCACGGGCCGGCCCCGGATATAAAGATCGCTGTACGAAGGTCATGGGATGAGGTCACCGGATGAAGGGGAACGCCATGCGCGTGATCGGCTTCGACCACCTGGTTCTCAACGTCGCCGACGTCGAACGCTCGCTCGCCTTCTACTGCGGGCCACTCGGTCTCGAACCGGTCCGGGTCGACGAGTGGCGGGCGGGCAAGGCGCCCTTCCCGTCGGTACGGGTGAGTCCGACGGCCATCATCGACATCGTGCCGGAGCCGGAGGGGCCGGGGCAGTTGTCCCCGGCGGCCAATGTCGATCACTTCTGCCTGGTGGTCGAACCGCTCGACTGGAAACAGGTCATCGACGCGGGCGAGCTGGCGGTACTGGACGGCCCCGGCAAGCGGTTCGGCGCGCAGGGGACCGCCGAGTCGGTGTACGTGCAGGACCCGGACGGCAACACCATTGAGCTGCGCTGGTACCCGCCGGGCACCTGACCCGTGAGGCGGCCGCCGTCTCAGCTGCCGGTGAGTTCCCCGCTGAGGGTGCGGTGCAGGTCGGCGCTCGGCTGGTTGAGCCCGATGATCTCGGCCCTCTTGCCGCGCTCCCGGTACTTGGCGGTGACCGCGTCCAGCGCGGCCACCGACGAAGCGTCCCAGATGTGCGCGGCGGTCAGGTCGATGACGACCTGGTCCGGGTCACCCGCATAGTCGAACCGGGTGACCAGGTCGTTGCTGGACGCGAAGAAGAGTTCGCCGCTGACGGAGTAGACCACCTGGCCGCCGTCGGGGTCGGTGACCGCCGTGACATCGGCGTGGTGGGCGACGCGGCGGGCGAAGATGACCATCGCGATCACCGAGCCGACGACGACGCCGATGGACAGATTGCCGGTGGCGACCACCACGGCGACCGTGATCACCATGACCGCGGTCTCGCCCAGCGGCATCCGCTTCAGGGTGGCCGGCTTGATCGAGTGCCAGTCGAAGGTACCGACCGAGACCAGGACCATGACGGCGACCAGCGCCGCCATGGGGATCTCGGACACCACGGGTCCGAGCCCGACGCAGAGGATGAGCAGGAAGAACCCGGCGAGGAAGGTGGAGAGCCGGGTCCGGGCGCCGCTCTTCACGTTGATCATCGTCTGGCCGATCATCCCGCAGCCGCCCATGCCACCGAACAGCCCGGTGACGACATTGGCGATGCCCTGCCCGACGGATTCGCGGGTCTTGTTGGAGCGGGTGTCGGTGAGGTCGTCGACCAGGCGGGCGGTCATCTGGGATTCCATCAGTCCGACCAGCGCCATCGCCAGCGCGTACGGGGCGATGACCGTCAGCGTGTGGACGGTGAACGGCACGTCCGGCAGCCCCGGCACCGGGAGCGCGGAGGGCAGCTTGCCCTTGTCGCCCACGGTGGGCACCGCGATGCCGGCGGCGACAGTGATCACGGTCAGGATGACGATGGACACCAGCGGCGCGGGCACCGCCCCGGTGATTCTCGGGAACAGCACCATGAGCGCGAGTCCCCCCACGACCAGCGGATACACCTCCCACGGCACATCGTGCAGATTGGGGATCTGGGCCAGGAACAGCAGGATGCCCAGCGCGTTCACGAAGCCGACCATCACCGAACGCGGCACGAACCGCATCAGTTTCGCCACGCCGAGACCGCCGAGGACGATCTGGATCACCCCGGCCAGCATCACGGTCGCGATCAGGTAGCCGAGGCCGTACTGCCGGGCGACGGGCGCGACGACGAGAGCGACGGCGCCGGTGGCGGCGGAGATCATGGCCGGGCGGCCACCGACGAACGCGATCGTCATCGCCATGGTGCACGCGGCGAACAACCCCACCTTGGGGTCGACACCGGCGATCACCGAGAAGGAGATCGCCTCCGGAATGAGCGCCAGACCGACCACCAGGCCGGCCAGCACCTCGGTCCGCAGGACCTTGGGGGAGGACAGCCACGGTGGGCGCCGGTAGCCGCGCAGCCGGGCAGCGGGGAACCGAGCGGAAGCAGTCTGCAAGGAGGCACCCTGTCGTACTCGGGCACACCCGTCGTCGTGGGGCACGGGCGGGCCTGGGCGTACGGGAGGCCGGGCGGCATCCCGTGATCGCCCGCGCGGGCGGGCGGAAGTCTTGGGGGCACCGGGGATCGGAGCCCTTCGCCGGGGAGCGTCATCGGCCCGGCGGCTCGCGGGTGGCGGTCGCTCTCTCCGGCCCCGCGCCCCGGCTGCGCCCGTCAACTCTACCGGGCACCCGGCGCCGCCTCCGAAAGCTGCTGCTGCGGGGGTCAGGCGGCCGGCACGAGCTCGGGCAGCGGAGCTCCGGCGGACCGCAGAGCGGGGCTCGGCGCGCGGCCGGTGATGCGGTGCCTGTTCAGGTAGCCCGCGGCGATGGTGCCGGCGATGAGCAGGCCGCCCGACACCAGCGCTCCGCGTGCCCCGGCGAACTGCAGCAGCAGGCCCAGCAGTGGTGGGCCTGCGAGGTTCCAGCCGGTGCTCGCGCTCCGCCAGACGCCGAGCACCCGGCCGCGCATCTCGGGTGCCGGCTCCGTCTGGAGTACGGTCGCGCCGGCCGTGTCGGAGAGCGACTCCACCGTGGCCATCGGGATGACCAGCAGGATCAGCACGGTCAGTCCGGGTGACAGCCCTGCCGCGACCTGGAGCAGTGCCCCGCCGGCCGCCAGGGCGCCCACCAGCCGCACCGAGGGTTTCCGCATCCGTCCGGCGAGCAGCGCGCCGGCGATGCCTCCCACGGCGAGCACGGTGGAGACCGTCCCGAAATCGCCCTGGCTCGCGTGCAGCGGACCGGTGACGAGTACGACGAGAGTCAGCTGGTAGTTGCGGCCGAAGACCGAACTCAGACCGGTGATCGCCGCCAGGGCGACCAGCCGGGGGCGCCGCAAAAAGTACGTGAGCCCCTCACGGACCTCACCGCCGCCCGGGACACGGGTCCGGCCGCTGCCGCTCTTCCGCTCGCCCCGCGGCGGGCGCCGCGCGGCAGCGACCTGGGCGGCCGTGGCACGTACGGCGTGGGCTGCCGGCCGCAGAAAGGGGATGACGGCCGCCACGAACAGGAAGGACACACCGTTGGCGACGTAGGCGGCCGACGTACCGAGGAGGCCGATGGCGACGGCCGCCAGAGCCGTGCCGATGAGCCGGCCCGCACTGTGCACCACCGAGCCGAGAGCGATCGCCGACGGCACGTCCTCGGCGGGCACCAGATCATTGCCGAGCAGCGAGGTCGCGGGTCCGTCGATGGTGTTGACGATCCCGGTCACCGCGGCCAGCACCAGCAGGACCGGCATGTTGAGCATGCCCAGGCCCAGCAGGGCGGCGGTGCAGAAGGCGACGCCCGCGAGAACCGTCTGGCTCACCATCGCGGTGAGCTTGCGCGGCCAGCGGTCCACGGCGGCGCCGCCCGCGAGCCCCAGCAGCAGTCCGGGCCCGGCCTGCACGGCCAGTGACAGGCCGGTGGCCGCGGGGGAACCGGTGATCTGCAGTACCAGCAGGTTCTGCACGGTGAGCTGCATCCAGGCGCCCATGTTGGACACCAGGTTGGCCGCGGACCACCAGCGCATGCTGGGTATGCGCAGACAGCGCCAGGGATTCCGGTCCGCCGCGCCGCGTGACCCGCGGCGTCCGGGCCGGAGCCGGGACAGGACGGTGGACGGCGGCGAGGACGGTTCGTCCGGGGCGGCAGGTTCGTCGGGCGCAGTGGGTTCGTCGGGCGCGGCAGGGCGCGGTGAAGCGGTAACAGAGGGGGGCAAGGCGCAGCCTTTTCGTTCCGGGGTCCGGGAAATGAGGGACTCGGACCCGGGCTCACCTCCGGTCGAGACTTCTCGAATGCCGGACGGTGCGGAGGTCGTTGAGCAGGGCCGTCTCCACCTGACCGGCGATTTAATGTTCACAAACCCTTCGCGGATCCGGAACCGAGTGCCCGCCCGGCCCGCCGCATGTGGCCTCAACTCCCGTGCCCCCAGGGCGCATCCGGGCTGCGGTGGCGTTGCTCACAGGGCCGCCGGCGCCGGGCCGCCGAGAAGATCTTCAGCACGCCTTGCCGACCCGCCGGGCCGGGGCGCAAGCTGGTCGCATGGGTGCTCAGGACGGCCCCACGCTCATCACGTCGGTGCAGCGAGCCTTCCGCCTGATGGAAGCCGTGGGGGCACATGAGGGCGGCGCCCCGGCCAAGCAGCTGGCGCGCGAGGCGGGGCTGCCCCTGGCCACCACGTACCACCTGCTGCGGACGCTCGCGCACGACGGATATCTGCGGAAACTCGACGACGGCGGGTTCGTCATCGGGGACAAGCTGCACCATCTGCACACCGGAAGCCGCGGGCAGGAACTGCTCAATCGGGTCCGTCCCACCCTCGGCGCGCTGCGCGACCAGGTATCGGCGGCGGCCTACCTGACGTTCTACGAGGAGGGCGAGATCCGGGTCGCCGAGATCGTCGACGGCCCGGGGGCGCCCCGGGTCGACCTCTGGGTGGGGTTCGAGGACGCCGGACACGCCACCGCGCTCGGCAAGTGCGTGCTGCGGGAGCTGGACGACGAGTCACGCAGCGACTACCTCTCCCGGCACTCCCTCAGCGACCTCACGCCCCGCACCATCACCCACCCCTTCGAGCTGCTGCGCCGCCTCGACGCATCGCCGGCCGCTCCGGGCGTCATGGACCTGGAGGAGTACGCCCTCGGCACGGTCTGTCTGGCGGTGCCCGTGTACAGCGGGGACAAGCTCGGTTCGCTCGGGGTCTCCTTCCGAGCGGACCGGCTGGCCCAGACCGACCAGGTGCGGGCCCGGCTGTTGTCGACGGCGGCGCGGGTGACCAGGGGTCTTTCCCTCTCCGGGTGACCGGGTGAGGCGGTGACCGTTGCTCCGGGATCTACCCGTTCATCATTTGAAAAGGTGGCCCTTGTGGCACACCCACTGCTCCCTGTTTCCTAGACAAAACGGACATGAACGTGCGTACGCGAACGGAGCAGCGGAGTGCGGGGAAAGATGAGCCGGGCCCACGACCACCAGCGGCACCACCGGCCGGTACGGGGGCTCACCGAGCGGTCGACCGGCGGGCGGGTGCGCGGCCGTACGGGTGTCGCCGCCCAGCTGACCTCCGCATTGCCGGCACTGATCGTCACTGCCGTGGCGCTTCTCGCGCTGATCGGCGGAGCCGGTACGATCTGTCTGCCACTGCTCGTCGTCGGGCCCGCGCTGGCCGCCGCGATCAACCGGCCGCGTGCCGTCCTCGCGATCGGGCTGCTGGCCGCGGCGCTGGGCGCGGTACTCGGCGTACGCGGCGGAGCGCCGGGCGCCGAGCAGGCGATCGTGCTGTCGGCTCTGGTCGCCGTCGTCCTGGCCAGCAGCCTGGACAGCGAGCTGCGGTGCCGTCGCGAACGGGTGCTGGCGGACGTCCGGTCGGTCGCCGAGGCCGCGCAGCATGCTCTCCTGCGGCCGGTGCCCGAGGCGGTCGGGGGCTTCCAGGTGGCGGTCCGCTACAGCGCCGCCGCCGCGGAGGCCCGGATCGGCGGCGACCTGTACGCCCTGCTGTCCACCCCGTACGGGGTCCGGCTGATCGTCGGTGATGTGCGGGGCAAGGGACTGCCTGCGGTCGGTACCGCGGCTCTGGTGGTCGGTGTCTTCCGCGAGGCCGCATACGACGAACCGGATCTGCTGGACGTCGTGCGCAGGATCGAGCGGAGCCTCGCGCGGAATCTCGGTGCGGACGACTTCGTCACCGCGGTCGTCGTCGGCTATCCCCGGACCGGGTTCATGGAGATGGTCAACTGCGGTCATGTGCCGCCGCTGCTGGTGCGCCGGACGGGTGTCACCGCTGCCGAAACCGCTTGTCCGGCGGCCCCCCTCGGTCTCGGCGCCATGGGCGGCCAGACACCGACCGTCCAGACGCTGCCGTTCGATGACGGCGACCAGCTGCTCGTCTACACCGACGGTGTGACCGAGGCCCGTGACCAGAACCGGGAGTTCTACCCGCTCGGGGAGCGGCTGGCCGAGCAGGTGTCGGAACGACCCGGCCGACACGCTGGACCTGCTGCACGAGGAGCTGCTGGCGCATGTGGGCGGCCACCTGCACGACGACGCGGCCCTGCTGCTCGTCCGGAAACCGGCCACCACCGTGCCGACAGGCCAGGAACCCGCTGGGCCGCAGCTCGCCGGGCCGAGGCACGCCATGTCGGATCCCGGCGGGCGGGAAACCGTGGGGGCGAGGCCCCCCGCGCCCCTGCGGGCCGAACCGTCCGCGGCCTGACCCGATGGCCCGGCGTACGTGGTCGGGCCGCGCCGCCGGCCCGACCGCCGGCTCCGGACCGTTCAGTGGTGCCCGCCCCGGGGAGGTGGCCGGCTCCGGGAGACCGGCCACCCCGCAGCCCCGGCCGCAGGGTGCGAGCGGAACCGGGCGCGCGGGGACTCGCCGCGCCCGACCGCCATCCGCTCGTTCACTCGTTGAAGATGGCCTTCTGCACGTCATTCGGCCCGTCGAACCGGTCGGTGCCGGCCGAGGACAGTTTGTCGACGAGCGTGTTGTCGGCGCCGTTCTCCTTGGCAACCTCCGCGAGGTGCTTCCGGTCGGTCGGGTATTCGGCGCCCTTGAGTGCCTTCTGCAGGTCGATGGGGTTGATGTCTGCCATGGCTCCTGCGTCCTTTCCTGGGGGCCTCCGAGTACCCGGCCCCGATCGGGGAAACGGGCAATCCGGTCGGAAGCCACCAGGTCCGGCGCGCTGCCGGCCGGAGCGGCGCCCGGTCAGGCTTCCGGTCAGGCTTCCGGCTCGTCGGCCCGGGAGCTCGGCAGCAGCTCGCGGATGTCCGCCGGGAGTGCTTCGGCCACCTTCTCCATCAGCTCCGGGGTGACCGCCGCGTCGAGCACCTCCAGCACGGCGGTGGACTCCCGGATGGCGCTGTCCTCGGTGGTGCCGGCCCGGCCCGCGACCCGGCCGGTGAACGTGACCAGGTCGAAGCGCTCGCCGTGACCGCCGGAGAGCCGGCCGTGCAGCGCCTCCTGCGATGCCGTCGTCGCCGAGGTGATGGCCGTGGCCAGGGTCGGCGGAAGCTGCGCGGCCAGGTGATCGGCCAGCCCGGGTGGCACTCGTTCGGCGAGCGTGGTGAGCACCGCCCGGGTCGCCTGCTCGGCGGAGCCGCGGCTCGGCAGCTGGGCGAGCGCCTGAACCTTGCCGATCAGTTCGTCGTGCTGCATGGTTCTCCACGTCCTTCCCGGGAGGTTCCGCCGACCGGCCGTCGCCGATCATGGTCGATCGCCGTCGCCGTATCCGGAGGGCGGCCACTGTGTCGGTCCGTAGGCCCGCCGGGTGCCCGTGCGTACCGGGAACAACCACCGCGCCGGAGGAGCGCGCAGTTCGCCAGCACTCGCCGGGCGACCGGCCGTGAGGCAGCGTGGAACGGGAGAAGCAGAGGCAGACCGGTGAGGCCGGCGAGGGCCGGGCCCCGTTCCCGAGGAGCGAAGCAGATGGCCGAGTACGAATGTTCCCGCACCATGCCCGGCTTGCCGGAGGCTGTTTTCGACCAGGCCTGCGACCTGAACAGGCTCGACAGCTGGTTGCCGCGGGACCTGCACGTGCACCCCGATGATCCCCCCGCGGTCAGCGTGCACGAGGACACGACCGGGCAGGACGCCGCGGGCCTGGTGCGGGTGCGGAAGGACCAGATGCGGATGGAGTGGGGCACCCGCAGTGACGGCCGGTACGCCGGGTGGCTCCAGGTGGCCGGTATCGGCAGCGGTGCCAGCCAGGTGACGGTTCACCTGTCCTTCTTCGAGGGATCGCACCCTCCCGAGGACCGGGCGCTCGAGGAGCGGCTCGAACAGAGCCTCGACCGGCTCGCCGAACAGGTCCGGATGCATACCGACACCGCCGGGTGACACCGGCTCGGCCGGGGAAGGCCCTACAGATGTCGCTGATCGTTCCGGAATTCGATGAGTCCGTCGTGGTGCGTTCCGCGGAAGCGGAAGTGCTCGGCCGGGCGCCGACCACCGTCCGCCTGCTGGCGGACAGCAGCGCGACCGGCGGGGCGCTGTCCACCCAGCGGGTCACTCTCGCCGACGGCGCGAACGGCGCGAACCCGCACCGCCACGCCAACTCCGCGGAACTGTTCTACCTGTTGGACGGCAGCGCCCAACTGCTTTCCGGGGAGCAGGTGGTGACAGCCGAACGCGGCGACCTGGTGGTGGTTCCGCCGGGCGTTCCGCACGCCTTCGCCGCCGCGCCGGGTGAGGCGGCCGACATCCTCATCGTCATCACCCCGGGCGTGGAACGCTTCGAGTATTTCCGGCACCTGGAGCGCATCGCCTATGGGAAGGTGCCGCCGGAAAGCCTGTTGGAGGTGCAGGAGATCTACGACACGTACTTCCTGCAGAGCAAGGTCTGGGAAGAAGCCCGGACCTGACACCGCTGCGGCACCGGTGCATTCCCAGAATGCTTCCCGGGCCGACGGTGGGCGGGTCGGCCCCTGGGGACGGTGTTTCGCCGATTGCCCTTTTGAGGTCGCTCGACGCTCAATTCCCGTGCGCCCACCGACAGATGGGAATCCCCGTCCGTGTGAGTTCGCCATCGACGTGACGAAAGTCCGCGAAGCGGCGCCGAAGAACATCACCGAGGTCGCCCGTGCCACCACCGGTCTGCAACGCCTCATCGAGGTACTCAACCGGGTAGTGGTCACCGAAATGGTGCGCTGCCTGCGATATGCGCGGAATTCGATCGTGACGCAGGGAATCGATCGGGAGCAGATGACCGCCATGTTCCGGGAGCACGCCGGCGAAGAACCCGACCACTTCCGGCGCGTGTTTCGGACCGGATCAACCAGTTGCGCGGAGGTGCCGACGTGGATCCGGGCACACTCGTCGCCCGTTCCCTCGCCCCATGCGCGGAGCCCGCGGAAGCCGGTCTTCAGGGAATGATCCGGGAGAACTTCGTCGCCGGGACCACACGGACGAATTGAACGACCTGCACCAGTTCCCGTCGGCCGGGGCCGCGCGACCGAGCGGGTGGCAGGCTGGGCGCAGCCAACAGCAGAGGAGCCGGGACATGGCCATCATTCACCGCACCACGCTCATGCCGACGAAGCTGGAACTTCTCACGCCGTGGCTGCCCGAGCAGCCCTGGTACCTCGGCGGCGGACGCAAGCCGGAACTCGCCAGGGCCGGCGGCTTCCGGCTGGACGACCCGCAGGGCGAGGTCGGGATCGAACTCATGGTGGTCACCGATACGTCCGGGGCGCAGCCGGTCTCGTACTTCGTGCCGCTCAGCTACCGCGGTGCACCGCTCGACGGAGCCGAGCATGCGCTGATCGGCACCTCGGAGCACGGGGTGCTGGGGCGGCGGTGGGTGTACGACGGCGTCCATGACCCGGTGGTCGTGGCTCAGTTGTTTGCCCTCCTGCTCGGCGAGGCCGTGCCCCAGGCACAGAGCGAGAGCAATGTCGCAGACCCCTCCGTCACCAGTGCCTTCACCGGGGAGGGCCTCTCGGTGACGGCCGTTCCGACGGATGTGACCCATGGCCCGGGCGTCACCGACCTCGTCGTGCCCGCCGCGACCCCAGGGGTTCCGTCCGGGCACCTGACCGTCCGGGTGCGTCGCGCGCTCTCCGCCGACCCGCAGGCACCGGCGTCCGCCCGCACCTCACCGGACCTGGGGCACGTCACGGCCGGCTGGCTCCTGGCCGACGGAGCCACGGCCCGCGCACCGTTCGTCGTCGTCCGGGACACCGCCGGGCAACTCTGAACGAGCGGCTTTCTGCGAACGGCCTTTCCCCCAGCCGTCCTTCCCGGTCGAGGCGTCGGGCGCCCGCAGAAGCGAAGTCAGCTCACGGGCGCCGGACGCGGGACACCGCGGAAGACCTGGCTCGTGTGCCACGAGCGGTGGGCCGCGGCGACGGGGCGGCTGCCCGGCTGGGGGCCGACGAGTACGCGGCCCGCCAGCGCTATGACGTGCCGGCGGGCGGCGCTGCTGCGACCGACGAAAATCTGCGAGACCAGGATGCGGTGGCTCTCCCCGAGACCGAGGACGCCTTTGTCGAAGAGCTTGTGGTGCAGCGAGCACAGACACAGCCCGTTGTCGACGTCATCGGGGCCGTCGAAGGCCCACCACCGCACGTGCGCGGCCTCCAGCCCCACCAGTACCGCTCCGATGCTGCCGTCGTAACCGCAGAAGGCGCACCGGTATTCATAGGCTGTCAGCACCAGTTCCCGCATCCGCCGGTCCCGCTGCCGACGCACGGCCGAGTACTTCCGCGTACCTCCTGGCGTGGCCCGTCAGTGTCCGCAGCGGGCCTGCTGTGGACACTCCTCCGCTGGTCAGGGCCGGATGTTCTCCAGGTCCTCCAGAAGGCTGGGGTGCTTCGGCTCCCAGCCGAGCGCCTGCCGGGTATGGGTGCTGGACGAGGGCTGGTCGTTCAGGAAGATCTCGCCGAGCGGGCCGTAGGTCTCCGATGGCACCGACTCGACCGGCAGGTTCAGCCGTCGGCCGATGACCGCGGCGATGTCACGCACCTTGTCTCCCTCGTCGGCCACGGCGTGCCAGGAGCTACCGGCCGGCGCGAGCTCCAGGGCGAGCCGGAAGAGGACTGCCGCATCGAGTGCGTGCACGGCCGGCCAACGCTGTGCGCCGTCGCCCGGGTAGCCGGACACCCCGGTCCGGCGTGCGAATTCGGTCAGAAATCCGGCGAACCCGCCCGTGCCTCGGTTGTGCACCGTGCGCGGCAGGCGTACGGCCGCGCTCCGGACCCCGCGCGAGGCCAAGCCGAGGGCCGCCGTGACCGCGAGGCCGCGTCCACCGACCGGCCCGTCGGTGGACGCCGGGTCGGCCTCGGTGGAGGCACGGCCCGGCACCTGGGGCGTACCCGAGACGGTGACGAAGGGGCGGTCGCTGCCGACGAGTTCCTCTCCGAGGGTCGCGATGGCGGCGCTCTCCTCGGCGACCGCCTTTGCGAGGGCGTCGAAGCTGCTGAAGTCGTTGGTGAATGCCAGGTGGATCACCCCGTCGGTCCGGGCGGCGCCGGCGCGAAGGACGTCCCGATCGGCGAGAGCTCCCCGGAGCGGCTCGGCGCCGGCCGCTTCGGCGGCCAGCGCGGATACCTCGGAGCGGGCGAGTGCGAGGACGGTGTGGCCATTGCCGAGCAGTTCGGCGACGACGGCGGACCCGATCAAACCGGTGCCGCCGGTGACGAAGACGCGCATGGGACTCTCCCTCAGGTGATGGGACTCTTGTCCCATCACTCTACCGGAGCGATGGGACAAGAGTCCCATCGCATAGGATGGGTCCATGGGTCGTTGGGAACCAGGAGCGCGCGAACGCCTCGTCGTGGCTGCCGTCGACCTGTTCACCGAGCAGGGGTACGACGCCACGACGGTCGCGCAGATCGCCGAGCGCGCCGGGGTCACCAAAAGCACTTTCTTCCGGCACTTCCCCGATAAGCGCGAGCTGTTGGTGGCCGGGCAGGAGACGCTGAGCCGGCTGCTGGCCGAGGGGATCGCCGAGGCGCCCGTTCATGCCGGGCCGCTCGAGGCCGTCGCCGCCGGTCTTGAGCGCGCCTCGACCGCGATGGGCCCCATGAATCGCGAGCTTGCCCCTCGGGTGAAGGCGGCCGTCGCCGCCAGCGCCGAACTGCAGGAGCGTGACGCCCTCAAGAGCGTCAGCCTCGCGGCCGCGATGACCACCGCTCTGATCGTCCGCGGTGTGCCCGATCCGACTGCGGCTCTCGCGGGCGAGCTGGGCGTCCTCGCCTTCAAACGAGGGTTCTCCGCATGGTCCGAGGGCGACCGGGGCCCCACGGACGAGCTCGCCGGGTACGTCCTGGCGGCCCTGGACGAACTGCGCGCGGCGAGTGCGTCGCTGGGCTGACGGGACACTCCCGGGCACAATTCCTTGATCGCATCCGGCGCGACCTCAAGGTCGCTGAGACCAAGGACGCACCCGTCCCACGATCGTGGTCTCATGCGGATCGCACATCGCGGAGGCGACCCCGGCACCGATCTCATCGTGAGACAACCAACGAGTTCCTGCCGGCCCGTCAGTGAAACCGAGAATCACCCGCTGATACCGGAACCGGTCAGACCGGAACGGTTCAGGCCGGATGGGCTCGTCGGCGGTACGGGAGGGGTCGGCGGTTCCGCTCCCCAACACGTCCATCGCCGTCGCATGGTGCGCAACACACTCCGCGACCGCCTTATGAACGCCACTGCGGTGTGGTGAGTGGACCCAGCACACAGCCAGAGCGAGACGCTCTTCGGCCTGGGTGAACTGCAGCAACGCACGCCGAAGTCCTGCCGGATCGCTGTAGTCGCAAGATATGGGTGTCACAAGATTCGGTCGATCGCTCGATGCTGCGACGGCAGCGGTCCTCGCCCGGTCCCTCGCTACGACCGCGACCCGTTGCCCCTGCTGGACGAGACGATGCACAACACCCGTCAGCATGGCTGTCCCACCGACGACCAAAGCGGGCCCCTCGGAAAGCTTCATCGAAGCTCGCAATCTTGCAGTCGGCCATCAAGAGACCCCCATGGCAGATGATCACGCCACTTGGGCACGCGTAACGCTACCCAGCACGCTGTCACACGAACTCACCACGACCAGGCGACCGTTTTCGGTCACAGCAGCCGGCCGACGGCAAGGTCACCCGCTCGACCATCACCCCCGGGGCCTCGTATCCGCTGGGTGGAGTCGTAGACCGATCGTCGATCGAAGGTGGGCGGCTTGGCATGGATGGTCCTCCGCCGCAGTGGCAGCCCGCTATCAGCCCGTGATGGGCGGCTTCCTCGCACCAAGGGCTGCGGCATGTGCTGCTTCCACTGCTACGTCGTCGGCGAAGGATTCCGCAATCGGCAAGCACGAGGCCGCCAGGTGGGAAGAGCAGGCTCAGGGGACGGGTTGGGCACAATCCCACCCGCCCATTGCTGTCCTCCCTGGTGAGGACCAGCGAGATCCTTCGCATCAAATATCGCTCGATCGAACGGAAACCGTTCTGCTGCTTGTCGCACCTGCCCAGTTCGCCGTCACGCTACGGCCTACATGAGGGAGAGCACGAAGAGACTGGTTGGACGATCATGTCCAGTCCCACCTCAGCCGGTCCGAGACGCCGCCCGGTCCCGGATGGGACTCTCGCGGAGATCGATGTCGGCCGCGGCATCCTCGACGCCGTGTACATCTGCTACATTTGTGACATGAGTGATCCGATGGTCGAGTCTATGGCTGATGTCCGCAGCCACCTTGCTGACGTCATCGATCGAGCTCGTCGGGAGGCAACCCCGACGATCATTACTCGGCGTGGCAAGCAGGAAGCGGTCGTGATCGACATCCAGGAATACCAGCGCCTGCGTGAGATCGCGGAGAGCACCGAAGAAGCGTGGCTCAACCAGATGGCCGACGAATCCGAGTCCGAGGGCGTGGAGGGGTCGGTCTCCCTCGAAGAGATGGCTGCCTTGCTGCGCGCTCAACAGGGCTGACCTCATGGGGTACGTCACCCGCTTCACGCCGCACGCTCAGCGGGACATGCTCAAGGTCCCACGCCCGGACGCCCTGCGCATTCTGCACCGCCTCACCGAACTCCAGAAGGCGATGGACGCGGGAGACACCGCCTCGTTCGACATCAAGGCACTCCAGGGGCACAGTGCCCGATGGCGGCTCAGGGTCGGCGACCATCGCGTCGTCTACACCGTCGAGAACGGTCAGCTGATCGTGTGGGCCCTGGCTGTTGGCAATCGTCGCGACATCTACCGCCAAGTTCCGTAGCGGGGCGCAGTTTGGTGCCGACTGCCCGCCGGGGGTTACGGAAGCGTGCGCTTGCCTGTTTATCGAGATGTCCTGAATATCGCCTGTAAACGCAACCAAGACTGCAACCGACGCACGCCGAGAAGCCGAGCCGCAATCGCGGCTCGGCTCCTCGTTTCGCATGATCAGGCGGCTGCGAGGGATAGGGGATTCGAACCCCTGAGGAGTCGCCCCCAACACGCTTTCCTAGTCTGTTGATGGGGTGTTGGGCTGAGTGTGCCACCGGTGGTCCTAGAGGTGACCTCGCCACCATGGCACGTCCAGGCTGTCGGCTGGGATGACCTTGGCCCTCGCCAGAATCCTCTTATCCAGGGCCCGCACGAGGGCGCGCAACTCTCGTCCGCTCTTCCTCGGCAGAGCGTGCAGCACGGTCTCAAGATGATCCCGGAAGGCGGCGCCGTAACACCCGCACTCAGAGATGCCGCAATCAAAACCTGCGAGCGGGTCTGCAAGTTGCCGGAGGGGGCCATGAGCAAAGGCCTTCCAGTGCCAGAACGCTTCTTCTGTGGCTTCGGGCCAGAAGCGGGTCCGCTCCAGTCGTCGCAGGTCAGCTGTGCAAGATCCGGAAAGGCGATCAATGAACGGGTACCGCCGGCGTCTCTGGGAGCGGGTAGGGAGGTCGCCTCGCAGGGCTGACGGGCGCCTACGCGGCATTGCCCCTTTGGTTGTCGGTCATGGGGGCAAGGTACAGAACTACGTGCCACGTGGCCACCACGTATCCGTTGGCCGAAGCCCTGAGCTTGCGCCGGAGGCATGTCCTTGACCGGTCCCGGTGCCTACGGGTCTCGTCTCATGCCCTCGGGCCTATCCACTGCGGGCGCGCGTCGGCGGCGGCAGCGTCGAGCGGGCCGAAGGCAGGAGCGTGGGCGCAGCCAGAGCCGGGAAGCGCGCCCGGCGGAGCGGAGCGCAGCCGGGTGCCTTGATGAGGTAGAGAAACCTGTAACAACCCCGTGCTACAACCGCTCGGTCTGCTCAATGATCCACCGGAGATACGCGGGATTGCCGCTCAAGATGGGCGTCGAGACGACGCATGGGACTTCGTACGGGTGCCGTGCATCCGCTCGGGCGACGATCTCTGCTACGTGATCAGAACGCGTGTGCAGGGCGACGTGAGCCTCGGCAACATCGTGCACTTGATCTTGCCACCGGTAGATGGACCGAATCGGCGTCGTGATGTGACTGCCGGCGCACAGCCGATGCGCCACGAGGTCACGGACAAACTCGGCAAGCCAGTCTGAGTCCGGCGCGGTGATGACGACTGAGCAGACCTCGGTCACGAGGGGACTCCTTGGTCCTCTTTCAACTTCTCGATCAAACCCCGAGCTTCCTCTTCGCTCCGGGCTGCTGCTCCCCAGCCAGTCATGATCTTCCCGTCGTAGCTGAGCCCTACCCACCTGCCGGATAGTGCGATTCCGTGAGCGTGCAGCGTGAAGTAGAACGTTCCCTTCGAGCGGACGGCCCCATTTGCCGCGACGTATCACCCCATGAGGATCTCGTTGTCCCAGAGCCGTAGCTCACCGCGCCACATGTAGCCGCCGTCGTCCACGGAGATCCCGCGAGTAAGGGTGTCGAGCCGGATGAGGACGCCCTGCTGTTGAAACTGCACCTCTTGCGCGGTGATGACCTCGTGGCTGTCCTTCGAGGTCTGCCAGGACATCCACCACTCCCCGGAAAGATCCACTCGCTGCGTGGGCATTCCCGCGAGTTCATCCACAGAGATCTCAAGGGCCGTCGCGAACGGTCCTGCTGTTGCTCGGCGTTCCGGATGTCGTGGTGGACGCGATCATGGGTTGGGAGCCTGGGGGAGCGGCGCGGACGCGGGCCCGGTACATGCACGTCACGGGACCGATGTTGAAGAACGTCTCGAACCAGGTGGGCGAAGCACTGTGGGGGTCCGCCGGCTCCGAGTGAGACGGAAACTGAGACGGAGAACGAAGGAAGCCCCGACCTTGATCAGGTCGGGGCTTCCTTCTGCCCTGCTGGGCCAGTGCGGAGGATACGAGATTCGAACTCGTGAGGGGTTGCCCCCAACACGCTTTCCAAATGTTCGCCTTGGTGTTCGGCGGGGGACAGGGGCGTCCTGACCTGGGACGGAGCCTGGCGTCGAACGGTTGTTGAACGGCGCTGGACGGGGGCGAATGAGACCGAAACTGAGACCAGGGCGCCGGGTCACACCTTCTTGACGACGATCGACTCCGGAACCAGCTTCTCCAGGTCGTCCACGTCCGAGGTAAAGACGGTGACCTGCCCCTTCTGCTGGCGCGCGATGACGGCGAGCACCGCGTCGATCGCGTACTTGTGGCCGTGCAGCTTGGCGTCAGCCAACAGGCGGCGGGCCTGGCGTGCCTCGTCCTTTCCGATGTCGGCGACCCTGAGCCGGGAGAGCACCCAGTCCCAGCGCTGCTCGGTGGTTCTGCCGTCGTACGCCTCGACCAGCGTCATCGGGGAAGTCACCACTTCGGCCTCACCTCGTGCCGCAAGGTCGAGCCAGGCGATCATCTTCCGGTCGCCGCGCACGGCCAGGGACAGGGCTTCGCAGTCGAGTACGAAGACGCGCAAGGGGCGCTGCCTCTGCTCGGTGGCCCGCTTCTTCACGCGGCCTCTCCGGCACTGAGGCTTGCGGCGGCGCGGCGGCGCTCGTGCTCGGCATCGAGTTCCTCCAGCTCCTCGAGCGCGCTCGTGCCCTCATCCTCGCTGAGGGGGCCGTGTTCCTCCTGTAGCCAGTCGGACAGTTCGCGCAGCCGGTCCCGGTCGCGCTTGAAGCGCAGGGCCTCGGCGACGTATGCGGACAGGCCCCGCTCTGCCGCTTCCGCGCGGATCTCGTCCAGGAGATCCTCGGGAATCGTCACCGTTACCTTCTTGGTCGTCGCCATACAGGAGACCATACTCCTGGTATTCGCCCCCTTACCAGCGTGTGCCGCGAAAGGGGGCGTGACTGGACGGCTCGTCCTTCATGCCCTTCAAGGTGCCGTGAGGCTCAGAAGTCGGTCGTTGGCCTCGTCCGGCGCGAAACGGTCAGGGGGAATTCCGTGGCGGACGGGAGTCCGAGCCACTCCAGTATGGCGCGGTGTTCCTCGTGCGCCGGGTCGGCGAGGGTCATTTTGAGGGCGCTGTAGCCGGGGGCGCCGCCGCAGTCCTCTTTCCGGCCCCTACGACAGCCCGCGCACGGTGGTCCAGACCCTCGAACGCACCTGCGGCACGGGCAACTACGACTACGTTGCCCATCCAGGAACGGAACGGGAGCGACCCTCGGCCAGGTCCCGGAGTGCAGACCGAACGGAATGACCGCCGAGAGGGAGCCACGTCACGACGCCCGGGTAAAATGTCGCGAAGGTCGGAAATAAACGAGACTAAAACTGAGACCAGGGCACGTTGAAGGGCCCCACCGCGAGCGGTGGGGCCCTTCAACGTATTGCCCGGTGAGAGCAATGGCGGAGGATACGAGATTCGAACTCGTGAGGGGTTGCCCCCAACACGCTTTCCAACTCTGCATGGCCGTGTGCATCCTGGTTCGTACACGTCCACTCGGCAGGTCGCAGACAGGCTTGCCGGGACGATGAACGACCGCGTACAGCTGTGAACGAGACTGCGGATGAGACTGCGCCCGATGCGGGCGCAATACGTCCCCGCTGCGCCCGCTGCGTAGGAAAAGCCCTCTAGAGGCCCCTGGCGACTGCAGACTGATCAGCGGAATCCCTGCCGGAGTATCGGCGACCCCGTACCAAAGCACTGTCTCCGACGAGGCAGTCACGTCTCTCGCGAGAGTGCCGTACCGCCTGCAGCACGGCGGCCCATCTCTGTGCATCAAGGCCGAGGTGGACTCGGTGGAGCTGGTACGTCGCGTCAGCCACAGCCAAGCTGTCCTGCGGAAGTTTTGTGCGAAGGTCCTGCGCGGACATCAGGACGCCTCGAAGGGCATGATCGATATGGCTCTGGAAGCCAACGAAGACGCCTGACCGTGTGGCAAACCTGGCCACAGGTTGGCCACCGTGCTGGTCAAATGCAGCCCTTCCCCACCAATCGGAGCAATGGTTCACTCAAAGAGGGGTCTTGCTGGTGCGGTTTTCAGCGGGGCATGAGGTGATTGCTCTAATGCCCCGAAAGGAGACCGGCGGTGAGCGCCCTTCTAGAGCCCCCAACCTTTCCCCGTGAGTTCTGGAAACATTTCGTCGAGGACCTAGCACCTGCAATGGATCAACTTTCCAAGAGCGGGAATCTGACCGAAATCGGCCTCATTGTAGAGGTTGATGATTCTTCCGTGCCGCATGTCGCGCAGCTACTCGACGAGGTAGACAGATGGTTTCGATGGGGGCAGGCGGTCGGTGCTCTTCGCCATAAGTACTCACCTGATAATCCGCCCCCGGCGCACACGTACCCCGTATCCCCGAAGGAATTTACCTTTGAGATCGCCAGGGTGGAGAACGGCTCGCTCCGCGCATTCCTCAAGGCCACGGGCGGAACTCTGACCGGCATGGCTCTAGTGCTGGAAGTATTTCATGGGGTGACAGGGCAGAGTCCTCTCGAGTTCTTCAGCGAGGACCATGCGAACAGCTCCGTCCGTGTGCCCGGCCCGTCGGAGAAGGTTGTTGAGCAGGAGCGCGGTCTCTTTGGAGTGCGAGAAGGTGGCGGCGGCGTGCACATTGCCAGCGCGCACTTGACTTTCAAGCTAGATGATGGAGCAACCTTTTCATGTCCATTCAAGGTTGCTTCCAGGGTTGTGGACAATGACGGAATGTTCGTTTCCGATATTTCTGCTACATGTACACAATTTCAGGAGGCAGACGATCGGCCCTCGTAGGTACACGAGGTCAACGAATACCGGTCCCGGAGGGCCAACGTGCAGCAGGGGCATCGTCGCAACTTCCATATCGGACGCCCCGCACGTAGGTGAGACTCAGGCCGATAGCGCATCGATGATCATATAAGCGAGCAGAATTATGTAACCCATGGTAAACAACAGGGGCATAGCTTGCTCGGCGCTGGTGAGGCGCAAATATTTGCCGTGCTGGCCCGACCGCACGAGAGCATGCCATTCTCCTTGAGAGTATGCGCGGGCAGGTAGCTTTTCTTCGAGTACCTCGATTACCGAATATTTTGCCTTATTGAGCAAGCGATATGAGCGCAAAGTGTGGAACCAAACGAAACACTGCCCACACAGTATTAGGATGGCAATCGACAACGCGATTGAATTAAGCCCTTGATCGATTTTTGGTGCGAGCGCCGCAACGGCACTAATCGCCGCCAAGTTCAAGGTCAGGAAAAAAGAATTGGTCAGCCCTCGTCTCGTGCTAACCCGGTCAGCCATTTCCACGCAAATCTTGTACTGTTCAAATATCATCTGCTGCTGGAAGCTTGTGTTCTCAGGCCCCCCGGCCTGAGAACAGCTAGCGTTCCAAACCGCATCACGTAGCTCTTGCGAAGGTCCGGACATGAGCACCTAGTCCTCTAGGGTGTAAATGACACATATTGTCGATGGATTTTTAAGGCTACTCCCCGATTTCAAGGAAGTGTCGGTACGCAGCATGTACTTCGTACCTCTCCTTCCTATCTCCACGCCGCGAAGCCTTCCGCGCTAGAATCTTTGATTTTCTCAAGTCGTCTGCTCTGTCGGGGTATGCGAATTTATTTTCGCTGACCTCTATGCCGAGGAAAGAAATCTTCATAAGCCCCTCTAGGTACTCAGCTGCACGATCTGCGCCCAATCCGGGGATTTCTTCGATTAGTTCCAGTACTTCCGCCTTAGTCACCACAGAGGGCAATCCGGCAAATTCGTATACCATTTCCTCCAGTTGGTTTATCGTTGATCCATATTCAACAAGGAGCGCGTCTAGGGCAAACTTGCTATAGCTTTTCTCTGCCTCCCTGATGTCCTCAGGTTCGACCCGTGAGTGTCGAGCATTAGCGGCGTTAAAGACAGCGGCCTTGCAGAAGAATACGAGATCTCGGGGCCTGTGCAGAATCGTCGAGAGGATATGGTCAAAGGTCGGTAGGGCGCCGATATGTGAGCAGAAGAAGCGGTCCCAAAGCTCGTCCGGTTCTGTCCCCTTAGGGCGCACGGATAGATATCGCTCATCCATGACCCGCTTCAATATATCGGGTTGGTTCCAATCAATCCTCTTCGTATTGATTTTATCTGGCTCGCGGGCTTCCTTAATAACCTCATCATAGATGTCAGATCTAAGAAATACGCTGATTGTTACGTGCACGGATTGAAGTCGATTGTTTTCCTTTTGGAAATCCTCTGCGATTTTACTTACAGTGCTAAGCAGTCCTACGAGCAGCACTGCCTGTGACTTGAGCTCGGCAGATTTCCTCCAACCGCTGTCAAGATTGTCCACTAGCAAAGCTACGCGATGACGGTCACGCAAAGCCTCTCCGAGCAGACGTCGAAGATTTCCGACAAACTTTGCCTGTAGGGCCTGCGCAACACGTTCTCGCTGCTTCTCAATGGAATGCTTCTGGGCAGCCTCTTGCAATTCCTTGCGTACGGAATTGATGACACGCTCTAGGCGAACCGAAAAATCATCCGATATGTCGTTCTGGTGCAGGTAATCTCGAAGCCTCGCCATGGGAGTCCCCTCGCCGATGCCGGCCGGAAGTCTGTCGGCGGCGGCTACGGCCTCGAGCGAGATTTCTGAATAAAGCAGGAACCGCCAGAAGCTTTCCACCAGGAAATATTGGTTCCCGTCGCCGCCAACGGATTGGAGTACGTCCACGAGGCCGTCCAAGTCGTAATTGGTAGGGCGGACTACGCAGACCAAGTTCCGCTTATCGTCCCGCAAAACTTGCGAGGCTCGAATCATGTTCGCGGACTTTCCCATACCCTTTCGTCCGACGAACACAACGCTGCTTTCGGTCAGCACCGCCTCGTACTCTGCTGTCTCAACAAAATATTCGTCTAGCGTGTCAGACTCATTTTCGGCAACATACTCACCAAATTTCAAATCTCTAAGCTCAGTGGCAAGTTCTATTTTAGGGGCAGGTGTCTGGCTTACTGGACCTTCCTTCCTCCAGGCTTGGAAGGAATTTGCAAGCCACAGCTGCAGCTTTTCCGCGAGTCGCTTCTTGTTATGGTAGGTGTACAGGATGTCCTTGTAGTCAACCGGCCCCCGGTAGTCTTCCTCAACGACTACGAGCAAAGGACGTTCGAGCCCTCTCGCCAGACCTGCGATGAACGCACTCCGGGAATTATGTAGGCGATTCCGGTCGTGACTTTCTCCTGACATTTGGAGCAATGTGGCAGCGGACGAGTAAACGGCGTTGACATACCAAGCTAGTGGTGCCGAGCCCTGCTCTGCTGGATCTGCGATCGTTACCTTGGTCCCTAGGTCCCTTTCCTTTCCGATCATTCTGCGGAGATTTCTCTCAGCCTCGGAAGTGTGATACGTAGGCACATAGAATACGGAATCTTTGGACGTTCGATCAAGAGACTGGGATACGTCATCCCACAGCGTCTTCTCGCTCGCCGCCGTTATCCCTGCCATGAATCTAGCGGCTAGCTCGCTCCCATTCTCGTAGAAAATGCAGCCGATCGTGGAGAAGATATCGAACGTCTTCCAGTCGTGAAGCGACTCCTTGGACTTGCAGACCGATAGGACGATATGCTTACGTTGACTAAATGCGTATCCGACTTCAAAAAGCACATTTTGGCTCAATGTTGTTACATCGAATAGGCAAATGGTACTTTCGTTGATGTCTTGCAGGACGGTCTCTATTATGATTCTTCCAGTGGCTGGATTCTCCTCCCATGTTTTCGCATCGGCGAAGCCGCTCTTGTTTATCACTGCCGCCGCATTTTGAATCTCTTGAGAGACGCCGACTGGATTTTTTGAGTAACCGAGAAAGACCTTGTAGTGCATGGCGCCCCCAAAACTGGTGCTGTCGCCTAGGTGTCATCCCTTGGTGTTCCGCCACCGGGGGACTCCCGTCAACGCGTAGCTGTTACCCCTGATGCCCAATTGCTCTAGCTTAGGCAGCGGGCAGCTGGTTCGGGCGCTTTCCCGCAGATTCGGCGTAGTTGAGCCGTCAGATGCTCATCCAGTTCGACCATCGCCCTGCCCTATCCCAAGTAGAGGCTGAGGTGGAGGGGTGAGGCCTCAGACGATCCTCTGACCCGCTCGCACGCCCGAGACGCCACAAGGCCTGGGGGCTACCCATACCTTTGGAGGGGCGTGGAAGGGTTGAAGGGGCTACGAGAGGAACGAGGCGTGTCGCAGCAGGTGAACCCGCGGGGGACCTTTCTGAAGATCGCAGCAGTAGTCAGGACGCAGATCGAGACCGATGATGAGTTGTCCGAACTACCCTCAGCTGCAGAGCTGATGCGTGAGCACGGTGTGTCTCGCGGCGTCGCCCTGCGGGTCTTCCTGGTCCTGCAGAGGGAGGGGATCGCAGAGCCAGTGCCTGGTGGGCGGTGGCGAGTGGTGCGGTCTGGAATGGGCATCGACCGTCGGCCACTCGCTGAACGTGTGGCCGACGTAATCACGGATGAAGGCCTCACCGTGGGGGAAGCCTTCCCGAGCGCGACGGCTCTGAGCACCCGGTTCGGCGTCTCGCGACCCACCGTAAGCAAAGCTCTCGACAAGCTGGAATCTGCCGGCCTGCTGTCCGAGGCTCGGCAAGGGAAGCAGCGCACCGTGCGGGCGCTACCGAAGCGAACGGAGTCTCCGCAATTTTGACGACCACGGGACTGACCGAGTGGGCCTACCCCCTCGCAGAGAAGCTGCTTGCCGAGCCGTTGCCACGTCGGTGGGCGCATTGCCAGGGCGTGGCCGAGCGGGCCCGGACCCTGGCCCCGATCCTCGGAGACGACGCCGAGCTGCTGGAGGCCGCGGCCGTTCTACATGACATCGGGTACGCGCCCGACCTGGCCAAGACCGGCTTTCACCCGCTGGATGGCGCCCGGTACCTCCGGGACGTCGCGCACGCGGACGAACGCATCGTGCGCCTGGTCGCTCACCATTCCTGCGCGTGGATGGAAGCCGAGGCGCGCGGGATGCGCGACGAGCTGGAAGCCGAGTTCCCGCGCGAGCACCCAGACCTTGCCGACGCGCTCTGCTACTGCGACATGAACACGACGCCAGACGGCACCTCGACGAACCCCGTGGACCGGGTGAACGAGATCACAAGCCGGTATGGGCCGGACAGCCTCATCGGTACGTTCATCCGGCGTGCGGAACCGGAGATCCTCGCCTGCACTGCGCGGGTCGTGCTGCGGCTCGCAGAGGTCAAGCGTCAGCCGATGTAGGGCGCCGGCCGCGCCTCGTCCATGGCGTGCTCGATTCGGAGCCGCATGGTCGAGTGGATGTCATACGTGGACAGGTCCGCTGGGGTGACCCAGCGGACCTGAGTTGTTTCGTCGCTCGTCCGTACGTCACCACCGACGGGGCGAGCGCGGAAGCAGATGCTGAACTGCTGCCGTGCCTCTCCGTCGTCGTAGAGCATCACGTGCCCGGGGTCGGTGTAGATCCCAGAGATGTCTATGACTTCGGCCTTGATGCCGGTCTCTTCCCAGACCTCGCGCACCACGGTGTCACTGATGGCCTCGCCGACATCATGGCCGCCACCAGGCAGCGCCCAACGGCCGTTATCCGACCGCTGAATGAGCAGTACGGCACCTTCGTCGTTCCGCACGAACGCTACGACGGACGGCACCACCGAGTTGGCCGGCGGGGCGTCCGGGTCGTGAAGGTAGTCGATGCGTCCCATGTTCAGGCTCCCACCATGTCGTCGTCGGTGACCGGGCGTGCGCTGCCCCAGGTCTGTTCGATGCTACGGGCGTAGGTGTCGAAGAGGCCGCCGCCGGGCAGTCGGCGCAGGTGTAGGACCGGAGCCATGTAGGCGCCGATTCCGTAGACGTGCGTGTTCACGAGCATCTCGTCGTCGGACCGGAAGAGTGAGTTGTAGAGCGTGGCGTCATGGAGCCGGAAGCCGACGTCTGGGTGGCTCGTGAAGAGCGGCTGGTAGTTCACCAGGGCATTGCGGATCTTGCCGTCCATGATGCGGTGCCCCTCGTCTATGCCGCGCTGTCGCACAGCGTCGCAGCCGGGGTCCCCAAGCATGATCCGCACCTGTGCGTTGCTCTCGACCTTGGCTTTCAGCAGGTTGTGGAAGAGAGGGTCCTCCGAGAGCCAGAGCCCGGAGTAGACCAGCACATCGAGGTGGCTGCGGGCCCGCGCGTACAGCTCCCGCCACAGTCCGTTCGGGACCATGTGGCGGTGCGGGTAGACCGTGACGATCTCCGCCTTGCTCAGGTCGGTAGCGCTGTCGACAGCCCTGCCGTCGTCCCACAACGTCGTGACGTCCACGGCGAGCACGGAAGCCGTCGCGTACTGATGGCGTCGGTACGGAACCTTCCCCTGCGTGATCCATCGCTCCACTGTCTTGGCGTTCACGTCGATGGCTTCGGCCAGGTCGCGGACGGTCATGCCCTGCGCGAGGAGCGCCGAACGTAAGCGTTCGTTGGTCATCTCTACCCCCGGTGGGACGTCTTGGGACTTCTCGAAGGTAGCCAGATGTACCCAAGGTGTCTACGGAGGGGGTGACCAACACCCCTGGCCTGCAGCGATGCTGATGGTGCGCCAAGAAGTTCCGGCGCAGAGCCCAGAGGTTCCGTCGATGAGCTTGACGGCAATCGATGCAGTACCTGTAATAGAGGTACTGCATCACCTCGGGGTGATCACAGTGAACGGCTCAACCTGCGCCCGGAGAGCTCCGTGAAACGGGTTCGAAGGAAGCGCTCGTGGCTTGAGAACTGAACAGCGTGCCAAGAACGAATGACGGGGTGGAAGTCCTCGTCCCCGCGGTGACCGGGCGATGTCATCCGGCGGCCCGACCTTCTGCGCAACGGCTCTGGAGAACACCTGACAACACCTCTGGGTGCCACCCGTGTGCGCGCCGCCCTGCTGGCGTCAGAGCAGCAACGATGACGCGCCCGATTCCCCAGGCTCGGGACCTGTTGGCCGTGGCTTCGGCCGACAGGTGAAGCCCTGTGTCTCACCGCTCGGAGGCTGATCGCTTCGCTGATCATCGCCGCCGTCTGATCCCGCTGCACCCGGGGCGGTCACCTCTCGCCAAAAGACCGCGACCGCCCCGGTTCCCGATCCCTTCGTAGTCCTGGAGTTCCTCATGCGTATGTACATCGGCGGCCACCAGGTCGTCTCGGACACCGACTTCGTAGAACTGGCCCTTGGCACCCCGCTGGATCTCTGGCTGGGTGTGGAGGGCGAGAGCAAGATGGAGCGGGCGGCCCGTCTGGACGCGGCCCGCGGTATCCTCGCCGACAACCCCGACCTGCCCGACCGCGTGAGCGAGGCCGCCGCCGAGGCGATCCAGGCTCACGCCCCAGAGCTCTTCAACGTCGCTCTCCTCCCCGCCCGCCGGGCGGCCGGCCGACGGCAGTACCGGGGCGGTGCGGCGGCATGACGACCACAACGCACAGCAAGGATCGGCCGGCGGTTCCGCCGCTGACCCGCCCGGAACTGGGATTGGCCGGTGTCGGTGCGCTCGCCGCGGCCGGTGTCGGTGCGCTCGGGCTGATCTCCTCGTTCGACGCGGTCTCGGCCGCGGCGGCCCGGTGGGGATTCGGTGAGCCGTGGATGGTGCCGGTCGGCATGGACGTCTCCATCCCGGTGTTCTCGGTGGCGAACCTGCTGCTGATCCGGATGGACATGGCGCTTGCCTGGGTCCGGTTCGTCCCCTGGATCCTGACCCTGGTGACCTGCGGACTGAACATCTCCGCCGGACACGGCCTGTGGGCCAAGGTGGCGCACGGAACGATGCCGCTGCTCTGGGTGGTGTTCTCCGAGATCGGCGCCCACATCTACGCCTCACGCATCGGCGCCGTCACCGGCCGCCGTATGGACAAGATCCGTGCCTCCCGGTGGCTGCTCGCCTTCCCCTCCACGTTCGCCCTGTGGCGCCGGATGACGCTGTGGGAGGTCACCTCCTACGTCGATGCGCTGGCCCGCGAGCGGGAACGACTGCTCGCCCGTGCCGAGCTGCGCGAGCAGCACGGCCGCCGGTGGCGCTCGCAGACGCCCCGCCGGGAACGCGTCCTGCTCAAGCTCGGGGAGCTCAACCCGGCCACCGAGCAGGACCCGCCTGCCGAGGCCGAGCCGGTACCGGCCTCGGAGGGCAGCGAGGAACCGAAGGTGGAGCCGACGGTTCCTGCGAAGCCTGCTCGCCGCAGCGCCAAGCCGAAGCCGAAGCCGCGGCGGTCCCTGGACGAGATCCTGGCCGAGGCCCGTCAGGTCACCTCGGCGTGGCCGGACGCGGCACTGACCGCAGACGGTATCCGCACGGCGGTGCACGTCTCGCAGGCCACCGCCCGCATGTTGCGCGACACCCTCAAGGCCGAGCGCGCCGCAGCGCCGCTGCATTCCGTGGATACGGAGCAGGACAACGACGGTGACGAAATGGGCGGGGCGATGGCGGCATGAGCACCCTCTTAACCGCCCTCGCCGCAGCAGTGCCGATCGCGGCCGGATGGTCGGTTCACTTCCTGTGGCTGCGCCGCTCTCTGCGTAGCGCTCGTAGGGACCCGCTCACCGGGCTGCACACAAGGGACGGCTTCACCCGCCGAGCGACCGTCCTGCTCAAGGATCCGCGGGCGGTGGTGGTCCTCGCGGACGTCGACCGCTTCAAGCAGATCAACGACAACTACGGCCACGCAGCGGGGGATGCCCTGCTGCGGGCAACCGCGGACCGGTTGGCCCACTACGTCGGGCGGGCCGGGGTCGCCGGACGGCTAGGCGGCGATGAGTTCGCCGCAGTCGTCATCGACGACCACGGCACCGTCGCGGACCTGCTCGCCGTCCTGCACGGCGTGCTCGCCCGCCCCGTAGACGGTTTGGATCCGGCGGTGCACACCACAGTGTCCCTCGGCTGGGTCCGTGCCGCAGACCACCCCGGAGAGGACCTCTCCGGTCTGCTGCGCCGTGCGGATGAGGCCATGTACGCGGCAAAGCAGGGCCGGGCCGGTGTCCGTCGGGCGGGACTCGGCAGGCTCTTCGCTACGTGGTCTGGCCGTCGCGCCGGCCGACGCGGCACCGCACTCGCCGGACCTCGGGACGCGGCCTGATGTCCCCCGTGTTCGGCAAGTGCTACGACCCGACCGGGGCCATGCACGGCATACCAACGTTCCCGTGGAAGTACGCACCTGACGCTACGCCACCCGCCGCCAACTCCGTGCCCGCGGGCTGCGGCCCGGCGGGCAGGAAGTGGCCGCGCAGATCATGCGCCGCTCGCGCCGCCGGAAGGCCGGTGTGGCCGTCGCCTACCTCTACCGCATCGACCGTGCCAAGCCCGTTCGTCCTATGACTCCGGGCCGCGCTGCGGCGCTCGCTAAGGCGATGCTCGCCCGTCGCCCCTGCCCGCAGTGTCTGCAGGACGCCGGGTACTGCATCCCCACCTCACTCGGTATGTGCCCCTCCTGCGCCTACCTCGAAGAACAGCGCCCCGCAGCGTAAACGAACGCACGAACGAGGGGCGCAAACCGCGCCCCTGCCCCTTGCTCCGGGGCCCGAGCATCAACGACATGGGCCCGGCCGCTCACCTCTCACAGCGTCGGCCGGGCCCGCGTCCACTCCCTTGTCCAGGAAGGACAATCAGTGAATCACGACGACGAAAGCGAACTCTTCAACCGACTCGAAGCCGACATGAACACCCCCACCGCACCCGACTCGGGTGGGGAAGTGGTCGACCTCGACAAGGTCCGGTCGGCCCGGACCGAGTCGGCCGACCCCCACGCCGACCGGTCGGCCGACTCGCCTCCCGCCGGGTCGGGTGACGGGTCGGGCGACCCGGACGAGCCGATGATGGTCGACGGTCCGGCGGAAGTCGGGCCCGGGTTCATGGGCCGGATCATCGGCGCCAAGCGGCGGGCGATCGTCCCCGCCTGGCTCCGGTCGTCGGCCGAGCTGCGGACCGCGACCCGGTGGGCCGCAGGGCACTACGGCCACCTGGCCGGGTACCACGCACTGCGCTCCCCGTACTACGCCGCCCGGCTCACCTTCCAAGCCCCGGTCGGGGCGGCGAAGTTCGTGGGCGGGTCGATGCGGTGGGTGTCCGACCGGGAGGGCGAGCCGGTCCGGCTCGCGTCCGTCCGGCGCGAGGACGCAGCCGAGTACCTCAAGCTCTCCCGCCAGCGCGACGGCCGGGTCCGGCTGAGGACCCTGGTTGCGGTGCTGGGCATGTCCGTCGGGCTCGGTGTCGCGCTCGCCATCTACGTCCTCGCCCCCGGCTGGCTCCAGGTCCTCTCGGTCGGAGCCCTGCTCCTGGCCCTCGGATCGGCCGGCACTCAGGCAGACGCCCCGGTCATCACCCGCGCGGTCGAAATGACCAAGGCACCCAAGCTCACCTCGGACATCGTGCTGCGCGCCCTCGGAGCACTCGGCATCACCGCGATCAACCAGGTGCAAAGCAAGGGCCGCGACGGATTCACCTTCACCGCCCCCATCACCCGCGACGGCCCCGGATGGCGCGCGGAAGGCGACCTCCCCTACGGCGTCACCGTCACCGACGTCATCGAGCGCCGCGACAAGCTGGCATCCGGTCTGCGCCGCCCGCTCGGCTGTGTGTGGCCCGAAGCCGTCCCGGACGAACACACCGGGCGCCTCGTGCTCTGGGTCGGTGATCAGGACATGTCCACGGCCACGAAGCCCGCATGGCCCCTGATCAAGGGCGGGTCCGTCGACCTGTTCAAGCCGGTCTCCTTCGGCACCGACCAGCGCGGCCGCTGGGTGGACATCACCCTGATGTACATCGCCGGTGTCATCGGGGCGATCCCCCGGATGGGCAAGACGTTCCTGCTTCGTCTGCTCCTGCTCATCGCCGCCCTCGACGCACGGGCCGAGGTCCACACCTACGACCTCAAGGGCACCGGCGACCTCGACCCCGTGGGCGAGCGAGTCTCGCACCGCCACCGGGCCGGGGACGATGACGAGGACATCGAATACGCCCTGGCTGACCTGCGGGAACTGCGCACCGAGCTCCGGCGCCGGGCCAAGGTGATCCGGTCCCTGCCGCGGGACATCTGCCCGGAGTCGAAGGTGACGTCCGAGCTGGCCAACAAGCCGAAGCTCGGGCTGCACCCGATCGTGATCGGGGTGGATGAGTGCCAGGTCTGGTTCGAGCACCCCAAGCACGGCGGGGAGTTCGAAGAGATCTGCACCGACCTCGTCAAGCGCGGACCCGCCACCGGCATCGTGCTCCTGCTCGCCACCCAGCGCCCGGACGCAAAGGCCCTGCCCACCGGCATTTCGGCGAACGCGTCGGCTCGGTGGTGCCTGAAGGTCATGGGCCAGCTGGAGAACGACATGGTCCTCGGCACCTCCAGCTACAAGCGGGGGATCCGGGCGACGATGTTCAGCTGGAAGGACAAGGGGATCCACTACTTCGTCGGTGAAGGCGCCGACGCGCGGATCGTCTCTTCCGTCTACGTCGATGCACCCACGGCCGAGGTGATCGGGCTGCGGGCCCGCCGCCTGCGCGAGGCAGCCGGACGGCTCACCGGGCACGCCGCGGGCGAGTCGTTCGAGGACCGCGAGACCAGTGGATTCGATCTGCTCGCGGACATCCTCGCGGTGGTGCCGGCCGAAGAGCCGAAGCTGTGGTCCGAAGTCGTCGTGGCCCGCCTGGCCGAACTCCGGCCGGACATCTACGGCGGCTGGGAGCCCGAGCAGCTGGCCGCAGCCCTCAAGCCGCACGGCGTCAGCACCGGCCAGGTCTGGGGCAAGACCGAGACCGGGAAGGGCGCCAACCGGCGCGGCATCGAACGCTCCCACATCCTCACCATGATTGCGGAGCGTGACGGAAACCGGGACGCGGGCTAGCCCCGCTCGCCGCTAGACCTAGCGCCACACCCCGCTAGGTCTAGCGGCACCGCTAGCGGCACATTCGCCGCTTGATCAGGCCACTAGCTTCTAGCGCCCCACCTGCGCAAACCCCTGAAACAGGCCCGGGAGGCCCTTCATGACCCCTGTCCTGCTCGCTAGCGCACTCCTTCTGCTCATCACGTTCTGTTACGCGTCTCTGTGTGCGGCCAGCCCGTTCGGGGACTGCCGCAAGTGCCGTGGTTGGGGCTTCGCGACGAAGACCGACCGCAAGGGCCGTGCCAAGCGCGGCAAGGACTGCCGCCGCTGCAAGGCCACCGGCAAACGCATCCGGATCGGCCGCCACCTCTACAACGTCGCCGCCCGCCTCCACCGCGACGGCACCCGCTAACCACTCAGGGGAACGGCGGTCACCCGCCCTGAGGCGATCCCGACCATGTCAGGCGCTCGCCAGCGTGACCGCCGGTCCAGGCCCCGAGCTTGCGAGCACCCGGGGCCCCCGCACCCTACCCAGCACTCCCCATCAGCCTCAAAGGAGTTCACCTCGTGGCCGTCACCATCTCGCTCGTCCTCCTGTTCGGCCTGGTCCTGTTCTTCCTGCTCCGCTCCAACACCCTCGGCTGGGGCGCCGCGTTCATCGCCGTCATGTTCGGGTTCTTCCTCGCCTCCACCGGCGCGTCCGGCCCGATCAACGAACTCACCACCGCCGTCATCGACGCCATCCCCGACCTGTGAAGGGGCACGCCATGAACGACCCGCTGATACAGCACCACTGGGCCGCACTCGCCGCGCCCAAGGTGGCGCCCGCACTCGCCACGTCCACCGTGCTCATCCTGGGCCGGATCTGGAACGCGAACGGCGCCGAGCACTCCGTGGGCAACGCGGCCTTGATGGTCGTCCTCGCCGCCGGAGCCGCAACGGCCGGCGCATTCGCCGCAGCCGGACGCAGTGGCGGTGACGGGGCCCTCGCCGCGACCGCGTTCGCCACCTCCGGAGGACTCGCACTCGCAGGCGTCGCCGGATACGCCGACGGCCTGCCCCTCCCGCTGCTGCTCTGGGCGCTCGCCACCGCAGTGGCCTACGGGGTCGCCGCCCGCTACTGGCGTACCGACCGCCGCGACACCGTCGCCTACGACCGGCAGACCACCGTGCGGCGCGAAGAGCACGGGCACATCGAGCGGGTGGAACTGCTCCGCAGCCGTACTCAGATCGAGGTGGCTCGCGAGACATCCACCGGCTACGCCGAAGCGCTCGCCGCAGCCCTCACCGCCCGCGCGACCCTGCCCAGCTTCGACCCGCAGGCACTCACCCGCGCCGGACTCCCCGAACTCCCCACCACCGACACCACCAAGGAGCACTGACATGAGCACTGACACCGAGCGCTGGCCCACACCGGACACGGCGTACGCCGAAGCCCCGGGCATCGTCCGTGAGATCGGATGGACCGCTCAGGCCGCGGCCGACAAGCCGTTCGGTACGACGCTGGGCCGGGAGTTCTGGCTCCGTAAGGCGGCGCTCCTGGACCGCATCGCGCTGGCCGAGGGAGCCGAGGGCCGGTGCCTTGACGCCGCCGGAGCTGCCGAGCACGCCGCCGCGCGGCTGATGGACGTGGACGACACGGACGTCATCTGCGACCCGCGCCACTACGTCCGCCAGCAGTACGCCCTGTGGGCCGACGAGCAGTAGCTATGCCCGGGGCGGTCGCCTCTCGCCAAAGACCGCGACCGCCCCGGTTCCCTTGCCCCTTCGCGGAAACAGGAGAACCCCCAGCATGACACCAACCCCTGCCCCAACGCTGCTGAGCGCCGCCCTGGCTGCAGCAGAGCGAGGCTGGCCCGTCTTCCCTCTGCGCCCCGGTGACAAGCGGCCTGCCGGGCACCCCGAACGCCACTGCCCCGGCGCCGGCCGGTGCTCGGAAGGTCACCGCACCCCGGAGCAGCGCGCCACGCTCGATGGCAATCAGATCGCTCAGTGCTGGCAGGCCACCCCGTACAACGTCGGCATCGCCACGGGCCCCGCGAACCTCGTGGTTGTGGACCTGGACGTACCCAAGGACGACACCGAGACCCCGCCCACTGAATGGGCGGGAGCGGCCGACGGCCTGGACGTGTTGGCCATGCTCTGCGAGCGCGCCGGGGAGCAACTGCCGACCGAGACTTACACCGTGCGCACCCGCCGCGGCGGACAGCACCTGTACTTCACCGCACCCACGAAAAGGCGGCTACGCAGCACGGCCAACGTCCTGGGCTGGAAGGTCGACACCCGTGCCTGGGGTGGATACGTGGTGGCCGCCGGCAGCACCGTGGGCGGAGCGCCGTACGAGATCATTGACGACGCGTGTCCGGCCCCCCTCCCTGCGTGGCTCGGTGACCTGCTCACCCCCAAGCCCGCACCGGCTCCCATGCCGTTGGCTGAGCTGTCGGCCCGGATGCGCAACGCCACCGCTTACAGCACCGCCGCACTGCGCGGGGAGCTCGAAAAGGTGCTGTCCGCCCGCGAGGGCGGTCGTAATCGTGCTGTGTACTTCGCGGCCTACGCCCTCGCACGGATGATCCGGAGCGGGGACCTCACCGAGGCCGCGGTAAGCAGCGAGCTGAGCAGCGCCGGGCAGTCGATCGGCCTGCCCGCCGGAGAGTGTCGCACCGCGATCCGCTCCGGACTCATCCGGGGTGGGGCGCCGGAGGCGAGTGCAGCATGAGCGAGCTGGAAGAACTGCCCGTGCCGTCCAACCCAATGGCCGTGGCGCGTCGTCTGCTCCCGAGCTGGCAGAACGAGAACAAGCGGCTCGTGTACCGACGCTGGCGCGGATCGTGGATGCGCTGGACCGGCACCTGCTGGCGCGAACTGGACGATCAGCAGATGCGGTCCTCGCTCTACAAGCGGCTGGAGTACGCGGTCTACAGCGTTCCGGGCAAGGACGGCCAGCCCGAGATCCGTGACTGGGCACCCACGAAGCAGAAGATCAGCAACCTGCTCGATGCACTGGGAGCCATCACGCTCCTGCCCACCGACACCGACGCCCCCTCGTGGGTCGAGCAGGACGCCGATGGCAAGGACGGCAGCCCGATCGTGGCCTGTGAGAACGGCTTGCTTCGCATCCGGGACCGGGCCCTTCTGCCGCACACCCCCGGCTTCTTCAACCTGGTATCCGTCCCGTTCCACTACGACCCCGCCGCCACGGCGCCGACATGGGAACGCTTCCTTCGGCAGATCTGGCCGGACGACCAAGCAGCCCTGGACGCACTGCAGGAATGGTTCGGCTACGTCCTCTCCGGCCGCACTGACCAGCAGAAAATCCTGCTCATCAAGGGGCCGTCCCGCTCAGGCAAAGGCACCATCGCCCGGGTCCTGAAGGAACTGGTCGGACGCGAGAACCTCGCCGGGCCGACGCTCGCCGGCCTCGGCAGCAACTTCGGTCTGTCCACGCTGCTCGGCAAGCCGCTCGCCGTCATCTCCGACGCCCGTCTGTCCGGCAAGGACGGCGGCCAGGTCGTCGAACGGCTGCTCACCATCTCCGGTGAGGACACCATCGACATCGACCGCAAATTCCGCGACCCGTGGACCGGCAAGCTGCCCACGCGGCTGATGATCCTCACCAACGAGCTGCCGAGCTTCGGGGACTCCTCCGGGGTCATCGCCCGCCGGTTCATCGTGCTCAACATGACCGTGTCCTGGCTCGGAAAGGAAGACACGGCCCTCACCGACAAGCTGGCCACCGAGATGCCCGGGATTCTCAACTGGGCTCTGGAAGGGCTGGCACGCCTCCAGCGCATCGGCCGGATCACGGACCCGCCTTCCTCTCAGGAAGCGGTCATCACGATGCAGGACACCGCCTCGCCGACGAGCGCGTTCATTCGCGAGCGCTGCACCGTCGGTGCCGCCTGTGAGGTCCCCGTCGACACCCTGTGGGCGGTCTGGCGCGAATGGGCCGAGGACAACGGCGTACGGGCCGTGGGGACCAAGCAGATGTTCGGACGGAACCTGCTCTCCGTCGTCCCACAACTCCACCGGGCCCGCCCCCGCGACGCGTACGGGCGGCAGGTGCCCACGTACACCGGCATCACGCTCACACCGTCCGATCCGCGATAGCCCGTGCCGCGACTCAAGCGACTCACGCCGCCTCCACCGTACGGCCTCTGAGTCGCTTGAGTCGCGACACACAGCAATGCGGACTCCACACACACCAGCTCGCGTGACCGCACCGAGGAGTGCCATGTCCCGGCTCGAATTGCTGAAGAACGACGAGAACCCGCAGGACCTCGATCTCACGCTCCTCGCGGTGACAGTCGAGGAAGCCGCCCGCCGCCTGAGCATCGGCCGGACCACGATGTACGGCCTTATCCGTGACGGAGCCGTCCAGACGGTCCCGTTCGGTCGCAGTCGACGCGTCCCCGTTCAGGCGCTCATCGACTACCTGAACGAGCGCATGCAGACCCGCAACAACCACGCCGCGGCGTAAGGAGCATCCATGGTCAAGCGGCCCAAGCGCCCGGATGGGGCGTCGTCCATCTATCTCGGCAGTGACGGTTACTGGCACGGCCGAGTGACCGTGGGCACCCGTGATGACGGCAAGCCGGACCGGCGCCATGTCATGAGCAAGGTCAGCGAAGGGGAGGTGATCAAGAAGGTTCGCGCGCTGGAGAAGCAGCGGGACGAAGGCAAGGTACGAAAGGCCGGCCGCGCATGGACCGTGAAGGCGTGGTTGCTGCACTGGGTGGAAGAGATCGCCAAACCGTCGGTGCGGGAGAACACGTACGCCGGTTACGAGGTGGCTGTACGGGTCCACCTCGTGCCCGGTGTCGGGGCTCACCGGCTGGACAAGCTGGAGCCCGAACACCTTGAGCGCTTCTACAGCCGGATGCTGACCAACGGCAGCAAGCCCGCAACCGCCCACCAGGCACACCGGACGATTCGTACCGCCCTGAATCACGCGCTGCGCCGCGGCCACGTCACACGGAACGTCGCCACCCTCGCGGTCCCTCCGAGGATCGAGGAAGAGGAGGTGGAGCCGTACGACATCGAAGAGGTGCAGCGCCTGCTCTCGGAGGCCGCCAAGCTTCGGAACAGCGCTCGCTGGTCCATCGCGCTCTCCCTGGGCCTCCGGCAGGGGGAGGCGCTCGGGCTGCGGTGGGCAGACCTCGATACCGGCAGCGGAGTCCTGCGCGTCCGGAAGAACCGGCTGAGGCCGAAGTACCTGCACGGCTGCGGCGGCGATTGTGGCGCGAAGCCGGGGTACTGCAAGAAGCGGGTCAGGAAGAACGAGGACACGGCCAACACGAAGTCGCGCGCCGGCCGACGCGTCATCGGCGTTCCTGACGAACTGGTGAGGCTGCTGGAGCTCCACCGCAAAGAGCAGGCACGCGAGCGGGCGATCGCGGGGGAGGAGTGGCGAGAGTCCGGGTTCGTCTTCACCTCCCCGGTGGGTGAGCCGCTGGTGCCGAGCACGGACTACGACACCTGGAAGCGGCTCCTGGCCGATGCGAAGGTTCGGGACGGGCGCCTGCACGATGCCCGGCACACCGCGGCGACGGTTCTGCTCATCCTCGGTGTCCCCGAACGGGTCGTGATGCAGATCATGGGCTGGTCGTCCACGGCGATGGCGGCCCGGTACCAGCACGTGACGGGTGGCATCCTCGCCGACGTCGCGCAGCGGGTCGGAGGACTCATCTGGGAGGTGGCTAAGGAGCCCGACGAGGGCAGCGCGGACGGCTCCGCAGGGTCTCAATGAGACTGCAGATGAGACTACGGGCCTAGAGGAACGTCGTAGGGCCCCACCGAGAACGGTGGGGCCCTACGACGTTGTGCCCGGTGAGGGCAACTGCGGAGGATACGAGATTCGAACTCGTGAGGGGTTGCCCCCAACACGCTTTCCAAGCGTGCGCCCTAGGCCACTAGGCGAATCCTCCGCGACGAACAATACAAGACGTTGAGCAGTGCTAGCGAACTCGATTCTCACCCGGTGGATCAGCTAGGGTGGGGGCCAGCCCCTCACGTGGCGCTATCTGACTGAACTCCCCCAGGGCCGGAAGGCAGCAAGGGTAGGTTGGCTCTGGCGGGTGCGTGGGGGGCCCTTTGCGTTCGGGGGAGCGATGAGGGCGTTGGTTGTCGGTGCGCCCCGATAACCTCGTAGGTGTGTCGTCCCTTGCGCTGTACCGCCGTTATCGCCCCGAGTCGTTCGCCGAGGTCATCGGGCAGGAGCATGTCACTGCCCCGTTGCAGCAGGCCCTGCGGAACAACCGGGTCAATCACGCGTATCTGTTCAGCGGACCGCGGGGGTGCGGCAAGACCACCAGTGCCCGGATCCTCGCCCGGTGTCTGAACTGCGCGGAGGGGCCCACCCCGACCCCGTGCGGTGTGTGCCAGTCCTGCCAGGACCTCGCGCGGAACGGACCGGGATCGATCGATGTCATCGAGATCGACGCGGCTTCGCACGGTGGCGTGGACGACGCCCGTGACCTGCGGGAGAAGGCGTTCTTCGGACCGGCCGGCAGCCGGTACAAGATTTACATCATCGATGAGGCGCACATGGTCACATCGGCGGGGTTCAACGCCCTGCTGAAGGTGGTCGAGGAGCCGCCGGAGCATCTCAAGTTCATCTTCGCGACCACAGAGCCCGAGAAGGTCATCGGGACGATCAGGTCGCGCACGCACCACTACCCGTTCCGGCTGGTGCCGCCCGGGACACTGCGCGACTACCTCGGAGAGGTGTGCGAGCGGGAGGGCGCCCGGATCGCCGAAGGGGTGCTGCCGCTGGTGGTGCGGGCCGGTGCGGGGTCGGTGCGTGACTCCATGTCGGTGATGGACCAGTTGCTGGCCGGCGCCGGTGAGGACGGTGTGACGTATGCCATGGCGACGTCCCTCCTCGGGTACACCGACGGGTCGCTGCTCGACTCGGTGATCGATGCCTTCGCCGCGGGGGACGGCGCGGCGGCCTTCGAAGCCGTGGACACGGTGATCGAGGGCGGGAACGACCCACGCCGCTTCGTGGCCGACCTGCTGGAGCGGCTGCGCGATCTGGTGATTCTCGCCGCCGTGCCGGACGCGGGCGATAAGGGACTGATCGACGCCCCGGCCGATGTGGTGGAGCGGATGCAGGCGCAGGCCTCGGTGTTCGGCGCTGCCGAGCTCAGCCGGGCCGCCGACCTGGTCAACACCGGGCTCACCGAGATGCGCGGGGCCACCTCGCCCCGACTGCAGCTGGAGCTCATCTGTGCGCGGGTGCTGCTGCCTGCCGCTTTCGACGACGAGCGGTCGATGCAGGCCAGGCTCGACCGGCTGGAGCGGGGCGGCGGCCTGGTGTCCGGAGGACAAGGGCCCGCCATGGGATACGTACCGGGGCCCGAGGCGCATCCGGCGATGAGCTCCACGGCGGCGGGGCCCGGTGTTCCGCCCGGGAGCGGGCCTGCCGCAGTGCGGGCAGCGGCGCGGGGGGACGCCGGCGCCCGGGTCGCTTCCGGTGGGTCGGGAGCTCCTGGCGAGTGGGTTGCCGGTAGCCCCGGTGCCGGTGCTGGTGCCGGTGGCGGTGCTGGTGGTGGTAGTGCCGGTGCTGCGCCGGCGCCTGCACCGTCCGGCGCGCAGGCCGTTCCCGAGCAGCCGCCGACCCCGGCGGCCGAGCCCGCGGTTCGCCAGCCCGGGGCATGGCCGGGCGCGGGGGGCGCCGGTCAGGCGGCGCAGCCTGCGCGTCCGGCCGGCAGTTGGCCGTCCGCTGTCGCCCCGGGGCAGGGGCCGGGGCAGCCCACGTCACAGGCCGCCCCCCCGGCGGCCGCCGGGGGGGCGGCTGCCGAGCCGGCCGGAGCACCCGGGCCCGGAATGGCTCAGGGAGCCGGCCAGGTGCGGAACATGTGGCCCGACATTCTGGAGGCGGTCAAGAACCGCCGCCGCTTCACCTGGATCCTGCTGAGTCAGAACGCCCAGGTCGCCGGGTTCGACGGGACCACCCTCCAGCTCGGCTTCCCCAACGCGGGCGCCCGGGACAATTTCGCGTCCAGCGGCAGTGAGGACGTGCTGAAGCAGGTGCTCGCCGAGCAGTTCCGCGTCCAGTGGAAGGTCGACGCGATCGTCGATCCCTCGGGCGGTACGCAGCCTCCCGGCGGCAGCAATCACCCCGGCCCGGGGCCGGGCGGTTCGTCGCCCGCACCGCGTCGACCGGGGCCGCCGGCCGCCTCGGCCGCGCCGGGCCCCGTGCCGCCGTCGCCTGTGTCCGCTCCGGAGCCGCAGCAGCATCAGCGGCCCCAGGCCTACCGGGAGCCCGAGCCGCCACCGGTCCCGGACGGGCCGCCGGCCGTTTCGCTGGAGGACGACACCCCGGAGGACGACGACCCGGACCTCGCCGACTCAGCGCTCTCCGGTCACGATCTGATCGTCCGCGAGCTCGGAGCGACGGTGGTGGAGGAATATACGAACGAGTAGCGAGGCCGGTTCAGGAGGTCCGGACAAGGGCCGCGCCCGGCCGGGCCTGCCTCGCGGGCTAGGCTTCGCACCGTGAAGGTCCTTGTCATCGGCGGCGGCGCCCGCGAACACGCCCTGTGCCGCTCTCTTTCCCTCGACTCCGCAGTCACCTCCCTGCACTGTGCCCCCGGTAACGCGGGCATCGCCGAGGTGGCCGAGCTGCACCCGGTGGACGCGCTGGACGGCGCTGCCGTCGCCCGGCTCGCCGCCGAACTCGATGCCGAGCTGGTCGTGGTCGGTCCCGAGGCGCCGCTGGTCGCCGGTGTGGCCGACGCGGTACGCGCGGCGGGCATCCCCTGCTTCGGACCGAGCCGCGAAGCGGCCCGGCTGGAGGGGTCCAAGGCCTTCGCCAAGGACGTGATGGCGGCGGCGAACGTGCCGACCGCCCGGGCCTACGTGTGTACCACCCCGGCCGAGATCGACACCGCGCTGGACGCTTTCGGCGCCCCCTACGTCGTCAAGGACGACGGGCTCGCCGCAGGCAAGGGCGTCGTGGTGACCGATGACGTCGAGGCCGCCCGCGCCCATGCGCTGGCCTGCGGCCGGGTCGTGATCGAGGAGTTCCTGGACGGCCCGGAGGTCTCGCTCTTCGCGATCACGGACGGCGTCACGGTCCTCCCGCTGCAGCCCGCGCAGGACTTCAAGCGTGCGCTCGACGGCGATGAGGGCCCCAACACCGGTGGCATGGGCGCCTACTCGCCGCTTCCCTGGGCCGACGCCAAGCTGGTCGACGAGGTCATGGAGACCGTGCTGCAGCCGACCGTCGACGAGCTGCACAGGCGTGGCACACCCTTCGCCGGGCTTCTGTACGCGGGGCTCGCCATCACGTCGCGCGGGGTACGGGTCATCGAGTTCAACGCCCGTTTCGGCGACCCGGAGACCCAGGTGGTTCTGGCCCGGCTCAAGACCCCGCTGGCCGGTGTCCTGCTCAACGCGGCCAACGGCACGCTGGCGAGCGAACCGGCGCTGAACTGGCTCGACGACGCGGCGGTCACGGTCGTCATCGCTTCGCACAACTATCCCGAAACCCCGCGCACCGGCGACCCGATCGAAGGCCTGGACGAGGTGGCGGCCCATGATGCCCCGCAGGCGTACGTGCTGCACGCCGGAACCCGGCGGGACGGCGATGCGATCGTGAGCGCGGGCGGCCGGGTGCTGTCGGTGACGGCGACCGGTGCCGGTCTGGTCGAGGCCCGGGAGCGTGCGTACACCGCGCTCGCCCGGGTGCGGCTGGACGGGTCGCAGCACCGTACGGACATCGCGGCGAAAGCAGCCGGCATCTGACCGGCAGCCGTATCCGACAGCCGGCCGCAGCTGCCAGAAATGGCGTGCATTCGTCAGCACCTTTGCCCACAGCCATTCCATCGGGTGACGGTAGGCCCATCCGGATGACGCTCGGCAGAGCCCCAACTAGTCTGCGCCCCAAGCATTCCGGCAGTTGGCCCATCGGCATTGCGATGTCAGTGCCGGATGCCACAGTGGGGGAGTGAGCAAAGCCGTCGCGGAGGCAGAGGGGGTGACGTCCGGCCATGTCCATCAGTGGTACGAGTGAGAAACGTGGTGCGCAGGGCGCCCGGGCCCATGCGCTGGCCGTGCTGCGCATCAGGGGCTGGGCGCTGGCTGCGGCCCTGCTGCCCGCCGCGGTGGCCGTGGTGCTGCTGGCAGGCGGCGCCACGGGCCGCCTCACCGGCGGAGACTGGGACAGGGCGCGCTGGGTGGTGGCGGCGCTCGCCGTCGTGGTGCTGCTGCTGGCGGGCACCGTAGCCGCAGTGATCGCCAGAGCCGGTCCCGCCGTCAGCCCGACGGTGGCGCTCACCGAATCGTCGGCGCCCGACCTGCACCGCATGGTGCGTGACCTGGCGACCCGGCTGGATGTGCCCGTGCCCTCGGCGATAGCACTCACCCCGGACTGTGACAGTTGGCTCGAGGACCGATCGCATCCCGCACAGTCCATATCCGGCAGTCGGCTGCCCGCCGTGCACGCGCTGCGGGCCCGCCGGGTGACGACCGCGCCGGTGCTGGTCATCGGCTCGCCGTTCCTGTGGTGGATGCGGGTGGCCGAGCTGCGGGCGCTGCTCGCGCCGGTCGTCGCGGGCACCGGGCCTTCGGCACACCCCGACATCGCAGCCTCCCGCCGCTTCGTGCGCGGTCTCGACGCAGCGGTCGCCGTGGCATCCCGGCCGGGGGCGGGACCGGTCGGCCGGGTCGGGTACGGCTTCATCGGGCGGGTCGCTCGGCTGCTGTTGCGCAGTTGTCGCGGTCATGCCGCCGAGATGGAGCGGGGGGTCGCCGCAGCCGCATCCGAGCGGGCGCAGGCGGTGGATTACGGACTGCGGGTCGTCGCCCAGGAACAGGTCGGCCTGGCGTACGCCGGCTGGGACCGTTTGCTGACCCGGGTGGCGCTGCCGGCCTGGCGGATGGGCCGCTGGCCGGCCCGGCTCGACGCCGGGGTGGTCTCCGCCCTCACCGAGCTCTCCCGCCGAGACCGGCTGGCCGACGGCTTCACCTCCCGGCTGGGCGAGCGTCCCGCCTGCGACCTGCTGGAGGAGCCCGGCGCGGTCGACGAGGCGACCTCGTTGCTGGCGGCCCGGCTCTTCCACGGCGGACCCGCCGAGCGCAGCCCCGACTGGTCGCCGGTGGACTGGCAGCAGTATCCGGAGGAGGTGGTCGACCGGAAATGGCGCACCGATGCGGCCAGGCTGCACCGGGTGCTCGACCGGCTGGGCCCCCGGCGCGCGGGCGATCCCGGCGGGCCGACACTGGCCCGGGTGATGAACCATCTGACGGCCGACAGCAGTGAGGCGCTGGCGGCCGGCATAACGGCCGAGGTGGCCCGGGAGGACGCTGCTGCCCCGCCACCGGTGCCCCGCGGCGGCGCGGCGGGCGAGGACCTCTGGGACACGGAGGCGATTCCGCTCTTCCCCCTCCAGCCCCCGCGCACCGGCCGCGACCTGCTCGCCGACCACGTCACCGCGATGGTCTGCTGCGCGGCGGTCGACACGGCCGGGGCGACGCCGGGGCTCGACTGGCTGGACGGACCGACGTTGCTGGTCCGGGGGGAGCGCGGGGCCGACCTGGGCGGCCCGGTGGTGAGCCTGGTGGAGGAGGGCGACGCGGAGCCGCTGCGCGAGTGGCTGGCGACGGTGGGGGTCCGCCCGGAGAAACCGGTGCGGCTGGTCTGACAGTGCTGAGGCAACCTCGGCAGGGGCACGAACGGGTGGGGCGTCCGCATCACCCCGGAAGAGCCCCACAACGGCCCGAAGTACCCAAGCCCACCCGGAATATGGGCTTCCGCTCCCGTCAATTCGCGACGAACAGTGACGGAGTACGTGCCTTATGTGATGTGCTGGGACCGGTCGCTGACAGTCGGTGCATCACTGTTGTGCCTGAGCGACCGAGAAGGGGGGAGCCGCATGGGGGCGGAGCAGATCCGACGCTGGGAGTCAGGAGCCCTCGCGCACGCCGTCTCGGACCCGTTCGGGCAGGGGCCGCTGCCGTGGCTCCGTGGCAGCGAGCACTACTTCGACGACACCGGCCATGTCGTCCCCTGGTACGCGGACCCCGACGCGGCCCGTAACCGTTCGGGCGGTCCCCGTACCGCCGACGACGTGAAGCAGCAGATCAAAGGTTTCTCGTCGACCGGTGCGGCCGCCCCCGGCGAGGCCATCGACTTTCATGTCACCGTCGACCCGCCGCAGCAGTTCGCCGTCGACATCTACCGCATCGGGCACTACGGCGGGGATGGCGCCGCCAAGATCACCACCAGCCCGCGGCTCTCCGGCATCGTCCAGCCGACCCCGCTCACCGCCGACCGCACGGTCTCCTGCCACCACTGGTGGCTCTCCTGGCGCCTGCAGATTCCCTCGCACTGGCCGATCGGCGCGTATGTCGCCGTACTGACCACGGTCGACGGCTACCGCTCCCATGTCCCCTTCACGGTCCGCGACAGCCACCCGGCCGATCTGCTGCTCCTGCTGCCCGATATCACCTGGCAGGCGTACAACCTCTACCCGGAGGACGGCAGAACCGGCGCGAGCCTCTACCACGCCTGGGACGGCGCGGGGCGGCTGCTCGGTGAGGAGGACGCCGCGATCACGGTCTCCTTCGACCGGCCCTACGCGGGTGCCGGGCTGCCCCTGCATGTCGGCCACGCCTACGACTTCATCCGCTGGGCCGAGCGGTACGGCTACGACCTGGCCTACGCCGACACCCGCGATCTGCACGCCGGCCGCATCGACCCGACCCGGTATCGCGGCCTGGTCTTCCCCGGCCACGACGAGTACTGGTCCGTCCCCATGCGCAGCACCGTGGAAGCCGCCCGGGAGCACGGCACCTCGCTGGTTTTCCTCTCCGCCAACACGATGTACTGGCAGGTCGAGCTCTCCCCTTCGCCGTCCGGCGTCCCCGACCGGCTGCTGACCTGCCGTAAGCGCAGAGGCCCCGGAAAAGCCGCGCTCTGGCGGGAGATCGACCGCCCGGAGCAGCAACTGCTGGGCATCCAGTACGCGGGCCGCGTCCCCGAACCGAACCCGCTGGTCGTGCGGAACGCCGAGCACTGGCTCTGGGACGCCACCGGCGCACGCGAAGGCGATGAGATCCAGGGGCTGGTCGCCGGCGAGGCGGACCGTTACTTCCCGCGCACCGCGCTGCCTCCGCACGAGGACCGCATCCTGCTCGCGCACTCCCCGTACCGGGACAGCGAGGGCGCCCCGCGCCACCAGGAGACCTCCCTCTACCGGGCACCTTCCGGCTCGCTGGTCTTCGCATCGGGCACCTTCGCCTGGTCCCCGGCGCTGGACCGCCCGGGCCATGTGGACCCCAGGATCCAGCGCGCCACCGCCAATCTCCTCGACCGGATCTGCAAACGCGACTGATCGCGAAAGCGACTGACCGCAAGCGTGACTGACTGAGAATGTGACTGACCGCGCAAACGCGACCGACTGAGAAGCGACTGACTGAGAGCGCGCCGGGACCCGACTGATCCGGTGGCTCACGCTCCGGCCGCCCCCCGGCGCCCACTCGCCGCGGCGACCCGGTGGCGTGCGACGCGCCGTGCATACGGGAGAATCGGACTCGACCCCAGCGTATGGACAGAACCACGGGGAGGAACCGTGTCCGGATTCGTAGAAAAGCCCGAGGCCGTGCAGGTGCCGGGCCTGGTGCACCTGCACACCGGCAAGGTGCGCGATCTGTACCAGAACGAGGCGGGCGACCTCGTGATGGTCGCCAGCGACCGCATGTCCGCGTACGACTGGGTGCTGCCCACCGAGATCCCCGACAAGGGCCGGGTGCTCACCCAGCTGTCGCTCTGGTGGTTCGGCCAGCTCGCGGACATCGTCCCGCACCATGTCATCAGCACCGACCTGCCGTCCGGCGCTCCCGCCGACTGGGCGGGTCGCACCCTGATCTGCAAGTCGCTGCGGATGGTTCCCGTGGAGTGCGTCGCGCGCGGCTATCTGGCGGGGTCCGGCCTCCTGGAGTACAAGGCGAGCCGCACCGTCTGCGGACTCGCGCTGCCGCACGGCCTGACGGACGGTTCCGAACTTCCGGCGCCGATTTTCACCCCCGCCACCAAGGCGGCGGTCGGTGACCATGACGAGAACGTGAGCTATGAGGACGTCGCCCGCCAGGTCGGCGCGGAGACTGCCGCCGATCTGCGCCAGGCGACGCTCGCCGTGTACAGCCGGGCCAGGGACACCGCGCGTGAGCGGGGCATCATCCTCGCCGACACCAAGTTCGAGTTCGGTTACGACGGTGACCAACTCGTCATCGCCGACGAGGTGCTGACCCCTGACTCGTCCCGCTTCTGGCCGGCCGCGAGCTGGCAGCCGGGACGCCCGCAGCCCTCGTACGACAAGCAGTACGTGCGCGACTGGCTGACCTCGGACGCGTCCGGCTGGGACCGGCGCAGCGAGCAGCCGCCGCCGGCCCTCCCGGAGCAGGTGGTGGACGCGACCCGGGCCAAGTACCTGGAGGCGTACGAGCTGCTGACCGGGCTCCCCTGGACATAGCACTCGGCAGGCGGAACGAAGAAGCCCCGGTCGGATTCCGACCGGGGCTTCTTCTCACTGAGCGGACGACCAGGTTCGAACTGGCGACCTCAACCTTGGCAAGGTTGCGCTCTACCAACTGAGCTACGTCCGCATGCGCCGTGGCGCGACAACCACTATACCCAACCCCGTCGTCGGGCGAGACGCACCGCGGCATGACGGTTCTCAGCGTTCAGTTTCGACGCGGCGGACGACAGATAGTTGCGTACCGTCCCCTGAGACAGCGAGGCCCGTGCGGCGATCTCCGCGATCGGCGCCCCGTCGGCCGCCAGCTCCAGCACCTCGGCCTCTCGCACGGTCAGCGGAGAATCCCCCGCGGAGATGGCGTCGGCCGCCAACTCCGGGTCCACGTAACGCCCCCCGGACTGCACGGTCCTGATGATCTCGGCCAGCCGACGCGCGGAGACCGTCTTCGGCACGAACCCGCGCACGCCTGCGGCGAGCGCTCGTTTCAGGTGGCCGGGGCGCCCGTGACCGGTGACGATCATGCAGCGGCAGTCGGGGAGTTCACCACGCAGCGATGTGGCCACGCTCACACCGTCGGCCCCCGGCATCTGGAGATCGAGCACCGCCACATCGGGCCGGTGCGCCCGCGCCATGGCGAGTGCCTCCGGCCCCGAGGCCGCCTCGGCGACCACCAGCAGATCGTCCTCGAGCCCGAGCAGCGCGGCCAGTGCACCGCGGATGAGGTGCTCGTCGTCGGCAAGCAGGACCCGTACCGGTGCGGACGGGACGGCGGGTACCGGTTGGGGCCCGGTCATGCGAGAGCCCCTTCGCCCCAGGCGGCCCCACTCGCACCGGTCGTCCCCCCCGCACGCCCCGCATCCCCCGCGCCGCCGGCTTCAGCCACCCCGCAGGCCCTCCCCGCACCACTCGCCCCGTCCGACCCGCCCCGTACCGCGCCCAGCGGCACCTCCGCGGTGAGCCGGAACCGGCCGTCCCCGGCCCGGCCCGCCACCAGCGTGCCGCCGAGCGCGGCGAGCCGCTCCCGCAGCCCGGCGAGCCCCGACCCGGTGGTGGCGGCCCCGGCCGTCCCGGCGGCGCCGTTGTTGTCGACGGTCAGCCGGGCGTCCGAGGCCGATCGGGAGACGTCGATGACGCACCGCCGGGCGTCCCCGTGCCGCAGCACATTGGTGGCCGCCTCACGGACCACCCAGCCGAGCGCCGACTGCACGTCCCCGGTGAGCCCGTCCGCCGAGCCCGTCACCTCGCAGGTGATGCCCGCGGCCTCCAGCACGCCCCGCGCCCCCTCGAGCTCGACGTGCAGATCCGTGTCGCGGTAACCCCGCACCACCGCGCGGACCTCCCGCTGCGACTCCTGGGCGAGGCGCTGCACCTCCTCCATCTGCGCCACCGCCTCGGGCCGGCCGCGCCGCGCCAGGCCCACCGCCAGTTCGCTCTTCAGCGCGATGACCGCGAGGTTGCGCCCCATCACATCGTGCAGATCCCGACCGAACCGCAGCCGCTCCTCGGCGACCGCCAGCTGCGCCTGTACGTCCTGCGCCTGCTGCAGCTTCCACATCACCCTCAGATACCAGGCGGAGCAGCGGGAGGCACAGGCGAACCAGGCGGGCCCGCAGGTGAACGAGATCAGGCAGGCCACGATCAGTGCGCCCGCCGTGCCGAGCAGCGCGACCGTCCCGCACACCGCGACCAGCAGGACCAACTGCACGAGGACCGTGGTCCGGCGCCGCACGATCAGACAGTGCCCTAGCGTGAACGGCACCACCGGCGCGCACAGGAGCACGCTCGCCCCTGGCACCTCGGCCATGCCCACGGTCGAGGTCAGCGCCAGTACGGCCGCGAGGTCCGCCACCATCAGAGCAGCCGCCGCAGCGATCAGCCGGCGCGGAACTGCCGCGCCACCCAGATACGTGCGCAGCGCACCCGAGGTCAGCGCGGTGCTGCACACCCCCTGCGCCACCGCGAGCAGGCAGGAGGCGGTGATCAGCGCGACCGGTGCGTCGGAGTGGCGCACCGGCCGGGTCACGGAGAGCGCCACCTGCACGGCAACAGCCAGCCAGAGCAGAAAGTACAGCGATCCCCGGGTGTACAGATCCAGTTGCGCGAGCCCCCCGCGCCCGCGCACACCCCGTATCCATGTCAGTGCAGCCACCTCACGCCTCCCTCCGTCAGCGCCGGGGCTCCCAGCGGAACCACCGCCGTACAGCAAACACCGCGAGGACCGTCCAGGCCACCGCCGTCAGCACATGCCCCAGGACGTCCGCCCCGGACATCGACCCGGTCCAGCCGCCGCGCACCAGCTCCACCACCGGGGTCAACGGCAGCAGTTCGCACGCGGATGCCAGGCTGTCGGGGAAGACCTCCAGCGGGACGGCCACCCCGGAACCGGCAATCGACAGCAGCATCATCGGGAGCACCGTCAGCTGGGCGGCCTCGGCGGACTTGGTGACACCGGCCGTCGCCGCGCCCAGAGCGCCCAGCATGACGACCCCCAGCACCACGCCCAGCACCACCAGCAACGGCGCCGGCGGCAGCCCCATGTCGAAGACCACGGCGCAGCCCACGGCCAGCAGCACGCACTGCACCAGCGCGATGATCAGCGACGGCAGCGAAGCCCCGGTGAGGATTTCGACATCACGCGCCTCACCGGTGCGCAGCCGTTTGAGTACGAGTTGTTCACGTCGTACCACCAGCACCCCTGTCACCCCGTTGTAGAGCGCGAAGAGCAGCCCGAAACCGATGGCCCCGGGCAGCAGTACCGCTCCGGCCGTGAGCCCCGCCTTGTCCAGGGTCTCCTGGTCGGTCGTCGTCGAGAACACGAAGGTCATGGTGACCGGCAGCACCAGCATGGTGAAGAGCGAGGCCTTGCTGCGGCCGAGCAGGGTCAGCTCGGCGCGGGCCAGCGCTGCCATCCGCCGGGTGTTCAGCGTGGGCATGGTCGATGAGCTCACGGGGCGACCTCCTGCTTGCGTGCGATGTTCAGAAACGCCTCCTCGAGCGAGGCCGACCGGACATCGAGTCCGTGCAGTTCGACCCCCCTGTCCCTGGCCCATACCAGCAGTTCGGTGGCGGACCGCTGGAGCTCGGCGGTCCGCAGCCGCACCGCCGGACCGGCACGGTGATACGCCCCCAACGGCGGTAGGTCATCGACGGCGAGTCCCTCGGGGAGCGTGAACGAGATCTGTGAGGGCTGCTCGGCGACCACCTCGTCCAGCCGCCCCTCGGCCGCGATCCGCCCCTCGTGCAGGATCGCGATCCGGTCCGCCAGGACCTCGGCCTCCTCCAGGTAATGCGTGGTCAGCAGCACGGTGGTGCCGCCGTCGCGCAGCTTCCGCACCAACTCCCAGGTCTCCCTGCGCCCTTCGGCGTCCAGGCCGGTCGTCGGCTCGTCGAGGAAGAGCACCTCGGGCCGCCCGAGCAGCGCCATCGCGAGGTCCAGCCGCCGCTTCTCGCCCCCGGACAGCTGTTTGACCCGCACGTCCGACCGGCCGCTGAGCCCGACCATCTCCAGGCCCTCACGCACGGGCCGGGCCCCCGTGGTGCATCCCGCCCACATCCGTACGGTCTCGGCGACCGTCAGATCCGGTGGGAAGCCGCCTTCCTGGAGCATCACCCCGGTGCGCGGCCGGATGGCGGCGCGTTCGCCGTACGGATCGTGTCCGAGTACCCGCACCCGTCCCCCGCTCGGCCGGGCGAGGCCCTCCAGGAGTTCCACCGTGGATGTCTTGCCCGCGCCGTTCGTCCCCAGCAGGGCGAAGAGTTCGCCGGCGGCCACCGAGAAGGAGATCCCGGAGACCGCCTCGAATCCTCCGGCATAGGTGCGCCGCAGATCTTCGGCCTCGATCACATCTGTCATGAGTCCAGACTGCTGCCGGACCCGTGCCCGCGCCGGTGACAAATGTCATCTGATCAGCGGCATACGAAGAAGCCCCGGTCGGAACCCGACCGGGGCTTCTTCTCGCTGAGCGGACGACCAGGTTCGAACTGGCGACCTCAACCTTGGCAAGGTTGCGCTCTACCAACTGAGCTACGTCCGCATTGCTGCCGCTCGCGGACTCTCCATAAGGGATCCGCCGGGCGGTGCGAGCATTACTCTACCTGATCCTCGGAGTGGTCCGAGCCAGGAAAAGTGATGCAGAGCGGGTGACAGGAATCGCACACTGCGCCTTCCCCCTGGAAGGGGGATGTTCTACTACTGAACTACACCCGCACGCTGCGTGAAGCGGGACCTCGCGGCCTCGCCCTTCGGCGTGTTCCAGACTCTAGCTGATCAGCCGGGGTGGAATGCAAGTCGGGCACTCCGGCCGGGAGTCGGTGGTCCCCCGGCCGGGGGACCACCGATCTCGTCGAGGCGGTCAGCTCGCCGCGTTGAACGCCTCGTAGACCTTCTTCGGGATGCGCCCGCGGGCCGGCACGTCCATCTTGTTGGACCGCGCCCAGGCCCGGACGGCCGCCGGGTCGGGGGCCACCGCTGTGTGCCGGTACGCCTTGCCCGACTTCGACTGCTTTCGGCCTGCCTCCAGGAACGGGGTCAGCGCCTTGCGCAGTTTCTTTGCATTGGCGGTATTGAGGTCGATCTCGTACGACTTCCCGTCGAGGCCGAAGGTGACCGTTTCCGCCGCTTCCCCGCCGTCGATGTCGTCGGAGAGCGTGACCACTACTCGCTGAGCCACGGACTTCGGTCCTTTCCTGCGACACCGCTTCTCTGACGTGCGGCGATGTCGGCCTTACGGCTGGTTTTTTGTTACGCCATTTCCTTTGTACAGCGGAAGGCGTCGCATTGTGAAGCCCACCCAATTACATGCGCGCGTCCGGGGCAATCGTGGCGGCCGGTTTTTTCGAGGATTTTTGGCGGATGTTCTCTCCGCCATCTCCTGTCATCTCCCTACTCATCTCGCGGCCCCTCTCGCACCCGATATCGCGTTGTGATCAGTCCGCTCCGATATCTACTCGCGTAGACTTTCCGGCCGGGTACGCTGAGTGGACCGCCTTCGCACCACACACCGGGAGTGCCAGTGGCACGCGTCGTAGTCGACGTCATGCTCAAGCCGGAGATCCTCGACCCGCAGGGACAGGCGGTGCAGCGTGCACTGCCCCGTCTCGGCTTCGATGGAATCGCCGACGTACGTCAGGGAAAGCGTTTCGAGCTCGAGGTCGAGGGGCCGGTCGATGACACCGCCCTCGCCCGCATCAATGAGCTGGCCGAAACGTTCCTCGCCAACACCGTCATCGAGAACTTCACCGTGAAGGTCGAGGAGGAGAAGTGACCGCTCGTATCGGCGTCGTCACCTTCCCCGGCACCCTCGACGACCGGGACGCTCTGCGCGCCGTGCGCGTCGCCGGTGCGGAACCCGTCTCGCTCTGGCACCGCGACAAGGGCCTCCAGCAGGTCGACGCGGTCGTTCTCGCGGGGGGTTTCTCCTACGGCGACTATCTGCGGGCCGGAGCCATCTCCCGCTTCTCGCCGGTGATGGAGACGATCATCGAGCAGGCGAAGGCCGGCCTGCCGGTCCTGGGCATCTGCAACGGTTTCCAGATCCTCACCGAGTCGCATTTGCTGCCGGGTGCGATGCTCCGCAACAACCACCTGCACTTCATCTGCCGCGACCAGAAACTGCGCGTCGAGAACGCGGAGACAGCCTGGACCGCCGACTACACGGCCGGCCAGGAGATCTCCGTCCCGCTCAAGAACATCGACGGGCGGTACGTCGCCGACGAGCGCGTCCTCGATGAGCTGGAGGCGGAGGGCCGGGTCGCTTTCCGGTATCTCGACGGCAATCCGAACGGGTCCCTGCGCGACATCGCCGGCATCACCAACGCGGCCGGCAACATCGTCGGCCTGATGCCGCACCCCGAGCACGCCGTGGAGCCGCTGGTCGGTACGGGGCGTACCGACGGCCTCGGATTCTTCACCTCGATCCTGAAGAAGCTGGTCAACGTATGAGCCTCGACACCGTCAAGCACGCCGCCGAGACCCCGGACGCCGGGCAGCCCTGGAAGGAGCTCGGCCTCAAGGAGGACGAGTACGCGCGCATCCGGGAGATCCTGGGCCGCCGTCCGACCGGCGCCGAGCTCGCCATGTACTCAGTGATGTGGTCCGAGCACTGCTCCTACAAGAGCAGCAAGGTGCACCTCAAGCAGTTCGGCGAGAAGGTGCCGGAGAACGACGCCATGCTCGTCGGTATCGGCGAGAACGCCGGTGTCGTGGACGTCGGCCAGGGGTACGCGGTGACCTTCAAGGTCGAGTCGCACAACCACCCCTCGTACATCGAGCCCTACCAGGGTGCGGCCACCGGGGTCGGCGGCATCGTCCGCGACATCCTCGCCATGGGCGCCCGCCCGGTCGCGGTCGTCGACCCGCTGCGGTTCGGCGCGGCCGACCACCCCGACACCAAGCGGGTGCTGCCCGGTGTGGTCGCGGGCATCGGCGGCTACGGCAACTGCCTGGGCCTGCCGAACATCGGTGGCGAGGTCGTCTTCGACGCCTGTTACCAGGGCAACCCGCTGGTCAACGCAGGCTGCATCGGCGTGATGAAGCACGAGGACATCCATCTCGCCAAGGCGTCCGGCGCCGGCAACAAGGTCATCCTGTACGGCGCCCGTACGGGCGGCGACGGCATCGGCGGCGTCTCGGTGCTGGCCTCAGAGACCTTCGAGTCGACCGGTCCTGCCAAGCGCCCGGCGGTTCAGGTCGGTGACCCCTTCCAGGAGAAGCTGCTCATCGAGTGCACCCTGGAGATCTTCAAGGAGAAGCTGGTCGCGGGCATCCAGGACCTCGGCGGCGCCGGGCTCTCCTGTGCCACCTCCGAGCTGGCCTCGGCCGGTTCCGGCGGGATGCGGGTCGAGCTGGACACCGTGCCGCTGCGTGACTCCTCGCTCTCGCCCGAGGAAATCCTCATGAGCGAGTCGCAGGAGCGCATGTGCGCGATCGTCGAGCCCGGCAAGACCGAGCGCTTCCTGGAGATCTGCGAGAAGTGGGACGTCATCGCCACCGTGATCGGTGAGGTGACCGAGGGCTCCCAGCTGGAGATCTTCTGGCACGGCGAGCAGATCGTGGACGTACCGCCGAGGTCCGTCGCGCACGAGGGCCCGACGTACAACCGGCCGTACGCCCGTCCCGACTGGCAGGACGCGCTGCAGGCCGACGACGCGGGCAAGCTGGCCCGGCCCGCAACCTCCACGGAGCTGCGCGAGCAGGTCCTGAAGCTGGTGGCGTCGCCCAACCAGGCCTCGAAGGCGTGGATCACCGACCAGTACGACCGTTTCGTGCAGGGCAACACGGTGCTCGCGATGCCCGAGGACGCCGGCATGATCAGGATCGACGAGGAGTCGAACCTGGGCGTGACCATGGCCACCGACGGCAACGGCCGGTACGCCAAGCTCGACCCCTACACCGGCGCGCAGCTGGCGCTGGCCGAGGCGTACCGCAACGTCGCGACCACCGGCGCCAAGCCGCTGGCCATCTCCGACTGCCTGAACTTCGGTTCGCCGGAGGACCCGGACGTCATGTGGCAGTTCGCCGAGGCCACCCGTGGTCTCGCGGACGGCTGCCTGGAACTGGGCACGCCGGTCACCGGCGGCAACGTCTCGCTCTACAACCAGACCGGTGAATCGGCGATCCACCCGACGCCGGTCGTGGCGGTCCTCGGCGTGATCGACGACGTCAACCGCCGTACTCCGATGGCGTTCGCCGAAGAGGGCCAGCTGCTCTACCTGCTCGGCGACACCCGCGAGGAGTTCGGCGGGTCGGCGTGGTCCCAGGTCGTCCACGACCATCTCGGCGGACTGCCGCCCCGGGTGGACCTGGCGCGCGAGAAGCTGCTCGCGGAGATCCTGATCTCGGCCTCCCGTGACGGCATGGTCGACGCCGCGCACGACCTGTCCGACGGCGGCCTGATCCAGGCGGTCATCGAGTCCTGCCTGCGCGGCGGTCACGGTGCGCGCCTGGTGGTCCCGGACGGACTCGACGCGTTCACCTTCCTGTTCTCCGAGTCGGCGGGACGGGCGGTCGTCTCGATCCCGCGCAGCGAGGAGCTCCGCTTCAACGACATGTGCGGGGCGCGTGGCCTGCCGGTCACCCGGATCGGTGTGGTGGACGGCGCGGACATCGAGGTCCAGGGCGAGTTCACGCTGCCGCTGACCGAGTTGCGCGAGGCCCACGAGGCGACGATTCCGGCTCTGCTCGCCTGACGGGCGCAGCGGGACACCCAGAAGCGCCGGTGTCCGGGAACCGAGTTCCCGGACACCGGCGCTTTCCGGTCGGTCAGTACGCCGGGGCCAGCTTGGGGTTCGGCCCGTGCGCGTTGATTTTTGTAAGCTCGCCGGGAACAGGGACGGGGTTCGGGCCCTGGCCGGTTCCCTGGCAGTCAAGGCGTACGGTCGCAGACAACCCGCCGTCGGCCACCGCCTACGCTCGCCCCCATGCCGCCCTCTCAGAAGCGTGCCCGCCGCTACGACCCAGCCCGCACCCGCTCGGCCGTCCTCGCCCAGTTCGGCAACGTCCGGGAGGCCGTCGGGACGCTCAGCGCCGAGCAGCTCGACCTCCCCACCCGCCTCGGTGACTGGACCGTCCGGGAGCTGGCCGCGCATCTCGTGATGGCTGTCGAGAGCGTCAGCCGCCACCTCGACGAATCGGCGCAGCCCCCGGAGACGTCCGCAGGAAGCACCGGTGGGCAACGGGAGATCACCGTTCTGGAGTGGGCCGCCACCACCGGCCCGGCGGCGGGCCGGATCGCCGAGGACACCCGGGGCATCGCCGCGAGCGTCACCACGGAGCAGCTCTTCGACCGCGCGGCAGCCCGGATCGCCGAACGGCTGCCCGCAGCGGCGGACGATCTGCTGCTGCCCGGCAGGGTGGGAGCCATGCGGCTGGGCGACTACCTGGTCACCCGCTGTGTGGAACTGGTCGTGCACACCGATGACCTGAACCACGCCACCGGGCTGAAGGTCCCGTACGACCGGCAGGCCCTTGCCACCTGCACCCGGCTGCTCGCGGACGCCCTCGCGGCGAAGGCCCCCGGCGCCTCCACCGAGGTGCGGATTCCGCCGTACGCGGTGGTCCAGTGCATCGAGGGGCCCCGGCACACCCGCGGCACCCCGCCCAATGTCGTCGAGACCGATCCGCTCACCTGGATCCGGCTGGCCACCGGGCGTACGGAGTGGACGGCGGCGCTGGAGGACGCACAGGTCACCGCGAGCGGGGAGCGGGCCGACCTCTCCGAGCTGCTGCCCGTCATGAGCTGACGGACCCGCCCGGCCGACGGGCTCCGGGTGACGCCGTGGAACCGGACCGACCACCGGGCCCGTCAGACCTCCATGGACAAGCAACGTACGGCCAAGCAACGTACGGCCATCGCCGCCCTGGCCCTCCTCACGCTGGCCGCCTGCGGCACGGAACACAGTGGCAACGGTCCGAGCAGCTCGGTAGCGCCGGATATCCCGCTGGCCGGCACCGACTGGCGGGTGGACAGCGTCACGGTGGATGGGAGGACGGTGCCCGTGCCGCACGGTGCGGACGTCTCGTTCGACCAGGGCCGGGTGAGCGGCTCCTCCGGCTGCAACCACTTCAGCGCCCCGGCCACCGTCAAGGGCGACACCCTCACCGTCGGTGACAGCACCTCCACGCTCATCGGCTGCCCGAAGAACATCCAGGCGTACGAGAAGGCGCTGCTGAAAACCTTCAGCGGGAAGCTCACCGCGAAGCTCCAGGACGGAAGGCTCACCTTGAAGGCCCCGGGTGGCGACTCCGTCGTGCTCCGGTCCCAGCGGGCCGCCTCACTCACCGGCACCGACTGGAAGGTGACCTCGCTGGTCGAGGACGGCACGGCGTCGTCGCTGCCGCCGGGCGCCGCGGGGAAGGCGCGGATGACCTTCGGAAAGGACGGATCGGTCCACGGCAACCTGGGCTGCAACCGATTCAGCAGTATGGCAAAGGTCACGGACGGGACCATCACGTTCGGGCGCCTCACCACCACCCGCATGGCGTGCCGGGGGCCGGCCATGACCGTCGAGAGGCACCTGCTCAAGCTGCTGCACGGGCCTGTCCGGTACGAAATCCAGCAGCACGCACTGAAGCTCAGGGCACCCGACGCCAGCGGGATCGACGCCACCGGATAGCAACGCATACCGGGGCAGGAGGGGCATCCTCCGAGATCCCCAATTCGGACCAGTGGTCGATCTCGCCTACACTCGGTGGCGTGCCTCGTGGTGATGGACGACTCAACCACGACCTGCTCCCCGGCGAGAAGGGCCCCCAGGACGCTTGCGGCGTCTTCGGAGTCTGGGCTCCGGGTGAAGAGGTCGCCAAGCTCACCTATTTCGGACTGTATGCCCTGCAGCACCGTGGACAGGAGTCCGCGGGCATCGCAGTGAGCAATGGGTCCCAGATTCTGGTCTTCAAGGACATGGGTCTGGTCTCACAAGTCTTCGACGAAACCTCTCTCGGCTCTCTCCAGGGCCACATCGCGGTGGGTCACGCCCGCTACTCCACCACCGGAGCCTCGGTGTGGGAGAACGCGCAGCCGACCTTCCGTGCGACCGCGCACGGCTCGATCGCGCTCGGTCACAACGGCAACCTGGTCAATACCGCCCAGCTCGCCAAGATGGTCGCGGACCTGCCCAAGGAGAACGGCCGCTCCACCCAGGTGGCAGCCACCAACGACACCGATCTGCTCACCGCGCTGCTCGCGAGTCAGACGGATGACGAGGGGAAGCCGCTGACCATCGAGGAAGCAGCCGCCCAGGTGCTTCCCGCCGCGCAGGGCGCCTTCTCGCTCGTCTTCATGGATGAGCACACGCTGTACGCGGCCCGCGACCCGCAGGGCATCCGCCCGCTGGTGCTCGGCCGCCTCGAGCGTGGCTGGGTCGTCGCTTCGGAGTCCGCCGCCCTGGACATCTGCGGCGCCGCCTTCGTGCGTGAGGTCGAGCCGGGCGAGCTGATCGCCATCGACGAGAACGGTCTGCGGACGTCGCGATTCGCAGAAGCGAAGCCCAAGGGATGCGTCTTTGAGTACGTCTATCTGGCGCGCCCGGACACCGACATCGCCGGCCGGAACGTCTATCTCTCGCGCGTCGAGATGGGACGGAAACTGGCCGAGGAAGCCCCGGCCGAGGCCGACCTGGTGATAGCGACGCCCGAGTCGGGGACGCCCGCAGCGATCGGTTACGCCGAGGCCAGTGGCATCCCGTACGGCTCGGGCCTGGTCAAGAACGCCTATGTCGGCCGGACCTTCATCCAGCCGTCCCAGACGATCCGCCAGCTCGGTATCCGCCTCAAGCTCAATCCGCTCAAGGAAGTCATCCGCGGCAAGCGCCTGGTGGTCGTCGACGATTCGATCGTGCGGGGCAACACACAGCGCGCTCTCGTCAAGATGCTCCGGGAGGCCGGCGCCGCCGAGGTCCACGTCCGGATCTCCTCCCCCCCGGTCAAGTGGCCGTGCTTCTTCGGCATCGACTTCGCCACCCGCGCGGAGCTGATCGCCAACGGTATGACCGTGGACGAGATCGCCACCTCGATGGGCGCCGACTCGCTTTCGTACATCTCCATCGACGGCATGATCGAGGCGACCACCATCGCCAAGCCGAATCTCTGCCGTGCCTGCTTCGACGGCGAGTACCCGATGGACCTGCCCGACCCCGAGCTCCTCGGCAAGCAGCTGCTGGAGACCGAGCTGGCCGCCGGGCCGGCGAGCACCGCCGCCAACGATGCACTTCGTCGCCCGTAAGCAAGCGCCGCAGCCCGTAAGCGTGCAGCCCGTAAGCGTGCAGCCCGTAAGCGTGCAGCCCGTAAGCCCTGCAGTACGACACGAAAGTTCCCAGAGCCATGCCTCCTGAGACCAGTGGTGCCAGCTACGCAGCCGCGGGCGTCGACATCGAAGCCGGTGACCGTGCCGTCGAGCTGATGAAGGAGTGGGTGAAGAAGACCCAGCGCCCCGAGGTCGTCGGCGGCCTCGGTGGATTCGCTGGTCTCTTCGACGCCTCCGCGCTGAAGCGCTACGAGCGTCCGCTGCTGGCGTCCGCCACCGACGGTGTCGGCACCAAAGTCGATCTCGCCCGGAAGATGGGCGTGTACGACACCATCGGCCACGACCTCGTCGGCATGGTCGTCGACGACCTGGTGGTCTGTGGCGCCGAGCCGCTCTTCATGACCGACTACATCTGCGTCGGCAAGGTCTTCCCGGACCGGGTCGCGGCGATCGTGAAGGGCATCGCGGAAGGCTGCGTGCTGGCCGGCTGCGCACTGGTCGGCGGCGAGACCGCCGAACACCCCGGACTGCTCGGCGAGGACGAGTTCGACGTCGCTGGCGCCGGTACGGGCGTGGTCGAGGCCGATCGTCTGCTGGGCGCGGATCGTATCCGTAAGGGTGACGCGATCATCGCGATGGCGTCGTCCGGACTTCACTCCAACGGGTACTCACTCGTCCGCCACGTCGTCTTCGACCGGGCCGGCTGGGCACTGGACCGGCAGGTCGAGGAGTTCGGCAGGACGCTGGGCGAGGAGCTTCTGGAGCCGACCAGGATCTACTCGCTGGACTGCCTGGCGCTGACCCGTACGACCACGGTGCACGGCTTCAGCCACATCACCGGCGGCGGCCTGGCCAATAACCTGGCCCGGGTGATCCCGGACGGTCTGCACGCCATCGTCGACCGTTCGACCTGGCGGCCCGGTGCGGTCTTCGACGTGGTCGGCAAGGCCGGCCAGGTCGAGCGTGCGGAGCTGGAGAAGACCCTCAACATGGGCGTCGGCATGATGGCCGTCGTCCCCGAGGAGTCGGTCGACGCGGCGCTCACCACGCTCGCCGACCGGGGGCTGGACGCCTGGGTCGCCGGGACCGTCGTCGAACGGCAGAGCACCGGGCGCGGCGCGCACACCGCGGGCGCGGAGCTCACCGGGGAGTACGCGAAGTAGACCCCCAGGACAGCACTGACCCGGTCCGGGGCGGATGCCCCGGACCGGGTCGGATGGTGACCATGCTCCATATGTCGAACTCAGCGGCCCGTGTGCTCAGTACCCCGAGCCCTGATGTGCTCGGTGATACAGCGCCCGGTCAGGAGCTGCGCTCTGCGAGGTGTACGTACGTCAAGCGCCGCGGCGCTCGGACGAAGGACCGGACTGATCGTCCTCGTCCTGATCCTCGTTGTAACGATCCGCGTACTGTGCGTACGGGTCATCTTCCTCTTCGTCGTCCTCGAACGGCTCCGCGTTCGGTGGCTGACTCGTAGGAGATGCGCCCAGCTCATTGGCCAGGCGTGACAGGTCTGTTCCGCCGCTGCTGTACTTCAGCTGGCGGGCGACCTTCGTCTGCTTGGCCTTTGCCCGGCCGCGCCCCATGGCTCGACCCCCTCGGTGACGGGGCTCGACGGCCCCAGAGTCTTGACACCCGTGCATGATTCGGAACGGACTCTCCGTAAAGAGTCCGGTCCGTAGGGCTTCAACGGTACCTGCTTCCGCGGCCATACGGTACGCCGCCCGCCGGAAGCACCGCGTCGCAGAACCGGCGAGGAGCCCCGTCCTCGCTGGTCAGCTGCGATTTTAACCTCTTCTGGGCGGCCGACCCGCCGACGGGGGTGAGTCACGTCTCCCCGACAGCGGGTCAGTGGCCGTACACCGTCAGTGGCCGCGCGCCTCGGCCATCCGCTGCTCGGCGATCCGGTCGGCGGCGGCGGCCGGCGGAATACCGTCGTCATTTGCTCGAGCGAAGATCGTCAACGTGGTGTCGAAGATTCCGGCGGCCTTCACCTTGCAGCGGTCGAAGTCGAAACCGTGCAGCTCGTCGGCGACCTGGATCACCCCGCCGGCGTTCACCACGTAGTCCGGCGCGTAGAGGATCCCGCGGTCCGCGAGGTCTTTCTCGACGCCCGGGTGCGCCAGCTGGTTGTTGGCGGCGCCGCAGACCACCTTCGCGGTGAGCACCGGCACGGAGGCGTCGTTGAGCGCGCCGCCCAGCGCGCAGGGGGCGTAGATGTCCAGGCCTTCGACGCGGATCAGCGCTTCGGTGTCGGCGACCGCGGTCACCTGTCCGGCGTGCTTGTCGATGACGTGGCGCACGGTGTCCTCGCGGACATCCGTGATGACGACCTGGGCGCCGTCCGACAGCAGGTGCTCCACCAGGTGGTGGCCGACCTTGCCGACGCCCGCGACGCCGACCTTGCGGCCGCGCAGCGTGGGGTCGCCCCAAAGGTGCTGGGCACTGGCCCGCATGCCCTGGAAGACGCCGAAGGCGGTCAGCACCGACGAGTCGCCCGCGCCGCCGTTTTCGGGGGAGCGCCCGGTGGTCCAGCGGCACTCGCGCGCCACCACGTCCATGTCGGCCACGTAGGTGCCGACGTCGCAGGCGGTGACGTAGCGACCGCCGAGCGAAGCGACGCAGCGGCCGTAGGCCAGCAGGAGTTCCTCGGTCTTGATCACACCGGGATCCCCGATGATGACGGCCTTGCCGCCGCCGTGGTCCAGCCCGGCCATGGCGTTCTTGTACGACATGCCGCGGGCGAGATTCAGCGCGTCCGCGACGGCCGCCCCCTCGCTCGCATACGGGTAGAAGCGGGTCCCGCCGAGGGCCGGGCCCAGAGCGGTGGAGTGGATGGCGATCACGGCCTTCAGGCCGGAGGCACGGTCCTGGCAGAGCACGACTTGCTCGTGTCCGCCCTGTTCCGAGTGGAACAGGGTGTGCAGTACATCGACAGGAGCGCCGGTCACATCGGTCACTGTGGTGACTCCCAAGTACGAAGCGGCGAATTTCGGTTGCTGGACCTTCTTACGGGTGGAGAGAGCCCGGCTGGCAGCAGATTAGGCCCTACGCGCCCGTAGATCAGGCGCAGTGCGCAGGATCACCCCCTGGTGGAGCAGTGCCATGGGACGATTCAGCTCATGGCGGTGGTGTCCTCGGTGATCGTGCCCTATACGTCCTATCTGCGGGTCTACGAGCCGCTGGCGGCCTTTCCGGAGGCCGAACGCGAGCATTGGACCCGCTATGCACGGAGAGTCGATCTGCCGACCGCACAGGACGAACTGAGGCGTTCGCTGGCGGATCTGCTGCCGATGCCGCCGGTCGCCGTGCCGGTGCACGAGAGCGCCGAGGCGTTCGTGGCCGAGCTGGACGGGGTCGTCTGTGTCTGCCCCTGGCGGACCAGGCTGCGTGGCTGGCAGGCTCTGGAGGAGCTCTCCGAGCAGTACCCGGCGGCGGTGCTCGACGTGGTGCTGCCCCCCGTGGTGCGCCGGCAGGCCGCCGCGGACTACGAGCGGTGGCGGGAGCGGAACCCGGATGCCCGGCCCTGGATCCGGACCACGGTGTGGCACGTCCCGGTGCGCTGGTTCACACTTTTCGACGACGCGGAGCGGGAATACGCCAAGGCGTCGGACGGTGCGCCGCCGGTGCTGCGTTACCGGACCCCGATGGTGCAGGCCAGGCGCCGGCTGGCACGCTCGTTGAAGACGCTCAGGGAGCACTTCGACGAGGGGCCGCTCATTGACGGCCTGGTCGACGTCGGCAAGTGGCTGGAGGAGTTCCACCCCCGGTCGCTGGTCGAGCTCGACTACGGCGGTCTGGTGCACGCGCTGCCCGACGCGCAGTTGGCCGACGACCGGTCCGCCGCCGATGTGGCGGCCGCGGTCGCCGCTCTGCGGACCGGGGACGATGACGCCGCGGACGCTGCCTACGAGCGGCTTTCGGACCGCTGGAGGGCCGTTCGGGAGCGGCAGGTCGCCAACTGACCCGGCGAGGCCGACCGTCCGGGAAGGTCTGTCGGCCCCGCTCGATGACCTAGGTCCCGATACGGGCCTTTGTGTCAAGCGTGATGGACCGCACTTACCGGGGCCTTGCGCCCATCCCCCATCCTCGTGCCAAAATAGGACAAGGAGTCCGGAGTGGGCTCCTTCCGCCCAAGTAAGGGCGGATTTCTCGGCATTGTCCTCTTTGGTGGATCTGGTGTCTCCTGATCACCATGTGACTGATCGTCACTGTGGTGTGACTGTCCGCTATGGCATGGTCCATCGGACTTCCGCCACTGATGAACACCTGAGAGGGCAATTCCATCGGTTTGGCCGACGTGGCTGGACGGATGGTGTAGTTGTAGTGCCGAAGACAAGCCGTTCGTCCTATAACCGACTCGACCTGCGGTGCGCCATTTCGGGCAACGCGGGTCAAGGTGCAGAATTTAGAGGAATGAACCGAGATGGTTCGGTTCTCCGAGGAGGCCGCTCATGACCGCTCGCACCCCTGATGCCGAGCCGCTGTTGACCCCGGCTGAGGTTGCCACGATGTTCCGTGTGGACCCGAAGACGGTCACACGCTGGGCAAAGGCGGGCAAGCTCACGTCCATCCGCACGCTGGGTGGACATCGCCGGTATCGCGAAGCAGAGGTCCGTGCACTGCTTGCGGGCATCCCGCAGCAGCGCAGCGAGGCCTGAACACCCCGATAAATCGGGTGTTTCCGGGCCCCTAACCCGGATTGCCCGCTATTGCTTCACATGGCAGTTGTCCGCCCCAACGGACGGCGGCCCTTGATCGCGCTGGACTCCGCCGGGTCCAGCGCGATTTTTTTTGCGCCGAGTCCTGGTCGGCTGCGGCTCCGTGGGGTCGGCGCTCGCGCCGACCCCACGGCAGGTCCCAGGGGCGTACGAGGCGTGGCCGGCTGCCGCGGAGACCGTGCGGGGGCAGGGTTATGGCCTTGTCGGCGCCTGTCGGCCCGCTCGCAGTCCGGCCGGTCGGTACGCCCGGCACGGTGGTGCAATTGCACATATTAAATTGGCTTCGTGTAGGGCGGGGTTAAGTTCGTCCGTTGTAAAAACTGATTCAGTGACACCCGTCACATGGCGCGCCCCTTGCCAAACCGTCAGCTCGCCCTGATAAGGCGCCCGTTGGGTGGGTTCGGGTCATTCGGTCGCGGGCTCCCCGCGCTTGCCGTGCCGGTCCTGCGGCGAGCCGCAGGCAGGACAGAAGAAGACCCGCATCCTACGGATGCGGGTCTTCTTCTACTGCGGTCCTGACGGGATTTGAACCCGCGGCCTCCACCTTGACAGGGTGGCGAGCACTCCAAACTGCTCCACAGGACCAGGTTTCGCGGCCGTGCCGGGCGACTGGGTCGCACAGGCTGACTTCCGTTCGGCTGCGAGACAGACTGTACAGGAGGCCGGGCCCCTGGTCGAACCGGATAGCGGGGTGCTCAGCGGGAAGCAGTCAGCGCTTGGTCGATGGCCTTCACGATGCGTTTGTCGGAGACGGTCATGGCCGTACCGAGCGCATGCGCGAAGTAGCTCACCCGCAGTTCCTCGATCATCCAGCGGATGTCGGTGACCTGCTGCGGGACAGGCCGCCCCGGCGGCAGCTGTTCGAGCAGCCAGGCGTACTCGTCCTGCATCTCGTGCACCTTCTCCATGCGGGTGGTGTCCCGCTGGACCGCCGTCGGCATCTGCTGGAGGCGCCGGTCGGCCGCCACCAGATACCGCATCAGGTCGGGCAGCCGGCGCAGCCCCGTCGCGGTGACGAAGCCCGGCTTGATGAGCGCCGCCAACTGGGTCCGGACATCGGTGAGGTTGGCCAGCAGCACCGGGCTGGTGGTGGCCTTCAGCCGCCGCTCACAAGCCTGCCAGGCGGCCAGGATCTGCTGCACCTGGTCGACCGTCCTGATGGTCGTCTCGACGAGGTCGGCGCGCACCTTCTCGTACAGCTTCCGGAACGACTCCTCGTCCCAGGCCGGCCCGCCGTGCTCGGCGATCAGCTTGTCGGCCGCCGCGCTCGCACAGTCCTCGAAGAGCGCCGGGATCGAACCGTGCGGGTTACGGGACAGCGCGAGCTTCGCCTGATTGGTGAGCCGGTCCGACGCGAACTTGGCGGGGTTCACCGGGATGTTCAGCAGGATCAGCCGGCGGGTGCCCCGCCACATCGCCTGCTGCTGTTCGGCCGGGGTGTCGAAGAGGCGTAGCGAGACGCTCTCACCGGCGTCCAGCAGTGCGGGGAACGCCCGCACCGGCTGGCCGGCCCGCCGGGTCTCGAAGACCTTCTCCAGTGTGCCGATCGTCCAGTCGGTGAGGCCGGTGCGCTCGACGGACTCGCCTGTCGGGCCCGCCGTGGCCGCGGCGGCCTGGGAGATCGCCTGCCGGGCCTTGGGGCGCAGCGCGACCTTCAGGGCCTCCAGGTCCTTGTCCTCGGCCACCTTGCGGCGCCGTTCGTCGACGACCCGGAAGGTGATCTTCAAATGGTCCGGGATCCGGGACAGATCGAAGTCGTCCGCGGTGACCGGCACTCCGACCATCCGCTGCAGCTCCCGCGCGAGCGTCAGCGGCAGCGGTTCCTGTCTAGGCACCGCACGGTCCAGGAAGGCCCCGGCGTAGTTCGGCGCGGGCACGTAGTGCCGGCGGATCGGCTTCGGCAGCGAGCGGATCAGCTCGGTGACGACCTCCTCGCGCAGCCCGGGAATCTGCCAGTCGAAACCCTCCGGCGTGACCTGGTTGAGCACCTGGAGCGGGATGTGCACGGTGACGCCGTCGGCGTCCGCGCCCGGCTCGAACTGGTACGTCACCCGGAACTTCAGCTTTCCCTGCCGCCAGGAGTCCGGATAGTCGTCCTTGGTGACCGACCCGGCCTTCTCCGTGATGAGCATCGAGCGCTCGAAGTCCAGCGCCTCGGGCTCCTCGCGCTGCTTCTTCTTCCACCAGGAGTCGAAGTGCGCCCCGGAGACGACATGTTCGGGGATGCGCTCGTCGTAGAAATCGAAGAGCGTCTCGTCGTCCACCAGGATGTCGCGGCGCCTGGCGCGGTGTTCCAGCTCCTCGACCTCGGCGAGCAGCCTGCGGTTGTCCGCGAAGAACTTGTGGTGGGTACGCCAGTCGCCCTCGACCAGTGCGTTGCGAATGAAAAGTTCCCGGCTGGTCTCCGGGTCGATCCGGCCGTAATTGATCTTCCGCTGGGCGACGATCGGCACGCCGTACAGCGTCACCCGCTCGTACGCCATGACGGCCGCCTGGTCCTTCTCCCAGTGCGGCTCGCTGTAGGTGCGCTTCAGCAGATGCTGGGCGACCGGCTCGATCCACTCGGGCTCGATCTTCGCGTTGACCCTGGCCCAGAGCCGCGAGGTCTCCACCAGTTCGGCGGACATGATGAAGCGCGGCTGCTTCTTGAAGAGCGCCGAACCGGGGAAAATCGCGAACTTGGCACTGCGGGCGCCCAGATACTCGTTCTTCTCGGTGTCCTTGAGCCCGATGTGCGACAGCAGCCCGGCCAGCAGCGAGGTGTGCACGGACTGCTCGGGAGCGTCCTCCTCGTTCAGGTGGACGCCCATCGTCCTGGCGACCGATCGCAGCTGCGCGTAGATGTCCTGCCACTCGCGGATGCGCAGGAAGTTCAGATACTCCTGCTTGCACATCCGGCGGAAGCTGGACGAACCGCGCTCCTTCTGCTGCTCCTGCACATAGCGCCAGAGGTTGAGGAAGGCCAGGAAGTCGGAGGTCTCGTCCTTGAAGCGGGCGTGCTGCTGGTCGGCCTGCTGCTGTTTCTCCGAAGGCCGTTCGCGCGGGTCCTGGATGGAGAGCGCCGCGGCGATCACCATGACCTCGCGCACACAGCCGTTGCGGTCCGCCTCCAGCACCATCCGGGCCAGCCGCGGGTCCACCGGCAGCTGACTGAGCTTGCGGCCTTCCGGAGTGAGCCGGCGTTTGGGGTCCTTCTCCTTGGGGTCCAGCGCGCCGAGCTCCTGCAGCAACTGGACGCCGTCCCGGATGTTGCGGTGGTCCGGCGGATCGATGAAGGGGAACTTCTCGATGTCGCCGAGCCCGGCCGCTGACATCTGGAGGATGACGGAGGCGAGATTGGTCCGGAGGATCTCCGGATCGGTGAACTCCGGGCGGGTGAGGAAGTCGTCCTCGGAATACAGCCGGATGCAGATGCCGTCGGACGTACGACCGCAGCGGCCCTTGCGCTGGTTGGCGCTGGCCTGCGAGATCCGCTCGATGGGCAGCCGCTGCACCTTGGTGCGGTGGCTGTAGCGGGAGATCCGCGCAGTGCCCGGGTCGATCACGTACTTGATGCCGGGGACCGTCAGCGAGGTCTCGGCGACATTGGTGGCCAGCACCACGCGTCTCCCGCTGTGCTGCTGGAAGACCCGGTGCTGCTCGGCGTGCGACAGCCGGGCGTACAGCGGAAGCACCTCGGTATGCCGGAGGTCGCGTTTGCCGAGTGCGTCGGCGGTGTCGCGGATCTCCCGCTCGCCCGACAGGAAGACCAGCACGTCGCCGGGACCCTCGCCCTGGAGCTCGTCCACCGCATCGCAGATAGCGGTGATCTGGTCGCGGTCCGAGTCGTCGCCCTCCTCCTCCAGCAACGGCCGGTACCGCACATCCACCGGATAGGTACGCCCGCTGACCTCCACGATCGGCGCATCGCCGAAGTGGCGCGAGAAACGCTCGGGGTCGATGGTCGCCGAGGTGATGACGACCTTGAGATCGGGCCGCTTCGGCAGCAGCTGGGCCAGGTAACCCAGCAGGAAGTCGATGTTCAGCGACCGCTCATGGGCCTCGTCGATGATGATCGTGTCGTAGGCGCGCAGCTCACGGTCGGTCTGGATCTCCGCGAGCAGGATGCCGTCCGTCATCAGCTTGACGAAGGTGGCGTCCTGATTGACCTGGTCGGTGAAGCGGACCTTCCAGCCGACCGCCTCGCCCAGCGGGGTCCGCATCTCGTCGGCGATGCGCTCCGCGACCGTACGGGCGGCGATCCTGCGCGGCTGGGTGTGGCCGATCATGCCGCGGACGCCGCGCCCCAGTTCCAGGCAGATCTTCGGAATCTGGGTGGTCTTGCCGGATCCCGTCTCGCCCGCGACGATCACCACCTGGTGATCGCGTATCGCCTCGGCGATCTCGTCCTTCTTCTGGCTGACCGGCAGCTGTTCCGGATAGCTGATCGCGGGCACCCGGGCAGCGCGGCGGGCGACCCGTTCCGCGGACTTCTCGGCCTCCGCGGCGATCTCGTCCAGCACCGCCTGCCGGGCCGCCGGCTTGTGGATACGGCGGGCGCCCTCGAGACGCCGCCCGAGCCGGTGCGCGTCGCGCAGCGACAGATCGTTGAGCGTGGCCTGGAGATCAGCGAAGGAAGTAGACATACCTGACCCAGGATCTCACTCGGCGGAACGGACTGGCGAACGGATTTGCCCGCGTCCGCTTATGCACCATTCTGACCGCGTACGCCCCCTATATCTGGTTTAGCGTGAACTTCATGTCCGACCCGATGGAACCGCGCGGCGCTCACTCCGGCTCGGCGACGCACCGCGCGCGGTGGGACGCCTTCAAGCGGTCGCCCTTCCTGCCGGCGACCGTGCTGGTCCTCATTCTGTCGGCAGCCGCCTCGCTCTTCGCCGGCTCCTACACGTACTTCATGGCGAACCCGACACCGCACCGCGTCCCCACGGCGGTGGTCGGTGCTTACGAGTCACCCGTCGGACAGCAGTTCATCCTCGGCATGGAGAAGGCCCTCGACGCCTCTATGCAGCTGCATCCCTATGCGACGGCCGCCGATGCGCGACGGGCGGTGGATCAGCAGCGGGTCTTCGCCATCGTGGACGTGCAGAGCACCGAGGTCCGGCTCGCCGTGTCCGGCGCCTCGGGCGCGACCGCGGCCCAGGTCATCTCCCAGGCGGGGCCGGAAGTCGGCAAGGTGACCGGCGTCCCCGTGCAGGTCCGGGACATCAGACCGCTCCAGCGGGGCGATCCGCGCGGGCTCGCGCTCTTCTACATCTCACTGGCCGCCGTGATCATCGGCTTCGTCGGCGCCATCCAGCTCTCGGTGCACGCACGGGCCCTCAATCCGGCGGAACGGATCGCCTTCACCGTGGCCTACGCGCTGCTCGGGGGATTCGCCATCGCGGCGGTGGTGGACTGGCTGCTCGGCGCGCTGGATCTGCCGTTCCTGGAATCCTGGATGATCCTGGCGCTGACCATGTTCACCTCGGGCATGGTCTTCACCATGTTCAACACCCTGCTGGGCCGCTGGGCGATGCTTCCCACCTGGGGGCTGATGGTGCTGCTGGGCAACCCGTCGTCGGGCGGCGCGGTGTCCTGGCCGCTGCTGCCCTCCACGCTGGGGCGGATCGGGCAGTGGCTGCCGCCCGGCGCCTCGGTCAACGCCCAGCACACCGCGGTGTACTTCGGCGAGTACCAGCACGCCTTCCCGTTTCTGGTGCTGGCCGGCTGGGCGCTGGTGTCCTGCGCGATCTTCTGGACCTGGCGCCACCGGCACCCGGGTGGCCGAACGCCGGCCGCGGAGCCCGCGGACTGAGTGGGCCGGCGGACACGCGGAAGGCCCCGACCGAGGTCGGGGCCTTCCGGGAAGTGGCTGGGGCCGGGATCGAACCGGCGACCTATCGCTTTTCAGGCGATCGCTCGTACCAACTGAGCTACCCAGCCACGCGGCTCATTCGAGCCACAGCGGTCCTGACGGGATTTGAACCCGCGGCCTCCACCTTGACAGGGTGGCGAGCACTCCAAACTGCTCCACAGGACCAAGCAATGTGCGACCACTAGTTTCGCACAGATTCTGCGTGCCCCCAACGGGATTCGAACCCGTGCTACCGCCTTGAAAGGGCGGCGTCCTGGGCCACTAGACGATGAGGGCAAAACTGCAAGCGTTGCTGCTTCTGTGTCTGTAGACCCCAAGCAGCGAGGACGTCAGAAGCATGTGACTCCGCTTTCCCCCAAAAGGTTCCGCTTCTTCTTCAACCACTAAGGTTTCGGAACGGTCAAGCCCTGACCGGCGCCCTTGGGCACGTCGGAGACTGTACTACGGTGTTTCGGCGTCAGCCAAACCGAATAGGCGAAGGTGTCGGTCCGGGTCGGGGCTCGTTCGCGAGATGGCGGCTGACCTCGGCTGTCGTCAGCCCCAGGCCGCCCAGCGTGATCTCGTCCCAGGCCTGCAGACGGCGGGTCGTGCGGTCCAGATAGAGCACCGAGGCGAGCACCTTCTCCGGATGCTTGTTCTGCACGGCCCGCAGGCCGCCACCACCCGTGGAGCCCTCAACCTTGAGCCGGGTGCCAAGCTTCAGGATCTCGTTCTCGCGGTGGTGCACGTGCCCGGCCAGCACCAGCGGCACCGTGCCGTCCGTCTCGCGCGCCGCCACCGGCTCGTGCGCGACGGCGATGTCGACCGGCGTACCGGCGGCCTTCTGGTCGCTGATGGCCGAGGCGAGCCGGATGCCGGCCAGCCGTTCCGAGGCGTCCCCGCCGGGCACGACGGAGCGGTCCGGGGTGAACTGCGGGTCTCCGGTGCCGGCTATCCGCAGACCGCCGACCGTCACGGCACGGCCCTCGTCCAGTACCCGCACGTTCCTGAAGTGCCGCAGGTACTTCTGGGTGGTGGCCGAATCGTGGTTGCCGCGCACCCAGACGTAGGGCACGCCCAGGTCCTTGATCGGGTCGAGGAACTGGTTCTCGGCGGCGGTGCCGTGGTCCATCGTGTCGCCGGAATCGATGACCACGTCGATCCGGTACTGCTTCACCAGCGAGGCGATGATCGGCCAGGACGCCGGATTCAGATGGATGTCCGAGACATGCAGGACCCGGATCGTGCCGGGGTCGGGCTGGTACGCCGGCAGGGTCGAGGCCGCGTCGTACAGCTTGGTCACATTGGTGACCAGACGCGCCAGTTCCTCCTGGTAGACGTCGAAGTCGCTCACGATCGAGCGGGCGTTGCCCACCAGCTGCGGGGCGGACGACAGCAGCCCGGAGTACTTCGGCTCCAGGACCGATTTCGGGTTCCAGGTGGCGTATGCGCCGACGCCCGACGCCGCCAGCAGGGCCAGCGCGAGACCGCCGGCCGCCAGGGCGCGGCGTGGGCGGCGGTAGACGAGCAGACCGAGCGTGGTGCCTCCCACGACGACGGCGGCGCAGGAGCGCACCGCCAGGTCGAGGGTGCCGTGCTCGATGTCGTGGGCGATCTCGTCCTGAAGGCCGGAGATCCGCTCCGGGTGCTGCACCAGAGCCTGGGCCCGGACCGGATCCAGCCGGTCGACGTCCACGTCGAGGCGGATGGGGGCGGTGTGCGAATCGAGCTCCAGGGCGCCCAGCGGAGCGATGTTGATCTTTGTGCCGCCGGTGAGGGAGGGACGCAGGGTCATCGTGGTGTCCATCGGCCCGACCGGCGTACGTACGTTCCCCACGACCAGCAGTCCCAGCCAGGCGCCGAACAACACCACCGTCACCAGGCCCAGAGCGCGGGCCCAGGGGCGCGGGGTGCGGACGAGGTGCCGGAACGGTTCGGCTGATGCCATTCGTGCCGTATGCCCAAGCGGAGAGCCGGTCATGCGGGCCGGGTGCACGCGGCCCGGGTGCACCCGGACTTGACGCACGCCGACTTGGTGCGCGCGGGCATCCGGCGCGTCCGGGCGTACTACGTGACAATGGCCGGGTGCTGGAGATGACGCGTGAGGAGTTCGAGGAGCTTGTCGCCGAGGCGCTGGACCGCATCCCACCGGAACTGACGCGGCTGATGGACAACGTCGCCGTCTTCGTCGACGACGAGCCCACCAGCGACAACCCCGAGTTGTTGGGGCTCTACGAGGGCACGCCGTTGACCGAGCGCGGCGAGTGGTACGCGGGGGTGCTGCCGGACCGGATCACCGTCTACCGGGGGCCGGCGCTGCGGATGTGCGGCTCGCGCGAGGAGGTGGTGGCGGAGACGGAGATCACCGTGGTGCATGAGATAGCCCACCACTTCGGCATCGACGACGCCCGGCTGCACGCCCTGGGGTACGGCTGATCCCGCGCCGGGCGTGTCCCTTGCGGGGGAAAGAGAGTTGAGCACTGCGACCTCGTTCACCCGTCCGCTCCCGGAGGTGCGCCTCGTGCGCCAGTTGCCCGTCCCTGCTCGATTGGTCGTCGCCGTGATGGCGGTCGCGGCCTCGGCGGGGTGCGTGAGTGTGACCGACCATCCGGGAAAGCCGGGGTCCTCGGCCTCGTCGGGGCCGCACGGCAGTCAGGCGAGGCCGGACGGTGCGGTGGCGGCGCCGGGCGGCGGCGGGGGCCGCGCCCAAGGCGTGACGGGGAAGAAGGCGAAACACGGCGGGACGGGCAAGAAGGGTGCCAAGCACCAGGGTGACTCCGCGTCAGCCGAGCCGGGGCCGAAGCCGTCCGCTCGCGTCGGGGCGCCCGCACCCGGCAGGCCCGGCCCGGCGGAACCCTCGGTTCCCGGCGGCAGGCCACCGGGGCCGCCCGCCGACAGCCCGACGCCACCTCCGCCGCCGGCGGATCAACCGGCCGCGAGCGCTTCGCCCGACCCGGGCAGCACCCCGCCGGGAGCCACCCCGCCACCGTCGGCGGAACCAGCGAAGCGGACCGGCGCAATGCCGCTGCCGCACGCATCACCGCAGGTGGCAGCGGCTTAGCAGCGGTCGGTTTGCCAGAACTGGGGGAGGGTGCGTATGGTAGTAGATCGTTTGATCCCATTGCCCGGCGCCGACACAGAAGAGCGCCGTGTGGCGCGTACTCTCCCTTGCCGTGGCTGGACCGCATTGAGGCGGTCGAAATTGCGAATCACGGAGTTATGGGCGCGTGCCGAGACTCCGGAAGGTTTCGCATTTCGCATGTCCAATTTCAGTTCTGACCACGCCGTCCTGCCCGAGAACGACGAGATCATCGCCGACGCCGAGGCGGTCGTGGTCCAGGCCGAGACGGCTGTCACCGAGGCCGCAGTGGCCGAGGAAACCACCGCCGAGGCCACGCCCGGGACGGTCACCGAGACCGCCCCCGCCGCCGAAGCCGCCGCCGACCGGACCGCCGATGCCGCTGCGGACGCCGACCCGAGCGCCGACGCCGGCGAGTCCGCCGACCCGACCGCCGACGCCGGCGAGTCCGCCGAGCCGTCCGTGACCTTCGGGTCGCTGGGCCTGCCCGACGGCATCGTCCGCAAGCTCGCGCAGAACGGCGTCACCGCCCCCTTCCCGATCCAGGCGGCGACCATCCCGGACGCCCTGGCCGGCAAGGACATCCTCGGCCGCGGCCGTACCGGCTCCGGCAAGACGCTCTCCTTCGGTCTCCCGATGCTGGCCACCCTCTCCGGCGGTCACACCGAGAAGAAGAAGCCGCGCGGCATCATCCTCACCCCGACCCGCGAGCTCGCCATGCAGGTCGCGGACGCGCTCCAGCCGTACGGCGACGTACTCGGCCTGAAGATGAAGGTCGTCTGCGGCGGTACGTCCATGAGCAACCAGATCTACGCCCTGGAGCGCGGCGTCGACATCCTCGTCGCCACGCCGGGCCGACTGCGCGACATCATCAACCGCGGCGCCTGCTCGCTCGCCAACGTCCAGGTCGCCGTGCTCGACGAGGCCGACCAGATGTCCGACCTGGGCTTCATGCCCGAGGTCACCGAGCTGCTCGACCAGATCCCCGGCGGCGGCCAGCGGATGCTCTTCTCCGCCACCATGGAGAACGAGATCAGCACGCTGGTCAAGCGCTACCTGACCAACCCGGTCAGCCACGAGGTCGACAGCGCCCAGGGCAACGTCTCGACCATGAGCCACCACGTGCTCGTCGTGAAGCCCAAGGACAAGGCGCCGGTCACCGCGGCGATCGCCGCCCGCAAGGGCCGCACCATCATCTTCGTGCGCACCCAGCTCGGCGCCGACCGCATCGCCGAGCAGCTCGCCGAGTCGGGCGTCAAGGCCGACGCGCTGCACGGCGGCATGACGCAGGGTGCCCGCACCCGCGTCCTGGAGGACTTCAAGAAGGGCTACGTCAACGCCCTGGTCGCCACCGACGTCGCCGCTCGCGGCATTCACGTCGACGGCATCGACCTGGTCCTGAACGTGGACCCGGCCGGTGACCACAAGGACTACCTGCACCGTTCGGGCCGTACCGCCCGGGCCGGCAAGTCCGGCGTGGTCGTCTCACTCTCGCTGCCGCACCAGCGCCGCCAGATCTTCCGGATGATGGAGGACGCCGGCGTCGACGCCGCGCGCCACATCGTCCAGGGTGCCGGTGTCTTCGAGCCCGAGGTCGCCGAGATCACCGGGGCCCGTTCGCTGACCGAGGTCCAGGCCGACTCCGCGAACAACGCCGCCAAGCAGGCGGAGCGCGAGGCCAAGGACCTCACCCGTGAGCTGGAGCGCGTCCAGCGCCGGGCCACCGAGCTGCGCGAGGAGGCCGACCGTCTGGTGGCGCGTGCCGCCCGCGAGCGCGGTGACGACCCCGAGACGGCCGTCGCCGAGCTCGCCGCTGCCACCGCAGCCGAGCTGGCCGCCGCAGCGGTGCCCGCGCAGCCGAGGGCGGAGCAGCGCGAGGAGCGCCGCGACGACCGCGGCAGCTTCCAGCGCCGTGACGACCGCGGTGGTTCGCGTGGCGGTGACCGTGGTGGTTTCCAGCGCCGTGACGACCGCGGTGGTGACCGTGGCGGGTTCCGTGGCGGCGACCGCCGTGACGACCGTGGCGGTGACCGTGGTGGCTTCCGCCGTGACGACCGTCCTTCGGGCGGCGACCGTGGTGGCTTCCGCCGTGACGACCGTCCGTCCGGTGGCTTCCGCCGCGACGACCGCCCCTCGGGTGGCTTCCGCCGTGACGACCGTCCCTCGGGTGGTTACCGTGGTGGCGAGCGCCGCGACGACCGTCCGTCCGGTGGTTACCGTGGCGGCGAGCGCCGCGACGACCGCGGCGGCGACCGTGGTGGTTTCCAGCGCCGTGACGACCGCCCCTCCGGCGGCCACCGTGGCAGCGACCGTCCGTTCAACCGTGACGACCGTCCCACCGGCGGCTTCCGCTCCGGCGGCGACCGTCCGAGCGGCCGCCGTGACGACCACCGCACCACCGGCACGGGGACCGGCACCGGTTCCTTCGGCCGCCGCGACGACAAGCCGCGCTGGAAGCGCAGCTGACACCGTCCCAGGTGCTCCACCCGGGCGTACGCGCCTGAGTCTGTGACCTGCCGAAGCGGGCCCGTCCCTCCCGGACGGGCCCGCTTTCGTTTTCGTCGGCGGCTGCCCGCGCATGTGGTGCCCCCGGCGAGGGAATCGCTGGGGGCATGACAAACGACTCTCCCGGCCGGTCCGCAGGGTCCACCGGCTCCGACGAGGACCGCCTCGCCGAACTCGGCTACACCCAGGTCCTCGCCCGCCGGATGTCCGCCTTCGCCAACTACGCCGTCTCCTTCACCATCATCTCGGTGCTCTCCGGCTGCCTGACGCTGTATCTGTACGGCATGAACACCGGAGGCCCCGCCCTCATCACCTGGGGCTGGGTGGGCGTCGGCCTGATGACCCTCTTCGTGGGCCTGGCCATGGCCGAGATCTGCTCGGCCTACCCCACGTCGGCCGGCCTCTACTTCTGGGCCCACCGCCTCGCGCCACCGCGGTCGGCCGCGGCCTGGGCCTGGTTCACGGGTTGGTTCAACGTGCTCGGTCAGGTCGCGGTCACCGCCGGCATCGACTTCGGTGCCGCGTCCTTCCTCGGCGCGTACCTGAATCTCCAGTTCGGCTTCCACGTCACCCCCGGCCGTACGATCCTGCTCTTCGCGGCGATCCTGGTCCTGCACGGCCTGCTGAACACCTTCGGCGTCCGGATCGTCGCGATCCTCAACAGCGTCAGTGTCTGGTGGCACGTGCTCGGCGTCGTGCTCATCGTCGGCGCGCTCACCTTCGCCCCGGACCACCACCAGTCGGCGTCCTTCGTCTTCACCCACTTCGTCAACAACACCGGCTTCGGCAGCGGCTTCTACGTGGTCCTCATCGGGCTGCTGATGGCGCAGTACACCTTCACCGGCTAGGACGCGTCCGCGCACATGACCGAGGAGACCCACGACGCCTCCACGGCGGGCCCCAAGGGCATCGTCCAGTCCATCTGGACCTCGTGGATCGCCGGTTTCGTCCTTCTCCTCGGTTTCACCTACGCCATCCAGTCCTACGACAAGCAGCTGGCGTCCCCGACCGGTGCGCCGCCCGCCCAGATCCTGCTCGACGGGGTCGGCGCGACCGGCGGCAAACTGCTGCTGCTCGTCGTCATCGGCGCACAACTCTTCTGCGGCATGGCGTCGGTGACCGCCAACTCCCGCATGATCTACGCCTTCTCACGGGACGGAGCGCTGCCGTTCTCGCACATCTGGCACAGCGTGAGTGCCCGTACCCGTACGCCGGTCGCGGCGGTCTGGCTCGCGGCGCTGGGCGCGCTGGTACTGGGACTGCCGTACCTGATCAACGTCACGGCCTATGCGGCGGTGACCTCCATCGCGGTCATCGGCCTGTACATCGCCTACGTCATTCCCACCCTGCTGCGGCTGTGGCGCGGCGACGACTTCCGGCGGGGCCCGTGGCACCTGGGCAAGTGGTCGCGGCCGATCGGCATCGTGGCGGTGGTGTGGGTGGTGGTGATCACGGTCCTCTTCATGCTCCCGCAGGTCTCCCCGGTGACCTGGGAGACTTTCAACTACGCGCCGGTGGCCGTGCTGGTCGTCCTGGGTTCCGCCGCGGCCTGGTGGTTCGCCTCGGCCCGCCACTGGTTCCTGAACCCGCACCACGCCCGTACCCTCGCCCGCGAAGCCGCCCGCAAGGGCGCCCCGGAGCCGGTGGACCCCTAGCCGACGCCGTTTTCCCTGCCTCCGCCGACCTCCGTCCGCGCTCCGCCGGACTCGCCCCACGACCAGCCGTACCACCGGTGACGGGCCCGAGAACCGATACCCGATCGGCTGCCCGGTCCGCTCCCGCTATGCTCGTGGGGTGCGCAAGCACGGACCGTTAGCTCAATTGGCAGAGCAGTGGACTTTTAATCCATTGGTTGTGGGTTCGAGTCCCACACGGTCTACCGGAAACAGGCGGTGGATTAGCCCCCTGACCTGGTGTCCAGCGCCTTAGCGCCTCAGTCCGCGTCGCCGACTGGGGCGCTTCGTCGGTTCCGGGCCCGTGACCGCTCCGTCGGTTGGCCATGAGTCGGCCATGAGTGGACCAAGGATTCGCCGTTAGGCAAAGCGTTCGACATCAATGAACCAACGCTCTTGTTCTGTGCATGCCCTCCCGGATGGGATCACGGCAGCCGCTTCGCGCGACTCCGCTCCACACAAGGAGAATTCATGCGCACAACACGCCCCCGGTCCCGCACCGGGGCCGCGACGGCCGGGGCCACCGCCCTCGTGGCCGCCGCGGTGATAGCGACCCCGCTGGGCAGCAGCGTCACCGTCGCATCCGCTCAGGCCGCACCGGGGACCAAGGCGGTCCCGGCCGTCGCAGGTCATCAGCTGGTCAGTGGGGTGAGCAGTCCGCTGCCCTCCGAGCAGTGTCAGGCGAAGTGGAAGATCGCCTGTTATACCCCGATCCAGTACCGCCAGGCGTACAACCTCAACCCGCTGTACCGGTCCGGCATCACGGGCAAGGGCCGCACGATCGTGATCGTCGACTCGTTCGGCTCGCCGACCGTGCAGCACGATCTGGACGTCTACAGCAAGCAGTTCGGGCTGAAGAGCACCAAGGTGCGGGTCGAGAAGTGGGGACACGTGCCCAAGTTCGACCCGAAGAACTCCGACATGACCGGCTGGGCCGGCGAGACGACGCTCGACGTGGAGATGGCGCACGCCGTCGCGCCCGACGCCAAGATCGTGCTGGTCGAGACCGCGGTCGCCGAGACCGAGGGCGTCACCGGTCTGCCGGAGATGATGTCCGCCGAGAAGTCCCTCATCGACCACGGAGTCGGTGATGTGATCACGCAGAGCTTCGGCGCCACGGAGAACACCTTCCCGGGCTTCGACAAGGGCGACTTCTCCAGCATCGGCAAGCTGCGTTACGCGTTCAAGGACGCAGCCCGGCACGGGGTGACCGTCCTGGCCTCCTCCGGTGACGGTGGTGCCACCGACAACACCGCCGACGGCAACGGTTACTACACGAAGCGCGTCAACTCCTGGCCCTCCTCCGACCCGTTGGTGACGTCGATCGGCGGCACCCAGCTGCATCTGGACGACAAGGGCAACCGCACCGCGCCGGAGAGCGTGTACAACGACTACGGCGCCGGTGGCGGCGGCCAGTCGCACGTCTTCCGCCGTCCCGCGTTCCAGAACGGCGAGAAGAAGGTCGTCGGCAGTCGCCGCGGCACCCCGGACATCTCCATGGCCGCCGCTGTCAACGGCGGGGCGTGGGTGTACTCCAGTTACGACCCGACCGCTGTCGGCTGGGACGTCTCCGGCGGCACGAGCGAGGCGAGCCCGCTGTTCTCCGGCATCGTCGCCCTCGCCGACCAGGCCGCCGGTCACCGGGTGGGTGACATCAACAAGGCGCTGTACACCCTGGTCCACCACCGCTCGTCCGGCATCGTGGACGTCAACGACGGGACGGACAACAGCTACCAGGGGGTGACCGGCTACCCCGCCGTCAACGGCTACGACATGGCCACCGGCGTCGGCACCGTGGACGCGGCCCGGTTCGTGCCGGCGCTCGCCCGTGCGAGCCGCCACGGCTGACCACCGTACTCACCGGATGTTGGTCCGTGGCGACCGGCCGCATGCCGTAGGGTTGGCTTCACCGACGCGGGGTGGAGCAGCTCGGTAGCTCGCTGGGCTCATAACCCAGAGGTCGCAGGTTCAAATCCTGTCCCCGCTACTTGTGAACGAAGGCCCGGCACATCATGTGCCGGGCCTTCGAGCGTTCCCGGCCGCTGTCCGGTGCTGTTGGCGCCGGGCCTACTGGTGGCGGGACGGGCGGGTGCGGGGCAGCCTGACCGCGACGATCACCAGCCAGAGCAGGCCGCCGAAACGGGCGATCGGCAGGAGGTACTGGAACCCGTCGACCACGAGGGTCAGTTCGCAGACCAGGCCGACCGCGGCGAGTACCAGTCCTGGCCAGGCCAGCGCCCGTGGAAGCAGGCCGGCCAGCAGGCCGGTGACCGAGATGCCCGCCATGAGCAGGGCGAAGGTCGTGGCGTACGCGGGACCGCCGGCCAGGAACGAGAGGTCGGCCAGGGCCCTGGCCAGGGCGGGGCCCCCGTCGGAGGACAGCCGGCCGCCGGCCCAGCCGAACATGCCGCTCAGCGCGAGCGCACTCGAGGCCAGTACCCCGCCGACCAGGGTGATCGCGGAGCCGGGAGCGGTGATCCCCAGGGCGCGGAGCCGCCGGTAGAGGATCGCGGCGGTCAGTGCCAGGGGCACCGAGGAAGCGAAGAGCAGCAGTGATCCCGCCTTCGCGGTCGTGCGATGGGCCGAGGCATAGCGCAGCACCTCGGCACCGGTCGCGTCCAGGTGCGGGGTGGACCGGTTGACGATCACGTAGGCGATGGTCAGGACGGCGAAGGCCAGCACGGGGGCCAGCAGGGGTGGACCTCCTTGCGGGCGACGGCTCGGGGCCTCTGCTCGCCGGGGCGCGGGGTCGGCGGATGCGGTGGTCACGGTTGCCTCCTCGATATTCGTCACCTTACCAGAATGATTACAGTCCCGAACGATTGTCAAGCTGATATCATTTCTCCATGGAACTGGATGAGGAAGCACCGGGCGCGCGGCCCCCTCAGGGGGTCGCCTTCTTGCTGGCTCAGCTGGGGGCGCACGCGGCGGACCGGTTCGCCGAGCGCATCGCGGAACTGGATCTCACCCCCGCCCAGGCGGGACTCCTGCGCCTGCTGGCGGGGATGTCGGGGCGCAGCCAGCGCGAACTGGCAGACGTGCTGGGCATGCCGCCCAGCCGGTTCGTGGCGTTCGCCGATGAACTCGAGGCGCGCGGGCTCATCGAACGCAGGCGCAATGCCGCCGACCGGCGGCAGTACGCGCTCTTCCTGGCCGACGAGGGTGTCGCGCTGCTGTCCCGGCTGCGGGAGGCCGGCGCCGCGCACGAGCAGCAGATCTGTGCGGGGCTCTCTGTGGACGAGCACCGGCAACTGGGCATGCTGCTCGGCAGGCTGGCCGAGCAGCAGGGACTCTCCCCCGGGGTGCACCCCGGATTCGGGAAGGTGCGCGCGGGCGGCGGCCGCTCGGGAACGGCCGGCCGGTCCGGACGTTAATGGTGAGGAGCATCGCTGCGGATGCCGTAGGGTTGGGTTCACCGACGCGGGGTGGAGCAGCTCGGTAGCTCGCTGGGCTCATAACCCAGAGGTCGCAGGTTCAAATCCTGTCCCCGCTACTTGTGAACGAAGGCCCGGCACATCATGTGCCGGGCCTTCGAGCGTTACTCCGGCGGGTGGCGCCGGCACGTATCAGGGGGCTGACGTGTTCGTTCTGCGGGTCACGCTGACCGTACTGCTGCTGCTGGAGGTCGTGCCGTCGGCCCTGGTCGGCCTGACGCGGGCGCGGGTGGGGCTCGAGCGGCTCGACGAGCTGACCCGGCTCGGGGTGCTGCAGGGGCGGCGGCTCCGGGTCGTTTCGCTGCTCGCCGTGGTACATACGCTGGCCACTGCTGCCCTGCTGTTCGGCCTCCATTGGCCGCCGGCGGGCGTCGCAGGTGCGGCGGCGGAGGCCGTGGTGTTCGGGTGGGTGCTGACGCGGCAGTGGGCGGCGGGCGACCGGGGGCGGGTTCTGGGGGCCTACACGCTGTTCCTGGGTATGGCGCTGGCTGTGCTGGCGGTGGATCTGCTGGCGTGGGCCTTCTGAAACGGGCCGGTGCCCAGCCGTTCCCCCGGTTGGCCGACGTCGGATCGCCGGTCGGCGTGGTTGCGGACAGCCTGGGTGGGGCGCGGTACTGTCCGCAGCCGGGTATGGACCGGGCAGGAGACCACTGGTGGGGCAGCGAGCACAGCGCGGCACGGCACGCCGGTTCCTCCTGGCGCTGCCGCCGGTGCTGCTGGTCGGTGGGATCGCATTCGACCTGGCGACTCCGGACCCCTTCACCCCGGTGCCGTTCTTCTCTGCGGCACCGCTGATCGCCGCTCCGTTCTTCTCGCTCCGAGCCACGCTGCTGACCGGGGTGGCTGCCGTCGTGGCCATGGCGGGACTCCACGCCTACAACGGCAGCAGCGCCCATGCCAGTGCTGTCACCGAGCTACTCACGGTGATCACTGTGGCGGCGCTCGCGCTGATCATCAACCGGGTGGTGCGCCGTAGCGGTGAGCAGCTCGCGTCGGCCCGGGTCATCGCCGAGACCGCGCAGCGCGCGGTGCTGCCGGTGCCCCTCGAGCGGATCGGTGGACTGCACGTCGCGGCGCGGTACGAGGCGGCACAGGCCGGCACCTTCATCGGCGGGGACCTCTTCGCGGTGCAGGACACGCCGTACGGGGTCCGGCTCATCGTGGGTGATGTGCGGGGCAAGGGGCTCGGCGCGGTGGAGGCCGTGGCGGTGGTGATCGGAGCCTTCCGGGAGGCCGCCGAGCAGGAGAGAAGCCTGGAAGGGGTGGCCCAGCGTCTGGAGCGTGCGCTGACCAGGGAGGGCACCCGGCGGGAGGGCCTCGACGCCATCGAGGGCTTCACCACCGCCGCGCTCGCCGAAGTGCCACGCGGCGGCCGGGACCGGATCCGGGTGGTGAACCGCGGTCATCCCGAGCCCCTCCTGCTGTACGCCGACGGGGGGCTCGACGCGGTCACGCCGACCGATGCCGCGCTGCCGCTGGGGATGGCGGATGTGGCCTCCTGGCCGGATCGTGCCGACGAGTTGCCGTTTCCGCCGGGGGCCACGCTGCTGCTCTACACCGACGGGCTGTCCGAGGCGCGGAACGCGGCAGGGGTCTTCTACGATCCGAAGGAACGGCTGCGCGGCCGGATCTTCCCGGGGCCCGACGAGCTGCTCACGGCGCTGTCCGACGATGTGCGGCGGCATACCGGGGGGCACTCGACGGACGACATGGCGTTGCTCGCGGTGGCCCGTCCGACGGACGATCAGCCCCCGCGGCGCAGGACGGTGGAGATCGTACGGGGAATCCGTCGCGATGAGTGACCGGACGCACCGCTCTGCATAACATTTGATGAACGGTCAAGCAATGAGGGTTTCCTGAGCGCGCGTCAACTCGCCCGACTCCGCCCCCTTGTGCCCCGATTGGTCCAGGCCAAAATCGTTAATGATCAGTTGGAACGGCTTGGCTCCGGGGCGTGGGTCTATTAACGTTCGATAACGCAGCGCGGTTGTCCCAGTCGTCGCAAGAGGCGACACCGTGCGCACGCGCCGAATCCCGCAAGGGAACCGGGGAACCACTTATTGGGGTGAATCGGGCAGCTCCGCAAGGAACGGCCCGTAGGAGACCTTCCTGCTCCGAACCCGTCAGCTAACCCGGTAGGCGGTAAGGAAGGAAAGGAGTGCGCCTCCGTGGCGTCCAACAACCCTGCCCCCGAAACGCTTTACTTCCCGAACGACGAATCTCTCGGTTTCGGCGGTGAGGACGGCGGCACGTTCGACGAGTGGAACCCCACCGAGGAGTCCCTTCGTCCGCTGCGCGGCAAGCACCGGGTGGCCAAGCAGCGCGGCGGCATCGCGCGCAGCTCCACGGTCCTCGGCGTCGGCGTGATCGCTGCCGTCGGCGCGGGCGGCATGGCCAGCGCGCAGGCGAAGCCGCCCGTCTCGATCTCCCTCCCCGACCTTCCGCAGTCCGTCAAGGACAAGCTGCCGGACGCCGAGTCGCTGCCGGGCGTGGGAACGCTGATATCGGACATCGACGGCCACTCCTCGTCCGGTGACGCAACCGAAGCGGGCGCCGCCCATGCCGCGATCGGCACCGCATCGACCGGTGCCGTCGGCAGCGACTCGAACGCCGGCGAAGCGCTGCGGAGCCGCATCCTGCTCCAGGCCGAGCAGCAGCAGAGCGCGGTCGACGACCAGGCCGCGGTGGCGGCGGAGAAGGCAGCGGCCGCCAAGGCCGCCGCTGAGGCGGCGAAGCAGCAGGAGGCGGCAGCCGCCAAGGAGAAGGCTGCCAAGCAGAAGGCCGAGGCGGAGGCCAAGGCCAAGGCGGAGAGGGAACGACTCGCCAAAGTGGCCGCGAGCTACTCGCTCCCGGTCGCCTCCTACACCCTCACCTCGCACTTCGGTGACAGCGGCTCGATGTGGTCCTCCGGCTACCACACCGGCCTCGACTTCGCCGCTCCGACCGGTACCCCGATCAAGGCCGTGCACAGCGGTACGGTCAAGTCGGCCGGCTGGTCGGGGTCGTACGGCTATCGCACGGTCATCACCCTCGACGACGGCACGGAACTCTGGTTCTGTCACCAGTCGTCGATCGCCGTGAGCGCCGGCCAGAAGGTCACCACCGGGCAGGTCATCGGCAATGTCGGCGCCACCGGCAATGTCACCGGGCCGCATCTGCACCTCGAGGTCCGCCCCGGTGGCGGCGACCCGATCGACCCGCTGACCTGGCTGGCGAGCAGGGGCATCAACGCCTGACGGCTCCCGCGACCCCGGCGCCGTGCACGGAATAGTGCGGGACGGTGCCGGGGTTGTCCGCCCTATGACTTCTCTTTGCAGGCTCGGCACGTCCGACCTCCATGTCTTCCCGCTCGCCCTCGGCGGCAACGTCTTCGGCTGGAGCGCCGACGAGGCGCAGTCCTTCGCGGTGCTCGACGCGTACACCGCGGCCGGCGGCAACTTCGTCGATACGGCCGACTCGTACTCCGCGTGGGTGGCGGGCAACCAGGGTGGCGAGTCCGAGACCGTCATCGGCAACTGGCTGACCGCCCGCGGAAACCGCTCCGAGGTGGTGGTCGCCACCAAGGTCGGCGCACATCCCGCGCACAAGGGGCTCTCGGCCGGGACCATCAAGGCCGCCGCCGAGGAGTCGCTGCGCAGGCTGCGCACCGACCACATCGATCTCTACTACACGCACTTCGACGACCCGTCCGTCCCGGTCGAGGAAATCATCACCGCGCTCGACCAGCTGGTGAAGGACGGCAAGGTGCGTGCCATCGCCGCGTCCAACATCGGCCCCGAGCGCCTCGAGGCGTCTCTCGCCTTCTCCGCGGCCGAGGGGCTGGCCCGGTACGTAGCGCTTCAGCCGCACTACAACCTGGTCTCCCGCGACACCTACGAGGGCGGGCTGCAGGACACCGTCGCCCGGCACGGTCTGGCCGCAGTGCCGTACTACGCGCTGGCCTCCGGCTTCCTCACCGGCAAGTACCGCCCCGGCGCGGAGGTGGACAGCGTGCGTGCCGCGGGTGCGGCCAAACATCTGGAGAGCGAGCGGGGGCGGAAGGTGCTCGCCGCGCTCGACGAGGTGGCAGCGGCACATGAGGCCGAGCCGGCGACCGTCGCACTGGCTTGGCTGGCCGCCCGGCCGACCGTCGCCGCGCCGATCGCATCCGCCCGTACGCCCGAGCAGCTGCCCGCACTGACGGCGGTCGCCGAACTCCGGCTCACCGAGGCGGAGCTCGCCACCCTGACAGCGGCTTCGGCGTAACCGCGCTACTGCCGGTACGGGTTGTAGCCGCCGTAGTGGAGATACGGCGGCGGCACCCGTACCCGGCCGGTGGCCTGCGCCGCGTAGAGCAGTGCGGGCCCGGCTATGTCCTTGCGCTGCCACAGATGGTGCAGCAACTCCTGCTCGCGCGCCACGAAGTCCGGGCCCACCGAGCCGCGGCGGGCCCGGTGCCGCAGAAAGGCCAGCGTGGTCGCGAAGGCCTCGTACTCGTGGACCGCCCGGGACGCGGCTCTGGCGCCTGCCTTCGCCCCCGTCCTCCGGCCGGCTCTCCCACCCGGCTGCGGGTAGGCGTACGGAACGGTGTGGCTGCGTGCCGCGAAGTCGCGGGCCATCGACCGGGCCTTCATCGAGGAGAGCGCGGCCGGTTCGGCCGATGCCAGCCAGCCCGCTGCCGCGTATGCGGGCAGTTCGGTCGATATGGTGCGCAGTTCGCGCTGCCGGGTCCAGACGGCCAGCCAGGTGACCAGGCCGAAGGCCGGCACCATGAAGGCGCCGTAGACCACCAGGAAGCCGAACGTGCCGAAGACCGACGAGCTGTTCCACAGGGCGTGCATGCCCATCGCGCAGCTGAGCCCGAGAAGCGGCAGCGCGATCCGGCGCACCCGGTGGTGCGGCGCGCTCGACGCGGAGATGCCGAAGCCGATGCCGGTCATGACGGTGAATAGCGGGTGGGCGAACGGCGCCAGGACGATCCGGACGAAGAAGGTCGCCGCGGTCACCGACGACAGGCCCGAGAACCCCATCGACTTGTCCTCGCCGAAGGCGCTGCCCAGATAGAGGATGTTCTCGGTGAAGGCGAAACCGGTCGCGGTGAAGCCGGCGAAGACGACCCCGTCGACGATTCCGGTGAAGTGCCGTTTGCGGAACAGGAATATCAGCAGCAGCGCCGCCCCTTTGGCGCTCTCCTCGACGATCGGTGCTATCACCGTCGCCCCGATGGTGTTGGCGCTCGCCGGGTCCGCTGTGGCGGTCGCGACCCAGCGGGTCGCGAAGGAGTTGGCGATGATGGCGACGAGGGCCGCGGCGCAGGCTCCCCAGGCGAAGGTGAAGAGCAGATTGCGCCAGGGCCCGGGATCGACCCGGTCGAGCCAGCGGAACGCCGTCATCAGCAGGGGTACCGGCAGCACGGCGAGCCCGAGCCCGACCAAAAACCCTTCGGTGCCGGTCTGTTCACGGACCAGCGCGAGGATCACCAGACCGCAGAGCGCGAGCAGCACGATCACTGCCGCGGCGCGCAGTGCCTTGCTGCGCCAGAAGTCACGGCGCGGGGTGTACCGCCAGTGCGCGCGGGGCGGTACGGCGTCGAAGCGCGGCTGCTCCTCGTACGCCGGGACCATGGGGTGGGGCGCCCCGGGCGGCAAGCTCGACTCGTACACCTGATTGACCCTAACGAGCCGCACTGACATCTGCGACGCCGTATCGCCTTTCCGTCGCAGGGGTGCGCCCGGGCTTCAGCGGCGGAGGAACAACAGGTCGTGCACGGCGTGGCCCTTCTCGAGCCCTTGGCCCTCGAAACGCGTCACCGGCCGGAACGCCGGCCTCGGCGCATAGCCGCCGTCCGCAGCGGTGTTGCGGAACTGCGGGTGCGCGGCCAGCACGTCGAGCATCTGCCCGGCGTACGGCTCCCAGTCCGTCGCGCAGTGCAGTACGGCGCCGGGTGCCAGCCGGGTCGCGGCCAGGTCGAGGAACTCGGGCTGGATGAGCCGCCGTTTGTGGTGGCGGCTCTTGGGCCACGGATCGGGAAAGTACACCCGGAGCCCGGCGAGCGAGTCCGGTGTCAGCATTGCGCGGAGCAGAATGATCGCGTCACCGTTGGCCACCCGGATGTTGGACAGACCGTTCTGCTCCGCGAGACGGAGCAGGTTGCCCTGGCCGGGCGTGTGCACGTCGACGGCGAGGATGCCGGTGTCCGGGTCCGCCTCGGCCATCCGGGCGGTCGCCTCACCCATGCCGAAGCCGATCTCCAGGACGACCGGGAGCCCGCCGAACATCTCGTCGAGGTCCAGCACCCGCAACCCGTCGATGTCCAGGCCCCACTGCGGCCACAGACGCTCCAGGGCGTCGCCCTGACCGGTCGTGACCCGGCTGCGGCGGGGCTGGAAGCTGCGGATGCGGCGTTCGTGGTGGGAGCCCGCGGGGTCGGCGGCGGGACCGCCGGGGAAGCGCGGCTCACCCTTGGCGCGGCGCGGCGCGGGGGACCCGGCGGTGGGGACGCCCGGGCCGGGGGCGTCTGTGGGGGCGACGTCTGCGGGGGCGACGTCAGGGCCGGGATTCAGGAGATCGGACACAATGCCGTCAATTCTACGGCCGCCGCCGCGCCGCGCTCCCGTCGCCGCCGCGCCGCGGTGCCCGCCGCGCTCAGGTTCGGACCACCACCGAGGCCAGCGCCCGGCGGGCGATCTCCCGGCCGATCGGCAGGGCGGCGGTCGCAGCGGGCGACGGGGCGTTCAGCACGTGGACGGTGCGGGGCGCCTCCCGGATCAGGAAGTCGTCGACCAGCGTGCCGTCCCTGAGCACCGCCTGCGCCCGCACGCCCGCGGGTGCGCGGCGCAGGTCGGACACGTCGACGGCGGGCAGCAGCCGCCGTACCGCGGCTGCGAAGGCCGGCTTGGACAGCGAACGGTGCAGCTCGCCCGCGCCGTACCGCCAGTGGCGCCGGGCTATCCGCCAGGAGCCCGGCCAGGCGAGCGTGCTGCCCAGGTCGCCGGGGCGCACCACACCCCAGCCGTACCCCTCGCGGGCCAGCGCGGGCACCGCGTTCGGACCGACGTGTACACCGCCTTCGATGCCGCGGGTCAAGTGGACGCCGAGGAAGGGGAACGCCGGGTCGGGAACCGGGTAGACCAGCCCACGCACCAGTTCCGGGCGCGCCAGCGTGTAGTACTCCCCCCGGAACGGCACGATCCGCATCCCCGGCTGGTCACCCGCCAGGCGGGCGATCCGGTCGCAGTGCAGCCCCGCGCAGTTCACCAGCGAGCGGGCCCGCAGTACCGAACCGTCCGCGGTGGCGACCGCGACCCCTTCCGCACGGCGGGAGATCCGCACCACCTCGGCGCCGCAGCGGATCTCGGCGCCCGAGGCCGCCGCGAGCCGCTCGGCCACCGCGCCGTAGTCGACGATCCCGGTGGTGGCGACCTGGATCGCGGCCAGGCCCCGGACCTCCGGTTCGTACTCGGTGATCTGGGCGGGACCCAGCTCCCGCACCGGAATGCCGTTCTCCCGGCCGCGCTGGGCGAGGGCGTGCAGGCGCGGCAGCTCTTCCCGGCCGGTGGCCACGATCAGCTTGCCGGTGATCCGGTGCGCGATGCCCTCCGCCCGGCAGAACTCGGTCATCTCGGCCGCGCCGCGCACGGCGAAGCGCGCCTTGAGCGATCCGGGCCGGTAGTAGATTCCGCTGTGGATCACTCCGCTGTTGCGGCCGGTCTGGTGGCGGGCGGTGCCGTGCTCCTTCTCCAGCACCACCACCTGAAGGCCGGGCGCCGCACGGGCCAGCGCATACGCCGTCGACAGACCGACGATGCCGCCGCCGATGATCAGTACGTCGCAGTCGAAACCGCGGTCCATGACTGCGCCGCCACGGATCGAGCCCTTGCCGGATGACATCGCACCTCCTCCCACCCCGATAGTGCACTGGCCCACTGACAACGCGCTCAAACCAGCGCCGTACGACGAGCCTGCTCCACGCCCGCCTGCTCCGGACGAGCCTGCTACACCGGAGCGACGAGCAGCGGACGGGCCCGCTCGCGCAGTTCCATCACCCTCGGTTCGTCACCGTACGGCTCCAGGCGGTGCAGCAGATCCCTGACGTATTCGGTGGTCCGGGCCGAGGAGATGCGCCCGGCGACCTCCACCGCCCGGGTGCCCGCGGCGCAGGCCGCGTCGAGGTTTCCCGACTCCAGCTCGGCCACCGCGCTCACCACCAGGCGCAGCCCGTGTGAGCGGACGAACTCCTCCGTCGGCTTCGACAGTGCCTGTTCGGTGAAGCGTCGCACCTGACGCGGGGCCTTCAGGTCGTGGTAGCACTCCGCCGCATCGGCGGCGAACCGGTCGTAGGTGTAAAAACCCAGCCAGGACGGGTCCGCGTCACCGTCGCGGGAGCGTTCCAGCCAGCCCTCGGCTGCCTTCAGTGCCGCGCCGGCCGCCGACGAGTCACCGGCGCGTGCGTGCGCCCGTGCTTCGACCAACCGGAAGAAACTCATGGTGCGGGCCGTCGCGAGGCCCCGGTTACGCTCCACGGCTGCCTGTGCGAGGTCCACCCCTTCGTCGCCGAAGCCCCGGTAGACGGCCTGCAGCGACATCGAAGCCAGGACATATCCGCCCAGAGGGACGTCGGCCGCCGCGCGGGCGAGCCGCAGTGCCTGGATGTAGTACCGCTGCGCGGCCTCCTGCTGGCCGGTGTCGAAGGCCATCCAGCCGGCCAGTCTGGTGAGTTGGGCGGTCGCTCCGAAGAGCGCCCGGCCGACCTCGTCGGAGTACGAACCGAGCAGCAGCGGGGCCGCGTCGACGCGTAAGCACTCCGGCACCATCGAGGAACGCCAGTCACCGCCGCCGTACTTGGAGTCCCAGCGTCTCGCGTCCTCGGCCGCCTCCCGCAGCTTCGCCACATCACTGTGGCCGACCCGCAGCGCGGCAGGGTCCACCACTTCGTCCGCGCCCCTGGCGACCGAGGAATCCGCGGGTGTTATCAGCCATCGCGAGGCAGGCGTCGCATATGCCGTGACGGCGAACGATCCGGCAAGTGACTGCCAGATGCCGCCGCTCCCGGCGCGTCGGCCGGCCAGGTCGAGTCGGTACAGATCGGTCGCCGACACCACCGCCGCATGCACGCTGCGCGGGAACGCGAGACCGACCTCGGGGGCCGGATCCGCGTCCGCGAGACCTATCTCGTGCAGCGGTACCGGCCGGCCCAGTTTGGCGCCTATCGCCGCGGCGATCAGATGGGGCGCGGCGCCCTGGGGCACCATGCCCTTGGAGACCCACCTGGCCACGGAGGTCTTGTCGTAGCGAAGAGTCAGACCCCGCTGGGCGCCCAGGTCGTTGACCCGGCGCGCCAGCCCGGCGTTGCTGATTCCCGCGAGGGCGAGAACGGTGCCGAGTTTGTCGTTCGGCCCGCGTAGCTCCCTGGACATGCGCCACCCCTCGACACACAGACGGCCGCCACGTCGCGGCAACCCCTCTGATCTGAGAAGCCGTGCATGGCATTCGTAAACCCAGCGTAGTTCGCCGCATCCCTACCGTTAAGGGGTGATGTTCCGGATGGCGGGAATGTTGCCCGCCCGGAGCGGTTTCAACCGCGTGCCGTGCTCCTCGCGTGTGGCCGTGCGCCCGGCCGTGCGCTCTGGTCCGGGGTCGCCGGGAGCGCTTCCATGACCAGTGCGTGGGTCGGCCCGCTGTACTGGATCCAGCGGGCTGGGGGATACCGCCGCCCCAATCCCCGCGGGCGGCGAGCCGGTCCGGGGGGCGGACAACGCCTCCCGGACCGCAGCCCGTATGCCCGCGGCGTCCCGTTCGGGGCACGGGTGCCCCTTCGCCAGAATGGCCGGATAGCGACCCTTCTCGGGCACAGTCGACTGGCCTTTGCCGGGGGCGCATTCACATTTCGGTGCGCGCTTCCGTACTCCCTCCGCTACGCCGTTGTCATGGCAGCATGGACTCGAACGCCCTTGGCGTTCTTATCTGTCCACAGCCTGTGGAGGCGGCGATGCGGTGGTTGGTGGGGTGGAGCAGTGTCGCCGCGACCTTCGGTAAGGCCGGTTCCGTGGGTGCCACGGACGAGGGTCGCACCGTCCATCCCGTCGGCTCGCAACTGCTCTGGGGTGACCCCGATCCGCTCTGGGCGGTCGGGGACTGGCGGCCCGACGAGGTCCGCGTGATCACCGTCGATCCCTTCACCCGCCTTGCCGTACTGGGGTGTTGCGCGGCCACCGACGACCAGCTCAGAGTCGGCCTGTTCGCCGCCCGCGGAGGTGCGCTGCGCCACCTCACCGCATGGCCGGGCAGTTACACGGTCGTCGTGCAGTCCGGGCGCCGGGTCACCGTCATCGGTGATCTGGCGGGCGCCAGACCCGTCTTCCACACCCCCTGGGCGAACGGCACCGCCTACGCCACCGCCGCCCTCCCGCTCGCCGACCTGATCGAAGCCCAGCTGGACATCGGCCACCTGGCGGCGCTGCTCGCCTGCCCCGACGTGCCGGAGGCGCTGCGCGACTCCACTCCGTACGCGGGAGTGCGGCGCATTCCGCCCGGCCACGCCCTCATCCTGCGCGAGGGCTCCCGGGAGATCACCGGATACGAACCGGTGGCCTCGCTGGCGGTGGCCGCCGCGCAGGTCGAGGCCGACCGGGCGGTCGACGGTGTACGGGACGCGCTGGTCGAAGCCGTACGGGCCAGGCTCACCGCCCCGCGCCACGCCCCCGAGACCCGGGCGCCCGACCCGGGCCCGGTCCCCGGCATGGGACCCGCCGAGCGGCGGGCCGCCCGGGGCGCGCCGGCCCCCGGTATCGGCGCCGACCTGTCGGGCGGCAGCGCGTCGGCGACCCTCGCCCTGCTCGCGGCGGGACTGCCCGGTGTGCCCGGCACCCTGCTGGGCCACGGCACCGGCGCAGGGGAGCGGTTGCTCGCCGTCACCTTCAACGACCTGGCGGCGCGCGGTCAGGAACCCGAACTGGAGCGGGCCGGCGCCATCGCGGCCAACCCGCGGCTGCACCATGTGGTGGTCGCCGCCGGTGAAGAGGCCCTGCCCTACGCCGATCTGGAGAGCGGCCCGCTGACGGACGAGCCGAGCTCCTCGCTCATCACCGCCGAACGCCACCGCAGGCGGCTGGCCGCAGGCAGCGCCGACCACTTCGTGGGCGACGGCGCACGCCAGGTGCTGGACGCGCATCCGGCCCGGCTGGCCGACCTGTTGATGGACCGGCGCAGGCGCCACCTGGTGCGCCCGGTCACCGCACTGGCCAAGGCGGACAGCTCCGTCCTCGTCCCGTTCACCGTGTACCGGGCGGCGCGCAGACTGGCCCGTACACCCTACCGCTCGGGTATCGAGGCCGCCGCCGACCGGCTCCGCGACCGTGACTTCTTCCTGACCGCCGAAGGCTCCACGCTGGACGCCTCGCTGGCCGCGCTGACCTGGTCGCGGCCGGGGCCCGCGGCGCGTTGGCTGACCGGGGAGGCGCTCGCCGAAGTGTCGGTTCGTCTCCAGGAGTCGGCCCTCCGCCCTACCTCGGTGCAACGCCCCGGCGAGGCCCGGGCCCGCGCCGCACTGGCCCGTCGCGCCGCTGACCACCGGGTCTTCGAGCAGGCGGCGGAGGTCCGCAGCCAGCGGCTGCACGCCCCGTTCCTCGACAACCAGGTGGTACGGGCGGCCCGGGTGCTCCCCGAGTCGCTGCGGGTTCAGCCGGGGGCGCGGGCGGCCATCCTGCGTACGGTGCTGGCCGGTGCGGGCATCCGCGATCTGCCGCCCGGTTGGGGCGCACCCTCCCTTCCCACCGCGACAGCCGCCTTCCATCAAGGTCTGCGGGCATCCATCGACACCTTGGTCGCCCTCTTCGACGCCCCGCTGCTGGCCGATGCGGGCCTGGTCGAGGCCCGGGTGGTCCGCAAGGCGCTGCGCGCGGCCGCGGAGGGGGAACGGGTGCCGCTGGACGGCCTCGCGGACCTGATCTCCACCGAGCTGTGGCTGCGGCGGCTGCTGTCGCGTCGCGGTACCTGCTGGACGGGATCGGCCGCACCGAAGCAGCGGGCCGTGGCGGGCGGGGTCGTGCCCCGGCGCAGCCTGTAGGAGCCGCACCGGCGCAGCGTGAGGAGCCGCACCGGAGCCGAACCGGTGGCAGCGTGAGGAGCCGCACCGGAGCCGAACCGGTGGCAGCGTGAGGAGCCGCACCGGCGCCCCGACTGCTCAGCTACAGCTGATCTGCGACTGCGCCCAGTCGGCGAGCGCCACCGATCCGAGAGGGCCGCCCCGTTCGACCACCAGACGGATGCTGCCGCGGCCCGCGACCCCGACGGTGACCGGCACCGCGGGGTCCCCGCCGTGCAGCACGTCCGAGCGCCACAGCCGGGTCCCGTCGCCGTACACCGAGAAACGGGCCGAGCCGAGCCCCAGCGACAGATCGTCGATGCCGGCGAATGCCTGATAAGCGGAGCACCGGCGGTTCAGTTCGATGGTCACGCTGGACGGGGTGTGCACCGTGATCCCGTGGTCATAGGCCGTGCGGTCCACCCGCAGGTTCCCGCGCTGCCACACCCAGCTGCTGCCGCCGAGGTCGATCTCCGGCGCGGTGTGATCGCCCAGCAGGGAGTACGGGAGGCGGTTCACCCGGTACACGGTCGGCGCCGGGGGAGGCGGTTTCGGGGACGGCTTCGGTGGTACGGGCTCGGTGCTGGGGGGCGGCTTCGGCGGCGCCGGCTTCGGCGCCGGTTCGGGTGCCCGCTTCGGCGGCGTCGGTCCGGCGGTCGGTTTCGGCGCGGGGGCACGGGGCGGTGCGGGCACAGGAGGGGGCGGCGGTGGCTTCGGTCGCGGTGACGGCGGGGTGGTCGTGGGTGCGGGCGGGCTGACCGGCTGTGCGGCCGGCGGGGCCGCCTCGGGCTTCGCTCGGGGCGGCGCGTCACTGCCCGCGAGGGCGAACGCCAGTCCGGCGGCGGCCGCCACCACCACTCCTGCGGCGATTCCTGCCTTCACGGGCGCGCCCAGTCCCTCGGACGCGGCGGCTCCGCCGCCCGCGGAACCCCCGCCGGTGGCGGATGCGGCCCCCGCGCCCGCTGCCCCCGCCACGCCGCCCGCCGCGATACCGGCAGCCTTGAGCGCGGAGCCGCCGGCGAACCAGCCGATGACGGCGACCGGAACCAGCGCCGGGATTCCGGCGTTGACGTCCTTCAGTTCGCCCGCCGCCAGCCGGCACTTGGCGCACTCCTCGAGATGCTTCCGCAGCCCCCGCTCGGCCCGCATCCGCAGCCCGCCGCGGGCGTACGCGCCGAGCCGGTCGGCGTACCGCGCACAGTCGCCGCTCCCGGTGAGTGCCTGGTTCACATGCGCCTGGAGGTACGCCTGCTTGAGGCCCTCGCGGGCACGGCCGGCCAGCACAGCGGTCGCGTTGGCGGTGAGGCCGAACAGCGGCGCGACCTCACTCGGTGACTCCTTCTCGACAGTGGTGTGCCAGAGCACCGCCTGCCAGCGCTCGGGCAGCGAACGGAACGCCTCCATGGCGAGCGACTGCTCGGCGATCTGCATCGCCCGCACATCGGCTCCCAGGTCCAGGGTGTCCTGGTCGGACACCTCGGACGAGGACGACCTGGCGGCCTGGTCGGCGAAGAGTGCGAAATCCTCGACCAGTTGCTCCCGCTTGGCGGTCTTCGTCCAGGTGGCGGCGACGTGCCGAACCGTGGTCAGCAGATAGGCCCGCACGGCCTGCTTGGGCCCGGCCCCACCCCGTACCGCCTGGAGGGTGCGCGCGAAGACTTCGGCGGTCAGGTCGTCGGCGGTGTCCGCGTCACGGCAGCAGCTGCGGGCATAGCGGCGCACGGCGGCGGCGTGCCGGCGGAACAACTCCGCATAGGCGCTGTCCGTTCGGGCCGTGTCCGGGTGGGCGCCGTCCGCGCCGTCCCGCATCTGCTGGATCAACTCCGCGTCGGACGGCGGCAGGTCGAGCGAACGGGGCGGCGGCAGGACGCTGTCCGGTGCGTCGCCCTCCCGCTGTCGCTGCTGCGGCACGCTGCTGGACCGCTCGCCGCCCGTCGGACCGCCCGTCGGACCGTCATCCGTCGGACCATCGCCCGTCGGGCCATCCGTGGGGCCACCCTCAGCCGACAGCTTGCCGAGACTTTCGAGCGACTCGTCCCGCCCCTCAACGCTCATCGCGGCAAGCCCCCGTGTACACCTTCGGACCAGAACACCGGCCAAGCGTGGCACAGCGGGGAGCACAACAGGGCAGCCCTCGTGCGGCAACCACTCATCCGGGCGGTTTTCCCGGCCCGGAGCGCCGACCCGCGCCCGTAGGGGGCAGAATCAGCCAGTTGCCGGGATCATCGTGCGGACCGACCAGGACTCACGCGGTCCGCGATCGCAGCCCCTCCAGCAGAATGTCCAGCAGTCGCGAGGACGCGGCCACCTGCTGGGTCGCCTCGGGCAGCGTCGGCGCCGCGGTGGCTATCACCAGCAGCACATCGCCCACCGTGACACCCGCGCGGAGCGCCCCCGCGCCTCGCGCACGGTCCACCAACTGGCCCACGACCTCTACCAGTTCGGCGGAACCCGGGGCGTCCTCCTCGGAGAGGCCGGACAGCTCGGGCACTCCTGCCCCGGACCCCCGACTCCCGCCGGCCGACGAGGCGCCGTCGGTGTCGCCGCCGTCCCCGTCGTCGGAGGACCGGGACCCGGACCGTTGTTGCGGCACCCGGCCACCGTCCCGGACGGGGAGCACCGTGACGCAGTCCTCGGAGTCCGGGACGCTCACCCGCAGGACCTGGGGCGGCAGCAGCCGCCCCGCGCCCGAGGCCACCGAGGACCGCAGGAAGCGCGACAGCGCGGACCACGGTTCGTCCTCCTGTCCCAGCGCCGTACGCGCCTGGTCGGTCAGCCGGGAGGTCTCCTCCTCGGCTATCCGCCGCACCAGTACTTCCTTGCTCGGGAAGCGCCGGTACACCGTGCCGACCCCGACCCTCGCCCGACGGGCGACATCCTCCATAGGAGCGCCGTACCCCAGCTCGCCGAACACCTCGCGGGCCGCCCGCAGTACATGCTCCAGATTGCGCTGTGCGTCCACCCGGAGAGGCGCGGAGTGCGTGATCGTGCCCGCGCCCGCCCGTCCGTTTCCGTCCGCTGCCGCGGCGGTCTGCCAATGAGCATCCTGAATGTGCATAGCTGATCCCCCGGTAATGATGTCTCCCCCCGGAGACTCCCCGCCTGGTCGCCGGGGGCCCAGTCCCGGCGACCCCGACAAACTACGAACATAGTTGAGCCGGAGTCGATTCAGAAGAGGGTGGTTCCGCACGGAGCGCCCCCCGATCGGAGCATGGGCCGGAACGCTCCCCATTCCGCCCGGTCGGCCCCTACCTGCCCCACCCTCTGACCTGCGGGCACTCGATACGTACGGGGTCGGCGCGGCCCCCACGGCAACCGCGATATCCGGTCACACAATTTGCCGAGCCTGTGGACAAAGCCGAGCGGCCGTAGCCTCATGGGACAGTGACTGATCCCATCCCGCCGGGGACACCCCCCGGACCCCAGACCGGTCCGCGCATTCTCGTTGTCGGCGGCGGCTACGTCGGCCTGTACACAGCGCTGCGTCTCCAGCGGAAGCTGAGAAGCGACGAGGCGGAGATCGTAGTTGTCACCCCTGACCCCTATATGACGTATCAGCCGTTCCTGCCGGAAGCCGCCGCCGGATCCATTTCGCCCCGCCATGTCGTCGTCCCGCTCCGCCGGGTCCTGGACAAGTGCCGGATCGTCATCGGTGAAGCCATCGCGATCGATCATGCCGGGCGCACCGCGACCGTCACCACTCTCGCCGGCCCCGAGGACGGCACCGGCGCGGCGGAGATCCATTACGACGAGCTCGTCATCGCGCCGGGCTCCGTCGCGCGTACGCTCCCGATCCCCGGTCTCGCCGAGCACGGCATCGGCTTCAAGAGCATCGAAGAGGCCATCGGCCTGCGCAACCATGTGATCGAGCAGATGGACATCGCCTCCTCGACCCGCGACCCCGCCGTCCGGGACGCCGCGCTCACCTTCGTGTTCGTGGGCGGGGGCTATGCGGGAGTGGAGGCCATCGCCGAGCTGGAGGACATGGCCCGTTATGCCTCTCGCTACTACCACAATGTCGAACCCGACGACATGAACTGGATCCTGGTGGAGGCGGCCGACCGCATCCTGCCGGAAGTCGGCGACGAGATGGGGAAGTACGCCCTTCGGGAGCTGCGGAACCGCAACATCGACGTCCGGCTGAACACGCGCCTGGACAACTGCGAGCACCGGGTCGCGGTCCTCAGCGACGGCTCCCGCTTCCCCAACAGGACCCTCGTCTGGACCGCAGGTGTCAAACCCCACCCGGTCCTCGCCGCCACCGACCTCCCGCTCACCGAACGCGGCCGCCTGCGCTGTACGGCGATGCTCACCGTCGAGGGCGCCGCACACGCCTGGGCGGCCGGCGACGCGGCGGCCGTCCCCGACCTCACCGCGGACCGACCCGGCACGGAGACCGCCCCCAACGCACAGCACGCGGTACGCCAGGCCAAGGTCCTCGCCGAAAACCTCATCGCCTCGCTGCACGGCCGGCCACTCAGGAACTACGAGCACAAATACGTCGGTTCTGTCGCCTCGCTCGGCCTCCACAAGGGCGTCGCCCATGTCTACGGCCGGAAGCTGAAGGGCTACCCTGCCTGGTTCATGCACCGCGCGTATCACCTCAGCCGGGTCCCCACCTTCAACCGCAAGGCCAAGGTGCTCGCCGAGTGGACACTTGCCGGGCTCTTCAAACGGGAGATCGTTTCACTCGGCTCGCTGGAGCATCCGCGCGCCGAGTTCGAATGGGCCGCGGGCGGCGAGCGCCGCAAGCGGGACTGACGCCTGTCAGTGCCGTGGGTCACACTGGACGTGTGACCATAGGGGGACCGGACCAGCACAGAACCACCCGGATCCCGGCCGTGCAGCGCCGGGGCGGGCTGCCCGGTATCGATGGACGAAATGACGAACGAGGCTTGAAAAGCAGTGAACTTCACGCGCTGGAGCCCCCGGTTCCCCGGAACACAGCGCCGCGCCGCCGCGCGGCCCGATCACAGTTCCGTGCCAGCAGCCCGCGGTGAGTACGCACCCCGCCCCGACCAGGAAGCCGAAACGGACCCCGACCGCCTTTCGGCGCTCGACGAACTGTCCGTCCGGGAGGTGCTCGGTCATCTGCCCGCCCTCGTCGCCCTGGTGTACGGGCCCGAGCACCGCATCGCCTATCTCAACGATGCGTACACCGACGCCTTCGGCCCCCGCCCCGCCGGGGCCGCAGCGGCAGAAGCGATGCCCGAGCTCGACGAGCTCGGCCTGCTCCCGCTGATGGACCAGGTACTGCGCAGCGGCACCCCTCGCACGGTCAAGTCCCGCCGGGTGCGGACCCAACCCGGGGAGCGTTCGTACACGGTCACCTGCACCCCCATCAAGAACCTCCAGGAGGAGGGCGGCGTGCTGGTCTTCGCCGCCGACGTCAGCGACCACGCGGAGGCCGCCGAGCGGCTGCGGGCCAGTGAACGCCGACTGCGCGAAACCGCGGTCACCCTGCAGCGCTCCCTGCTGCCCCAGGAGCTGGAGCAGCCGGACGATCTGCGGATCGCCGCCACCTACCAGCCGGGCGGCACCGACGCCGCGGTCGGCGGCGACTGGTACGACGTGATCACCCTCGGCGCCGGGCGCACGGCCCTGGTCATCGGTGATGTGATGGGCCGCGGTGTCCGGGCGGCCGCCGTCATGGGCCAGCTCCGCACCGCCGTCCGGGCCTACGCCCGCCTCGACCTCCCGCCGCACGAGGTGCTGCAGCTCCTCGACGGCCTCGCTTCCGAGATCGACGCCAGCCAGATCGCCACCTGCGTCTACGCCGTGCACGACCCCAACGAGGGCCGCCTGGTCTACGCATCGGCCGGCCACCTGCCGATGCTGGTCAGGGACGAGGACGGTTCGATCCGCCGAGCGCCCGACCCGACGGGCCCGCCGCTCGGGACCGGCGGCTGGCAGCACACATCGGAATCGATCGCACTGCCGCCGGGATCGGCGGCCGTGCTCTACACCGATGGCCTGGTGGAGCGCCGGGGCGAGGACATCGACGAGGGGGTCGCCGCCCTGGAGCGCGCGCTGGCCGGCGCGACCGGAAGCCCGCAGGTGGTCTGCGACCGCCTCATCCGCGCGTTGGGCGTCACCGCAGACCACGACGACGACGTCGCCGTACTGGTGGTCCACCACCCGTCCCGTACGGGCCATACCGCGGAGCTCTTCCACAACGCGGCGCTCGAACTGCTCGGCGGGGTGGAAGCAGCCTCCCGGGCGCGGGCCTTCGCCTCCGGCGTCCTGACGTCCTGGCGGTTCCCCGTCGAGCTGCACGACCTGGGCGTGCTGGCGGCCAGCGAACTGGTCGCGAACTCCCTGCAGCACGGCGTCCCGCCGATGCGGCTGAGGCTGCGCCGCACCGACCGCCGTCTGATCATCGAAGTGACGGACGGCGACGACCATCTGCCGCGCCGCCGCCGCGCCGACCCGGTGGACGAGGCGGGCCGGGGCATCTCGATCATCGCGACCATCGCCTCGTCCTGGGGCTCGCGCCGCACACCCGGCGGTGGCAAGGCGGTCTGGTGCGAATTCGCCCTGCCGTAGCCGGCGCCGGGGAGCGGCCTTGCGCGAGTGCCCTGACGAGTGGCCTTACTGAGGGGCCGCCGCGGGCTCCGGGATGTGCGTCGCCACGATCCGCGAACCGTGGGCGAGCGCCGGCCGGTCCTGTACGGGCGTGAGACGTCGGCCCAGCCGCAGCGCCAGCAGGGTGATGCCGAGGGAGAAGACCACGAAGGTGCCGATGTACAGCGCGTGCTGCGAGGCGCCCATCGGCCCGCCCACTGCCGGACCGATGGCCAGCGCGAGCTGCTTGACCAGTGCGAACGCCGAGTTGTACTGGCCGACCATGGACTCCGGGGCCAGGTCGGCGACCAGCGGAGCGACGGTCGGCGACAGCATCGACTCGCCCAGGCCGAAGAGCCCGTAGGTGGAGACGAATGCCGCGGTGGCCATGGCCTGGCTGCCGTGACCGAGTCCCGCATAGCCCGCGATGATCCAGGCCAGGGCCCAGATCAGGCCGACGGCCGCGATCACCTGGGACCGCCGACGCCGCTCCACGACCTTCAGCACCACGAACTGCGCCGCGACGATCACCGCGGTGTTGGCGGCCAGCGCGATGCCCAGCGTGGCGGGCTGAATGCCGGCTGCCTCGGTCCCGTAGGCGGCGAGGCCGGACTCGAACTGTCCGTAACAGGCGAAGAAGACCACGAAGCCCAGCACACAGAGCTGCACCATGGCGCGGTGTCGCAGCAACGCCCGCAACCCGCCGCCCTTCGCCTGCGGCGCGAACTCCACACCGGGGGTACGGGGCAGCCGCACGGAGGCGGCGATCCCGGCCAGCACCAGGAACATCGCGGACTCGATGCCGAACAGCAGAGTGAAGCTGCCGGGCCGGTCGGCGTCGACGATCTGGCCGCCGACCAGCCCGCCGATGCCGAGCGCGAGGTTCTGCAGGAAGAACTGCAGGGCGAAGGCCCGGGTGCGGGTCGAGGGGCTGGAGCACCAGACGATCATCGTGGCCAGCGCGGGCTGCATCACGGCTGTACCGGCCCCGAGCAGGGCGGCGGACAGCACCACGGTGCTGACGCCGGCCGACAGCCCCATGCTCATCGCACCGATGGCGGACAGCACGGCGGCACCCACCAGGACCGGTAGCGGCCCGCGCCGGTCGATGGCGCGGCCGGTGAAGGGCAGCACGACCAGCGCCGCCACGGCAAAGATGGCGAGCACGGCACCCGCCGTGCTCGAGCCGAGGTCCCGCACCTGGGACACATAGATGTACAGATACGGCACCGTGAAGCCGATGCCGAACGCGCTCAGCGCGGTGCCTGCCTGAATCCGGCGCATCGCGGCACCCATCGCCTTGGTCACCACTCACCTGTCTCTCGTTCGTCTCTGGGAACTTGTCTCTGGTTGAAATCCGTTCAGTTCGAAGCTACGTAGCTTGAACGTGAAGACTTCGATACTAAACTTTGAACCTCAACAGTACACAACGAAGGACTTCGACGCCAACGACTTACGTGGGATACTCGCCGGCATGCCAGAGACCCCCCGCGCCCAGGAGCCGACGCTCGACGAGCAGATCGCCGCCTATCAGCGCGAATTCCGCGATCTTGACCCTCAGGTCGAGAAGGTCGTCTCGGCCCTGGACCGCCTCAACCGCCGCATGAACGTCGCGTACGGGCGGCAGGTCGTGGCCCTGGGCATCAGCAAAACGGAGTGGGAGGTACTGAAGACCCTGGTCCTCGCCGGCTCCCCCTACCGAATGGGCCCCGGCGAGCTGGCCAAGCGCCTTGGCCTCACGCCGGCCGCGATGACCCACCGCATCGACCGGATGGCCGGCGAAGGCTTCGTCACCCGGGACCGGGACGAGAACAACCGGGTACGAGTGATCGTCGAGCTCACGGACGAGGGTCGCGCGAAGTGGCTCGAGGCCATGAGGATGGCGACGACCTTCGAGGCAGACCTGCTCCAGGACCTGTCGACCGAGGATCGTGCGGCACTCGGGGAGATGCTGGACGTACTGCTCCGCCGGGTGGAAGACGCCCAGCCGGACGCCGGCGGCCGACTCACCGACCTGGAATGAGGCGGGCTGCTCCGCGGTGTCCGCCGCCCCGGACGCCGGAACTCGGTTGACAGCAGCCATCGGGGCGGGTTGACGCCCATCCAGTGGGTCTGTAAAGTTCTTCGAGTTGTCACGGAGCCGGAACGGTTCTGCGACAGCCGATCCGCCGCGAATGCGGCAAACAAACTCAGCACGATCTCCCACCGGGGAGAATTCAGGCCTGCCTGAATTCGAACTCGGCGACTCGATTATGAGTCACGCGGGAAATCCGCTAGGGTTTGAGACGTCGGAACGGCCCAACGGGCCGGGAGGACAGCCCGATCTGACTGGGAGTCAGCGCCGAAAGGTTCTGATAGAGTCGGAATCGCCGGAAAGAGAAACGCGAAAGCGCGGAACTGGAAAGCGGACCCCGTCGGCCGGGAATCGGACACGAAAGAGTCTGATAGAGTCGGAAACGCAAGACCGAAGGGAAGCCCGGAGGAAAACCCCAGAGAATGTTCTGCGGGTG
>NZ_JBFBAL010000008.1:0-214238 GCF_040682175.1 Streptomyces sp. NPDC051320
ATAATCTGCCGGGGGCGCCCGGCGCGCGCCTTGCGCGGGCTCTTCACTGCCGGCCCCCGACAAAGAGTACGCGTGGTCGGCCGCCGGCTCGGCGGCCCCCCCGCTCCTCCTTGCTCAGCTGACCCGCATCACCAGGTGGCGCGCACCTGGCGGATGATCCGCCGGCGCAGCCGCACTCTGCGGCTGCCGTCCCGGTGCAGGGTCAGTCGGTCCAGTTCCCAGTGTCCGTACTCGGCGTGGTCGGTGAGCAGACGCGTCGTCTCCGAGCGGGAGACCCCGCGCGGCACGTACACGTCGACAAATTCGTATTCCGGCATCGCATCTATTGTGCGGGCAACGGCCCGGTACGGATAGCGTCTGCTCTATGTCTGATGCTGCGCAGCCCACGGTTGCCGAGGTACGTGCCGCCGCCGAGGCGGTCAAAGCCGCGCTGGACCGTCACCTCGAGGCGGTCGAAGCCCGCACCGGAGAGGATGATCCGGCCGTCTACAGCGCCTTCAACGCGCTGGCAGCGGCCGCCGAGGTGTACGACGAGAGGCTCTACGACCGGTACGACGAGGTCACCCCCTTCGAGATCCCGGCAGCGGACGACTCGCTGCCGCCCTACGCGGGCCCTGATGAGCCCCACGCGCTGAGCGTGCTGATCCGCCGCGACTACGCGGTGGTGGAGCCGCAGCGGTTGCTGACACAGGCGCAGCGGATCGTCGATCTCGACCCTGACGCGGACAGCGGCAGCGGTGTCGCCGCGGTCGTCGGCAGCAGTGTGCACGCCGCTCTCGGAGTGCTGTTCGGGGAGTACGAACCCGATGAGGTGGCCTCCCGGCACAAGGAGTTCGGCCTGGAGGAGGGCGACTCCACCCTCTGGGTCTCGGCGGTGGACGAGTCGTCCGAGCCGGGGGAGTGGCTGGATGCGCCCTTCGACCAGGCGGACCCGCAGCAGATCGTGTGCCGCTTCGATGTCAGTGCCGTCTTCGACGACGAAGAGTTGTTCGACGACGAGACCGACGAGACCGACGACAGCGACGAGGGCGACGACGGAGACGAGGCAGACGGCGAACCGGCGGACGACAGGGACTGAACCGGTGCGGTGAACGGCGGCCGGGGACCGCGCCCCGGCCGCCGCGGTGTCCGAAGCCACCGGCGGTTCGATGTCCTGCTACGCGGCCGTCGTCCGCAGCAGCGTCCGCAGCCGGGTGGTGCGCTCCTGCGCGGGGACTTCCGCCACCGCGCGGGGCAGCGCCTGGTCCACGCCATGCACCACGGACAGATGCCGCTCGGCGCGGCTGAACGCGGTGTACACCCACGGACGGCTCAGACCCCGCCCCGCATCGCCCGGCAGCACCACCACGACCGCCGGCCAGCGCAGCCCGGCCGCCTGGTGCGCGGTGAGCGCCCAGCCGTGCCGCACCGCCGACGCCACCCGGTCCTTCGGTACGAGGACGGGCGTGCCCGAACAGTCCAGCCGCAGCCCTTCGGCGTCCGCCGATACGACCGTGCCGGGCAGCGTCCGGCCCGGTGCGGGGGCGTAGCCGACCCGGTCGCCGGGGTCGAAGCCGCCGAAGCGTCCCGGGCCCGGGTTGAGCCGTTCCTTGAGCGCCGCATTGAGCGCGCGGGTACCCGCCGAACCACCATGGTCCGGGGTGATGACCTGGGTGTCGTCCGTCGGCACGCCGATGGCCCTGGGCACGGAGTCGGCGACCAGCTGGACGGTACGGTGCACCGCCTCCCCGGCGTCCCGCACGGGGACGATCACCACCTCACGGCCGGGCGCTTCGACCTGGCTCAGCTCGCCGATCCCGATGCCGGAGACCAGCTCACCGATCGGCCCGGGGTCGGGGGTGCGGGAGGCGACCTGGGGGCACATGCGCGCAGCCAGTACATCGGCGAACACCTGTCCGGCGCCCGCCGAACCGAGCACACCGGGGTCTCCGGACAGGACGAGACGGCTGCCGTCGGCCAGCGATTCGACCAGGTTCGCGGCGCTCTCGACATCCAGTTGCGGGGCGTCGAGGACGGCGATCAGATCGAGTGCCAGCGCCCCCTCGCCGTCCCTCCCGGGGCCCTCCGAACCGGCGAGCAGCCCGGCGACCGTGACGGCGGCCGCTGCGTCGTCCAGCGCCGCGGCCAGCCTGCGCCGGCCGTCGGGGGTGTGGGCCGCCGCGTAGGCCCGCAGACCGAGGGCACGGGCCGCCGCCACCAACGCCACCGGCTCGGCGCGTGCCGCTTCGCCGCCGGTGTGGGCGACCAGACCGTGGCCGGCCACCGAGCGGATGAGTTCGGCGGCGGAAGGAGATCCGGCCCCTGCGGTGGCGGGCTCCCAGTCGAGCTCCTCGCCGGTGAGCGAACCGGCGTTGGCCAGCCTGCCGAGTCCGTCCGCCAGGCTCTCCTCGGCGAGGGCATAACGGTCGAGGCCCAGCAGCACCCGTACCGGCTGTTCCGGCTCCCCTTCGCCCTCGGCGTCCTCGGCCGCGGTGCCCCGCGCCGCAGGCTGATCCGGGGTGTCCTCCAGTGCGTCCTGGAAGACCAGCACCACGCCTTCGGCGATCGCGCTCTGCAGTGCCTCGTCGGGGTCCGGTACGGCGTGTTCGGCGAGCGCCGCACGCACCGTGGCCGCGTCCAGCGCGGTGTGGCCTCGGAGGGCGGCCCGCTCCAGCAACCAGCCGACCAGGGCCGCCGCGCGCCGTTCGTCGCCGGGACCGCACTCCGGGCCGAGCAGCGCACGCGCGAAGCTGTCGGCGTGCTCGGGCGCGACCCCCGGCACGGCGAGCAACTGCCACGGGTCCTCGCGCAGCGCATCGGCGGCCTGCTCACCGAGTGCTTCGGCGGCCCGCGCGGCCAGCGTCTCCGGCGCGCCGCCCCGGGTGAGTACGGCCCGTACGGCCGCCACGGCCTCCGGACCGGCGGCCGCAGCGGTGGCCTCCGGTGCCGCCGCGCCGGTCGGTCGCACCGGGGTGGCGGGTGCGGGGCGGCGCGGCTCGGGCGCGGGGGGCGGGAAGTGCGCGGCGGGAGGCCGCTCACCGCTCTCCACCGCGCGGACCGCGGCAAGGAGATCGGCGGCCGGGCCGCTCAGCTTGGCGCCTGCCTCGATCGGCCCGTCCCTCTCGGCCTTGCGCTGCTCGATCCGGGCCGCCAGCTCACGCTGCGCCGCCAGCTCGGCCTCCGCCTCGGACACGGCTGGCGCCTCGGAGCCATCGGCCCGCCCGGGCTCCGCGGAATCTTCCCTGCCGGTGCCTTCACCCGTGCCCTGGTCCGGTTCGGCCGGGCCCTCTTTGCCACGGTGCCCGGAGCTCTCCGTGGCGTCATCGCTCTCCGGCGTCCCGGAACCGGGCGTGGCTTCGGTCCCGGGCGTGCCGCCGGCCCGGGGCGCGGCGCCGGTCCCCGCGGTCTCGGCCTCGGTGCCTGTCTCGATGCCGGCCTCGTTGTGGGGCTCGGCGGCGACGCGGTCCGTACTCACAGCTCGGTCCAGTCCTGGTCGGGATAACGGTGTACGGGCTCCGACACGTCGTCGAGCGCCCGGCAGATCTCGTCAGGAAGACTAAGCGTCTCCACTGACAACGCCGCCGCGAGCTGCTGCGCCGTGCGCGCGCCGACGATCGGCGCGACCACCCCCGGCCGGTCCCGGACCCAGGCGAGCGCCACTTCCAGGGGCGTGGTGGCGAGCCCGTCGGCCGCTATGGCGACCGCGTCGACGATGCGGCTCGCCGCGTCGTCGAGATAGGGCGCGACGAAGGGCGCCAGTTGCTCCGAGGCGCCACGCGAATCGGCTGGGGTCGCGTGGCGGTACTTGCCGGTGAGTACCCCACGCCCCAGCGGGGAGGAGGGCAGCAGCCCGACCCCCAGGTCCACGGCGGCCGGCAGCACCTCCCGTTCGACGCCGCGCTGCAGCAGCGAGTACTCCATCTGGGTGCTGGCCAGCCGGGTCCGCACCCCGGGCGCCGCCAGCTGCCAGGTCGCCGCCTTGGCCAGCTGCCAGCCGGAGAAGTTGGACAGGCCCGCGTAACGCGCCCGGCCGCTGCTGACCGCGATGTCGAGCGTCTGGAGGGTCTCGTCCAGCGGTGTCCGGGGATCGAAGGCGTGCACCTGCCACAGATCGACGTAGTCGGTCCCGAGGCGCTCCAGCGAGGCGTCCAGCGCGGCCAGCAGGTGGCCGCGTGAACCGTCGAAGCGGCGGTAAGGGTCCGGCACGCTGCCCGCCTTGGTCGCGATGACCAGTTCGCGGCGCGGCACCAGCCGTTCGCAGAGCTGCCCGACGATGTATTCGGCGTCCCCGTCGCTGTACACGTCCGCCGTGTCAACCAGCGTGCCGCCCGCCTCCCAGAAGGTCTTCAGCAGGTCGGCGGCGTCCTGCTCATCGGTCCCCCTGCCCCAGGTGAGGGTGCCGAGCCCGATCCGGGATACGCGCAGGCCCGTACGGCCGAGATGCCTCTGCTCCATGGCCGCTGAGATTACTGGTCGCGGGCGCGCACGGGGGGAGCCCGGGGGCAACGCGCCACTGACGGATCCCGCTCCCGCGCGCTAGAGTCCCCGGAACAAGGACGTTACTGATCAGTAAGGGAGCGGTCATGCGGCTCGGAATCAACCTCGGCTACTGGGGCGCCGGGATGGACGGCGACAACCTCGCCGTCGCCCAGGAGGCGGACCGGCTCGGCTACGACGTCTGCTGGGCGGCCGAGGCATACGGCTCCGACGGCCCCACCGTGCTGTCCTGGGTGGCCGCCAAGACCGAGAAGATCGACGTGGGTTCCGCGATCTTCCAGATCCCGGCCCGCGCGCCCGCGATGACCGCGATGACGGCCGCCACGCTCGACTCGCTCTCCGGCGGCCGTTTCCGCCTGGGACTCGGCGTGTCCGGACCCCAGGTCTCGGAGGGCTGGTACGGGGTCAAGTTCGACAAGCCGCTGTCCCGCACTCGTGAGTACGTCGAGATCGTCCGCAAGGCGATGTCCCGCGAGCGCCTCTCGTACGAGGGCGAGCACTGGACGCTTCCGCTGCCCGACGGGCCGGGCAAGCCGATCAAGCTCACCGTGCACCCGCAGCGCGAGCACATTCCGCTCTACATCGCCGCCATCGGCCCCAAGAACCTGGAGCAGACCGGCGAGATCGCCGACGGCGCCCTGTTGATCTTCCCGTCGGCCGAACACCTCGAGGACACCGCGCTGCGTCACCTCCGGGCGGGGCGGGAGAAGGCCGGCCGGACGCTGGAGGGATTCGACGTGTGTCCGACGGTGCCGCTGGCGCTCGGCGACGACAAGGACGTGAGCGCCCTCGCCGACACCTTCCGTCCCTACACCGCGCTCTATGTCGGCGGTATGGGCAGCCGCAAGCAGAACTTCTACAACCGCCTTGCGCAGCGCATGGGTTACGAGAAGGAGGCCGCCGAGATCCAGGACAAGTACCTGGCAGGTGACAAGCAGGGCGCGGCCGCCGCCGTGCCGCATCAGCTCATCGACCGAACCACGCTGCTCGGCTCGGTGGACCGCATCGCCGACCGGATGCAGGCCTATGCCGCCGTCGGGGTCACCACGCTGACGCTGGCTCCTGCGGGCTTCACCCTCGACGAGCGGCTCGCCGCCCTGCGGGCCGGCACGGACGCCCTGGAGCGGGCCGGTCTGGCCTAGGACGAAGATCAGGCGGCTCCGGACACACGCCCGGACCCGCCTGATCGAGGTCTGCGGCCGTGGTGGGGGCTCGGGGGGTCATCCCCGCCACGGCCGTCGCCCTGAACAACGCCTCACCGGCACGTCGGTTACGCGCGGCGGCCCGCCGGTCCGCGGCTCAGCGGGGCGTCAGAGCCAGCCACGCCGTTTGAACTGCCGGTAGAGGCCGAAGACGATGCCGGCCATCACCGCGATGACCACCGGATAGGACCAGGTCCAGGTCAACTCCGGCATGTGCTGGAAGTTCATCCCGTAGATGCCCGCCACCATGGTCGGCACGGCGGCCATGGCCGCCCAGGCGGAGATCTTGCGCATATCGTCGTTCTGCCGGACGCCCATCTGCGCGAGGTGCGCCGAGAGGATGTCGGACAACAGCCTGTCCAGACCCTCGACCTGCTCGTTGGCGCGCGTGAGGTGGTCGCTGACGTCCCGGAAGAACGGCCGGGAGCGTTCCTGCACGAAAGGCAGCCCGGACCCGGCCAGCCGCTCCATGGGGGCCGCCAGCGGCCCGGTCGCGCGACGGAACTCCAGGACCTGCCGCTTGAACGTGTAGATCCGCGACGCGGTGTTCTTCGTGTCGCCGCCACTGGGCGCGAAGACCTCGGTCTCCAGCTCCTCCAGGTCCGTCTGCAGTTCGGCGGCCACGTCCATGTAGTGGTCCACGACGGCATCGCTCACCGCGTACAGAATGGCTGTCGGACCGTGCTTGAGTACGTCCTGCTCGTCCTCGAGCCGCTCGCGCACGGCGGCCAGCGGCGCGCCCGCACCGTGCCGCACGGTCACCACGAAGGAATCCCCGACGAAGATCATCAACTCCTCGGTGGTCACGGTGTCGCTCCGCGGTTCGTACATCACCGGTTTCAGCACCATGAAGAGCGAATCGTCGTACACCTCGAGCTTCGGCCGCTGATGGGCCCGCAGCGAATCCTCCACCGCCAGGGCGTGCAACCCGAACTCGCTGCTGACCAGCTCGAATTCCTTCGCCGACGGCTCGTGCAGTCCGATCCACAGGAAGGCGTCTCCGTGGCCCCGCGCCTCGTCGAGCGCATCGGAGAAGTCCGGGGGCCCCTCGACGCGGCGTCCGTCACGGTAAATGGCGCAGTCGACAATCACGGCGCGCATTCTTCCCTGACGACGTCCCGGTCGCACATCCTGGGGCCGCTCGGCCCGGGTGTCCTACGCTGGCTGCCATGGCCACGTTGATCCTCGTACGACACGGACGCTCCACCGCCAACACCTCCGGGGTGCTTGCGGGCCGCACCCCCGGTGTCTCGCTCGACGAGCGGGGCGCCGCCCAGGCCGCCGCGCTGCCGGACCGGCTGGCCGGGATGGAACTCGCGGCGGCGGTTACGAGCCCCCTGCAGCGCTGCCAGGAGACGCTGGCGCCGTTGCTGGCGGCCCGCCCCGACGTACCGCTGCACACCGAGGACCGGATCAGTGAGTGCGACTACGGCGACTGGTCGGGCCGCAAACTCGCCGAACTCGCGGACGAGCCGCTGATGACGGTGGTGCAGCAGCATCCCTCCTCGGCCGCCTTTCCCGGCGGCGAGTCCATGCGGGGGATGCAGGCCAGGGCGGTGGACGCGGTACGCGACTGGAACGCCCGTATCGAGGCCGAGCACGGTGAGGACGCGGTGTACGCGATGTGCTCGCACGGCGACATCATCAAGTCGATCGTCGCGGACGCCCTCGGCATGCACCTCGACCTCTTCCAGCGGATTCACGTGGACCCGTGTTCCCTGACCGTGATCCGCTACACCCGGCTCCGCCCCTTCCTCGTACGCCTCGGCGACACCGGTGAACTGACTTCGCCCGCGCCGCGCGAGAGCGCTTCGGGAACGGACGCGGCAGTCGGCGGTGGCGCGGGCGCACCGTGATCGATCGGCGCAGTAGGGTGGGCTGGCTGTAAGCAGGACCACCCGCGATTCCGGTTCACCCCCTACCGGTCCGTTCCACACCGGTCCATCCCGCAGTCGAACCCTTATGGAGATCAGGACGTGTCCCGTCAGGTGTACTTCTACGACCCACCGGACCGCTTCGTTGCCGGTACGGTCGGGCTGCCTGGGCGTCGTACGTTCTTCCTGCAGGCCTCGTCCGGGCCACGGGTCACCAGCGTGGCTCTGGAGAAGACCCAGGTGGCCGCGCTGGCCGAGCGCATCGACGAACTGCTCGACGAGGTCGTGCGCAGGACCGGGGGCAACTCCCCGGTCCCGGCGGTCGCCCCGCCCGAGGCGGGCGACACCGCACCGCTGGAGGCCCCCGTCGACGAGGAGTTCCGCGTCGGCACCATGGCCCTGGCCTGGGACGGCGACGAACAGCGCATGATCATCGAGGCCCAGGCCCTGGTCGAGTTGGAGGCCGAGAACGACGAGGACCTGGCGGAGGCCGAGGAACGGCTCCTCCAGGACGACGAGAACGGCCCGCCGATGCTCCGCGTGCGGCTGACCGGGGCCCAGGCCCGGGCGTTCGCCAAGCGAGCGCTCGACGTCGTCAACGCGGGGCGCCCGCCGTGCCCGCTGTGCAGCCTGCCGCTCGACCCGGAGGGACACGTATGTCCGCGCCAGAACGGATACCGCCGCGGAGCCTGACCGCCACCGAGCTCCTCACCAGGGGCGAGCTGACGGTGCGCGGCCGGGTGCGCGAGGCGTCGAACGCCGTGCTGTACTGCTCGGTCTCCTACGAGGGCGAGGAGGCGGCCTGCGTGTACAAGCCGGTCGCCGGGGAGCGGCCGCTCTGGGATTTCCCCGACGGGACGCTGGCCCAGCGCGAGGTGGCCGCGTACGAGATCTCCGAGGCGATGGGCTGGAGTCTGATCCCGCCGACCGTGCTGCGGGACGGGCCGTACGGCGAGGGCATGTGCCAGCTGTGGATCGAGTCCGACGCGGAGCCGTCGCTGCTGGCTCTCGTCGAGGAGGAGGAGCCCGGCGAGGGATGGAAGGCCATCACCTTCGCCGAGGTGGGGGAGGGGCGCACCGCGCTGCTGGTGCACGCGGACGACGCCCGGCTGCGCCGGCTGGCGGTGCTGGACGCGGTGATCAACAACGCCGACCGCAAGGGCGGACATCTGCTGCCGACCGGCGAGGGGCGGCTGTACGGCATCGACCACGGGGTCACTTTCAACACCGACGGCAAGCTCCGCACCCTGCTGTGGGGCTGGGCCGGGGAACCGCTGACGGCCGAGGCCGGCGAAGCGCTGGCCCGGCTCGCGGGCGACCTGGCGCCGGACACGGCACTGGCCACCCGTCTTGCCGAGCTGATAACGCCGGCCGAGCTGGAGGCGCTGCGGGAGCGGGTCACGGCGCTGCGGACGAGCGGACGCCACCCGGAGCCGAGCGGGGAGTGGCCGGCCATCCCGTGGCCGCCGGTCTGATCGGCTGCCGGTCCGGAACCGGGCCCCCGCACAACGGGCCCAGCCACGCAAGACCGCCTGAACCAGCCAATGCCCCGTCCGGTTGGTCTGCGGAACTGACGTCCGGTTACGCTCATGACATGCATGCCTGGCCCGCTTCTGAGGTTCCCGCCCTGCCCGGTAAGGGCGCCGACCTCGAGATCCACGACACCGCGACCGGCGGTCGGATCACCCTGCACCCCGGTCCCGTCGCCCGCATCTATGTCTGCGGCATCACGCCGTACGACGCGACCCACATCGGTCACGCGGCGACCTACAACGCGTTCGACCTCGTGCAGCGCGTGTGGCTCGACACCAAGCGGCAGGTTCACTACGTCCAGAACGTCACCGACGTGGACGATCCACTGCTGGAGCGGGCGGTCCGCGACGGTCAGGACTGGACCGAACTCGCGGAGCGCGAGACGGCCCTCTTCCGGGAGGACATGACCGCCCTGCGGATGCTCCCGCCGAAGCAGTACATCGGCGCCGTCGAAGCGATACCCGGCATCGTGCCGCTCGTCGAGCGGCTCCGGGACTGCGGCGCGGCGTACGAGCTCGAGGGCGACGTGTACTTCTCCGTGGAGAGCGACGCGCACTTCGGTGAGGTGTCCCGCCTCGATGCCGACACGATGCGGCTGCTCTCCGCCGAGCGGGGCGGAGACCCCGAGCGTCCCGGCAAGAAGAACCCGCTCGACCCGATGCTCTGGATGGCCGCCCGGGAGGGCGAGCCGAGCTGGGACGGCGGCACGCTGGGCCGCGGCAGGCCCGGCTGGCACATCGAGTGTGTGGCCATCGCGCTCGACCATCTCGGGATGGGCTTCGACGTGCAGGGCGGCGGGTCCGACCTCGCCTTCCCGCACCACGAGATGGGCGCCTCGCACGCCCAGGCGCTGACCGGCGAGTTTCCCTTCGCCCAGACCTATGTGCACGCCGGAATGGTCGCCCTGGACGGCGAGAAGATGTCCAAGTCCAAGGGCAACCTGGTCTTCGTCTCGAAGCTGCGTCACGACGGCGTCGACCCGGCCGCCATCCGGCTCGCGCTGCTCGCGCACCACTACCGTGCCGACTGGGAGTGGACGGATCAGGTGCTCCAGGACGCCGTCGAGCGGCTCGGACGCTGGCGAGCGGCCGTCTCGCGGCCCGACGGGCCGTCCGCCGACGCGCTCGTCCAGGAGATCAGGGCGGCGCTCGCCGACGACCTCGACGCACCGGCCGCGCTCCGCGCCGTCGACCGGTGGGCCGCTCTCCAGCAGGCCGAAGGCGGTACCGAGGAAGGCGCGCCCGGCCTGGTGTCGCGGGCCGTCGACGCGCTGCTCGGGGTAGCGCTCTGACGGCGCGGTAGCGCGCAGCGGATACGGGACGGGGAGAGAGGCGGTGCCTCTCTCCCCGTCCCGTATCCGCGTTCCGGCTCACTCCTCGGAGGGCCGCTCCGGGCCGTCCTCCTCGTCCGGTGCCCCCCCGGCATCGCCACCGCCGCCGGAATCGGCGTCGGGTCGCTGGGGTTTCGGCGGTCTGGTCCTGCCACCGGGCCCGCCGGGACCGCCGAGCCCGCCGGCGGTGTCCCGCCGGTAACTCCCGCTGTCGCCGCCCTCCGTGGCGTGGCCGCCGGTCTGCTGCCCACCCGGGCCCGGGCCCCCGTCGCGCCGCCGCAGATACCGCTCGAACTCCCGGGCGATGGCCTCACCGGACGCCTCGGGGAGCTCCGCGGTGTCGCGTGCCTCCTCGAGCGTCTGGACGTACTCGGCCACTTCGCTGTCCTCGGAGGCCAGTTGGTCCACGCCCACCTGCCAGGCACGTGCGTCCTCGGGCAGTTCGCCCAGCGGGATACGCAGGTCGAGCAGATCCTCCAGACGGTTCAGCAGCGCCAGCGTCGCCTTCGGATTGGGCGGCTGCGACACGTAGTGCGGGACCGCGGCCCACAGGCTCACCGCGGGGACGCCCGCATGGGTGCACGCCTCCTGAAGGATGCCGACGATGCCGGTCGGCCCCTCGTACCTGGTCTCCTCGAGATCCATGGTCCGCGCCAGATCGGCGTCCGAGGTGACTCCGCTCACCGGGACGGGCCGGGTGTGCGGCGTGTCGCCGAGCAGCGCGCCCAGCACCACCACCATCTCGACGCCGAGTTCATGGGCGAAGCCGAGGATCTCGTTACAGAACGACCGCCAGCGCATCGACGGCTCGATGCCGCGGACCAGCACGAGGTCACGGGGCTTGTCGCCGCCGACCCGTACCACCGAGAGCCGGGTGGTGGGCCAGGTGACCTTGCGTACCCCGGCCTCCAGGAATACCGTCGGCCGGTTGACCTGGAAGTCGTAGTAGTCCTCGGCGTCGAGCGCCGCGAATACCTCGCCCTTCCATTCCCGGTCCAGATGAGCGACCGCGGTGGAGGCAGCGTCGCCGGCGTCGTTCCAGCCCTCGAACGCCGCCACCATGACCGGGTCGATCAGCTCGGGAACTCCCTCGAGCTCGATCACCCAGTGCCTCCTTCCGAAGTTTTTCACGTACCCACCAACCTTACGGCTTCCGCAGGGCCCGGCCGCAGCCCCCGTGCTGCACCGATCGGCTCCGCCGATACGCGCGGCAGTGCAGTCAGCCTGCCCCGACGGCGTCGATTCATCCGAGCTGTACAGATGATTTTCCGTCCCGGCTCTGGACGTTCGGCCAGCCGACGGTCTATACATCGGATGACCGCGTAAAGGTCCGATGTTCTTCGAGGAGTGTGCATGCGCCCGACCGTCACGGGGTTCGAGGTTTACGACATCAGGTTCCCCACCTCGGAACAGCTGGACGGCTCGGACGCCATGAACCCGGACCCGGACTACTCCGCGGCCTACGTGGTGATCGACACCGACGCGCCGGGCGGCGTCGCGGGCCACGGCTTCTGCTTCACCATCGGCCGCGGCAACGATGTCACCGCCGCCGCCATCGAGGCGCTGCGGCCCTATGTCGTGGGCCGGCCCGCCCCGCTCGCCGTGGCGGAACTCGCCGAACTGCACCACGACCTCACCCACGACTCGCAGCTGCGCTGGCTCGGCCCCGAGAAGGGGGTGATGCACATGGCGGCGGGCGCGGTCGTCAACGCGGCCTGGGACCTCGCCGCGACCGCCGCAGGCGTTCCGGTGTGGGAGTTCCTGGCCGGCCTGTCGCCCGAGGAACTGGTCTCGCTCGTCGACTTCCGCTATCTCACGGACGCGCTCACCCCGGACGAAGCCCTCGCCATCCTGCGGGCCGCCGAACCCGGCCGCGCCGAACGGGCCGCGCTGCTCCGCGCCGACGGCTACCCCGCGTACACCACGTCCCCCGGCTGGCTCGGCTACTCGGACGAGAAGCTGGTCCGGCTGTCCGAGGAGGCCGTCGCCGCGGGGTTCGGCCAGATCAAACTCAAGGTCGGCGCCGATCTCGACGACGACGTGCGCCGGATGAAGCTCGCCCGGGCGGCCGTCGGGCCCGGCATCCGTATCGCGGTGGACGCCAACCAGCGCTGGGACATACCCGACGCGCTGCGCTGGATGGCTGCCCTCGCCCCCTACGGACCGCACTGGATCGAGGAGCCGACCAGCCCGGACGACATCCTCGGCCACGCGGCGGTGCGTGCCGGGCAGCCGGTGCGGGTGGCCACGGGTGAGCACGTCGCCAACCGTGTCGTCTTCAAGCAGCTGTTGCAGGCCGGCGCCGTCGACTTCGTGCAGATCGACGCCGCCCGGGTGGCCGGCGTCAACGAGAACCTGGCGATCCTGCTGCTCGCCGCCAAGTTCGGCGTCCCGGTCTGCCCGCACGCCGGCGGGGTCGGCCTGTGCGAACTGGTCCAGCACCTCGCGATGTTCGACTTCGTCGCGGTTTCCGGCAGTTGGGACGACCGGGTGATCGAATATGTCGACCATCTCCACGAACACTTCGTGGACCCCGCGGTGATCGCCGGGGGACGCTATACCGCGCCGAGCGCTCCCGGGTTCTCCGCCCGTATGCACCCCGGCTCGATCGCCGCACACCGCTACCCGGACGGGCCCGTCTGGCAGGCCCGCCGTACCACCGAGGAGGTCAACGCGTGACCGCTGTACGCGACTTCGAGGGGCTTGCGGCCCTTGTCACCGGAGGCGCCTCCGGCATCGGAGCGGCCATCGCCGCCGAACTGTCCGCACGCGGCGCGCGGGTGGCGGTCATCGACCGCGAGACCGCAGAAGCGCCCGCGGGCACCCTCGCCCTGCGGGCCGACGTCACTGACGACGCCGCGGTACGGGACGCGGTGGCCGCGGCCGCCGCCGAGTTCGGCGCGTTGCACACCGTGGTGTCCAACGCCGGGATCGGCGCGATCGGCACGGTGGCCGACAACCCGGACGAGGAGTGGCGGCGCGTCCTGGACATCAACGTCCTCGGCATGGTCCGCACCGCCCGGCACGCGCTGCCGCACCTGCGACGGGCCGCGAGCGAGCGGCCCGGCTGCGTGTCGGTCACCCACACCTGCTCCATCGCCGCGACCGCGGGACTCCCGCAGCGTGCCCTCTACAGCGCGAGCAAGGGCGCGGTCCTGTCGCTGACCCTGGCGATGGCCGCCGACCACGTCCGCGAAGGGATCCGGGTCAACTGCGTCAACCCGGGCACCGCCGACACCCCCTGGATCGGACGCCTGCTGGGACAGGCCGACGACCCGGCGGCCGAGCGTGCGGCCCTCAACGCCCGCCAGCCCACCGGACGACTGGTCACCGCGGAAGAAGTGGCGGCGGCCGTCGTCTACCTCGCGAGTCCCGCAGCGGCCGCCGTCACCGGGACGGCGCTCGCGGTCGACGGCGGCATGCAGGGCCTGCGGCTGCGCCCGGCCGCCGACTGAAAACCGTACGGCCGCACCGGCCGGCAACAGCATCAAGCGCCACTCGAACAAGGACGGGAAACCAATGAGAGTGCGTACGACGAGTGCGGCGGCCTGTGCCGTACTGCTGGCGGTGGCCGCCCTCGCGGGCTGCAACCGCGACACGGGAAGCGGATCGGGGGATCAGAAGGTCGGCATCGACCTGCCGCGCAGCGACAGCGACTTCTGGAACTCCTACCAGCAGTACATCAAGAAGGGGGTGGACGCCGGGGAGGTCGAGGCACTGCCGCTGACCAACTCACAGAACGACATCGGCAAGCTCGTCGCCAACGTCCAGACCTTCAGCGACCAGGGTGCGAAGGCCGTCGTCATGGCCCCGCAGGACACCGGCGCGATCGCCTCGACGCTGCAGAGCCTGAACAAGAAGAAGATACCGGTCATCAGCGTCGACACCCGGCCCGACAAGGGCAAGGTGTACATGGTGGTGCGCGCGGACAATCGCGCGTACGGCGAGAAGGCCTGCCAGTACCTCGGCAAGCAGCTGAAGGGTCAGGGCAAGGTCGTCGAGTTCCAGGGCGATCTGTCCTCCATCAACGGGCGTGACCGCTCGGAGGCGTTCAAGGGCTGTATGATCAAGAGCTTCCCGAAGATCAAGGTCTTCGAGCTGGCCACCGACTGGAAGGGTGACGTCGCCTCGGCCAAGCTGCAGTCCACGCTGGCCGCCCACCCGGACATCAAAGGCATCTACATGCAGGCCGGCGGTGTCTTCCTGCAGCCCACCCTGGCACTGCTCGAGCAGAAGAAGCTGCTGAAGCCGGCCGGTACCAAGGGCCACATCACCATCATCTCCAACGACGGCATCCCCGAGGAGTTCGACGCCATCAAGGCCGGGAAGATCGACGCGACGATTTCCCAGCCCGCCGATCTGTACGCCAAGTACGCGCTGTACTACGCGAAGGCGGCGCTCGACGGCAAGACGTTCCAGCCCGGCGCCACCGATCACGACTCCACCATCATCAAGATCCCGAACGGCTTCGAGGACCAGCTCCCCGCGCCGCTCGTCACCAAGGCGAACGTGAACGATCCGAAGCTGTGGGCCAACCAGCTGGAGAAGAAGAACTAGCCATGCCGGACGCACCTGCTGTTCCTGACGCATCCGCCGAACACGGCGCACCGGCCGTTCACGCGGAGGGCATCGTGAAGCGCTTCGGTCCGACCGTCGCGCTCGACGATGTCCGCCTCACGGTCGAGCCCGGCGAGTCGCACGCCCTCGTCGGGCGCAACGGCGCGGGCAAGTCGACGCTGGTCGGTGTCATCACCGGACTGCACCGACCCGACGCGGGCCGGGTCGCTTTCAGCGGCCGGCCGGCGCCCGACTTCGGAGACACCACGGCCTGGCAGTCGAAGGTCGCCTGCGTCTACCAGAAGTCCATGGTCGTCCCCGACCTCACGGTCGCCGAGAACCTCTTCCTCAACCACTTCGACCCGGCCGGCTCGGGCGGCCGCTGGATCGGCTGGAGCCGGCTGCGCAATCGGGCCGAGGCGCTGCTCGCCGAGTACGGGGTGGACGTCGATCCCCGTGCGAGGGCGAAGGACCTCACCGTGGAGCAGGTGCAGTTCGTGGAGATCGCCCGCGCGCTCTCCTTCGGCGCCCGGCTGATCATCCTGGACGAGCCGACCGCCCAGCTCGACGCCCGCGGCATCCAGAGCCTGTTCAGCAAGCTCCGGGCACTGCAGAGCCAGGGGGTGGCGTTCCTCTTCATCTCGCACCATCTCCAGGAGGTGTACGAACTCTGCTCCGCGGTCACCGTCTACCGGGACGCCCGGCATGTGCTCACCGCTCCGGTCGCCGAGCTGACCAAGACCGACCTGGTGTCGGCCATGACGGGTGAGTCGAGCACCGGCGCCTCGTCCTGGCACGCGGTCGCCGACCGGGCACGCGGTGCCGGTGGCGTACCCGGTGCGGCCGAGCCCTTGCTGCGTACCCGGGGGCTCGCGCTGGAAGGCGAGTTCGAGCCGCTGGACCTCGAGGTCCGGTCGGGCGAGGTGCTCGGCGTCGCCGGGGCCGCGGCCAGCGGGAACACCGCACTGGGCGAGACCCTCGTCGGCATGCGCAAGGCGACCGGCGGCCGGGTGGAGGTGCGCGGCCGCGGCGTTCGCGCCGGCAGCGTTCCGCACGCGCTCGGCGCCGGCATCGGCTACATCCCCGAGGACCGCCACCGCCAGGGGCTCGTGCCGGAGCGCAGCATCGCGGAGAACGCCACCTTGACCGTCGCCGACCAGCTCGGGCCCTGGGGGACCGTACTGCCCTCCCGGACCAGGGAGTTCGCCCGGTCCATGATCGCTTCGCTGGACATCAAGACGACCGGACCCGACCAGCGGGTCGCCGGTCTTTCCGGCGGCAACCAGCAGAAGGTCGTGGTCGCCAGGGCACTCGCCCGGAAGCCCAGCACGCTGGTGGCGGTACGGCCGACGGCCGGGGTGGACGTCAGATCCAAGGACTCCCTCCTGGGCGTGGTGCGCCGGGTCGCGGACGAGGGCAATGCCGCAGTGATCATCTCCGATGAACTCGACGACCTGCGGGTGTGCGACCGGGTGGTCGTGCTCTTCCACGGCCGGGTGGTCGCCGCATACGACAGCGGGTGGGCGGACGGGGAACTGGTCGCCGCCATGGAAGGCGTGGGGGAACAGGCATGACCGACACGATCGGGCCGCTGACGGCCGACGGGACGACGGCGCAGGCCGGTCCGCTGCGGGGCAGGCTGGCGTTGATCCGCTGGAGCGACTTCTCGCTCGTGCCGGTGATCCTGGTGCTCATGGTGATCGGATTCATCGTCTCGCCGGTGTTTCTCACCTCGGACAACCTGATCAGCGTCATCCAGCAGTCCTCCGAGCTGAGTCTGCTCGTGCTGGGCCAGGCGCTTATCCTGATCTGCGGGCGGATGGACCTGTCCCTCGAGTCGACGATCGGCATCGCACCGGTCATCGCGATGTGGCTGGTACTGCCCTCGCACGGCGGCCGCTTCGACGGCCTGGGGCTGCTGCCGTCCTGGATGGCGATCCCGGCCTGCCTGCTGGTCGGCATCCTCATCGGCGCCGTCAACGGCTTTCTCATGCTCAAGCTGAGGGTCAACGGCTTCATCGCCACGCTGGGCATGCTGACGATGCTGCGCGGACTCCAGATCGGCATCACCGAGGGCAAGTCGATCATCGAAGTACCGTCCTCCTTCAGCTACCTGGGCAGGGCCTCCTGGCTGGGCGCCCCGGCCGCCGTCTGGATCTGCCTGGCACTCTTCGCCATCGGCGGCGCTGCGCTGGCCTGGCTGCGTCACGGACGCGCGCTGTACGCGATCGGCGGTAACCCGGAGGCGGCGCGGGCGGCCGGTATCAGGGTGGACCGGATCACCTGGATCGTGCTGGCCGTCGGCGGGCTGCTGGCCGCCTTCGCCGGGGTGCTCTACACCGGGCACTACGGGTCGGTGGCGGCCAACCAGGGCAACGGCTGGATCTTCCAGGTCTTCGCCGCCGCCGTGATCGGCGGCATCAGCCTGAAGGGCGGCCGCGGCACGCTGTTCGGCGCGCTCACCGGCGTACTCACCCTTCAGCTCGTCGTCAATGTGATGACCCTCGGCGGTGTTCCGGCACTGTGGAACCAGTTCCTCAACGGCGCGATCATCATCGTCGCGCTGGTCATCTCGCGCTTCGCCAGCGGCGAGAAGCAGGACTGAGAAGCACGCTGATGCGGCAGCCCGTCACAGCGTCGACCGCAGCCACTGCTCGACGCTCGCGATGTGCACCGTCGCCCAGGACCGGGCCGCCTCGGCGTCCCGGTCCCTGAGCGCGGTCAGGATGGCACGGTGCTCGTGCAGCGTGCGGCTGACCGCGTCCTCCTGGGTCAGCCCGCGCCACACCCGCGCCCGGGTGGTCGGTCCCGAGAGGCTGTCGAGCAGCGAGCAGAGCACCGAATTGCCCGAACTCTGCACAATGCCCCGGTGGAACTCCAGGTCGCAGGCGACCAGTTCCTCCACCGACGGCTGCGGGCCCAGGGCGTCCAGCTGGGCCGTCAGCGTGTCCAGCTCCTCCTTGCCGATCCGGTGCGCGGCCATCGCGGTCGCCGCCGGTTCGAGAATGCGCCGGACGGCCAGGAATTCCAGCACCGTGTCGTCGCGGTGGAAGTCCACCACGAAGCTCATCGCTTCCAGCAGCAGTTGCGGATCGAGGCTGGTCACATAGGTGCCGTCGCCCTGCCGTACGTCCAGGATCCGGATCAGCGACAGCGCCCGCACCGCCTCCCGCAGCGAATTGCGGGACAGCCCGAGATCGGCTGCCAGCTCACTCTCCTTGGGCAGCCGGTCCCCCGGCCCGAGCGCACCGGAGACGATCATTTCCTTGATCTTCTCGATGGCCTCGTCGGTCACAGCCATGGGAACCTCGCCTCAACAGACATCCGATGTATCTGCTCTGATTATGGGGCCTGCGAGGGGGCGTGTGCACAGGGGTCCGTGGATCCGCCGGTTATTTGAGGGCTAAGGTTTCCTCGTAACGGACCGTGGAAGCGGCGACAGCGAGGGTGTGGCGGATGACGGGGAAGAAGGCGGCGGGAGCTCAGCAGGATGCCGTCGCGTCGATCATCGAGGACTGGGCGAGAGAGCGTCCCGAGCTCGACACGTCGCCGCTGGAGGTGCTCGCCCGGCTGCACCGCACCTTCCTGCACTACAGCACCCGGCTCACCGGGGCGATCGACCGGCACGGACTCTCGGTCGCCGGCTTCGACGTGCTGACCGCGCTGCGCCGGGCCGGCGCGCCGTACCGGCTCACCGCGGGGCAGCTCGCCGACTCCGGACTGGTCTCGTCGGCCGGAGTGACGCTGCGGATGGACCGGCTGGAGAAGGACGGCCTGATCGTCCGCGAACGGGACGCCGGCGACCGGCGGGTGGTGTACTCGCGGCTCACCGACGCCGGACTCACCAAGGTCGACGAGGTGTTCGCCGAGCATCTCGACAACGAACGCCGGATGCTCGGCGGACTCACCCCTGCCGAATCGCGCCAGATCGCGCGCCTGCTCTCCAAGCTCGAACGGTCCATCACGGACTCCGACTGACCGGAAGCGGCCGGAAGAACGCTCAGACCGCCGGCCCGGCGGCCGGTGCGGCGGCCTGAGCTTCGGCCTCCGCCCGGTACATCCGGCGCAGCCGGACCACGCCCAGGTCGTGCTGGTAGAGATTCTCCCGCTGATCGGCGTCCGCGGGCATCGCCTCCAGCATGACCCGGTCCTGCTCCAGCACCTCCCAGTGGCGCTTCTCGATCAGAGTCCGATAGAGGAAGCGCCAGCTGTCCCGCTGCCAGCCCTGGACCGTGCGGTAACGCCAGAAGAAGACCCCCGTACGGTTCTCGTCCACCGGGCAGACCATGCCGACGATGCCGAACGGGCCGCCGGGGCCGGCCGACGGCGGGTACGGGATGGACAGGTCCACCCAGTCGACACCGGTGCGGCACAGCTCCACCCAGTCGAAGTTGACCCCCCGCTGGTCGGTCTTCTCGAAGAAGTAACCGCGGCCGGTTTCCCGGATGCGGAACTTGGCGGTGGTGTCCCCGTCGTACATGGTGTGCGAGTCGTGGTGCAGGAACGCGCCGTGCATGGGGTCGAGCAGATTCTCCACCGCGAAGCGCCAGGGACCGTTCCACTCGGCGTAACAGAGGAACGCGTCCGTGTCCGGATCGGTGAGCGGCTCGGGCAGCGTCAGCTCGGCCGGGTCGGGGTGCCGCTCGTCGCCGAAGTACGCGAGGATCGCCCCACCCACCTCCCGCACGGGCAGGCTCCGCACCAGCTTCTTGCCCTCCAGGTTGCAGCCGGGCAGACCGGGAACGGAGGAGACGGTGCCGTCCGTTTCGACCTCCACGCCGTGATACCAGCAGGCGACCCGGTCGCCGAGGTGCTTGCCCAGCGAGAGGGGCGCGCCGCGGTGCGGGCAGCGGTCGGCGAGCATGCTCAGGGTGGAGTCCGAGCGGCGGAAGAGCAGCCATGGCTCACCGAGCACGGTGACCTTGCGCATGGCGCCCGGTGCCACGAAGTGCGAGGGCACGACGGGGTGCCACTGGTTGCGCAGCCCGGTCGCGTAGATGTGGTCAGCGGTCAGAGTGGTCATGTCACGCTCCCAGGCGGTGGATCTCGGTACGGAAGGACTCCTCGGTCCACGGCGTGCCGTCGGGGGAGTGCACCTGTCGTGCGTTCAGTCCCCTGACGACATCGGCCAGTTCGTGACCGTCCTTGGTGAAGACCTCTTCGAGCGTCGAGGCGAGCTGGTGCTCGTAGGGGGTCGGCTCGTGGGTGCGTGACTGATGCACGTCCAGGTAGGGCCAGTCGGTGGTCACGGTGCCTCCAGGTGGTTCATGGACAGCTGGTTCACGGACAGCTGCTTCACAGATCGAGGACGAGGCGGCCGGACGCACAGCGCGAGACGCAGATCATCATGGTCGCGTTCGAGGTGTGTTCGGCCTCACTGAGGACGTAGTCGCGGTGGTCGGGTACGCCGTCGAGCACCCGGGTCTCGCAGGTGCCGCAGATGCCGTCCCGGCAGGAGCTGCCGACGCCGATGCCCGCCGCCTCGACGGCCGCCAGGACGGAGGTGTTGCTGTCGACGGTGACGGTCGCTCCGGAGGCCCGGCACTCGACTTCGAAAGCCGGGTCGTCGCCGGTGTGCTCGGCGACCGGGGCGGCGAACCGCTCCACCCGCAGCAGCTCGGCGGGGCAGGCCGCCTCCACGGCGGCGAGCAGCGGCTCGGGCCCGCAGCAGTACACCAGGGTGCCGGCCGCCACGTCGGCCAGCGCCCGCCCCAGGTCGATGTGGCCCAGCTCGTCCTGCGGGTGGAACGTCACGTCACCGCCGGTGAGCGCGGCCAGCTCGGACCCGAAGGCCATCGAGGCGCGGGTCCGGCCGCCGTGCACCAGCGTGTACGGCGTGCGGCGCCGGTCGGCCTCCCGGGCCATCGCCAGGATCGGGGTGATCCCGATACCGCCGGCAATGAAGACGTACCGAGCGGCGTCGACCAGGGCGAAGTGGTTCCGCGGTCCCACGACGGTGACCGTCCGGCCCGGCCGCAGCTCGGTGTGCACGTAGCGTGAGCCACCCCGGGACGACGGCTCGTTGAGTACCGCGATCCGGTACCGGCTCACGTCCTGCGGATCTCCGCACAGGGAGTACTGCCGGATCCGTCCGCCCACCTCCACATCGAGATGGGCACCCGGCTCCCAGCCGGGCAGCGGCTTGCCGTCCGGGTGGACCAGCTCGACCGAGAGGACCCCTTCGGCCTCCCAGGTCATGGTGCGTACAAGAAGTTCGAGCCTGAGCTCTCGGGGCGCGTCCATGGCGGCCTCCCTACGCGGTGGGGATCTTGACGGGTGGGGTGAACGGACTCTTCATCGGGCCGAGCTCCGCCAGGTCGACCTCGACCAGCACGGGCCCGCCGGAGGCGATGGCGTGGTCCAGGACGGGCTGTGCGTGCTCCGGCGCCGCGATCCGCGCGTACGGCAGACCGCAGGCCCCCGCCAGCTGCTCGAAGTCCGGCGTGGCGAGGTCCACCCCGGAGCGGCGATCGCTGTGGCGGTCCTGCATGTTGCGGAGCACCCCGTAACCCCCGTCGTTGAAGACGATGAGGGTCAGTGCGGGCCGCTCCTGGGCGAGCGTGAGGAGCTCGCCGAGATGCACCGCGAGGCCGCCGTCACCGGCGATCACCACCGTCGGCGCACCGGCGCGGGCGACGGCGGCTCCGATGCCCATGCCGAGGCCCTGCCCGATGCCGCCGCCACGCGGGAAGACGTTGTCCTTAGGGTCGTACATCTCCAGCAGCCGGTTGCCCCAGCTGCTCGACGCGATGGTCACATCGCGGGCCACCACCGCCGCGCGGGGCAGCGCCGCCCGGATCGCCTCGCAGATCGCCGCCTGCGGTCCGATGGCATCGCGCTGATCGGCCCGCACCTCCTCGCGTACCGAGGTGACCCGTCCGGTCCAGCCGGTCTCGGCCGCCACGGCGTGCGGCAGCAGGGCGTCCAGCACGTCGGGCGCGTGGCCGTGCAGGGCGTGGCGCGCCGGATAGACCCGGCCGGGCGCGTCGGCGTCGATGTCGATCTGGATATGGGCCTCGGGGAGCGGGAGAGCGTAGTCGGCCGTCTCGTTGGAGCGGAAGTGCGTGCCGATCGTCAGCAGGACGTCCGCTTCGGCCAACAGGGCGCGCCCCGCCTCGGTGGTGGCGAAGTTCCCGATGACCTGCGGGTGGTCCTCCGGTACCGCGCCGCGCCCGGAATTCGACGTCAGCAGGCCGCCGCCGGTCGCCTCGAGCAGAGCGCTCAGCTGCTGACCGGCGCCGGTCGCTCCGCCGCCCGCCCAGATCAGCGGGCGCCGGGCCGAGGCCAGCAGCGCGGCCGCGCCGTCCAGCTCACCGGCGTCGGGGACCGGGTTCACGGCCCGTGTCGTCCGGGCGCCGGTGTCGGTCTGCGTCGCGTACTGCAGGTCGACGGGCCACTCCACGCTGCCGGGACCGCCCGGCGCGGCGAGTGCCGCCTGCGCGGCCTCGCGCAGAATCCGCCCGGCGTCCTCGGTGGACGTCACCGTCGCGGCGTACTTCGACACCGCACGCAACATGGCGAGCTGGTCCTTGGTCTCATGGATGAAACCGCGCCCGCTGCCGAGGAAGGTGCTCTCGATCTGCCCGGTGACATGCAGGACGGCGGTACCCGAGCTGAGGGACTCGACCAGCGAGCCCGCCGCGTTGCCCGCGCCGGTACCCGTCGAGGTGAGCGCACAGCCGAGGGAGCCGCGAGCCCGTCCGTAGGCGTCCGCGGCGTTGACCGCGGTGGCCTCGTGGCGTACGGGTACGAACCGCAACTCCCGGTCGACGGCCTCGACCAGCGGCAGATTGTGCACGCTGACGATGCCGAACACGGTGTCGATGCCGAGTTCGCGCAGGACGGCGACGAGGAGATCGCCTCCGGTGGTGTATCGCATGGTGGGTCTCCTCAGAGGATGGAGCGGCCGACGCCGCCGCAGACGTCGATGCTGGTGCCGGTGATGTACGAGGCACGGGGCGAGAGCAGGGAGACCACCGCGTAGGCGACCTCCTCGGCGCGGCCGAGCCTGCCGAGCGCGACCCCACGGTCGGCCGCGAGCGCCGCCTGCCACTGCTCGTAGGGCAGCGCGCTGCCGGACGCGGCATGGCGGCGGGTCCACTGCCCGGTGTCGACGAGCCCCAGGCAGACCGAGTTGACGCGGATCCCGTCCCCGGCCAGCTCCTGGGACAGCGACTTGGAGAGGTTCAGAATCCCGGCGCGCGCCGCACTGGTGGTGATCAGCCGGGGTTCCGGCTGCTTGGCGAGAACGGCGTTGACGTTGACGACGGACGCGACCGCAGACGCGCGGAGGTGATCGAGTCCCGCGTGCAGCGGGTTGAGTACGCCGGCGAACTTCAGCTCCAGTTCGTCGCGCCAGTCATCGGCGTCCGACTCGGCGAAGTTCTTCATCCGCGACTGGCCGGCGTTGTTGACGAGTCCGTCCAGACCGCCGAAGTGCTCGGCGGTCCTGGTGGTGAAGTGACGCACCGCGGCGGCGTCCCGGACGTCGCACACGCCGGTCAGCAGCCGGTCGGGGCCGGCGCCGAGACCGGCGGCGGCCCGGGCGAGCCGGTCCGCGTCCCGGCCGCAGGTGGCGACCCGGGCGCCTTCTTCGATCAGGGCGCGGACCGTGGCCAGGCCGACGCCCGAGCTGCCGCCGGTGACCAGTACGGTGCGGTCGGCGAGGCCGAGATCCATATCGGTTGCTCCGTGGTTCAGTTCATGGTGAAGCCGCCGTTGACGGCGATCACCTGTCCGGTGAGATAACGGGACTCCTCGCTCAGCAGGAACGCGACGAGCCCCAGAAGGTCGTCGGGCTGCTGGGGGCGCGAGATGGCCCGGTTGCTGCGGTACAGCTCATGCCGCTCGGCGGGTACCGACTCGGTCGCCTCGCCTTCGGTGATCCCGGGTGCCACCGCGTTCACGGTGATGCCCCGGTCGCCGAGTTCACGGGCCATGGCCCGGGTGAGGGCGATCACGGCGCCCTTCGACGTGACGTAGTGGGCGAGCCGCACCGAGCCGTAGAGGGCGGCGTCCGAGGCGACATGGACGATGCGTCCACCGCTGCCGTGGGCCAGCAGCTGGGGCAGCAGCGCCCGGGAGACCAGCCAGGGCGAGCGGGCGTTCACCACCATGAGGCGGTCCCACTCGGCCACCGTGATGTCCTGGAACTCCTTGCCGCCCACGCCGTTGGCGAGTGCCGCGTTGTTCACGAGTCCGTGCAGCGGACCGAGCTCCGCGACCCGCGCCGCCAGGCTGTCGACCGAGCCGGGGTCGGCCACGTCGCAGCCCACGAAGTGGGCGTCGATGCCCTCCTGGCGCAGCTCGTCGGCGGCCGACTCGCCGCGCGCCCGGTCCACTTCGGCGACCACCACCCGGAATCCGTCGGCGCCCGCCCGGCGGGCCATGGCCAGTCCCAGGCCACGGCCGGCGCCGGTGATAACGACAGTGCGCATCAGTCGCGGGTCACGCCGTGCATCGGCGAGTGCTCGGGGTAGGTCGGAACCTGCGGCTTCTGAGTGCCGATCACCACACAGAACAGCGCGTCGGTGTCGCCCTCGTTCTTCAGCGAACGGGCCACCCCGGCCGGCACCACGATCATGTCGCGGTAGCCGAGGGTGCGGTACTCCGACTCGTTGTCGCCGCGGTGGATGCCGACGCGGACCTTGCCCTCCAGGACGAAGAACGCCTCCTCGACATCGTGGTGGGTGTGCTCGGGGCCCTCGGCCCCGGGCGGCAGCAGCATGTTGGAGAAGGTGAAGCCACCGGACGGCAGGATCCGGTTGTCGCCGTCGTGGTTGCCGGTGGCGCCGGAGCCGACGTAGCGGATCTGGGCGCGGCGGTACTGGTCACCGGCCTTCGTCTGGAAGGCGAGGGTGTCCCAGTCGGGCTCCCGGGAGCCCTTCGTCGCGATCAGTGCGTCGGTGTACCGGGCGAGGTCCCCGCCGTTGTCGTACTCGGTGGTGCTGACAGGCATGATGTGCTCCTTCTGTTCCTTCTGTTGCGGAACCGACCGGTGCGGAACCGACCGGTACGGAACCGACTGGTTACTCGGGGATCTGGGCGGTGATGCGGAGGTGGGACAGCACCCAGGCGTTGAAGGCCCCGGGCTGCTCCTGGTTGGCCAGGTGACCGGCGTCCTTGACGATCACGTAGGCGGACTTGTGGAGGGATCCCGCGATGGTCTGGCTCGCCTCGGTGCCGGTGACCGTGTCCTGGTCGCCGCAGAGGACGAGCGCCGGGGCGGTGACATCGGCGAGTTCGGCCCGTAGATCAGCCGATGCCATCGCCTCGGCCGCCCAGCCGTAACCGGGCAGTCTGACGGCGCCGGCCATGGTGTCGACGATGCGCTGGACCAGTTCGGCCGGTGCACCGGGGGAGACCAGCCGGTGACCGCGCCGTTCGGCGAAGGCACGCGGGCCGGACTCGGCGAGTTCCGCGGCCCGTTGCCGCATGGCCGCGGCCTTCGCCGGATCCGTTCCGGAACCGGGGCTGGAGTCGGCGATGATCAGTGAGTCGACGAGTTCCGGGTGGCGGGTGGCGAGGCGCAGGGCGGTCACACCACCCCAGGACACGCCCAGCACATGGGCCCGGCCCCCGCGCTCCTCGATGAGCGCCGCGGCGGCGTCCGCGTAGTCGTCCAGCGTCATCGGACCCGCCGGGTCGGCGGACCGGGCGTAACCCGGCGCGTCCCAGGCCAGAACCCGGACGTAGGCCGACAGCCCGGCGAACTGCGGGGCGAACGCGGCGGACGACGAGCCGATGCCGTGCAGGCAGAGCAGCAGGGGTCCGTCCGTGCCCGCCTGCTCCACGTGCACTGCCGCGGTCACAGGATCTGCCCCGTCCGGCCGGCGATGGCCCCGAGGCTGCGCAGCACCGCGTAGGGCACGACCTGGCTGGTGGCCGGATTCGACGGGTCGGGCCGATGGGCTACCTCGAAGCGGTAGCTGCCGTGCGGTCCGGCCGCCTCGATCAGATGGCGGGTGCGGTGCGCCTCCGGGTCGGCGACCACCCTGACCCGTACGGCGTCCAGGTCCCCGATCGCCAGGGCCACCGAGGCGGCCACATTGGTGGACTTGGGGAACTTCACCGGGACGTCGCGCGCGGTGCCCGACATGACCTCGACCGGCCCGGTCGCCGACCGCAGCCTGGCCAGCAGCGCCTCGTCCATCCAGGGCTGCTCGAGGGTGGCGGGCAGCTTGGTGGTGGTGAGCCGTACGTCGGTCAGCGGTCCGAGACCGCGGACGGCCTGCAGCAGGTCCAGCCCGCCGACGGCGCCCGAGGTGAAGTACACCCGGCCGGGCCCCGCGCCGAGCAGCCGCTTGGCCAGGTCCTCGTCGGTGAGGGCTCCGGTCGAGGCGATCAGCAGGTCGGTGCCGGAGGCCAGAATGCGCTCGGCCCGCTCCCGGACCACTCCCTGGCCGGCCGCTTCCACGATCAGGTCGCAGCGCTCCAGCGCCTCCTCGAAGGTCAGCTGCGGGGCCGGGGCCTTGCCGATCGCCCGGTTGTCCACGATGCAGACCAACTCGGCTCCGTCGACGGCGCCTTCGGCCAGCGCGCCGCCCACCACCCGCCCGATCGCTCCCCAGCCGACGAGTCCCACCTTGCGGGTCATGCCACCACCTCCTGTGATGCGTGCGGAACCGGGGAGCCGACGGGCGCCGGTCCGGGCACGGCCGCCGGGCTGTCGGCGCCACCGCCGAGCGGCCCCGGATCGGGAGCGCCCGCCATGTGACCGCGGATCTCCGCGGACGGCGGCCCGGCCGTGCCCCACAGGTCGGAAAGCTCCGGCACCCGCCGCCACACCCGCGCGATCCAGGCGTCCTCGACGATCTGGGCGACCTCGGACGTGTACTCGCACACCAGCCCCGAGGGGTCGGTGAAGTACGAGAAGGTGTTGTCACCGGGGCCGTGCCGGCCGGGGCCCCACTGCGGGGTGATGCCGTGATGACGCAGCCGGCCGAGACCCCGCATGAAGTGGTCGACCGAACTCATCTCATAGGCCACGTGGTTCAGAGAGGCCCACTCGGCCTGGTTGAAGGCGATGCAGTGGTGATCGGAGTTGCAGCGCAGGAACGCCATCCGGTGCTCCGACCAGTCGGAGACCCGCAGGCCCAGCACATCGCAGTAGAAGGCGACGGCGGAGTCGATGTCCGTGGTGTTCAGCACGGCGTGCGTGACACCGACCGGCACCGAACCGTCCCGCCCGCGGGGCGCGACCGCCTCGGTCTGCGCACTGATCTCGATCAGCCGGTGCTCGGGGTCGGTGAAACGCAGCCCGTATCCGCCGCCCACCTGGTGCAGCGGCCCCGGTCCGGCGACCGGCGTGATACTTCTGGCCAGCAGCCGCCGCGCGGCCTCGTCGACCTCGGCCGGCGTGGCGACGGCGAAGGAGATCCTGCCGAGACCGGTGCGCTCCGCGCGGGTCAGCTGCAGGACATGGTGCTCGGTGCCAGTGCCGCGCAGCCAGTGCGCACCGGACTCGGACTCCACACTCTCCAGGCCCCAGACCTCCTGGTAGAAGTCGGCGGCCTCGGCGAAGGCGGGGGTGAACAGCTCGACGCAGCGGAGGGAACGCAGCCGGGCGATGGGTGGTCGGTTCACGGGTACTTCTCCAGACGGGTCAGTTGGCCCAGGGGAGCGGGGCGTCCGATGTGCCCCAGTACAGGGACTTCTGGCGCTGGTAGGCGCGAATGCCGTCGCGGCCCTTCTCCCGGCCGAGCCCACTGTCCTTGAGGCCGCCGAACGGCGTGGCGATGCTGAACTGCTTGTAGGTGTTGATCCAGACGGTGCCCGCGTCGACGCGGCGGGCGATCCGCCAGGCGGCCCGGTGGTCGCGGGTCCAGATCCCGCAGGCCAGGCCGTAGACCGAGTCGTTGGCCATCCGGACGAGGTCGTCCTCGTCGTCGAAGGGCAGGGCGACGAGGACCGGGCCGAAGACCTCCTCCTGACAGGTGCGTGAGGAGTTGTCGAGGCCGTCCAGGACGGTCGGCAGGTAGTAGGCACCGTCGCGGTAGGCGTCGCCCTCGGGCGCCGATCCTCCGCACAGCACCCGCGCCCCCTCGGTACGCGCCAGGTCGACGTATGCGGCGACGGAGTCCCGGTGGCGGTGGTGCACCAGTGGTGCCACCTGGGTGTCGGGTGACGTACCGGGGCCGACCCGCAGCTTCCGCACCCTGGCGACGAGTTCGCCGACGAAGGCGTCGTAACGCTCACGCGCCACGAAGAGCCGTGAACCCGCGATGCAGGACTGGCCGCTGGACGAGAAGACGCCGAACATCACTCCGGCCAGGGCCTGTTCGGTGTCCGCGTCGGCGAGCACGATCGTCGGTGATTTGCCGCCGAGTTCCAGTGACACCGGCATCATCTTGTCCGCGGCCGTGTGCGCGATGGTGCGCCCGGTGGTGGTGCCGCCGGTGAAGGTCACCTTGCCGACGTGTGGGCTGCGCACGATGGCGTCGCCCACCACGCTGCCGCGTCCGGGCAGCACCGAGAGCAGCCCGGGAGGCAGCCGCAGTTCTGCCAGGGCGCGGGTGATCAGGCGGCCCAGCGCCAGCGACACCAGCGGGGTCCACTCGGCCGGTTTGAGCAGTACCGCGTTGCCGGCGGCGAGTGCGGGGGCCAGCTTCTGTGCGTCGCTGGCGACCGGCGAGTTCCACGGGTTGATCGCACCGACCACGCCCATCGGCTCGAAGACGCTCATGGTGAGGTAGTCACCGCGCGAGGGGGTGATCGACTCCTCGGCGGTCTCCAGCGCGGCCGCCGTGTAGCGGAAGGTGGCTGCCGCACTGGCCACCAGGGCGCGGGTCTCGGTGAGCGCCTTGCCGGTGTCGGCGGTCTGGAGCGCGGCCAGCCGTTCCGCCGCCTCCTCGATCAGATCGGCGATCCGGTGCAGCAGCCGGGCGCGCCGGTGCGGGAGCAGGGAGCGCCAGCCGGGGTCGGCAGCCGCGCGGGCCGCGCCTTCGGCCGCTTCGGCGACCTCCTCGACGGTCACCGCGTGCACGGTGGCGATGGCCAGACCGGTCGCCGGGTCGACCGTCTCGACCGGGGCGCCGGCGCCACGCCGCCAACTGCCCGCGACAAGTGCTTCGTCGGGCACATCCGCGGCGGGGAACGAGAGCATGCGAGACCTCCTGACTGAGCCGGGACGAAGGAAAACCTGAGTAGGTGCTTGAAATCTAAGGGCTTAACTATCTCGGCGCAAGCCCCCGAGGTTTGAGGATTTTCCCTGCGGAGACCCTTGACGGGCTCGGGTGAGTAAGGGATACAACTTAAGCGCTAAGAAACTTTGTCCTAACGCGCTTCATTGTCCGGGTGTCGTCAGACCCCTGCGGGACATCGCGTACCCCCACGCCATCGTCTCGCCACACAGCTGCGGAGTCGGAGGACCCTGCATGACGATCGACGTTTCCCCGGACCCTGCCGTCCGGGCGGCTGTGGCCGCCCGCTTCGAACGGCTTCCGCTGTGCCGCTGGCATGTCACCGTCCGCCTCATCGTGGGCGCCGTCACCTTCTTCGAAGCGTTCGACCAGCTTCTGATCGCCTACGCCCTGCCCGATCTGCGCCGCGAGTGGCACCTGACCACGTCGGCCAGCACACTGCTGCTCACCGTCGGCTCGGTCGGCATGCTGGTCGGCGCACTGCTCTCGGGCCGGCTGGCCGACCGGATCGGGCGGGTCAAGGTCATCGCATGGTGCGTCGCGCTGTCCAGCCTGGCCAATCTGGTGCTGGCCGTCACCGCATCGCCCGACTCCTTCATGGCGGTGCGCTTCGTCCAGGGGCTCGCCATCGGCGGCGAGGTCCCGGTGGCCGCCACCTTCATCGCGGAGATCACCCGCAGTCACCGGCGTGGCCGCTTCGTCCTGCTGTACGAACTGGTCTTTCCGGCCGGACTCACCGTGGGCGCGCTCGTCGCCGCCTGGGTGGTGCCGCTGCTCGGCTGGCGCTGGATGTACGTCATCGCCGCCGTGCCGGGCGTGCTCTGTGTGCTGGTCCAGCGCGCGGTACCCGAATCGCCGCGCTGGCTGGCCGAACACGGCAGGACCGAGGAGGCGGCCCGCGTGATGTCGGAGATCGAGGGCGCGGTCGAACGGGTCACCGGCAAGCCGCTTCCGCCGGTCCCCGCCCTGCCCGCCGACCCCGGGCCTGTGGCGGGGGCGGCTCCGGGGCAGGCCACCAGCGGTCTGCGGGGCCTGTTCAGCGGCCGCTACCGCCGCCGCACCCTGGTGGTCGGCGCGCTCTGGTTCACCGGCTACTTCGTCAATTACGGCATCACCTCGTGGCTGCCCACCATCTACCGCAACCGCTACGATCTGTCGCTCTCCGATGCCCTGCTCTATTCGACCGTGACGTCCTGCGCCGGGCTCATCGGCTGTCTGGCCGTGGCGCTCACCGTGGACCGCGCCGGGCGCAGGCGCGTCATCACCCTCTCTCTCGCCGGGTCCGCGGTGATGCTGCTGGTGCTCGCCTGCCTCGGGGCGCACACGCCGGTACAGGTGCTGGTGTGGACGTCCCTCGCCGCGGTCTTCCTCTTCGGCTCCAACATCTGCCTCTACCTCTACACGCCGGAACTCTTCCCGACCCGGATGCGGGCCCTGGGCAGCAGTGTCGGCGGCGCGCTGAACCGGCTCGGGGTCATCCTCGGCCCTATCGTGGTCGGCATGGTGTATGCGGGCGGCCGTGTCTCGCCGGTGTTCGTGGTGCTCGGCGCGGTGGCCGTGGCCGGCGCGGTCGTCGCGGCGATCGGCGCGGACGAGACGGCCGGCCGGCGGCTCGAAGAGGTCTCGCCCTGACCGGAACCGATGCTGGAACCGGAACCGGAACCGGAACCGGAACCGGACACGGGTGCGGGTGCGGGGCGGCTTCCCCGGGGAAGCCGCCCCGCACCCGTGCCGCGCTCGTACGGTCTCAGCGGTTGCCGAGCACGTCCTCGACTCCGGCCCTCACCTCGTCCGTCGCCAGTCCGCGGATGGTCAGCGTGGTACGGCGGCGCAGCACGTCGTCCGCCGTCTCGGCCCACTCGTGGTCCCGGGCATAGACGACCTGCGCCCAGATCTCCGGGGCGTCCGGGTGGATCCGGGCCGACAGCGCCGGGTCCGCGGCGGCGAGCCGGGCGATGTCGAAGGAGAGCGAGCCGTAGTGCGTGGCCAGATGGCGTGCGGTGTCCGCGGCCATCCGCGGACCGGGCGTGCCACCGTCGACCAGGAGCCGGTGCGCGACCGCGTTCGGGTTGGCGATACCGGGCAGCGGCTGCTTCTTCGGCAGGCGCGAGAGCGGCTCCATGTCCTCCCCGAGCGGATGGCCGGGCAGCTCGGCGAGCTTGCTCATCACGGTCCGGCCGATGTGCCGGAAGGTCGTCCACTTGCCGCCGGCCACCGACAGCATCCCGCCGCGTCCTTCGGTGACGACGGTCTCCCGCTTGGCCTTCGAGGTGTCACCCGGGCCACCGGGCAGCACCCGCAGCCCCGCGAACGAGTAGGTGATCAGGTCACGCGACAGCTGCTGGTCGCGGACCGAGAAGGCGGCCTCGTCCAGGATCTGGGCGATGTCCTTCTCGGTGACCCGGACGTCCGCCGGGTCACCCTCGTACTCCTCGTCGGTCGTACCGAGCAGCAGCTGGTCCTCCCAGGGGAGGGCGAAGGTGATCCGGTACTTGTCGATCGGGGTGGCCAGCGCGGCACGCCAGGGCGAAGTGCGCTTGAGTACCAGGTGCGCGCCCTTGGAGAGACGGATGGAGGGCGCCGCTTCCGGGTCCTCCAGCTTGCGCAGGTGATCCACCCACGGCCCGGTCGCATTGAGCACCAGCCGGGCGCTGACCCCGAACTCGGCTCCGTCCAGGCTGTCCTCCAGCTCCGCGCCCGTCACCCTGCCGTGCGTGAAGCGCAGCCCGGTCACCTTCGCGTGATTGAGCACCGTGGCGCCGGACTCGACGGCCGCGCGCACCGTCATCAGAGCCATCCGCGCGTCGTTCATCTGGTCGTCGCCGTAGACGGCGACGGCCTTCAGATTGTCGGTACGCAGCTCGGGCACGTCCTGACGGGCCCGGGACGGCGATATGACATGGCCGACTCCGTCTCCGAAGGCGGAGAGCGCCGAGTAGGCGAAGACACCGGCGCCGAGTTTGGCGGCGCCGTGCGGGCCGCCCTTGTACACCGGCAGGTAGAAGGTCAGCGGATTGGCCAGGTGGGGAGCGACGTCCCGGGAGACCGCACGGCGCTCGAAGTGGTTCTCGGCGACCAGCTTCACGGCGCCCGTCTGGAGGTACCGCAGGCCGCCGTGGAGCAGCTTGGAGGAAGCGGACGAAGTGGCGCCGGCGAAGTCACCGGCGTCCACCAGGGCCACCCGCAGCCCGGACTGCGCGGCATGCCAGGCGGTGGAGATGCCCAGAATGCCGCCGCCGATCACCAGGAGGTCGTACGTCGCCGTGGAAAGCTGCTCCCGAGTCTCGGCGCGGCTCACTGCCTTGAAGGACGACACCTCGGAAGACGAGGCGGTGGAGCCGGAGGCCGGGTGCGTCCCGATGGCCGGGACGCTCTGCAGGGTGGTCATGTGTGTTACTCCTCGTCTTCGAGCCAGCTCATGGTCCGCTGGACGGCCTTGAGCCAGTTCTTGTACTCGCGGTCGCGGATGTCCGCGTCCATGTGCGGTGTCCACTCGGCGGCCCTGCGCCAGTTGGCGCGCAGCGCGTCGGTGTCCGGCCAGAAGCCGACGGCGAGCCCGGCGGCGTAGGCGGCGCCGAGGCAGGTCGTCTCGGCCACCATGGGCCGCACCACCGGTGCGTCCAGGAAGTCGGAGAGGGTCTGCATCAGCAGGTTGTTGGAGGTCATTCCGCCGTCGACCTTGAGCGCGGTCAGTTCGACCCCGGAATCCTTGGTCATGGCGTCACTGATCTCGCGGGTCTGCCAGGCCGTCGCCTCGAGCACGGCCCGGGCGATGTGCGCCTTGGTGACGTAACGCGTCAGACCGGCGATCACACCCCGCGCGTCCGGCCGCCAGTAGGGGGCGAACAGACCGGAGAAGGCGGGGACGAAGTACGCGCCGCCGTTGTCCTCGACGGAGGACGCCAGGGTCTCCACCTCGGCCGCGCTGTTGATGATTCCCATCTGGTCGCGCAGCCACTGGACGAGCGAACCGGTGACGGCGATCGACCCTTCCAGGGCGTACACCGGCTTCTGGTCGCCGATCCGGTAACCGACCGTGGTGAGCAGGCCGTTGTACGAATTGACGGGGGTCTCGCCGGTGTTCATCAGCATGAAGGTGCCGGTGCCGTAGGTGGACTTGGCCTCACCCTCGGAGAAACAGGTCTGGCCGAACAGCGCCGCCTGCTGGTCACCGAGCGCGGAGGCGACCGGTACACCGGCCAGGCGGCCGCTCGCGGCCGTGCCGTACACCTCGGCGGAGGAGCGGATCTCCGGCAGCGCGGCGGCCGGAATACCGATGGAGGCGAGGATCTTCTCGTCCCACTCCATCCGGTGCAGGTTCATCAGCAGCGTGCGGGAGGCGTTGGTGACGTCGGTGACATGGACGCCGCCGTTCACTCCGCCGGTGAGGTTCCAGATGACCCAGGAGTCCATGGTGCCGAAGAGGATGTCGCCGGCCTCGGCGCGCTCGCGCAGACCGTCGACGTTGTCCAGCAGCCAGCGGATCTTCGGGCCGGCGAAATACGAGGCGAGCGGCAGGCCGGTCTCCCGCCGGAAGCGGTCCTGCCCGACGTTGCGGCCGAGATCGCGGCAGAGGGCGTCGGTGCGGGTGTCCTGCCAGACGAGGGCGTTGTGGACGGGCTCACCGGTGTGCTTGTCCCAGAGCAGAGTGGTCTCGCGCTGGTTGGTGATGCCGATCGCCTTGACGTCGTCGGCGGTGATACCGGCCTTCTCGACGGCGCCGTCCACGACCTCCTGGACATTGGTCCAGATCTCGGCCGCGTCGTGCTCGACCCATCCCGGCTTCGGGAAGATCTGCTCGTGCTCCTTCTGGTCGACCGCGACGATCCGGCCGTCCTTGTCGAAGACGATGCAGCGGCTGGATGTGGTGCCCTGGTCGATGGCCGCGATGAACGGCCCGGTGATGTGAGCGTCAGTGGTCACGGTGTGCTCCGAATTCCGAGGGGGAGTGGTCGTCGGTACCGAGTACTAGGCAGGGGCTCATGCGAAGGCGAGATTGTAGAGCCCACCTGCCAGCGCGCCCCCGATCAGCGGGCCGGCGATCGGTATCCACGCGTAGCTCCAGTCCGAGCCGCCCTTGTTGGGCAGCGGCAGCAGGGCGTGAACGATGCGCGGGCCGAGGTCGCGCACCGGGTTGATGGCGTAACCGGTCGGCCCACCGAGGGACAGGCCGATGGAGACGACGACCAGTGCGGTGATCAGCGCGCCGACGGCGCCCAGGCCGTCGCCCTTGTTGTTCAGGCCCTGCGTGAGGATCGCCAGGACCAGCACGAAAGTGCCGATGATCTCGGTGGTCAGGTTCTGCACGACGTTACGGATCTCCGGCGCGGTGAAGAACACCCCGCCGACCGGGCCCGGGCTCGAGGTCCGCTTCTGGTCGACGAGACCCGGATTGGCCGAATGCTGCTCAACTATTTCCGGGTCGGTCAGGTGGGCCTGGAAGTGGCCGTAGTACGCGGCCCAGACCAGCACCGCGCCGATCATCGCGCCGAACAGTTCGGAGACGAGGTAGAGCGGCACGTCGCTCCACTTGGTCCCGCCCTCGATGGCGAGACCGATGGTGACGGCCGGATTGAGCTGCGCGCCGGAGACGCCACCCGCCAGGTAGGCGGCGGTCAGTACGGCGAACCCCCAGCCGAACGTGATGGCGAGCCATCCCGCGTCCTTGGCCTTGGAGTACTTGAGTGTGATGGCGGCGCAGACACCGCCGCCGAGCAGTACGAGCACGGCGGTGCCGATGGTCTCGCCGATGAAGATGTCGGAGCTGGACACCCGCGACTCCTTTGTCCTTCGTCCAGGGGAAGCCGGACACCGGTTTCCTCCGGTTGTCCGCGCCCTCAGGTGAGGGCGTAACCGGCCCTTGGGCGCTGTCACACCCTAACGCGAAATTCCGGTAGGTGTTCGACAATGCCGACCGATGAACGGCAGTTTTGCCTCACGGTCAGGGAACGTCAAGGGTCTGTGGCGGGAATCTCGGTTACGGTTCGCAACGGCCGGGCCAGAGGTCGGTCGGCGAGCGGGTCAGAAGCGGCTTGCGCCCAGGTCGCGCGAGACGGAACGGGCGCAGTCCCGCACCGCGGCGACCAGTTCGGTGCGCAGCTCGCCGTCCCGGCAGACCCGCTCGACCGCGCCGGTCACGGCGACGGCGCCGACCGGCATCCTGCGCCGGTCGTGGATGGGGGCGGCCACCGAGGCCACGCCCTCCCATGTCTCCTCGACATCCGCGGCCCAGCCGCGCGCCCTGGTGAGGTCGAGCACGGACTCGAACGCCTCGGGTTCACAGACGGTGCGGGCGGTGAAGGTCTTGCGTTCGGTCTCCAGGACCTCGCTGTGCGCCACCGGATCGAACGCCGAGATCACTTTGCCCAGGGCGCTGGAGTGCAGCGGCTGCATGGCGCCTACCTCCAGCACCTGGCGGCTGTCGTCCGGCCGGAAGACGTGGTGCACGATGAGTACGCCGTGCTGGTGCAGGACGCCCAGATAGACGCTCTCGCCGCTGGAACGGGCCAGGTCGTCGGTCCAGACGAGCGCGCGGGCGCGCAGCTCGTGCACGTCGAGATAGCTGTTGCCCAGCCGCAGCAGCTCCGCCCCCAGCTGATAGCGGCCGGAAGCCGGATCCTGTTCGACGAAGCCCTCGTGCTGCAGGGTGCGCAGAATGCCGTGGGCGGTGCCTTTGGCCAGGTCGAGCGAGGAGGCGATGTCGGAAAGACCGAGCCGGCGCTCGCCGCCCGCGAGCAGCCGCAGCATCGCGGCCGCCCGTTCCAGGGACTGAATGTTCTTAGCCATCGCCGGCCACCCTCCACGCTGTTCGACAATGCTGAACACTATCGGCCGATGCCGACCAGTGTCACCCGGAGTGTCGACTGCGAGCACCCGGAGGGACCCCCTGCTCCGGTTTCCGGCCCGTCCGCCCCGTGGGACGCCGCGCCGCCAGGACGCTGTCCCCGTTACCCTGGCCGGGTGCGCCATCCTGCCGGACGGTGCAAAGCCGACAGCCGTCGCATCCCAGGGAGTACATTCCATGGCCTCGTTGCCGACCCCTTCCCCTGACAGCCGGACCAGGGCGGACGCCCTCCGTGAGGCGCTCGCCAGCCGTGTGGTGGTGGCCGACGGTGCCATGGGCACCATGCTCCAGGCGCAGGATCCCACCCTTGACGACTTCCAGAACCTCGAGGGCTGCAACGAGATCCTCAATGTGACCAGGCCGGACATCGTCCGCTCGGTCCATCAGGAGTACTTCGCGGTCGGCGTCGACTGCGTGGAGACGAACACCTTCGGCGCGAATTTCGCGGCCCTGGGGGAGTACGACATTCCCGAGCGGGTCTTCGAGCTCTCCGAGTCCGGCGCGCGCATCGCCCGGGAGGTGGCCGACGAGTTCACCGCGTCGACCGGACAGCAGCGCTGGGTACTGGGCTCGATGGGCCCGGGCACCAAGCTGCCGACGCTGGGGCATGCCCCGTTCGACAAGCTCCGGGACGCCTACCAGCAGAACGCCGAGGGCATGATCGCGGGCGGTGCGGACGCGCTGCTCATCGAGACCACCCAGGATCTGCTGCAGACCAAGGCGTCCGTCATCGGCGCCCGCCGCGCGCTGGAAGCCACCGGCGCGAACCTGCCGGTGATCTGCTCGGTCACCGTGGAGACCACCGGCACCATGCTGCTCGGCTCGGAGATCGGCGCCGCGCTCACCGCGCTCGAGCCGCTGGGCATCGACATGATCGGGCTGAACTGCGCGACCGGTCCCGACGAGATGAGTGAGCATCTGCGCTATCTCGCCCGGCATTCCCGGATCCCGATCTCCTGCATGCCCAATGCGGGCCTCCCGGTACTGGGCAAGGACGGCGCTCACTACCCGCTCTCCCCGGAGCAGCTGGCCGACGCCCAGGAGACCTTCGTCCGCGAGTACGGCCTGTCCCTGGTGGGCGGCTGCTGCGGTACGACGCCCGAGCACCTGCGCCAGGTCGTCGAGCGGGTCCGGGGCACCGCCCCCACCGAGCGCGCGCCGCGCCCCGAGCCGGGCGCCGCGTCGCTCTACCAGACGGTGCCGTTCCGCCAGGACACCTCGTACCTGGCGATCGGCGAGCGGACGAACGCCAACGGTTCCAAGAAGTTCCGCGAGGCCATGCTGGAAGGCCGCTGGGACGACTGCGTGGAGATGGCCCGCGACCAGATCCGCGAGGGCGCCCACCTGCTCGACCTCTGCGTCGACTACGTCGGCCGGGACGGTGTGGCCGACATGGCGGAACTGGCCGGCCGCTTCGCGACCGCCTCCACCCTGCCGATCGTGCTGGACTCCACCGAACTGCCCGTACTGCGGGCCGGCCTGGAGAAGCTCGGCGGCCGGGCCGTCCTCAACTCGGTCAACTACGAGGACGGCGACGGACCCGAGTCACGCTTCGTCAAGGTGACCCGGCTGGCGGTCGAGCACGGCGCCGCGCTGATCGCGCTGACCATCGACGAGCAGGGCCAGGCCCGTACCGTCGAGCACAAGGTCGCCATCGCCGAGCGCCTCATCGAGGACCTCACCGGCAACTGGGGCATCCACGAGTCGGACATCCTGATCGACACCCTGACCTTCACCATCTGCACCGGGCAGGAGGAGTCGCGGGGTGACGGAGCCGCCACCATCGGCGCCATCCGGGAGCTCAAGAAGCGCCACCCCGACGTGCAGACCACGCTGGGCCTCTCCAACATCTCCTTCGGGCTCAACCCGGCCGCCCGCGTCGTGCTCAACTCCGTCTTCCTCGACGAGTGCGTCAAGGCCGGTCTCGACTCGGCGATCGTGCACGCCAGCAAGATCCTGCCGATCGCCCGCCTGGAGGAGGAGCAGGTCAAGGTCGCACTCGACCTGATCTACGACCGCCGTGCGGAGGGCTACGATCCGCTGCAGCGGCTCATGGAGCTCTTCGAGGGCGTCAACATGAAGTCGATGAAGGAGGGCAGGGCCGAGGAACTGCTCGCCCTTCCGCTCGACGAGCGCCTCCAGCGCCGGATCATCGACGGCGAGAAGAACGGCCTCGAGGCCGATCTCGACGAGGCGTTGCAGACCACGCCCGCACTCGACATCGTCAACGAGACCTTGCTGGCCGGGATGAAGGTCGTCGGCGAGCTGTTCGGCTCCGGCCAGATGCAACTGCCGTTCGTGCTCCAGTCCGCCGAGGTGATGAAGACCGCGGTGGCCTATCTGGAACCGCACATGGAGAAGACCGACGACGACGGCAAGGGCACCATCGTGCTGGCCACCGTCCGCGGCGACGTGCACGACATCGGTAAGAACCTGGTCGACATCATCCTGTCCAACAACGGCTACAACGTGGTCAACCTGGGCATCAAGCAGCCCGTATCGGCGATCCTGGACGCGGCCGAGGAACACCGCGCCGATGTCATCGGGATGTCCGGCCTGCTGGTGAAGTCGACCGTCATCATGAAGGAGAACCTGGAGGAGCTCAACCAGCGCAAGCTGGCCGCCGACTTCCCGGTGATCCTCGGCGGCGCCGCACTGACCCGGGCGTACGTCGAGCAGGACCTGCACGAGATCTACGAGGGCGAAGTCCGCTACGCCCGCGACGCGTTCGAGGGCCTGCGCCTGATGGACGCGCTGATCGCGGTCAAGCGCGGTGTACCGGGGGCCGTGCTGCCCGAGCTCAAGCAGCGGCGCGTACCCACCCGGGCCACCGCCGCGGTGCTCGAGGCCGACGAGCCGGAGGGTTCCGTGCGCTCGGACGTCGCCACCGACAACCCGGTCCCCGAGCCGCCGTTCTGGGGAAGCCGGGTCATCAAGGGCATCCCGCTGAAGGACTACGCGTCCTGGCTGGACGAGGGCGCACTCTTCAAGGGCCAGTGGGGCCTCAAGGAAGCACGCCGAGGTGACGGGCCCAGCTACGAGGAGCTGGTGGAGACCGAGGGCCGCCCGCGGCTGCGCGGCTGGCTGGACCAGCTGCACACCAAGAACATGCTGGAAGCGGCCGTCGTGCACGGCTACTACCCCTGCGTGTCCAAGGGCGACGACCTGATCATCCTCAACGACGACGGCAGCGAGCGGACCCGCTTCACCTTCCCCCGCCAGCGTCGTGGCCGCAGGCTCTGCCTGGCCGACTTCTTCCGCCCCGAGGACTCCGGTCAGACGGACGTGGTCGGCTTTCAGATCGTCACCGTGGGCTCGAAGATCGGCGAGACCACGGCCGAACTGTTCGCGGCCAACGCCTACCGTGACTACCTCGAACTGCACGGCCTGTCCGTACAGCTGGCGGAGGCTCTGGCCGAGTACTGGCACGCCCGGGTGCGGGCCGAACTGGGCTACGCCGGCGAGGACCCCTCGGACGTGGCGGACATGTTCGCGCTGAAGTACCGGGGCGCGCGCTTCTCGCTCGGCTACGGAGCCTGCCCCGATCTGGAGGACCGAGCGAAGATCGCCGAACTGCTCGAACCGGAGCGGATCGGGGTGCACCTCTCCGAGGAGTTCCAGCTCCACCCCGAGCAGTCCACCGACGCGATCGTCATCCATCACCCGGAGGCGAAGTACTTCAACGCGCGGTAATCCGTCGGAACGTCGTACACTGGTCGGTCCAGTGCAGGCCGGTCGCTCCCCCAGCTGGGTGGGCGGCCGGCCTTCTCGTCCCTCCAGGAGGTGTGCCCGGATGACCAGTACGGTCCCTGCGCTCAGTACTCGTATGGCCGAAGGCTCCGCCCTGCAGGCCGTCCTTCTCGACATGGACGGCACACTGGTGGACACCGAGGGATTCTGGTGGGACGCCGAGGTGGAAGCCTTCGCGAGCCTGGGCCATCGGCTCGACGAACGCTGGCGCGACGTCGTGGTCGGCGGCCCGATGACCCGCAGTGCGGGCTATCTCATCGAGGCGACCGGCGCGGACATCACGCTGCCGGAGCTGACCGTGCTGCTCAACGACCGGTTCGAGGCCCGGATCGCGCGCGGAGTGCCGCTGATGCCCGGGGCCCTCCGGCTGCTCACCGAGCTGGCCGCCCATCAGGTGCCCACCGCCCTGGTCTCCGCCTCGCACCGGCGCATCATCGACCGCGTACTGGCATCGCTCGGCCCGGAGAACTTCGCGTTGACGGTGGCCGGCGACGAAGTCGCCCGTACCAAACCGCACCCCGAGCCGTACCTGGTCGCCGCGGCGGGACTGGGAGCCGATCCGACGCGCTGCGCGGTCGTCGAGGACACCGCGACCGGTGTGGCGGCCGCCGAGGCTGCCGGTTGCCATGTGGTCGCGGTACCGTCCGTGGCACCGATCGCGCCGGTGGACGGCCGGGTGGTCGTCGCATCGCTCGAACAGGTCGACCTCGGCTTCCTCCGGAAGCTGGTCAACGGTACGCACTGATGTGCGTACCGAGCGTGTTTGTTTGACGGAGGAGTGAACTACCCTCCGTCAATTGTGTTTATTTCGTGAGCGTGGCGCGTGTGATTCACGCTCCACGAAAGACGACTCAGCGTGACCTTTATCACCTGACGGGGCGTCGACATAGGCGGATCTGCGTGCTGTGCAGGGCCCTGCGATGGCGTGAGACGCACCATCTGTCCCGTTTGGTGAGGCAGTGTGCGAATCTCCGCCGTGCTCGGATACCAACGCTCTGCTATCCGTGAAGATGGTGTGTATACGCCTGAAGTCGCCGCCGGTCCAGCTTTCCTGACGTTCCGCACTAATCTCATCCGAGAACTTCGCCGCACACTTCCGTTCCCCGGCGCCAACCATGCTGCCGTGGACCGCGGACCGATCGCCCCGTACCCGGCCGATCGCACCGCCCCGGTGGGGGAGATCCCCTGCTCGTCAGTGCTTGCGGAGGGGCGGCAGCGGCGGAGTTTTGTACACCGCTGTAACCCAGTGCCGGATGAGGAGAACGTCCAGAATGAACCGCAAGACCTTGGTACTGCCGGCCGTGGTTGGCCTGCTGGCTCCGGTACTCGCCGCTTGCGGCGCTACGGACAGCGGCAACAGCGGCGGCAAGGCCATCGTCGTGGGTGTGACGGACACCTTCGTGTCCGGTAAGGACGCTCCGGCCCCCTTCGACCCTGCGTATACCTATGACACCGGTGCCTGGAACATCCTGCGTCCTGCCCTGCAGTCGCTGCTGCAGATTCCCCGCGGCGGTGGCCAGCCGGTGCCGGACGCCGCCACCGACTGCCGCTTCACCGACACGGAGAACGAAAGCTACCGCTGCAAGCTGCGCAGCGGGCTCGAGTTCTCCAACGGCGACAAGCTGACAGCCGCCGATGTGAAGTACTCCCTGGACCGCGTCACCCACATCCACGACAGCAACGGCCCGGCCGGTCTGTTCGACAACATCGACACCATCGAGACGGTGAGCGGCACCGAACTGGTCTTTCATCTCAAGACACCGGATGCCACCTTCCCGTACAAGCTGGCAACCCCGGCCGCGGGCATCGTGGAGAAGGGAACCTACGCACCGAACCGGCTGCGCCCGGGCTTCGCGGTGGACGGCTCCGGCCCGTACACCCTCAAGACGGTCGTCAAGAACGACCGCCTCGAGAAGGCGGTTTTCACCAAGAACCCCCACTACAAGGGGGTCTTGAAGCTGCAGAACGACAAGGTCGAGATCCGTACGTTCAGCGATGCCGCCGCGATGGGCAAGGCACTGAAGTCCGGCGAGATCGACATGATGACCCGCACGCTGTCGCCGTCGCAGATCAAGGAACTCTCCGCCGGCTCGACGCAGAACATCAACTTCATCGAGAGCCCCGGCCTGGGAATCCGCTACCTCGGCTTCAACACCGATGACCCCTCGGTGAAGAACAAGGCGGTCCGCCAGGCGATGTCGGCACTCGTCGACCGCGGTCAGATCGCGAGCGAGGTGTACGGCGCCACGGCCGAGCCGCTCTACTCGCTGATCCCGTCCGGTATGGCCGGACACACCAACTCGTTCTTCGACAAGTACGGCAACCCCAGCAAGACCGAGGCGGCCAAGATCCTGCACAACGCGGGGATCAACGGCAAGGTGCGGTTGACCCTGCACTACACGAACGACCACTACGGGCCCGAGACGGCAAAGGAATTCGCGCTGCTCAAGCAGCAGCTGAACGCCTCCGGGCTGTTCGACGTCAAGATCCAGGGCACCCCATGGGCAAAATTCCGTCCCGCCGAGCTGCACGGTGACTACGCGGTCTACGGTCTCGGCTGGTTCCCGGACTTCCCCGACTCGGACAACTTCATCGCGCCGTTCCTCAGTAAGGGGAACTTCCTCAACAGCCCCTACGCGAACCAAGCCGTCCGCACAAAGTACATCCCCGACTCCCGGCGTGCCGCGGACCGTACGGCAGCAACCGCACCCTTCCAGAAGATCCAGGACATCGTGGCCGATGATGTCCCTGTACTGCCGCTCTGGCAGGGTAAGCAGTATGTCGCCGCGCGTGATGACCTGACCGGTGCGGAATGGGCTCTCAGCAGCTCGTCCGCCCTGCAGATCTGGGAGCTGGGCCGGGGCGTCAGCTGATATTGGTCACGGATGATGTGAGGCACCTGCGTGAAGATACGTCGTAACCAGTCGCTGCCGGTCCTGCTCGTCGGAGGACTGGCCGCCGGGCTGCTCAGTGGCTGCGGCACGCAGGACGACGCCGGAGGCACCGGGAAGCCGGTGGTCATGGGGATGTCCGACGAGATCCAGGCCACCGACCCGGCGTCCGGCTACGACCCCGGATCATGGCTGCTGTTCAACAACGTCTTCCAGTCCCTGATGAGCTTTCCCAAGGGCAGCTCGACCCCGCAGCCGGAGGCGGCGAAGGAGTGCGGCTTCGAGGCCGGGGGATCGACGACGTACCGCTGCACGCTGCGCAGCGGGCTCACGTTCAGCAACGGCGACAGTCTCACCTCACGGGACGTCAAGTTCTCCTTCGACCGGGTACTGAAGATCAATGACGAGCTGGGGCCGGGGCCCCTGCTCTCCTCGATCAAGACGGTGGACGCGCCGGACGCCAGGACGGTCGTCTTCCATCTGAAGTACCCCGACGCCACCTTCCCCAGCAAGATCGCCTCGGGCGCCGGCTCCATCGTGGACCACCAGCAGTACAAGATGGACAAACTGCGCACCGACGGCAAGGCGGTCGGCTCCGGCGTCTACAAGCTGGACTCGTACGACAAGAAGCAGGCGGTCTTCTCGGTCAACTCCCGCTACCGGGGTACCGCGCAGGTCAAGAACTCCGGCATGACCATGAAGCTCTTCCACAACAACCAGAAGGCGTTGGGAGCCGCGCTCAAGAGGGGCGACATCGACCTCGCCTACCGAGGACTGACCGCCAAGGACATCGAGACCATCCAGGACTCGGTCAGCGGCGACAACGGGATCGACGTCATCGAGGGCTCCAGCGCCGAAGTGCAGCACCTGGTCTTCAACATGAACGACCCGGTCGCCGGCAAGCTGCCGGTGCGCAAGGCGATCGCCTATCTCGTCAATCGCAACGCGCTGGTCACCAACGTCTACCGGTCCACGGCGGAGCCGCTGTACTCCATCGTGCCCGCCGGGATCGCGGCCCACCGCACCGCGTTCTTCGACATGTACGGCGACAGCCCCAAGCCAGGCAAGGCCGCTCAGGTGCTGCACGCCGCCGGCATCACCGACAAGGTGAAGCTGACCCTCTGGTCCACGCCCAGTCGTTATGGACCTGCCACCGATGAGGAGTTCAAGGCCATCGCCGGGCAGCTCAACGCCAGCGGGCTCTTCGACGCCACGGTGAAGTCCGTGCCCTACGGCCAGTACGAGAAGGGGATCGCGGCCGGGAAGTACGGCGTCTATGTGAAGGGCTGGGTGCCCGACTACCCGGACCCCGACAACTTCACCGCGCCGTTCTTCGGCAAGGGCAACGTGCTGGACAACAACTACGACAACAAGACGATCATCGACCATCTCATCCCGGCCGAGTCGTCAGCGACCGACCGGACCACCACGGCCGATGACTTCAGCGAGCTGCAGGACATCGTGGCGACCGACCTGCCGATCATTCCGCTGTGGCAGGGCAAGCAGTACGCGGTGGCGCGCGACAGCATCACGGGGCTCGAGTGGACGCTCGACGCCTCGACGGTCTTCCGCTTCTGGGAGATCAGCAAACACTGAGCCGACCCGGCCCGCAGATCCGCCCGGGGCCGAACCGTTCCCGGGCGGAAGTCCTTCTCCGGCCGCCCCTGGCCCTACGGCTGGGCGCCGGGGCGCACCAGGCCGCTCTCGTACGCGTACACCGCGGCCTGCACGCGGTCGCGCAGCCCCAGCTTCGTCAGCACGTGGCCGACATGCGTCTTGACGGTGGTCTCGCTGACGAAGAGGTCGGCCGCGATCTCCGCGTTGGACAGTCCGCGGGCGACCAGCTTGAGCACCTCGACCTCGCGCTCGGTCAGCGTGTGCAGGGTGTTGGGGACCGGGTCCTCACCGGACGGCAGATGGTCCGCGTACTTGTCGAGGAGCCGGCGGGTGATGCTCGGGGCCAGCATGGCCTCGCCGCCCGCGACCACCCGGATCGCCTGGACCAGCTCATTGGCCGGCGCGTCCTTCAGCAGGAAACCGCTCGCACCGGCGCGCAGCGCCTCCACCACGTATTCGTCCAGGTCGAAGGTGGTCAGCACCAGCACCTTCGCCGGCCCGTCGCGGCCGGGCCCGGTGATCTGACGGGTCGCCTCGACGCCGTCCATCCTGGGCATCCGGATGTCCATCAGCACGACGTCGGGCTGCAGGGCGCGGACCTGGTCGAGGGCCTGCAGGCCGTCCCCGGCCTCACCGACCACCGCGAGATCCTGCTCGGCCTCCAGAATCATCCGGAAGCCGGTGCGCAGCAGCGGCTGGTCGTCGACCAGTAGGACGCGGATCGCCACAGGTACTCCTTCGATAGACCCGCACCATTCTGCCCTGCGGGCCCTCCGGCGAGGGAGCGGGGCACGCAGCGCCGCTACGGCCCGGGGCCGGGTCCGGCCCGTGAGCCCCGGCCGGACCGGCGGTGCGGCTCAGGCCGGGTCGACCACGCGGGTGACGCCGAGCGGGTACACCGGCGGGGTGCCGCCGAATTCCGGGCAGAACGCCTGGTGGTCGCACCAGCCGCACAGCTTGGTGGGGCGGGGCTGCCAGTCGCCCGTTTCGGTGGCCTTCTTGATCGCCTCCCACAGCGCGAGCAACTTGCGCTCGACCCGCAGCAGGTCCGCTTCCACCGGGTCGTAGGTCACCACTTCGCCGTTTCCCAGATACACCAGCTGGAGCCGGCGCGGCACGATCCCCTTCAGTCGCCAGACCACCAGGGCGTAGAACTTCATCTGGAACAGCGCACCCTCGGCATACTGCGGTCGGGGCGCCTTGCCCGTCTTGTAGTCGACGATCCGCACCTCGCCGGTCGGCGCCACATCCACCCGGTCGATGATGCCGCGCAGCCGCAGCCCCGATCCCAGCTCGGTCTCGACGAACAGCTCCCGCTCCGCGGGCTCGAGCCGGGTCGGGTCCTCGAGCGTGAACCACCGCTCGACCAGCCGCTCGGCCTCCGCGAGCCACTGGGCGAGCTGTTCGCCTTCCGCATCCTCCGCGAAGAGACCGGCGAGCTCGGGCTTCGACGCGAGCAGCCGGTCCCATTGCCCCGGAATCAGCGCTCTGGCCCGCGGAGCCGTCCTGTCCACGGCCGGATCATCGAACATCCGCTCGAGCACCGCATGGACCAGGGTGCCCCGGGTGGCCGCCGCGCTGGGCTTCTCCGGCAGCTTGTCGATCACCCGGAACCGGTACAGCAGCGGACACTGCATGAAGTCGCTCGCCCGTGACGGCGAGAGTGAAGTGGGCTGCTGGGCGGTAGTCATGACAAGACCCTACGACCCGCCACCGACATCGTTCCGCATACCATCGACGGCAGAGCCCCCCACGGGTGGCGAACGCTTCCTGAGGATACGAAGGGACATCGTGGACGAGAGCGGCGACGGCGGGCGCCCGCGGCCCGGCACGGAGAGGGCCGATCCCGGCTCCGCGCCCGAGGACGGTAAGCCGCAGCGCCGGGACGCACCGGGTGGCGGCATCCTGATGGGCCGCCCCTTCGGGGTGCCGGTCTATGTCGCCCCCAGCTGGTTCCTGGTGGCGGCGCTCATCACCTGGGTCTTCGGCGGCCAACTGGACCGGGTGCTGCCCGAACTCGGCAACCTGCGCTACCTGGTCTCCCTCTTCTTCGCTGTCGCCTTCTACGCGTCCGTACTGGTCCATGAGCTGGCCCACACGGTCGCCGCACTGCGGTTCAAGCTCCCGGTGCGCCGTATCCAGCTGCAGTTCTTCGGTGGCGTCTCGGAGATCGAGAAGGAGTCCGAGACGCCGGGTCGGGAGTTCATCCTCGCGTTCGTCGGACCGCTGCTCTCGCTGGTGCTCTCCGGTGTCTTCTACCTCGCGATGAAGACCGTCGAGCCGGGCACCGTCCCCGGTGTGCTGCTCGCCGGGCTGATGGTCTCCAACCTCATCGTGGCCGTCTTCAACCTGCTCCCCGGTCTCCCCCTGGACGGCGGCCGGATGCTGCGCGCGGTGGTCTGGAAGATCACCGGCAAGCCCATGAGCGGCACCATCGCAGCGGCCTGGTTCGGCCGGGCGCTCGCCGTCACCGTCCTGATCGGCCTCCCGCTGCTCACCCACACCGGCTCCAACGCGGACGTCGGCGGCATGGAGACGGTGATGGACGCGCTGCTGGCCGCGATTCTCGCCGCGATCATCTGGACCGGCGCGGGCAACAGCCTGCGGATGGCCCGCCTGCGCGAACACCTCCCCGACCTCCGGGCCCGGACGCTCACCCGGCGCGCTGTCCCGGTGGAGAGCACCACACCGCTCTCCGAGGCGCTGCGCCGCGCCAACGAGGCGGGGGCGCGCGCCCTGGTGGTCGTGGACAGTCACGGTGACCCCACCGCGCTGGTCAGAGAGGCGGCCATCGTCGGTGTGCCCGAGCACCGCCGTCCGTGGGTCGCCGTCAGTGGACTCGCCCAGGAACTCACCGAGAGCATGAAGGTCCCGGCGGAGCTGGCCGGTGAGGCGCTCCTCGACAAGCTCCGGGCCAGCCCGGCCACCGAGTACCTGGTGGTGGAGGAGGCCGGTGAGATCTACGGCGTACTCTCCACCAGCGACGTCGAACGGGCATTCGTCCAGGCGATGGCGCGCCCCGGTTCCTGAGGCCGGTAGGCTGCTCACATGTCCGAACCGACCGGTGCCGCCCGCCGACGTGGGCCCTTCAAAGTCGGGGACCAGGTACAGCTCACCGACCCCAAGGGTCGCCACTACACCTTCACCCTCGAAGCGGGAAAGAACTTTCACACCCATAAGGGTTCTTTTCCGCACGACGAGCTGATCGGTGCTCCCGAGGGCAGCGTTGTCCGCACCACGGGAAACGTCGCCTACCTTGCGCTGCGCCCCCTGCTCCCCGACTTCGTCCTGTCCATGCCCCGCGGCGCAGCCGTGGTCTACCCCAAGGACGCAGGCCAGATCCTGGCCTTCGGTGACATCTTCCCCGGTGCGCGCGTCGTCGAGGCGGGGGTGGGATCCGGCGCGCTCAGCAGCTTCCTGCTGCGTGCCATCGGAGAACAGGGCATGCTGCACTCCTACGAGCGCCGCGCCGACTTCGCCGAGATCGCCACGCAGAACGTCGAGCGCTACTTCGGCGGGCAGCACCCGGCCTGGCAGCTCACGGTGGGCGATCTCCAGGACAACCTGTCGGACACCGATGTCGACCGCGTGATCCTGGACATGCTCGCCCCGTGGGAATGCCTGGACGCCGTCTCCAAGGCCCTCGTGCCCGGCGGGATCCTCTGCTGCTACGTGGCCACCACCACCCAGCTCTCGCGCACCGTGGAGTCCATCCGGGAGATCGGCTGCTTCGCCGAGCCACAGCCCTGGGAATCGATGATCCGCAACTGGCACGTGGAGGGTCTGGCCGTCCGGCCCGACCACCGGATGATCGGCCACACCGGCTTCCTGGTCACCGCCCGCCGCCTGGCGGACGGGGTGGAACCCCCGATGCGCCGCCGTCGCCCCTCCAAGGGCGCGTACGGCGAGGACTACAAGGGCCCCGGAGGACGGGCATCGCAGGAAAAGCCCGCCGAGGAGAGCTGATCCGCGACGCCGGCTCCGCCTGAGCCCGGCCGGCCCCCGCAGGCCGCTCTGATGCGCCGACAACGCGCGGATGCCGCCACCGAGTTCCCCAGCACCTGGGGGAACTCGGTGGCGGCATCTTTACGTTGACCATACGGACCCCGGCGTTCCGAACGGGTGTGACGTGTGGCACCATTCTGGCCACCCCCTCCGGAACTGCCCCACAGGAGACCCCCGCGTGCTGCCCTCCGCGCTCCCGGACCTCCCGGACCTCGCGCACACCCGGACCAGCCCGGTCCAATGGCTGGCGACAGCCACCGCGATGGCCGGCGTCGTCGCTCTGGCGGGCTTCGTGACGCCCGGCCCGGCCACCGCATCGCAGCCCGGCGGAAAACCGGCCACGGTCGCCGCGCCCGACACCGCGGCCGCCGTCTTCCCCCTGAAGTGCGGCGGTGTGGGCAGCGTCGTCACCAGGAAGGCGACCGGCGACCTGGACGGCGACGGCCGGCCCGAGGCCGTGGCCGTGGTCCGCTGCGACGCGGGCATGGGAACCCCGCCGAGCGGCGTCTACGTGGTCACCCAGCCGCTCACCGAGGGCGGCGCGCCGCGGGTCGTGGCGACTCTCGTCGCACCGGGTAGCGAGCAGACGGTCGGAGCCCTCGCGGTGCACGACGGAGCGGTCACCGCGACGCTGCTCGGCTACTCGTCACCCGAAGTACCGCGGTGGAAACCCGATGTACGGGAGAAGGCCAAGTGGCGCTGGCAGGGTGGGAAGTTCGTACGCTCGGTGCCGTCCCGGGCGCAGGCGCGCGCCGTGTGAGGCGTCACTCGGCCGCGGGGCCGTAGACCTCCACGCGGTCCGAAACCCGGCGCACATGAATGCAGTCGCCCGGGCATTCCTTGGCCGAGTCCACGACATCCTGCAGCAGCGGCAACGGCACCGGTGTGGTGGCTCCGGCGTCCTGGAGCAGCTCGTCGTCGGCGCTCTTCACGTACGCCAGTCCGTCGATGTCGAGCTCGAAGACCTCGGGCGCGTACTGGGCGCAGATGCCGTCGCCCGTGCAGAGGTCCTGGTCGATCCAGACCTCGAGCACCTGGGCCGCGTCGGTGGGAGCCTCGTCCTGCACGGTCATTTCTCCTGCCGTTTCCTGCGTGGTTGAACCCATTGGAGCCACCCCTGACGGGTGTTGAACACTTCGACGATACAACCGGCGGCTTTCCGACGCTGCTGGGTGGGTATTCCCTGACGAGAGGGAGTACGCAAGAGTGAAGATCGGACACACTCCGACGTCTTTGTGATCTAGGGGTTTGATTCGCCGATCGCCCAGGTAGGGTCAGGAAGCGTCCAGCTCCCCTTGGAGGAGGTGAGGACCGTGGCAGCCCACGACGACGACATCAACCGCGGCATCCGGCCCGCGCGAGGGTCTGAGGACCCCGCCGGCCAGGTTGCCTATCTCGAGCAGGAAATCGCCGTCCTGCGCCGCAAGCTCGCCGACTCTCCGCGACACACGAGGATTCTCGAAGAGCGGATCGTCGAGCTGCAGACGAATCTGGCAGGCGTGTCCGCGCAGAACGAGCGGCTCGCCAACACGCTCCGTGAGGCGCGTGACCAGATTGTGGCTCTCAAGGAGGAGGTCGACCGGCTCGCACAGCCGCCGGCCGGCTTCGGCGTCTTCCTGCAGGCCATTGAGGACGGCACGTGCGACATCTTCACCGGGGGCCGCAAGCTCCGGGTGAACGTCAGTCCCAGCGTGGAGCTCGACGAGCTCAGGCGTGGCCAGGAAGTCATGCTCAACGAAGCGCTCAACGTGGTCGAGGCCATGGAATTCGAGCGCGCCGGGGACATCGTCACCCTCAAGGAAGTCCTCGAGGACGGCGATCGAGCCCTGGTGATCGGGCACACCGACGAGGAACGGGTGGTGCGGCTCGCCGAGCCGCTGCTGGACATCACCATCCGCCCCGGCGACGCCCTGCTGCTCGACCCGAGGTCCGGGTACGTCTATGAGGTGGTGCCGAAGAGCGAGGTCGAGGAGCTCGTCCTCGAAGAGGTCCCGGACATCGACTACAACAAGATCGGCGGTCTGGGCGACCAGATCGAGCTGATCCGCGACGCGGTCGAGCTTCCGTACCTGCACCCCGACCTTTTCAAGGAACACGAACTGCGGCCGCCGAAGGGTATCCTGCTCTACGGTCCGCCGGGCTGCGGCAAGACGCTCATCGCCAAGGCCGTCGCCAACTCCCTTGCCAAGAAGGTCGCCGAGGTGACCGGGCAGCCCGCGGGGAAGAGCTACTTCCTCAACATCAAGGGTCCCGAGCTCCTCAACAAGTACGTCGGTGAGACCGAGCGGCACATCCGCCTGGTGTTCCAGCGTGCGCGGGAGAAGGCGAGTGAGGGTACCCCCGTCATCGTCTTCTTCGACGAGATGGAATCACTCTTCCGCACCCGTGGTTCCGGTGTCAGCTCGGACGTGGAGAACACCATCGTCCCGCAGCTGCTCGCCGAGATCGACGGCGTGGAGGGGCTGGAGAACGTCATCGTCATCGGCGCCTCCAACCGTGAGGACATGATCGACCCCGCGATCCTGCGGCCGGGCCGGCTCGATGTGAAGATCAAGATCGAGCGCCCCGACGCGGAAGCCGCCAAGGACATCTTCGCGAAGTACCTGACGGCCTCCCTGCCGCTGCACACGGACGATCTGGCCGAGCACCGGGACAGTCCGGACTCCACGGTCAGCGCAATGATCCAGTCGGTCGTCGAACGGATGTACACCGAGTCCGAGGAGAACCGCTTCCTCGAGGTCACGTACGCCAACGGCGACAAGGAGGTCCTGTACTTCAAGGACTTCAACTCCGGCGCGATGATCCAGAACATCGTCGACCGGGCCAAGAAGATGGCGATCAAGGACTTCCTCGATCAGGGCCAGAAGGGTCTTCGGGTCTCCCACCTGCTCCAGGCGTGCGTGGACGAGTTCAAGGAGAACGAGGACCTGCCGAACACCACCAACCCGGACGACTGGGCTCGGATCTCCGGCAAGAAGGGCGAGCGGATCGTCTTCATCCGTACCCTTGTCACCGGAAAGCAGGGCGCGGACACCGGACGCTCCATCGACACGGTGGCAAACACCGGTCAGTACCTGTAAAAGACAGGGCGGCTGCGGGGCCCTCGGAGGGTACCCGCAGCCGCCGTGTTTTCCGGCTTCGGCCGCAGGGACAGCAATGCCTGTAATGATCTCCCCACCGGCGCAGCGGCGTTCTAGGCTCTTCGGTAACCACCGAGTCGCGCAGTGCGGAGACGGGCGACCGCGCACGCACCGGAGAACGAAGCGGTACTTGAGCGACGCTTCCGCAAGGGGCGCTGCCGGGCTAGGAGGGCCGCATGACCGTACGGCGAGTAATGGGCATCGAGACGGAGTACGGCATCTCCGTCCCGGGTCACCCGAACGCCAATGCCATGCTCACCTCGTCCCAGATCGTCAACGCCTACGCGTCGGCGATGCACCGGGCGCGGCGGGCCCGCTGGGATTTCGAGGAGGAGAATCCGCTGCGGGACGCGCGGGGCTTCGACCTCGCCCGCGAAACCGCGGACAGCAGCCAGCTGACCGACGAGGACATCGGCCTGGCCAACGTCATCCTCACCAACGGCGCGCGTCTCTATGTCGACCACGCCCACCCCGAGTACAGCTCGCCGGAGATCACCAATCCGCGCGATGCCGTCCTCTGGGACAAGGCCGGCGAACGCATCATGGCCGAGGCGGCGGAGCTGGCCGCCCGGGTCCCCGGTGCCCAGCCGATCCATCTGTACAAGAACAACACGGACAACAAGGGCGCCTCGTACGGCACGCACGAGAACTACCTGATGAAGCGGGAGACCCCGTTCTCGGACATCGTGCGCCATCTGACGCCGTTCTTCGTCTCGCGTCAGGTCGTGATCGGTGCCGGCCGGGTCGGAATCGGTCAGGACGGCCACGAGCACGGCTTCCAGATCAGCCAGCGGGCGGACTACTTCGAGGTCGAGGTCGGCCTGGAGACCACGCTCAAGCGGCCGATCATCAACACCCGCGACGAACCGCACTCCGACGCCGAGAAGTACCGCCGACTGCATGTGATCATCGGTGACGCCAATCTCTCGGAGATCTCGACCTATCTCAAGCTCGGCACCACGTCCCTGGTGCTGGCGATGATCGAGGACGGCTTCATCAACGTGGACCTGGCCGTCGATCAGCCGGTGCGGACCCTGCACCAGGTCTCGCACGATCCGACGCTGGGCCAGTTGGTCACGCTGCGTAACGGTCGGACGCTGACCGCGGTGCAGCTCCAGATGGAGTACTTCGAGCTGGCCAGGAAGTACGTCGAGGAGCGCTACGGGGTGGACGCGGACGAGCAGACCAAGGACGTCCTGGGCCGCTGGGAGGACGTGCTGAACCGCCTGGAGACCGACCCGATGAGCCTCTCGGGCGAGCTCGACTGGGTCACCAAGCGGGAAATCCTGGAAGGCTACCGCCGCCGGGACAACGTCGACTGGGACGCGGCCAGGCTGCACCTGGTGGATCTGCAGTACGCGGACGTCAGGCCCGACAAGGGGCTGTACAACCGTCTGGTGGCCCGCGGGAAGATGAAGCGCCTCCTGGACGAGCCCGCGGTCACCAGCGCCCGTACGAACCCTCCTGAGGACACCAGGGCCTATTTCCGCGGCCGCTGCCTCGAGCAGTACGCCGATGACGTCGCCGCGGCGTCCTGGGACTCGGTGATCTTCGATCTGCCCGGGCGGGACACCCTCCAGCGGGTTCCCACCCTGGAACCGCTGCGCGGGACCCGCAACCACGTCAAGGAGCTCCTGGACCGGTGCCGCACGGCCGAGGACCTGGTCCGGGTGCTCGGCGGCGGCTGAAAGGCCCGCGGCGTGGGAATCATCCAGGTGGGCTCCGGACGTTGACGGAAGTACCAGGCCAATGTCGGACCACGCTTGTAGGGTCGGATCAAGCGGCTCTGATCAAGCGGGTCTGATCAGTTACATCGAACCGAGCGGGGTGAGGTAGATGGCGACCAAGGACACCGGCGGCGGACAGCAGAAGGCGACGCGCAACACTGAGGGGACCGAGGAGCAGGCGCCCGAGGCGCAGGGCTCGGAGGACCTGAAGGAGCGCCAGGAGAAGCTGAGCGACGACGTCGACGACGTCCTCGACGAGATCGATGACGTCCTCGAGTCCAACGCCGAGGACTTCGTGCGGTCCTTCGTCCAAAAGGGCGGCGAGTAACGCGTGTTCTCCTCTGCCGGTGCTGTCGGCGAAAGCCGATGGCACCGGCGCGGATGACCGGCGCGGGCGCGGGTAAGGTCCGTGAACAGATCACAAGATCGGCCCGGCCTTTCAGAAGCGGGCCGCCGCCTATCCGGAAGGAAACGCGTGGAAGCCAACCCTCGTAGCACCGGGCGTCTGCCGGCCGCCTTCCTGACGCCGGGCTCATCCTCCTTCATGGACTTCCTGTCCGACCACGCGCCGGAGATCCTGCCGGGCAGCCGCGCGCTGCCGCCGGTGCAGGGCGCGTTCGAGGCGCCGCACGGGACGACCATCGTGGCCGCGACGTTCGCCGGCGGGGTGGTCCTCGCCGGCGACCGTCGCGCGACCATGGGAAACATGATCGCCCAGCGCGACATCGAGAAGGTCTTCCCGGCCGATGAGTACTCGGCCGTCGGTATCGCGGGCACCGCCGGTCTGGCCGTGGAGATGGTCAAACTCTTCCAGCTGGAGCTGGAGCACTTCGAGAAGGTGGAGGGCGCCACCCTCTCCCTGGAGGGCAAGGCCAATCGGCTCTCCACCATGATCCGCGGCAATCTCGCCATGGCCATGCAGGGGCTCGCCGTCGTGCCGCTCTTCGCCGGTTACGACGTGGACCGGGAGAAGGGCCGGATCTTCTCCTACGACGTCACGGGCGGGCGCTCCGAGGAGGTCGGCTATGCGTCGACGGGCTCCGGCTCCATCTTCGCCCGGGGCTCGATGAAGAAGCTCTACCGCGACGACCTGACGGAGCAGCAGGCCACCACCCTGGTCGTGCAGGCGCTGTACGACGCTGCCGACGACGACTCGGCGACCGGCGGCCCCGATGTGGCCCGTCGTATCTATCCGATCGTCACCGTCATCAGCGATGAGGGCTTCCGCAGGCTGACCGAGGCGGAGGGCGCCGAGCTCGCCCGTTCGATCCTGGAGCGGCGCCTCGAGCAGCCCGACGGCCCCCGTGCCCCACTGCTCTGAGGTCTTCCGATGCACTCGTCACTGACAGAAAGGGACGGATAGCCGGTGTCGACGCCGTTCTATGTCTCACCCCAGCAGGCCATGGCCGACCGGGCGGAATACGCCCGGAAGGGCATCGCCCGTGGTCGCAGCCTGGTTGTGCTGCAGTATGCCGACGGCATCGTGTTCGTCGGCGAGAACCCGTCCCGTGCGCTGCACAAGTTCAGCGAGATCTACGACCGGATCGGCTTCGCGGCCGCCGGTAAGTACAACGAATACGAGAATCTGCGGATCGGCGGAGTGCGCTACGCGGATCTCCGCGGCTACACCTACGACCGCGACGATGTGACGGCCCGTGGTCTGGCCAACGTCTACGCGCAGACGCTGGGCACGATCTTCTCCAGTGCGGCCGAGAAGCCGTACGAGGTGGAGCTGGTCGTCGCCGAGGTGGGCGCCGAGCCGGACGGCGACCAGATCTACCGGCTGCCGCACGACGGATCCATCGTGGACGAGCACGGTTCGGTCGCGGTCGGTGGCAACTCCGAGACGATCAGTTCCTTCCTCGACCAGCAGCACCGGGAGGGAATGACCCTGGCGGAGGCGCTGAAACTGGCCGTACAGGCCCTGTCGCGGGACACCAACGGAGGCGAGCGGGAGATCCCGGCCGAGCGACTGGAGGTGGCGGTGCTGGACCGCACGCGGCCGCAGAAGCGCAAGTTCAAGCGCATCGTGGGCCGTCAGCTGTCCCGGCTGCTCGCGGCCGACGACGCGGCGGTCACCAAGACGGACGCGCCCTCCGACGAGGAAGAGGAGGAGTAGCCACCACCGGCTCCTCACCCGGCGCCCCGGCCCGCTCGCGCGGTCCGGGGCGCCGTGGTTCCCGCGCGGGTGGGTCTCAGCCGGCCGGCGGTGGCGCCGTCGACCCGCGGACCAGCAGGCTGACCGGCAGGTCGCCGCTCGCCGGCTGCCGCCCGTCGAGTACGGCCAGCAGCGCCGTCATACCGCGCCGCCCGATCTCCTCGGCCGGCAGCGCCACCGTGGTGAGTTCGGGCTCGATGGCGGTGGCCAGCGCGAGGTCGTCGAAACCGGTGACGGACAGATCCTCCGGCACCCGCAGCCCGAGCCGCCTGGCCGCCTTGCAGGCACCGGCGGCCAGGATGTCGTCGTCGCAGATCACCGCGGTCGGCCGGGGCCCCGGCCCGCCCAGCGCCCGTTCCGCGGCCCGTCGTGCGGCGTCGACCTCCAGCGCGGCGGTGACCGTGCTGACCTCCGCGCCGCGCAGCGCCGTTCGCAGCGCGTCGGCGCGTACGTCGAAGGTCCAGGAGTCGATCGACGGGGCGAGATGCACGAAGCGGCGATGGCCGAGGGCGAGCAGATGGCCCGTCACCTGACGCATGCCGTCGGCGATGTCCAGATTCACGTGCGCGGCGGCCCCGGACTGGGCGGGGTCGCTGTCCAGCATCACGAGGGGCAGGTCGGAGCCCCGGATGGCGGCCAGCGCACCGACGGCCATCGAAGAGGCGATGACGCCGTCCAGGGCGGTGCGTGCGGAGGCGAACGGGTCCCTGGCCGGGCCCACGCCGTCGGGGGAGGGATAGAGAACCACCCCGAAGTCGTGTTCCGCCGCGGCCGACGCCGCGCCGGTGTAGACGCGGGCGAAGAACTCGGTGGTGAGCGCGGGGACCACCAGCAGCACCGTACGCGTGCTGCCGAGGCGCAGATTGCGAGCCGCGAGATTGGGGCGATAGCCCAGCTGCCGGGCCGCCTCGCGCACGAGTCCGGCGGTGCGCTCGGAGACCCGGCCACGCCATTTGTCGCCGAGCACCAGGGAGACACTGGCCTGCGAGACACCGGCCGCACGTGCGACATCGCGACTGGTCGGGCGGGTCGGGGCGGTCTGCTCCGGGCTTGCCGCCCGGGGATCGGGGCGGGCACCTGCTCGGGCGTTCACTCGGTCCTCCACTCGGCCGGTCACCGTCCTCGGCCGACGTGCGGCCGTCTGGACCTCCGGTCTGCGCTCATGATACGTATAACTCCGGACGTTATACGTAACACCTGAGCGCGTCGGAACCAGGTCGGAGACATCCGGCGCGCCGGGCAGAGAGGGGCGGACATGGCCGCGGGCTACGCGGAACTCCTCGGCACCCGGCATGTGACCCGGTTGCTGTCCGGCACCCTGGTCGGCCGCCTGCCGAACGCGACCGCGGCGATCGCCGTGGTGCTCTTCGTCCGGGCGCAGGACGGCAGCTACTCACTTGCCGGGCTGCTCTCCGCCGTCTACGGCCTGGCCACCGCGGTCGGCCAGCCGCTGCTCGGCCGGGCCGTGGACCTGTACGGCCAGCCGCGGGTGATGCTGCCTTCGGCGGTGATCTCGGCGCTCGGCATGGTGCTGTTCGCCGCGGTCGGTATCGATCCGGTCGGGCTCGCGGTCGTCGCCATGCTGGTGGCTGGACTCTTCACCCCGCCGCTCGAGGGCGCACTGCGCGCCCTGTGGCCCAGTGTGCTCAAGCGGGAGGACCGGGTGCACGCCGCCTACGCGATGGACGCGGTGGCCCAGGAAGTGATGTTCACCGTCGGTCCGCTGCTCGTCACCCTGGCGGTGTCGCTCTGGTCCGAGTCGACCGCCCTGGTGGCGGTGAACGCGCTCGGCGTGCTGGGTGCGCTCTCCGTGGTCCTGTCGGAGCCCTCCCGCAGCTGGCGCTCGGCGCCGCGCGAAGCCCACTGGTTGGGCGCACTGCGCTCCAGCGGCCTGCTCGCACTGCTGGGCGCGTTCTTCTTCGTCGGCCTGGCTCTCGGCTCCATCACGGTGGCCGCGGTCGCCTATGCCGACGACCACGGCGGCGACGCGGTGTACGGCGTACTGATGGCGGCGATCGGCCTGGGTGCGCTTGCCGGTGGGCTGGCGTACGGGGCGCGCCAGTGGCCGGGGACGGCGGAACAGCGGCTGCGGGTCGTCGTCGGATGCCTCGCACTGGGCTATCTGCCACTGATCCTGGTGCCCGGAGCGGCCGCCATGACGGTCCTGATGACGCTGGCCGGCGTGTCGCTCGCGCCGGCCATCGCCTGCGCCTTCATCGTCGTCGACCGGCATGCGCCGCGCGGGACGGTGACCGAGGCGTTCTCCTGGCTGGTGACCACGTTCGGGGTAGGCGCCGCATTGGGGACGGCCGTTGCCGGACCGGCGGTGGAAGTCGGAGGCGTGGCCGCCGGTTTCGCGGCAGCGGGCGGCGGGGGAATCGCCGCGCTGATCGTCCTGCTGGCCACCCGGCGGGTCCTCGCAGCTCCGGGCCATGGTGCCGGCCGTGCTCCCGAACATGAGGACTCCGGGGTGGTCACTTCCGAAAATGATCGGAACGGGGCCGCCGAACCCGGTTTCAGGACAGGCCATCAGGCGTAATGTTCAGTCATGGATCGCCGCATTTTCGGGCTGGAGAACGAGTACGGCGTCACGTGCACATTCAGGGGACAGCGCCGTCTGTCCCCTGACGAAGTGGCGCGCTACCTCTTCCGCCGTGTTGTGTCATGGGGCCGCAGCAGCAATGTCTTCCTGCGGAACGGTGCCCGCCTCTACCTCGACGTGGGATCGCATCCGGAATACGCAACTCCCGAGTGCGACAACGTGGCTGAACTGGTCACTCACGACAAGGCCGGCGAGCGCATTCTCGAAGGTCTGCTCGTCGACGCCGAACGCCGCCTGCACGAGGAGGGAATCGCGGGCGACGTCTATCTCTTCAAGAACAACACAGACTCGGCGGGAAACTCGTACGGCTGCCACGAGAACTACCTGGTGGCCCGGCACGGCGAGTTCTCCCGGCTCGCGGACATTCTCATTCCGTTCCTCGTCACCCGCCAATTGCTCTGCGGCGCCGGCAAGGTACTGCAGACGCCACGCGGAGCGGTCTACTGCGTGAGCCAGCGAGCGGAGCACATCTGGGAGGGTGTCAGCTCCGCGACCACCCGCTCCCGTCCGATCATCAATACCCGCGACGAGCCGCACGCGGACGCCGAGCGCTACCGCAGGCTGCACGTCATCGTCGGCGACTCGAACATGTCCGAGACGACCATGATGCTCAAGGTCGGCGCCACCGACCTGGTGCTGCGCATGATCGAAGCGGGCACGGTGATGCGCGATCTGACCCTGGAGAACCCGATCCGGGCCATCCGCGAGGTCAGTCACGACACCACGGGCCAGCGCAAGGTGCGCCTCGCCAGCGGGCGCGAGGCCTCGGCGCTCGAGGTCCAGCGCGAGTACTACGAGAAGGCCGTCGACTTCGTGGACCGGCGCGGCATCAGAACCGGCCAGGTCGAGCAGGTCCTGGAGCTCTGGGGCCGCACCCTCGACGCGATCGAGGCCGAGGACCTCGACCGGATCGACACCGAGATCGACTGGGTCATGAAGTACAAGCTCATCGAGCGGTACCGGGACAAGCACAACATGACCATGTCGAATCCGCGGGTCGCTCAGATAGACCTCGCCTATCACGACATCCACCGGCGGCGTGGTCTGTACTACCTGCTGGAGAAGCGGGGCCAGGCCACCAGGATCTGCAACGACCTGAAGATCTTCGAGGGGAAGTCGGTGCCCCCGCAGACCACCCGGGCGCGGCTGCGCGGAGACTTCATCCGCCGGGCGCAGGAGCAGCGGCGGGACTTCACGGTCGACTGGGTACACCTCAAGCTCAATGACCAGGCACAGCGCACCGTGCTCTGCAAGGATCCGTTCCGGTCGGTGGACGACCGGGTGGAGAAGCTGATCGCCGGAATGTGACCGTCCGCACCTGTCCGACAGAAGAACCCCGCACACCGGCGTGTGCGGGATTCTTCTGCCCGCCGTGAGCCCGTCCGGCGGACTCGGGGTCGTAGAGTGGCGCCCACTGACCTTCCCCGCTACCCCGAGGACCACTGTGCGACGCCGTCTTGCCGTCTTGCTCATCGTGCCGGCCCTGGTACTGACCGCTTGTGGAGGTGGGGGCTCCAAGAAGAAGGACGAATCGGCTCCGTCGCCCTCCAAATCCGCTTCGGCGCCCGCCGTCCCCAAGCCTGTCGATTCGGCGTCCCCGCTGCCCACCGTGAGCGGAGCGGCGGGCAAGAAGGCCGCCATCACCGTTCCCAAGCAGAACCCGAGCGGGAAGTTCGTCGTCCACCCGCTTTCCCAGGGCACCGGCGCCGTGGTCAAGAAGGACGACCTGGTGATGGCCGGCTACACCGGCAAGGTGTGGAAGAGCGGCAAGGACCTGGGCAGCTCGTACGACAAGGGCGGCGCGCCCCAGCTCATCACCGCCGGTTCGAAGACCATCATCCCGGCCTTCGCGGACGCCGTGCTCGGACAGAAGATCGGCAGCCGGGTGCTCGTCGTCGCACCGCCGAGCGCCGCCTTCGGCAGTGCGGGCCAGCAGCAGCTCGGCGTCACCGGTAAGGACACGCTGGTCTTCACCCTGGACATCCAGAAGGTGATCCCGAAGCGCGCCCACGGCACTCAGGCGGCCATCCCCTCGAACCTGCCGCAGATCAAGGCGGACAAGGACGCGGCCGCCACCATCTCGGTACCGAAGAACGACCCGCCCAAGAAGCTCACCGACCAGGTGCTGATCCAGGGCGACGGCGCCACGGTGAAGAAGGGCCAGACCGTCTACATGCAGTACAGCGGCGCCGCCTGGAAGCCCAATGAGGGCAAGGCGTCCGCGACTCTCTTCGACACCTCGTGGAAGAGCGGCGCGCCGTTCGCCACCGCCATCGGTGAGGGCCAGGTCATCAAGGGCTGGGACCAGGGCCTGGTGGGCAAGAAGGTCGGCGACCGGGTGCTGCTGGTCATCCCGCCGGAGCTGGCCTACGGCGACAAGGCCCAGGGCGCCACGCTGCCGGCCAATTCGACGCTGGTCTTCGTCGTCGACATTGTGGCGGCAGTGTAAGACTGTCCCGGTTGCCCAGTGTCGAGAAGTAGGAGCAATTACGTGAGCATCGAGAAGCCCGAGATCGACTTCCCGGGTGGCGAGCCGCCGGCCGACCTGGAGATCAAGGACATCTGGGAGGGCGAGGGCGCTGTCGCCAAGGCCGGCGACACCGTCAAGGTCCACTACGTCGGTGTGGCCTTCTCCACCGGCGAGGAGTTCGACGCGAGCTGGAACCGGGGCACGCCGCTGCAGTTCCAGCTCGGTGTCGGCCAGGTCATCGCCGGCTGGGACCAGGGTGTGCAGGGCATGAAGGTCGGCGGCCGCCGTCAGCTGACCATTCCCGCGCACCTCGCCTACGGCGACCGTGGTGCGGGCGGCCGTATCAAGCCGGGCGAGGCGCTGATCTTCGTCTGCGACCTGGTCGGGGTCTGATCGGAACCGATCACTTCCGAGGGTCCGTGCCTGCCGGCACGGACCCTCGGCTTTTGTCCCGGCACCACAGGGCGGTACGGTCGACGGTCGTAGAGCGTGCTGCACTCTTCCGCGGGGAACGCCACGGAAGACCTGCCCAGGACACCGGAGAGGGCGTCGATGGCGATTGCCAAGGCCGAGCGACTGATGAATCTGGCGCTGTGCCTGCTCGGAACCCGCCGCCCGCTCAGCAAGCGGGAGCTGAGGAGTTCCATCGAGGCCTATCTGGAGGCGGGCTCCGACGAGTCCTTCAACCGGATGTTCGAGCGGGACAAGGACGATCTGCGCGAACTCGGCCTGGTCATCGAAACCGTCGAGAATCTCGACGGGGACGCGGGATATCTCGCGCGCCGCGACAGCAACCGGCTGCCGCCCGTCGCGCTGGACGCCGAGGAGGCCGCGGCTCTCGGACTCGCCGCGAAGGTCTGGCAGCAGGCCCGGCTGGCCGGGGCGGCCAGCGGCGCGCTGCAGAAGCTGCGGGCGGCCGGTATGCCGGAGGCCGGCGATCCGTACGCCGTGCAGCACGGCGCGCTGGAGCCACGTATCCCCGTACACGAGGCGGCCTTCGAGCCGCTGATGCTGGCCTGCCGCGACCGCCGCCCGGTGACCTTCGACTACCGCAAGGCCAACGCGGCCCGACCGGAACCCCGGCAGGTCGAACCCTGGACGCTGGAATGCTGGCGCGGCCACTGGTATCTGGCCGGCTGGGACCGCGAGCGCGGTGCGGAGCGGGTGTTCCGGCTGTCCCGGATCACCGGTAAGGTCCGTTCCCGCTCCGGCGCGTTCACCGCCGACGTGCCGGACGTGGTGACCGTCCGCGAGACCGTCGAGACCTGGGCGGGGGAGACCGCCACCCGCACCGCGCTGATCAAGCTGCGCAGCGGGGCCGGCTACCCGCTGCGCTCGCGGGCCACGCACTGCCGGGAACTCGGTGACGGGTGGGACGAGTTGGAGATTCCGTACGGGCACGGCCTGGACGCCTGGCTCGTCGAGTTCGGCCCGGACGTGATGGTGCTCGCCCCCGCTGACCTGCGGGCCGATGTGGTGGACCGGCTGCGCGCCGTGGCCAAGGACTGAGGGGCACGTGGCTACGAACGCGATCGACCAGACCCGCAGGATGCTGTCCCTGGTGACCTATCTGCGCGAACGCCCGGGTGCCCGCGTCGGCGATGTGGCCAGAGCGTTCGGGATCAGCGAGGACGAGCTGATCTCCGATCTGGACGTGCTCCCCATGTGCGGGACGAGTTTCCGCGGGGGCGATCTGCTCGACATCGACACCGACGGCGAGTCCATCTGGTGGCACAACCCCGATGATGTCGCCGAGCCGCTGCGGCTCGCCGCCGACGAGGCGACCGCCCTGCTGGTGGCCGCCCGCGCCGTCGCCACCCTGCCCGGCCTGCGTGAGGGCGACCGGCAGGCCCTGCTGCGCGCCACCGCGAAGCTGGAGGCCGCGGCCGGAGAGGCGGCGGGAGCCAGCTCCCGGCTGTCGGTGACCTTCGAAGCGGAGGGCGGCGTCTTCGCGGACGTCGACCGGGCGATCTCCGAACGGCGCAGGCTGTGGCTCCGGTACTACTCGCCCGCCCGGGACGAGCTGACGGAGCGTGAGGTCGACCCGATCAGGCTCTTCGCGGTGGGCCACACCTACATGGAGGCGTGGTGCTATCTCACCGAGGCCAGGCGCACCTTCCGCCTTGACCGGGTCGCCGAGATCAAACTGCTCGACGAGACCTCGGCGCCGCCCGAGCTCGAACTGCGCGACCTCTCGGAGGGGCTGGTCCAGCCCGCCGCCGAGGACCCGGAAGTGGTGGTGGAGGTCGGGCCGGGCGGGCGCTGGGTCGCCGAGTACTACCCGCACGACAGTGCCGAGGAACTCGCCGACGGCGGCCTGCGGATCACCCTGCGCACACCGGATCCGACGTCGCTGCGCAGACTTGCGCTGCGGCTGGGCGGGGAGGGCCGCATCGTCTCACCGCAGGGTCTCGCGCAGAGCGCACAGCGCGCGGCGCGCGAGGCGCTGGCGGCGTACGACGGGCAGGAGCAAGGAGAGTTGCTGTGACTGTGTCCGTAATGCCGGATGTCTCGGCCCCGCTGGACCCGGCCGTCTTCAAGGCGGCCTGCCCGGACTGCAGAAGCCGCTTCGAGCTGGCCGCCGATGCGTTCAGGCTGGCCATCGGCGGTAGCCGCCGTACGACCTTCTACTCCTTCACCTGCCCCGAGTGCGGCTCGTCGGTCCGTAAGCCGGCCGGAGAGCGGATCATCGAACTGCTCACCGGCGGTGGGGTGCGGACGCTGCGGCTCCATTCCACCGCCGCCGAGACCGTCTAGGGGCGCCGCATGTTCTGGCCGATGTTCGCCATCGCTCTGGGTATTCTCGGGATCGCGGTGCTCGGCGTGCTCGCCGTGCGGGTCTTCCTGGAGGCCCAGCGGCTGGGCAGCCAAGTGACTCGCGCCACACAGCAGATCAATACGGCCGCGGAGGGCCTCGAACGCGCCGCCACGGGTCTCGCCCGAAGCGGCGAAACCTTGCGATAGGACCGACATCTCCTGTCCGGCGGTATTCAGCGGTACGCTGCTGGTCGCGGGCCCGGTGAGAGGTGCGGGCTGCAATCCGGAGTATGCACGGGCATTGCCAGGCATTTACTCCTACGGGTTACGATCGCTGTCAGCATGACGACCGGACGCCTGTCCGAACGGACCGGCAGCCCACCCCAGCCGCCTCGGTGAGAAGGTACAACTTATGTTCGGAAGGCTCGGCGCACCCGAGATCATCCTGATCCTCGTCGTTATCGTCCTGCTGTTCGGCGCTAAGAAGCTTCCGGACATGGCCCGTTCGCTGGGCAAGTCCGCCCGTATCCTCAAGAGCGAGGCGAAGGCGATGAAGTCGGACGGGCACACCCCGGCCGACCCGCCGCAGGACACCCCCGCCTCGTCCGAAGTTCCGCGTACGATCCAGGCCGCCCCGGGGGACGTGACCAGCGCACGCCCGGTGAGCGAGCCCTCGGATTCGACCAAGCGCTGACAACCGGGCCGGAGCGGGCGCCGCGGTCAGCGGCTGCCCGCCGCACAAGATGAGGACGTGGGTTGCTCGTGTCTGCCCGCAAACAGGACAAGGATGCCGAGGGGCGCATGCCCCTCGTGGAGCACCTGCGCGAGCTGCGTAACCGGCTTGCCAAGGGCTTGCTGGCGATCGTGGTGGTCACGATCGTCGCCGCCTTCTTCTACGATCAGATCATCGGGTTCCTCACCAAGCCGGTGCTGGAGTCCGTCGGCTGCCACTCGTCGTTCGCCGACCTGGCCGACGCGCCCAAGAACAGCACCTGTGCACGGGTCTACATAGATGGTCTGCTGACGCCCTTCACGCTCGCGCTGAAGGTGTCGCTGATGACGGGTGTGGTCCTGGCGTCCCCGGTCTGGCTCTACCAGCTGTGGGCGTTCATGGCGCCCGGCCTGCACAACCACGAGAAGAAGTACGCGCTTTCCTTCGTCGGGGCCGGTTTCCCGCTGTTCCTCGGCGGGGCCTTCTTCGCCTACGAGGTGATGCCGACCACGGCCAAGGTCCTGATCGGCTTCACGCCGGGCGGCATCGAGAACCTGCTGCGGGTCGACGAACTGATCGAGCTGATGATCCGGATGGTGGTCGTCTTCGGCCTGGCCTTCGAGATGCCGCTGCTGCTGGTGATGCTGAACTTCGCCGGAGTGATCACCGGCAAGCGGATGCTCGGCTGGTGGCGCGGCATGATCATGGGCATCACCGTCTTCGCCGCCGTCGCGACGCCCAGCACCGACCCGCTGAGCATGCTCGCGCTGGCCGTACCGATCTGGGTCCTGTACTTCGTCGCGACCGCCGTCTCGCTGCTGAACGACCGCCGCCGCCGGATCCACTCCGAGCACGGTCCCGCTGACGACGAGGCATCCGACCTCGACCTCACCCCCGAGGACATCGAGGACATCGAAGAGATCGAAACCGTCCCGGCCACCCGGGTCCCCGAGCAGGCGAGCGGTGAGGCGGACGGCTCCCGGCCCACCAAGCTGAACGGTTACGACGACGCCACCTGAGCCCGCAGGCTCCGGGTGCGACCAGCAGGATCACCGGTCTCACCGCAGGAAGCGGCCGGGGCGCGCACACCGCGCACCCGGCCGCTTCGGCGTGACGGGATAAAGATCAGCTGACTGTCGGAGGCGGCAGGTAGGCTCGTTGACAAGATGACCGAGGACCTTTCGCCCGCTGAGCGATACGCAGCCGCCCGCGTCCGTGCTGCTGAGGAGGCCACCGAGCTGGCCCCCTTCCGTGGCATGTACGACTTCGAGCTCGATCCCTTCCAGATCGAGGCGTGCCAGGCGCTGGAGGCCGGCAAGGGTGTGCTCGTCGCGGCACCCACCGGCTCCGGCAAGACGATCGTCGGCGAATTCGCCGTGCACCTGGCCCTGCAACAGGGCCGCAAATGCTTTTACACCACCCCCATCAAGGCACTCTCCAACCAGAAGTACGCGGACCTGGCCAAGCGTTACGGCCCCGAGAAGGTCGGCCTGCTCACCGGGGACAACAGCGTGAACGCCGGTGCCCCGGTGGTCGTCATGACCACCGAGGTCCTGCGGAACATGCTGTATGCGGGCTCGCAGGCGCTGCTGGGGCTCGGCTACGTGGTGATGGACGAGGTGCACTACCTCTCGGACCGCTTCCGTGGCGCCGTCTGGGAGGAAGTGATCATCCACCTGCCCGCATCGGTGACCCTGGTGTCGCTCTCCGCGACGGTGTCCAACGCCGAGGAGTTCGGTGACTGGCTGGACACCGTCCGCGGTGACACCGAGGTGATCGTCTCCGAGCACCGGCCGGTGCCGCTGTGGCAGCACGTGCTGGCCGGACGCCGGATGTACGACCTGTTCGAGGAATCGACCGACCACGGCGGGCGGGGCGGCAGCAGGCGCGAGGTCAACCCGGATCTGCTCCGGATGGCCCGGCAGGAGAACCAGAACACCTACAATCCGCGCGACCGCAGGCGCGGCAGGATGGTGCGCGAGGCGGACCGGGAGCGGGAGCGCCGGTCCCGCAGCCGCGTCTGGACGCCCAGCAGGGCCGAGGTCATCGCCAGACTCGACGCCGAGGGGCTGCTCCCGGCGATCACCTTCATCTTCAGCCGGGCCGGCTGTGAGGCTGCCGTGCAGCAGTGTCTCTACGCGGGCCTGCGGCTCAACCCGGAGGACGCGCGGCAGACGGTCCGTGAAATCGTCGAGGAGCGCACCGCCTCCATCCCCCGCGAGGATCTGCATGTCCTCGGGTACTACGAGTGGCTGGAGGGCCTGGAGCGGGGCATCGCCGCGCATCATGCCGGGATGCTGCCGACCTTCAAGGAGGTCGTCGAGGAACTGTTCGTACGCGGTCTGGTCAAGGCCGTGTTCGCCACCGAGACGCTGGCCCTGGGCATCAACATGCCCGCCCGTTCCGTGGTGCTGGAGAAGCTGGTCAAGTGGAACGGCGAACAGCACGCCGACATCACCCCCGGCGAGTACACCCAGCTGACCGGCCGGGCCGGGCGGCGCGGCATCGACGTCGAGGGCCACGCGGTGGTGCTCTGGCAGCGCGCCATGGACCCGGGGGCGCTGGCCGGCCTGGCCGGCACCCGCACCTATCCACTGCGCTCCAGCTTCCGGCCCTCGTACAACATGGCGGTCAACCTCGTGCAGCAGTTCGGGCGGCACCGCTCGCGGGAACTGCTCGAGACGTCCTTCGCACAGTTCCAGGCGGACAAGTCGGTCGTCGGCATCGCCAAGCAGGTGCAGAAGAACGAGGAGGGCATCGCCGGCTACCGGGAGGGCATGACCTGCCACCTCGGGGACTTCGAGGAGTACGCGCGGCTGCGCCGCGACCTCAAGGACCGCGAGACGGAACTGGCCAAGCAGGGCGCGGCCCAGCGCCGCGTCGCCGCCGCCGACTCGCTCGAGAGGCTGAAGCCCGGTGACGTGATCCACGTGCCGACCGGCAAGTTCGCCGGTCTCGCCCTGGTGCTGGACCCGGGGCTGCCGGCCGGGCGGGCCAACGGATACCGCGGCTTCGAGATGCACGACGGGCCACGGCCGCTGGTGCTGACCGCCGAAAGGCAGGTCAAGCGGCTGGCCTCGATCGACTTCCCGGTGCCGGTCGAGGCGCTGGACCGGATGCGGATCCCGAAGTCCTTCAACGCCCGCTCCCCGCAGTCGAGGCGGGACTTGGCCTCGGCGCTGCGCACCAAGGCGGGGCACATCGTGCCCGAGCGGCACCGCAAGCAGCGGGCCGCCGCTGCCGACGACCGGGAGATCGCCCGGCTGCGGACGGAACTGCGCGCCCACCCCTGCCACGGCTGTGACGAGCGCGAGGACCACGCGCGCTGGGCCGAGCGTTACCACCGGCTGCAGCGCGACACCCGGCAACTGGAGCGCCGGATCGAGGGCCGGACGAACACCATCGCCCGTACCTTCGACCGGATCTACGCCCTGCTGACCGAACTGGACTATCTGCGGGGCGACAAGGCGACCGAGCACGGCAAGCGTCTCGCCCGGCTCTACGGCGAGTTGGACCTGCTGGCCTCGGAGTGTCTGCGGGCCGGCGTCTGGGAAGGCCTCAGCCCGGCGGAACTCGCCGCATGTGTCTCCGCACTGGTCTTCGAAGCCCGCCAGGCGGACGACGCGGTGACGCCCAAGGTGCCGTCGGGCAAAGCGAAGGAAGCGCTGGGCGAGATGATCCACATCTGGGGCAGGCTCGATGCCCTCGAGGAGGATTTCAAGATCAACCAGACCGAGGGCGTCGGCCAGCGTGAGCCCGACCTCGGCTTCGCCTGGGCGGCGTACCAGTGGGCGTCGGGCCGGGGCCTGGACGACGTGCTGCGCGATGCCGAGATGCCGGCGGGCGACTTCGTCCGCTGGTGCAAGCAGGTCATCGACGTGCTCGGCCAGATCGCGGCGGCCGCGCCGGGCGAGGGCAGCACCGTCACGAAGAACGCCCGCAAGGCGATCGACGCGGTGCGCCGGGGCGTGGTGGCCTACAGTTCGGTCGGCTGACCGCCGGATCGTCGCGGCGGCGGCGCGGTCACCCGCGCCGCCGCCACCACGTCACTCGTTCCCCGAAGCCCATTCCTGGTACGCGGTCCACGCCTGCAGCGTCCGACCGCTCTCGAAGCGATGCCGGGCGCCGGTCACCGGGTCGGTGAACTCCAGCAGCCGGGACAGCAGTTGCAGCGGCCGGCGGAAGTCGTCCGGTGCCGGGTCGGTGACCACCGGGTGGAACGGATCGCCGAGCAGCGGGATCCCCAGCGTGTTCATATGCACCCGCAATTGGTGGGTGCGGCCGGTGTGCGGCGTCAGACGGTAACGGCCGAGACCGTCCCGGTGCTCCGCCAACTCGACCAGCGTCTCGCTGTTCGGCTCGCCCGGTGTCTCGAAGGCCGCCACGATCCCCGGGACCTTCTCGATCCGGCTGCGGACGGTGCGCGGCAGTCCCAGCCCGTGACGGTAGGGGGCGACGGCCTCGTACTCCTTGCGCACCTGCCGGTCGCGGAACAGCGTCTGATACGCGCCGCGCTCCTCGGCGCGTACGCAGAACAGCACCAGGCCCGCGGTGAGCCGGTCGAGGCGGTGTGCGGGGCTCAGCCGGGGCAGTTCGAGATCCCGCCGGAGCCGCGCCAGCGCGGTCTCCGTGACGTGACTGCCGCGCGGCGTGGTGGCGAGAAAATGCGGCTTGTCGACCACCACGATGTGGTCGTCGCGATATCGCACGTCCATCGCGAACGGCACCGGCACCTCGTCCGGAAAGTCCCGGTGGAACCAGACCGAGGCGCCCGGAGCATACGGGGCGTCAGCGGCGAGCGGCCCGTCCGCCCGGACGAACTCACCGTTACGCAGCATTCCGTCCACCACCTCCGCAGCGACCGGTAGCCGCTCCACCAGGTGGTCGCGCACGGTGGCCCACGCCCCCTCGACCGGCAGCCTCAAGCGGACCGGGTCGATGCCGCGGCGCTGCGGCAGGGGAGCAGGGGGGCGGGGTCTCTTGCGTCTCATCGTGCTCAAGGGTACGAGCGCCGGACGCTTCAGGGCCGCCGCGCTCGGTGCGCGGCGGCCCCGCAGTGACGAAGTCCGAACCCCGGCAGGCGTGTTACTTCGGCATCAGCACGATGTAGACCGTCGCGTTGGCCGTGGGGACGTTGCCGCAGACGACGTTCGAGTTGTCATTGACCCGGTACGAGGTACCGGAACCGGACGTGCTGATCCTGCCCTTCTCCAAGGTGGTGTACCGAGCCGTTCTCGAGCTGCTTCGGGGTGAGCTTCCGGCCCACCACGTGGAAGGCGAGAATCTTGGTCGGTGCCGCCTTGTCGTGAAGGACCTTGTCCAGGGTCGCCTTCGGAATCTTGTCGAAGGCGTCATTCGTCGGGGCGAAGACCGTGATGTGCTGGGCGCTGTTGAGCGTGTCGACCAGACCGGCCTTCTTGACCGCGCCGACCAGAGTGGACAGCGCGGGGTTGTGCGAAGCGGCCGTCGCCACCGGGCCCTCGGCCATGCCGTCGAAACTGCCCGCGCCGTCCTTCGGCACCGCCGCGCAGCCGGGGCCGAACGGCTTGCCGGTGTGCACAGCGCCGAAGACCTCGAACACGATGCCCAGCAACTCAATGGCCGACCACGCAAAACGCTCGGCTGGAGAACCCCAGCCGAGCGCCTGCGTGATCCCCTGACAGCCGCGTAAGCCATCAGGTGTTGCGAGGACCCCGAGAATCCGCCATCGGCGTCCGGGGGCTTTCGTCCCGCTGGGGGGAACAGGCGATCAAGCGGTCTGCTCCTGCTCCGCCTCCACCTGGGCGTTCCACTCGCGCTTGGTGGCCCGCCAGGCCTCGTCGGTCTGGCCGAGACGCCAGTATCCGGAGATCGACAACTGCTCGCGGGCGATCCCGCGGTCCAGCCGCAGCTGGCGCCGCAGTTCCTTCACGCAGCCGGCCTCGCCGTGCACGAAGGCGCAGACATCACCGGCGGGAAAGTCCAGCTCGCGCACCGCTTCGATCAGTGCCTCGCCCGCCGGGCGGTCACCGCGGTGCAACCAGTTGACGACGGCACCGGCGGGTGCGGCGATCTTCTGCTCCTCGTCGGGGCCGGACACCTCGATGAAGGCATGGACGACCGCGTCCGCCGGCATACGCTCCAGCGCCGCGGCGATTGCGGGCAGCGCGCTCTCGTCGCCCGCCAGCAGGTGCCAGTCGGCCGAGGGCTCCGGCACGTACCCTCCGCCGGGGCCCAGGAACCGCACCGTCTCGCCGGGCTCGACCGCGGCGGCCCAGGGGCCCGCAAGGCCTTCGTCGCCGTGCACCACGAAGTCCACGGTCAGCTCTCGCTGCACCGGGTCCCAGGCTCGTACCGTGTAGGTCCGGGTGACCGGCCACTGCTCGCGCGGCAGCTCCTCGCGGATCCGGGCCATGTCGAACGGCTCGGGGTAACTCACGCCCTCGGGGGCGAACAGCACCTTGATGTAGTGGTCGGTGAACTCCGACGCGTCGAACGTCTCCAGCCCTGCACCGCCGAGCACCAGACGCACCATGTGCGGCGTGATCCGTTCGGTGCGTATGACCTGCGCCGCACGGGCCTGCGGTGTCCTGCGGGCTGATTGTTCTGCCACAAACGGCTCCCTGGGTTCTAGTTCTTAGGTTCCCCTAAGTTAGCACCCGCGGGCCTGCAGCGCGGAGAGCAGCCGCTGCAGCGATCCGCCCAGCCCCCACTGGGCGGCGAGCTCGTCGAGGGCGGCCGGACGGCGCGGTTCGCTGGGCAGCGCGGGGTCGAACGGCGGCAGCGGCACGTCCGACGCCACGCGTACGACCTGGGGGGCCACCGCCAGGTAGGGGCGGGCCTCATGGAGCTTCTTGCGCTGCGAGGGGGTCAGCTTGGACGCGGGGTCCAGCACCGCCGCCATGATCCCGGCCAGATCGCCGAACGTCTCGAGCAGTCTGGCCGCCGTCTTCTCGCCGATGCCGGGGACCCCCGGCAGACCGTCGCTGGGGTCGCCCCGCAGCAGCGCCAGGTCCACGTAGCCGCGCCCGTCCACTCCGTACTTCTCGCGCAGCACCGCCTCATCGGTGATCTGGAGGTTCCCGACGCCCTTCACCGGATACAGGACCCGGGCCTCGCGGGCGTCGTCCACCAGCTGATAGAGATCGCGGTCGCCGGTGACGATGTCCACCGGCCCGGCGGCCTGCCCGGCGAGGGTGCCGATGACGTCGTCCGCCTCGTACTCCGCGACGCCGACGCGGGCGATGCCGACGGCGTCCAGCACCTGTTCGATCACCGGCACCTGAGGGGCCAGGGTGTCCGGGGTCTCCTCGACGTCCGGCCCGGCCGCCGTCTCCTGCGCGACGCGGTGTGCCTTGTAGGAGGGGATCAGGTCCACGCGCCACTGCGGGCGCCAGTCGGCGTCCATGCAGGCGACCAGGTCGTCCGGGTGGTGGTCCTGGACCAGCCGGGCGATGAAGTCGAGCAGTCCGCGCACCGCGTTGACGGGGGTGCCGTCCGGGGCACGGACCGAATCGGGAACCCCGTAATAGGCCCGGAAATAGAGGGAAGCAGTGTCGAGGAGCATCAGGCGTCGGGTCACGGATCCGATGATGCCGTACCGCACTGACAGCCGAGCGTAACCCAGCGCAGCCGGAAGTGAGCTGAGTCACTCTTCCGTTTGGTCTGCATAAAGCTGGGCAGGCGCCGCCACGGAGCGGAACCAGTAGCAGATTCAACTATTGCGAGGTGCGGCGGACAGAACCCGCCGCCGCTCCACGACCTGTCGGCACGGGGGTGACGGGTCGTTCTCGTTTCGACGCGTGAGGTATATGTGTCCAGGCTCCAAGCCGACCGCTTGTACAAGGTGTTCGGCAGACGACCCGATGAAGCCGTGCGGAAGCTCGAAAGCGGCACCGGCCGTGATGAGTTGCGCGGTGAGGGCACGACTGCTGCGGTGATCGACGCGTCGTTCACCGTCGAGCCCGGGCACATCTTTGTCGTCATGGGCCTTTCCGGGTCCGGCAAGTCCACCCTGCTACGGATGCTCAACGGGCTGCTGGAGCCGACGTCCGGCCGGGTGCTGTTCGACGGTGAGGACCTCACCGCGCTGAGCGACCGCGAGTTGCGGGCCGTGCGTTCCCGGAAGATCAGCATGGTCTTCCAGCACTTCGCGCTGTTCCCGCACCGCAGTGTCCTGGAGAACGCCGGATACGGTCTCGAGGTCCAGGGCGTACCGCGCGCGGAGCGCGAGAAGCGGGCCGCCGAGGCCCTGGAGCTGACGGGTCTGGCCGGCTGGGAGAAGTCCTGGCCCGACGAGCTGTCCGGGGGTATGCAGCAGCGGGTGGGTCTCGCCCGTGCGCTGGCGACCGACGCGGACCTGCTACTGATGGACGAGTCCTTCAGCGCGCTCGACCCGCTGATCCGCCGCGACATGCAGGACCAGTTGCTGGAACTGCAGAAGCGGCTGAAGAAGACCATCGTCTTCATCACTCACGACCTCAACGAGGCCATGCGGCTCGGCGACAGCATCGCCGTCATGCGCGATGGCGAGATCGTCCAGCAGGGCACCGCGGAGGACATCCTCATCACGCCGGCCAACGACTATGTCGCGTCCTTCACGAAGGACGTGGACCGCACCCGGGTCCTTACCGCCGCATCGATGATGACCGACCCCGACCGCCCCGACGCGGACAACTGCGGCTGCGAGACGGTGACCCCCGACACCGGCTTCGCCGACCTGTGCGGCGTGAGCGCGCGGGTACCGCACGCGGTGGCCGTCAAGGACGCCAAGGGAAAACTGGTCGGCGTGGTGCCCCAGTCCCGTCTCATAGGCTTCCTCGGCGAATACGCCGAAGCTCCCCTGGCCTGCGACGCAGCCCCTGACAAGAAGGCGGTCGCCCGTGCCTAGGCTCCATTTCGGCGACTGGGTCGAAAGCGTCGTTCACTGGCTGCAGAACCACGTCAGCTGGCTGTTCGACTTCATCAGCAGTGTCCTCACCGGCATGTACAACGGCGTGAACGCGGTCCTCGGTGGCGCCGAACCGCTGCTCATGGCGGGCATCTTCGCGGTGCTCGCCTTCTGGCTGCGGGGTCTGCTGCCGGCCGTGCTCACCTTCGTGGGCTTCGCGCTGGTCGACTCCTTCTCGCTCTGGGACGAGGCGATGGCCACGCTGTCGCTGGTGGTCGTCGCCGCGGTCATCACCATCGTCATCGCGGTGCCGGCGGGCATCTGGGCCGCGCGCAACGCGAAGGTCAGCGCCGCGGTCCGTCCGGTGCTCGATGTCATGCAGACGATGCCTGCCTTCGTCTACCTCATCCCGGGCGTCATGTTCTTCGGCGTCGGGGTGACCCCCGGCGTGATCGCCACGATCGTCTTCGCGATGCCCCCGGGCGTACGGATGACGGAACTCGGCATCCGTCAGGTCGACGGCGAGCTGGTCGAGGCGGCCAAGGCGTTCGGCACCAGCCCGCGGGACACGCTGACCCGGGTGCAGCTGCCGCTGGCGCTCCCGACGATCATGGCGGGTGTCAACCAGGTCATCATGCTGGCGCTGTCCATGGTGGTCATCGGCGGCATGGCGGGTGCGGGCGGTCTCGGCGCCGAGGTCTACGGCGCGATCACCCAGCTGCAGGTCGGGCTCGCCGCGGAGAGCGGCGTGGCCGTGGTCATCCTCGCGATGTACCTGGACCGGATGACCGGGGCGCTCAACCAGCGGGTCTCCCCGCTGGGCCGCAGGGCCGCGGCCAAGGCCGCTGCCGTCGCCCAGCGATGGAGTCTGGCGCACTACCGGCCCGGCACCACGGTGGCCGTGGTCGGCGTGGTGATCCTCGGGCTCGTCGCGGGGGGTATGAACCTCGGCTCCAGCAGCTCCGACTCCGGCAAGGGTGCTTCCCAGGCGGCCGGAGACATCGGCAAGGGCAAGAAGATCAAAATGGGCTACATCCCCTGGGACGAGGGCATCGCCTCCACGTTCCTGTGGAAGGAGCTCCTGGAGCAGCGCGGTTACCAGACCGACGTCCAACAGCTCGACGCCGGCCCGCTCTACTCCGGTATCGCCCGTGGCGACATCGACTTCCAGACCGACGCCTGGCTGCCGACGACGCACAAGGACTACTGGAACAAGTACAAGTCGCAGCTGGACGACCTCGGCTCCTGGTACGGGCCGACCTCGCTCGAGCTGACCGTGCCCTCGTACGTGAAGGGCATCAAGTCCCTCGCGGACCTGAAGGGCAAGGGCAAGGAGTTCCACGGCAAGATCATCGGGATCGAGCCGAGCGCCGGGATGATGGGAACGCTGAACAAGAGCGTCCTGAAGGCGTACGGGCTCGAAGGCGAGTACAAGGTCGTCGCATCGAGCACCTCCTCGATGCTGGCCCAGCTGGACCGCTCCATCAAGAAGCACGAGCCGGTGGTCGTCACGCTCTGGTCGCCGCACTGGGCGTACGGCAAGTACGACCTGACGAAGCTCAAGGATCCGAAGGGCGCCTGGGGCAAGGGCGACCTGCTGCACACCGTCGCGCACAAGGGCTTCGCCAAGAAGGACCCGACGGTCGCCAAGTGGCTCAAGAACTTCAAGCTCGACGAGAAGCAGCTGAACAGCCTGGAGAACGCCATCCAGGCGGCCGGTGACAAGCACGAGCAGGACGGCGTGCGCGCCTGGCTCAAGAAGAACCCCGGCATTCTCGACAAGCTCGCCCCCGTTCCGGGTGGCACGGGCGCACCTCAGCAGGGCAAGGGCGCGGGAAAGGCCGTCAATCTGGGCTTCTTCCCCTGGGACGAGGCCATTGCCAGCACGTACCTGTGGCAGAACATCCTCGAGGACCGCGGCTACAAGCCGAAGGTCTCGCAGCTCGACCCGGGTCCGCTGTACACCGCGATGGCGCAAGGCCAGATGGATGTGCAGTTCGACTCCTGGCTGCCCACGACGCACAAGCAATACTGGGACAGATACAAGGACAAACTCACCGATATCGGCTCCTGGTACGGGCCGACGTCACTGCAGTTGTCGGTTCCGTCCTATGTGAAGGGCGTCACGTCCCTCGCGGACCTGAAGGGTAAGGGCAAGGAGTTCAACGGCAAGATCATCGGCATTGAGTCCAGCGCCGGTGAGATGGGCCTGCTCAACAAGAAGGTGCTGAAGGCCTACGGGCTCCAGGGTGAGTACAAGGTCGTCTCATCCAGTACATCCTCGATGCTGGCCCAGCTGGACCGCTCCATCAAGAAGCACGAGCCGGTGATCGTCGTGCTGTGGTCGCCGCACTGGGCGTACGGCAAGTACGACCTGACGAAGCTCGAGGACCCGAAGGGCGCCTGGGGCAAGAGCGACTCCATCCACACCGTCGCGCACAAGGGCTTCGACAAGGACTTCCCGGAGTTCAACGGCTGGCTGAAGAACTTCAAGCTCAGCGAGGACCAGCTCAACTCGCTGGAGGTGGAAATCCAGAAGGGTGGTCCGGGCCACGAGAAGCAGTCGGCCCGCACCTGGCTGACCGCGCACCCGGAGATGGAGGACCAGCTGGCGCCCGTCGGCAGCTGATCCGTCGTCCCTCCCGCACGATCCCTCCCGCAAGGGGTGGGCAACGCTTCCGGGCGCTGTCCACCCCTTGCGGTTTCTCGCCCGGCCGTCGGATGTGACGGGAGAGCCCCGCCGGGGGCGCCGAAGCTGCGTAAGGTGCTTGCAGCAGACACAATCGACGACCCGGCGAGGGGAGGGCGACCGTCCGATGGACACCGACGAGAAGGAACCGCTCCGGGTGGGCACGGCCGTGCGCAGACGCCGGCGGGCCCTCGGCCTCACCCTGGCCAAGGTGTCGGCCCGCAGCGGTCTCTCCGTGCCCTTCCTCAGCCAGGTCGAGAACGAGCGGGCCCGCCCCAGCGCGCGCTCCCTCCAGCGGCTCGCCGACGCGCTGGAGACCACGGCGGCGGAGCTGCTCGCCGCCTCGCAGGCGGCCCGCACGGTGCGGGTCGTACGCGCGGCGACCGCCACCGACGCGCCGGGCGACAGCCTGGCGTCCTCGCGACCGGCGATCCGTCCGCTGCTGCAGGGATCGCATCAGCTGCACGCCGTGGAATTCACCGGGGAGCAGGAAGCCGGCAGCGAGTTCCAGCACCGCAATGACGAGCTGATGTACGTCGCCGAGGGCACGGCCGAAGTGGAGGCCGAGGGCCGGGTCTACCGGCTGGAGCGCGGTGACACCCTCTTTCTGTCCGGCGGCGTGCGTCACCGGTGGCGCGCCACCGCGCCCGACACCCGGCTCGTCGTCGTGGCGGTCGCCGACCATGTCGAGGCAGCCGTGGATCAGTACCGCCGCTGAGCGACACCAAGGGGTTGGGCATGGTCCCGCGCCGCGGGTGGCCGGTTCAGGACGCGGCCAGCACCAGCGCGGCCATGACCCGCTCGTCCTGCCCCGCCTCCGGGTGCCACTGGACGCCCAGCACCCACCCGTCGCCGGGAAGCTCGACCGCTTCGACGGTGCCGTCAGCCGCATGCGCCGAGGCCACCAGGCCGTGCCCCAGGCGTCCCACACACTGGTGGTGGTACGTCGGCACGCCCGTCGGGTCCGGCGCGATCGCCGCGTAGCGGGTGCCGGGGACCGCCCTCACCGGGTGCTCACCGAACACGCCGACCGCCCCGGCGTGCCCGTCCAGATGCTGCACGAGCGTGCCGCCGAGCGCCACATTGAGCAGCTGCATGCCACGGCAGATCCCCAGCAGCGGTGTCCCGGACACCAAGGCGGCATCAATCAGGGCGAGTTCCCAGGCATCACGCTCCCGGGCCGGCGGGCCGCACCGGGGGTCGGGCTCCGCGCCGTAGCGCGCCGGCTCGACATCGGGTCCGCCGGCGATCACCAGCCCGTCGAGTCTGGCCACCAGTTCCGCCGCCACCTCCGGTGCGTCGGGCGGGAGCATCGCGGCGAAGCCGCCCGCCGCCCGGACGAGGCGGGGATAGCCGGCCGGCAACAGCGCGGCAGGCAGATCCCAGACGCCCCACCGCGCGGAGGTCTCCAGATAGGTGCTCAACCCGATCAGCGGACGACGATGCGGCACGGGCACTCCTCGGGGACGCGGCACGCGACATCAACCGCACCGTATCCAAATCCGCCGCGCAGAGCCTACGTTTGGATCATCTTCCGCCTGTGAGGAGAGGATCTGCCTGTGCCTGTCCGTACACCCGCGCTCGCTGTCGAGGAGCTGCGCACCCGCGTCGCGAGCGGTGAGATCGACACCGTGGTCCTCGCCTTCCCCGACATGCAGGGCAGGCTGCAGGGCAAACGGTTCGCCGCCTCGTTCTTCCTCGACGAAGTTCTCGAGCACGGTACCGAGGGCTGCAACTACCTCCTCGCCGTCGACACCGAGATGAACACCGTCGACGGTTACGAGACGGCCTCCTGGGATCGCGGATACGGCGACTTCGCCATGCGTCCCGACCTGAGCACGCTCCGCCGTATCCGCTGGCACGACGGCACCGCCCTGCTCATCGCCGACCTCGCGGGCGAAGACGGTTCGCCCGTCCCGGTGGCGCCCCGGCAGATCCTCCGCCGCCAGCTCGACCGCCTCGCCGGGCACGGCCTGACCGCCCACGTCGGCACCGAGCTCGAATTCATCGTCTTCAAGGACACCTACGAGCAGGCCTGGGACCGCGACTACCGCGGCCTGACTCCGGCCAACCAGTACAACATCGACTACTCGGTCCTCGGCACCGGCCGGATCGAGCCGCTGCTGCGCCGGATCCGCAACGAGATGGCGGCGGCCGGACTGACGGTCGAGTCGGCAAAGGGCGAGTGCAATCCCGGCCAGCACGAGATCGTCTTCCGCTACGACGAGGCACTGGTCACCTGCGATCAGCACGCCATCTACAAGACCGGAGCCAAGGAGATCGCCTCCCAGGAGGGCTTCTCGCTCACCTTCATGGCGAAGTACAACGAGCGGGAGGGCAATTCCTGCCACATCCACCTCTCCCTCCGGGACGAGCGGGGCCACAGCGTCATGGCAGACGCGGCACCCGGCGGGATGTCGCAGCTGATGCGCTACTTCCTGGCCGGGCAGCTGGCAGCGCTCCGGGAGTTCTCCCTGCTGTACGCGCCCAACATCAACTCCTACAAGCGTTTCCAGCGCGGGTCGTTCGCCCCCACCGCGGTGGCCTGGGGACGCGACAACCGCACCTGCGCGCTGCGGGTCGTCGGCCATGGCAGCTCGCTGCGCTTCGAGAACCGGCTGCCCGGCGGCGACGTCAATCCGTACCTGGCCGTGGCGGGGCTGATCGCCGCCGGACTGTACGGCATCGAGCAGCGGCTCGACCTTCCCGACCCGTGCGAAGGCAACGCCTACGACGCCGGCTACGAACAGGTGCCCAGCACCCTGCGTGAAGCCGCCGACCTCTGGGAAAGCAGCTCAGTGGCCCGGGAAGCCTTCGGTCAGGAGGTCGTCGCCCACTACCGCAACATGGCGCGCGTCGAACTGCGCGCCTTCGATGCCGCGGTCACCGACTGGGAACTGCGCCGGGGCTTCGAACGACTCTGAGCTTTTAACGACGGTGAGCCTCGAACGACGGTGAGCTCCGAGCGAGTGCTTCGCGCGACCGTAAGGATGGCAGTGCATCAGCAATCCGTACTCAACCCGGCCACCGGCGAGGTCATCGCCACCCTCCCGGGCACTACAGCCGACCAGGTCGATACCGCGGTGGCGGCCGCGGCCACCGCGCAACGCCGATGGGCCGCCGCAGCACCCGCCGACCGCGCCCGGCTGCTGCGGCGCTTCGCCTCGACGGTCGACGAACACCGCGAGGAACTGGCCGCACTCGAGGTCCGTGAGGCCGGTCACACCATCGGCAACGCCCGCTGGGAGGCGGGCAACGTCCGCGACCTGCTCGACTACGCGGCCGGCGGAGTGGAACGACTGACCGGCCGCCAGATCCCGGTCGCCGGTGGCATCGACCTCACCCTTCTCGAACCGCTCGGCGTGGTCGGGGTGATCGCGCCGTGGAACTTCCCCATGCCGATCGCGGCCTGGGGCACCGCGCCGGCTCTCGCCGCCGGAAACGCCGTCCTGCTCAAGCCGGCCGAGACCACCCCGCTCACCGCGCTCCGGATCGCCGAACTCGCCCTGGACGCCGGACTGCCCGAGCATCTCTTCCAGGTGCTGCCCGGAACGGGCGACATCACGGGGAGCGCCCTGGTCGAGCACCCGGGCGTTGCGAAGATCGTCTTCACCGGCTCCACCCGGGTCGGTAAGCAGATCATGGCCCGCTGCGCGGACCGGGTGAAGCGGCTGACCCTCGAGCTCGGTGGCAAGAGCCCCAATATCGTCTTCGCCGACTCCGACATCGAAGTGGCGGCGGCCGCCACCCCGATGTCCTTCCTCGACAACGCGGGCCAGGACTGCTGCGCCCGGACCCGCATTCTGGTCCAGCGCTCCGTGTACGACCGCTTCGTCGGGCTGCTCGCTCCCGCCATCGAATCGGTCCTGGTCGGTGACCCCGCGGACGAGAAGACGCAGATGGGGCCGCTGATCTCCCGGGGCCAGCTGGAACGCGTACGGTCCTATGTCCCCGCTGCCGCGCCCGCCCTGCGCGGCAGCGCACCCGCCGGGCCGGGCTTCTGGTTCCCGCCGACCGTTCTCACCGAGGCGGAGCCGGACTCCCCGGCCGCCACCGAAGAGGTCTTCGGCCCGGTCGCCGTGGTGCTGCCCTTCGAGGACGAGGCCCACGCGATCCGGCTGGCCAATGCCACCGACTACGGGCTCTCGGGCTCCATCTGGACCCGCGACGTGGGCCGAGCCCTGCGGGTGTCCCAAGCGGTCAGGGCCGGGAACCTGTCGGTCAACTCGCACAGCAGCGTCCGCTACTGCACACCGTTCGGCGGCTACCGGCAGTCGGGACTCGGCCGGGAACTGGGCCCCGACGCTCTCGCCGCGTTCACCGAGACCAAGAACGTCTTCATGAGTACGGAGGCATGACCCACCATGACCGAAGAATCACCGGTCTGCCGGCGCCTGGTCGGCCGCACAGCCGTCATCACGGGCGGCGGCAGCGGCATCGGCCTTGCCGCGGCGCGCCGCCTCGCCTCGGAGGGAGCCCGGATCGTCTGCGGCGACATCGACGAACGGGCGGGCCGGGCGGCCGCGGAGGCAGCGGGCGGCACCTTCGTACGGGTCGACGTCACCGATGCCGACCAGGTCGACACGCTCTTCCGGACGGCGTACGACACCTATGGCTCGGTCGACATCGCCTTCAACAACGCGGGCATCTCGCCGCCGGAGGACGACTCGATCCTCACCACCGGTATCGAGGCCTGGCGACGCGTCCAGGACGTCAACCTCACCTCGGTCTACCTCTGCTGCAAGGCAGCCATCCCGTACATGCGGCGTCAGGGACGTGGCTCGATCATCAACACCGCCTCCTTCGTCGCCGTCATGGGCGCCGCCACCAGCCAGATCTCGTACACCGCTTCCAAGGGCGGGGTCCTCGCGATGTCCCGCGAGCTGGGCGTGCAGTTCGCCCGGGAAGGGATCCGGGTCAACGCGCTCTGCCCGGGACCTGTGAACACCCCGCTGTTGCAGGAGCTGTTCGCCAGCGACCCGGAGCGGGCGGCACGCCGGCTGGTCCACATCCCGGTGGGCCGGTTCGCCGAGGCGGACGAGATCGCGGCGGCGGTGGCCTTTCTCGCCAGCGACGACTCCTCGTTCGTCAACGCCACCGACTTCCTGGTGGACGGCGGGATCTCCGGGGCATATGTGACGCCGCTCTCGTGACCGGCCCGAGTCCATCTGCCGGGCCCAGGAGCCTGCCCGGAGCGCCGAACTCTAGAGTGGCCGAATGACCCATGCGACTCCGCCCGCCTGGTACCCGGATGCCTCCCTGCCTGCCACCGAGCGGTGGTGGGACGGCACGGCCTGGACCGCGGCCACCCGTCCGCTCACCGGCGCACCCCAGCAGTTCGGTGCGCCGGTACAGCAGCCGGAGCCGCCGCAGTTCGGACCGGCGTCGCAGTTCGGCCCGTCCCAGCAGGTCGGCGGCTCCCAGCAGTCCGGTGCCTCCCGGCACTTCGGAGAGGCGCCGCAACCCGCATCGCCGCGGGCCGGCAGCGGTGTCCGGGCGGCGGTGATCGCCGCGACCGGGGTGGTCCTGGTCGCCGCGGTGGTCGTCGGTGTCGTCGTCGCGGGCCGGGACGACGGCGGCCGGAAGCCGACGATCGCGACCGGCAGTTCGTCCCCGGCCACCCGTGCGGACGCCAAGGACACCCCTACCGCCCCCACCGCCAGTGCGCCGCCGACGAACGATCCCGCCCTGCTCGTCGACCAGCTCGACGGCATCACACTGCCGATCCCGAACGGCTGGGAGAAGCCCGACAACACGGTCGAGGACGTCACGACCATGCGGACCGAGCACTCCTACGAGTGCCCCGGGGACACGGCGTCGTTCTGCTGGCACGGCACGGTCACCTCGCGCACCGCGACGCAGACCGACCTCACCACGGCCGAGGCCGTCGCCAAGGCGGACATCAAGGATGCGGCGAACCGCTCGTACGACAGGGACATCGTCGGAAATCTGCCCTACGACGGCATCACCTCGCACACCGAGATCAAGTCCGCGTCCGTCCCGGTCGCCGGCCGCACCGGCTACTTGATCAGGTGGCGGGTGAAAACCGGCGCGGGCCCGGGCGGTTACGTCCAGACGCTGGCCGTGCCCTCGTCGGTCGGCTCGGAGTCGATCGTCGTCGTGCGCTTCGCCTTCGACGCCGGGCCCGACGGACCACCGCTCAGCACCATGGACTCCATCACCCGGGGGATCCGCCCCATCGGTGACTCCACCAACGGCGGGGTCGGCAGTAGCGTCGGCCCCTGAGACCGAGTCGTCCGAGGACGCCGGGAGTCCGGCCGCGAGTAACCCGCGGGGTCGCGCCTACAGGAAGGTGTGCCCCTCTCCCCGGTAGGTCGGTACCGTCGCGCTCACCCGTTCGCCCTCGATCAGTCGCAGCGCGTCGAAGCGCTCACACAGTTCCCCGGCCTTCGCATGCCGAAACCACACCTTGTCACCAATCAGCAGATCATCGGCGGGAGACCCGAGCAGCGGCGTCTGCACCTCGCCGGGGCCCTCCTGCGCGTCGTAGCGCAGGCCCTCGGGCAGATACGGCACGGGCAGCCGGTCCGCCCCCGCAGCCCCCGACGCCGGGTAACCGCCGCCCAGCACCGTCACCACGCCGACGCCCGGCCGCCGCACGACGGGCATCGCGAAGAGCGCCGCGGGACGCCCGGCGAACGAGGTGTAGTTGTCGAACAACCGCGGCACATACAGCCCGGAGCCCGCGGCGATCTCGGTCACCGCTTCCTCCGCCGCCGTGTGCTGGACGCTGCCGGTGCCGCCACCGTTGACGAATTCCAGCTCCGGAACCACCGCCCGTACGGCACGCACCACCGCGGCGCGCCGTGCGGCCAGTTCCCGGCGAGCCGCCGTCTGCATCAGCCGCACCGCTGCCGAGCGCAGCGGACGTCCGGCGACCGAATCGCCGACACCGGCCACATGGCCTTCGTACGCCATCAGGCCGACCAGCCGGAAACCCGGGCGGCGCGCCACCGACCTGGCCAGTTCGGCGAGTTGAGCGGGATCGCGCAAGGGGGAGCGGAGCGCCCCGATGCGTACCCGTCCGCCGAGCAGCCGCAGCGAGGTGTCCAGCTCCAGACAGACCCGGATCTCCTCGCGACCGCCGTCCCGTGCTCCGTCGATCAGCGCCAGCTGAGCCGGGTCGTCGACCATCACGGTCACCGACGCGGCGAGCTTGGGATCGGACGCCAGTTGCGCATAGCCGGCGCGGTCGGCCGACGGGTAGGCGAGCAGGACGTCATCGAAACCCGAACGTGCCAGCCACAGCGACTCGGCGAGGGTGAAGGACATCAGCCCGGCGAAGCCGTTTCGCTCCAGCACCCGTTCCAACAGGGCGCGGCAGCGTACGGATTTGCTGGCCACCCGGATCGGCTTGCCGGCCGCGCGACGGACCAGGTCGTCGGCGTTGGCGTCGAAGGCTTCGAGATCAACGATCGCCAACGGAGCGTCGAGAGCGGCGGTGGCTCGGTCGTATCGGGTCCGGTCAGCAGCACGGGGCGTCATGAGCGAAGCCTGCCAGACATGATTACCGGAGGGTAGGGGGACGTTCTGGGCAGATACCCCGGGCGTACCGTGCAGTTCCCGCAGGCCGGCCGCCAGCCCGTAGAGTGACGGACGGGCCCGCATCGGAAGGCGAACAGGCGGCGCCACGCGAGCGGGGCGCCGGCCCCACGACCGGCCGGACGTGCGCGGACGCAAAGGCGTACGCACAGACAGACGTACAGCCAGACGCACAGGGGGGCGGATGAGTACCGAGGCGCGACGTGCCCCCTTCCCGTCCTTTCCGCCGCGCCCCGCGGAGCCGCCGACACGGAAGACCGCGGAACCCCCCGCCGACGGCGCGGACACCACGGCGGTCACGGACACCACGGCGGTCACGGGCGCCGCGGGCGAGAGCCCCGTCGAGACGACCACCCGACTGCGGCCCATCGTCGAGCCACCGCGCCTCGATCCGCGCACCGACCTGCCCGCCGCCGACGTGCCCCGCGCCGATGAAGCGCCCGCCGATCGGCCCGGGCAGCCGCCCACCGCGGGCCCCGCGGGTGAACCACCCGCCCGCGAAGCGCGATCCGCCGCAGACACCACCGCCGGATATCTCCCGCCGCCGCGCATACCGCCCCGCCCGGCGACGCCGCCGCCCACCCGCCGCAGGCCGGTCGGCGCGGTCGATCTCACGCCCCGGCCCGGCGCCGGCCCTCCCACCGTCTACGCACCGCCGCGTCCGGGCTCTCCCGAGACCCCTTCGGAGGCCACCACCCGGCTCCGCCCGGTCGCCGCCCGCTACCCCGGCAGGGCAGTGGCCGTCGCGGCCTGCGCGGTGCTGGGATTGGGGCTCATCGGTGGAGCGGTCGCCGGAAGTGTGCTCAGCGGCGAAGCCGGGGCGGCCGACCCCCGCGCCGGATTCGCCACCGAACGCGGCCTCTGGCACAGCCTTCCGGTCGACACCCTCTTTCCGCGCACCCTCGAGGGCACCGGTGCGGGCCCCGGTGGCGCGGACCGCACCTGGACCCGGCTGGGGGTGGCCCCCGATTCCACCTGCCGCGGGAAACTGGACCCGTTGCTGCTCAAGGCGCTCGAACCGGTCGGTTGCGTCCGGCTGTTGCGGGCCACCTACACGGATGCGACCAGCAGTGACGTCACCACGGTCGGGATGGTCTTCACCGAGGCGGACCCGGCGTCCATGACCGCGCTGCACGCCCGGTTCACCACCGAAAAGCTCGGCGAACGCACCGATCTGCTGCCCGGCACCTACCCGGTGAAGTTCACCGTCGCGGCCGGTTTCGGTGACCAGCAGCGCGCGAGCTGGACGATCAGCGTCCTCACCGACGCCCCGGTCGTGGTGTACGCGGTGTCCGGCTTCGCGGACGGACGCAAGATCACCGAGCCGCAGCCGGCCGCGCAGGCGATGCAGCCCTCCGGGACGACGGCCGCCGCCCAGGCGGGGCTCGGGCACGAGGCCAAGGGCATCGAGGAGCGGGTCGAACGCGCCCTGCGGAAGAACGCCGCCACAGCCACGGAGCAGCCCTGATGAGACGCCGAGGACCGATCGCACTGGCTTCCGCCATGGCCGCGGTGGCCTGTGCCGTGCTGCCGGCCGTCCCCGCCCACGCCGACTCCATCCGTGCGCAGGAATGGGCGCTGGAGTCCATGCACGCCCGACAGGCCTGGCATACCACCAAGGGCAAGGGTGTCACGGTCGCCGTGCTGGACACCGGAGTCGACAACAGCAACCCCGATCTCGCCGGACAGGTGCTCACGGGCAAGGACTTCATCGGGTTCGGCGCCCGGCGCGGCGACCGCTCCTGGGCCCGCCACGGCACCGCGATGGCCGGCATCATCGCCGGTCACGGCCACGGGCCGGGCGGCGAGGACGGTGTCATGGGGATCGCGCCGGAAGCCCGGATCCTGCCGGTCCGGGTGATCCTCGAGGGCAGCGACCCGGCCATCAAGAAGGCACACGCCTCCCGGGGCGGCGCCCTCGCCGACGGCATCCGCTGGGCGGCCGACCACGGTGCCGACGTCATCAATCTGTCGCTCGGCGACGACAGCGCCTCTGCCCACCCCGAGCCCACCCAGGACGCGGCGATCCAGTACGCGCTGGCCAAGGGCGTGGTGGTCGTCGTGTCGGCCGGCAACAAGGGAGAGGAGGGCGACCCCGTCTCCTACCCGGCCGCCTATCCCGGCGTGATCGCGGTGACCGCGGTCGACCGGTACGGCACCCATGCCTCCTTCTCGACCCGCCACTGGTACGCGACGGTCAGCGCACCCGGCGACGACGTGGTGATCGCCGATCCCGACCACAAGTACTACCTGGGCTGGGGCACCAGCGCGGCATCCGCCTTCGTGTCCGGCGCCGTCGCACTGGTCCGCGCCGCGTACCCGGACCTGACCCCGGTCCAGATCAAGAAGTTGCTCACCGACACGGCCCGTAACGCTCCGCAGGGCGGCCGTGACGACGCCCGTGGGTACGGCATCGTCGATCCGGCGGCCGCGCTGAAGGCAGCGGCGAAGCTCACCCCCGCGAACACCCGTACGGAGGCCGCGGCGTACGGGCAGAAGTACTTCGGCCCCGGTCCCGACGCGCGGTCCGGCAGTGGAGGACCGGCCGGCTGGCTGGTCCCGCTGGCGGGCACCACCGGCGTGCTGGTGCTGGTCGGTGGCGCGGTGCTGTGGCGGGGCGGGCGCAGCGGTGGCACGACGGGCGGGCGGGGAACCGGCTTCAGCCGGTACCGGCGAGCGCTGTGACGGCGGCCCGTGCCGCGTCCTCGACCTTCGAGATGCCGGCCGCCATGGTGGTGTGGCCGTCGGAGAGCACGGCGATCAGGTAGGTGCGGCCGTTCGCGGTCACCCGGCCGATGCTGTTGATGTCCCACAGCGACGTGGCGCTCCGCGGGAGCCAGCCGTTCTTGAGCGCACAACTGCTGCCGGCCGCCGAGACGCCCCACTGCTGACCGGCCTCCACCCGGCCCATCAGGCCCGTGAGGTAACTGCGGGAAGCCGCACTGAGCGGGGACTCACCGCCGGCCCGGGAGCCGGTACCGAACACCGCCATCAGCAGGGTCAGCTGATCCCGGGCAGTGGTCTGCGTCAGCCCCCACTCGCCACCCTCGCCGCCCGTGGTCCCGGTGAGTCCGAGCCGTTGTCCGCCGGCGTTCAGTCCCTTCGCACCGCCGATCGTGTTCCACAGCGCGGTGGCCGATGCGTTGTCGCTGTGCTCGATCATGGCCGTGGCGTACGTCTTCTCCTCCGTGGTGAGCCGCCGCCCCGCGTCCTGCGCCTGGAGCAGCAAGGTCGCGAGGATGTCGACCTTCACGATGCTCGCGGTGTCGTAACCGCGCTGCCCGTACGCGGCGGTCGCCCCGCTCTCCGTGTCGAGCACCGCGGCCGACAGCGACGCGTCGCCGGCCGCCGGCCGCAGCGCCGCGGCCAGTTTCGCGTCGAGATCCACGGTCGGCTCCTCGCTCGGCTCCTCGCTCGGGACGGAAACGGCGCCGGAGCCGGTGGCGGGCGCCGGCGCCGACGATACGGGCGAGCTCATCGCGGTGGGCACGGCCGAGAAGGTGCAGCCGGTCAACAGCAGGGCGAGCGAGGCCGCCGCGGCTATGTGAGGTCTGGGTGGGCTCATGGTCGGGACCGTAGGAAGCGCGCCTGGGTGAGCACTGTGCGCGAGCTGAACGTGCGGTGAGAAGAAGCCCCCGATCCGGCACGCCGCGGGCGGCGGCTAGGCTCGGGATGTGGCGCTCAAGAACATTCCGGACTCCGGTTTCTCCGACGACGACGGCACTGCGGACCCCCGGCTGACCTCGGCACTCGCCGACTGGTCGCAGGACAGGTCGGCGGAGCCCGCGGTGCTCGAAGCCCTCCGGGGCGCCCGGCTGCTGGTGCCGGTCGTCGCGGTGCTCGGTGAGACGGAGATCCGCGACGGGTTGCGTACCGAGAAGAACAGCGACATGGCCGTGCCCACCTTGCAGGCCGGTGACCGCAAGGCGCTGCCCGCCTTCACGTCCACCGAGTCGCTGGCCCGGTGGGACCCGCAGGCGCGCCCGGTTGCCGTACCGCTGCACCAGGCGCTGCAGGCCGCCGCCCACGAACGGGCCGACACGCTTCTGCTGGATCTGGCGGGTCCGGTTCCGTACGAGCTGACGGGCGCCGCGCTGCTTGCCCTGGCCGAGGGGCGGACCAGCACCGACCCGCTCGATGACCCGGCCGTGGCCGAGGCGGTGCGCGGCGTGGTCGCAGCCCAGCCGGACGTGCTCCGAGCCCATCTGGGACCGGGCCGGGCCGACGGAACACTGGCCCTCGTCCTGGCGCCCGGCGCCGACCGGGTGGCGGCGGCCCACCGGGTGGCCGGTGCGCTCGCGGCCGACCAGGTGCTGCGCGCCCGGCTGGTGCGAGGACTCGATCTCGCGCTGCTGCCGGCCGAGGCGCCGGCCCCCAATGCCGCGCTGTTCGAGCGCTGATCCCGGCCCGCGGATCGTCACCCAGCGAATCCCGACAGGCACACCTGGCCACGAAGACGAATAATTGCGGTGAAATCCGACAATCTTCGTGAGGTGTGAACTATGGAGACGGAGACGCGGAAGATCGTCGCCGAGTTCCTGGGAACTCTGCTGCTGGTTTTCGTCGCGGTGGGTGCCGCGGTTCTCGCCGGTGAGTACATCGGTGCCTTCGGCATCGCGCTCTGCTTCGGTTTCACCATGCTGGCGCTGGTCTACTCGCTGGGCCCGATCTCGGGCTGTCACATCAACCCGGCGGTCACGCTAGGCATGCTGATGGCGGGGCGGATGAAGGTGCGCACCGCAGTGGAGTACTGGGTGGCGCAACTGGTCGGCGGCATCGTCGGCGCGGCGATCCTCTACCTGCTCGCCCACCAGGTGCCGGGACTCAAGACCGACGGGGCGTTCGGCAGCAACGGCTACGGCGACAGGTCGACGCTGCACATCACCACCGGTGGCGCCTTCCTCGCGGAGTTCGTGCTGACCTTCGTGTTCGTCTTCGTCTTCCTTGCCGTGACCGACCGGCTGACGATCACCGGCGCGACCGGTCTGCCGATCGGACTGGCTCTCGCCGGCGTCTACCTGATCGCCATCCCGCTGACCGGTGCGTCCGTGAACCCGGCGCGAAGCCTCGGCCCGGCCGTCTTCGCCGGCACCTCGGCCCTCGCCCAGTTCTGGCTGTTCCTGGTCGCCCCCCTGGTCGGCGGGGCGGTCGCCGCGTACGCACACCGGTTCACCCACCCGGTCGGACTGCCGGCCGCGCAGGCCGACCGGGTCTGACGCTCGGAAGCAACAGCTTCTCAGCCGCGGACGGGCCCGGTGTACTTCTCGCCGGGTCCCTCTCCCGGCTCGTCGGGCACCGCGGAGGCCTCGCGGAAGGCCAGTTGCAGCGACTTCAGCCCGTCGCGCAGCGGCGCCGCGTGGAAGGTGCTGATCTCCGTGGCGCTTGCGGTGATCAGACCGGCCAGAGCCTGGATCAGCTTCCGCGCCTCGTCGAGGTCCTTGTGCTGCTCGCCGTCCTCGGCCAGGCCCAGGTTGACCGCCGCCGAGCTCATCAGATGCACCGCGACCGTTGTGATCACCTCGACCGCGGGGACGTCCGCGATGTCGCGGGTCATGGCGTCGAAGCCGGGGGCATCCGCTGCGGAGCCGGAGAGGTCGGGGGAGTCGGGGGAGTCGGGAGGAGGGGTCGCGTCGCTCATGGCGCCTACGATATGCGCAGCCCCGCGAGCGCCCGCGCGGAGGACCGGTCTCCGCCGGTTGGTCCGAACCGCGGCGAGGTGCTAACCTTGCGTAACGACCGGTCGGACACCTGTGTGTCCGGCCCACAAGTGGAGGCTCCGATCTCCCACCTGGCTGTCCCTCGGGACGGCGGGTCACCGGTCAGGTGGTGCCCATCGTTCCGTACGGACGATGGAAGCCACCCGATGCGCGCCCCGCGGTAGACGCGGCGGTGCTCCGGTAGTAGAGGAGCTTCCGCCTGTGTCCCGTCCGGGGCATTTTTTCGTACCTCCGAGCGGTTGGTCTGTCTAAACAGACGTTACGCGGCTGTCTGCCAGACAGTCGTGTGGTGCTACCGAGGAGGATCCATCAGCGCCGAGCCCCGCATCAACGACCGGATTCGCGTTCCCGAGGTGCGACTTGTCGGACCCAGCGGCGAGCAGGTCGGCATTGTGCCGCTTGCCAAGGCCCTGGAACTGGCACAGGAGTACGACCTCGACCTGGTCGAGGTCGCGGCGACCGCCCGTCCGCCCGTGTGCAAGCTCATGGATTACGGGAAGTTCAAGTACGAGTCGGCCATGAAGGCACGTGAGGCGCGCAAGAACCAGGCGCACACGGTCATCAAGGAAATGAAGCTCCGACCGAAGATCGACCCGCACGACTACGACACCAAAAAGGGTCACGTCGTCCGGTTCCTCAAGCAGGGCGACAAGGTCAAGATCACGATCATGTTCCGTGGTCGTGAGCAGTCCCGCCCCGAGCTGGGCTTCCGGCTGCTTCAGCGCCTTGCTTCGGACGTCGAGGAGCTCGGGTTCATCGAGTCGAACCCGAAGCAGGACGGCCGAAACATGATCATGGTTCTCGGCCCGCACAAGAAGAAGACCGAGGCCATGGCCGAGGCTCGCGAGGCCCAGGCCGCCCGTAAGGCGGAGCGCCAGGGTTACGCGACCGACGAGGCCACGGGCGAGGCTGCCGAGGCTCCGGCCGAGGCAGCGGCCGACGAAAAGGCCGAGACATCCTCCGAAGCGTGACCGCGGGGGCCGCCACCCAGGCGGTCCCGAGGTGGTCCGGTCCGGAACCCATACCAACGAACTGACGCTCCTGCTGTCCGGTGCCCGCACCGGGGGAGCGTCACTGACGAGGAGAGTACGGCGCGATGCCGAAGAACAAGACGCACAGCGGTACCAGCAAGCGCTTCAAGATCACCGGCTCGGGCAAGGTGCTCCGCGAGCGCGCCGGCAAGCGCCACCTGCTCGAGCACAAGTCGTCGAAGAAGACCCGCTCGCTGACCGGCACGGTCACGGTGGCCCCGAGCGACGCCAAGAAGGTCAAGAAGCTTCTCGGCAAGTGATGCCGCAGCCCCCGGTGACCACCGGAGGCGCGACATCGGACCGGGACCAATTCGTTTCCGGGCCGTGTGAGTCCCACCGCGGCCCCGCTACAAGGAGTTAACAAGTGGCACGCGTCAAGCGGGCAGTCAACGCCCACAAGAAGCGCCGGGCAATCCTCGAAGCCGCCAGCGGCTACCGTGGTCAGCGTTCGCGCCTGTACCGCAAGGCCAAGGAGCAGGTCACCCACTCCCTGGTCTACAACTACAACGACCGCAAGAAGCGCAAGGGCGACTTCCGCCGGCTGTGGATCCAGCGCATCAACGCCGCTGCCCGCCAGAACGGCATGACGTACAACCGCCTCATCCAGGGTCTGAACGCCGCCAACATCGAGGTGGACCGCAAGATCCTCGCCGAGCTGGCCGTCAACGACGCCAACGCGTTCGCCGCGCTGGTCGAGGTCGCGCAGAAGGCGCTCCCGAGCGACGTCAACGCGCCGAAGACCGCTGCCTGATCCAGGCGAGCTCTTCCATCGGAGGACCCGCAGACGGACACCGTCTGCGGGTCCGCTGTGTTCCGCACTCCCGCGGTTCCGCAGGTGGACCGCCGGACCGCAGACCGCCGTCCGCACCCCGTACGTAAGGTGAAACGCCGACCATGGGCACCCCCGCCGAGCTGATCTCCCCGCGTTCTCCGCGCGTCGCCGCCGCCAAGCGGCTGGCCCGGCGCAACTTCCGTACCAGGGAACGCCGGTTCCTCGCGGAGGGGCCACAGGCCGTACGGGAGGCAGTCGCTCACCGGTTCAACGGCGAGCCGACCCTGACCGAGCTGTTCGCCACCGCCGAGGCGGCAGAGCGGTACACCGAGATCGTGCGGGCGGCGCGGGCCGCCGGGGTGCGGGTCCACCTGGCCGCCGACGAGGTGCTCGCCGAGCTCTCGCAGACCATCACCCCGCAGGGCCTGGTCGGTGTCTGCCGTTTCCTGGACTCGCCCATCGAGGACATCATCGCCGCGCGGCCCCGGCTGGTCGCGGTCCTCGCACACGTCCGCGATCCGGGCAACGCCGGCACCGTACTGCGCTGCGCCGACGCGGCGGGGGCCGACGCGGTGGTCCTCACCGACGCCTCCGTCGACCTCTACAACCCCAAGTCCGTGCGGGCGTCGGTCGGTTCGCACTTCCATCTGCCCGTGGCGGTCGGCGTCCCCGTCGAGCAGGCCGTGGCCGGCCTGAAGGCCGCCGGCGTGCGCATCCTGGCCGCCGACGGCGCGGGCGACGACGACCTCGACGCCGAGCTCGACGCGGGCACCATGGGCGGGCCGACCGCGTGGATCTTCGGCAACGAGGCCTGGGGGCTGCCCGCGGAGACCCGCGCGCTGGCCGACGCGGTGGTCCGCGTTCCCATCCACGGCCGGGCCGAGAGTCTGAACCTCGCGACCGCCGCCGCCGTATGCCTTTATGCGTCGGCGCGTGCGCAGCGCGCTTCCGGAGGGTGCCGCTCCGTCACCTCCACCTAGTAGGGTGACGAACTCGGGGGCCCACTGCGGTATTCGGAGAGGTGGGGTACGGGGATGTCGGGCAGTTCACACGGTTCGGGCAGTTCCAGTGGTTCGATCGGGGTCGCAGGCTCCGGGGTCGACCCCGACGATCTCCCCGACGGCCTGGTCATCGCCGACGCCCGGGGCCGGATCATCTGCTTCAACGCCGCCGCCGCCCGCATCACCGCGGTGCCGAAAGCCGTTGCCCTCGGTGCCCCGCTGGAGCAGGCGTTGCCCCTGGAGGATCTCAAGGGCCGCCGCTGGTGGACTCTCACCGACCCGTACGGCGGTCTGGCCATCCGCTACGGCCAGCCGGAGCGCAATCTGCTGCTGCCGGGGGGCCGCGAGGTGCTGGTCTCCGCACGGTACCTACGCGAGCGCCCCACCGGTCCGGTGCGCCGGCTGGTGGTCTCGATCCGGGGCACCGAGGCGCGTCGGCGTACCGAGCGCAGCCACGCCGAGCTGATAGCCACCGTCGCGCACGAACTGCGCTCGCCGCTGACCTCGGTCAAGGGATTCACCGCCACCCTGCTCGCGAAGTGGGAGCGCTTCACCGACGACCAGAAGCGGCTGATGCTGGAGACCGTCGACGCGGACGCCAACCGGGTCACCCGGCTGATCGCCGAGCTGCTCGACATCTCCCGCATCGACTCGGGACGCCTGGAGCTGCGCCGCCAGCCCGTGGACGTCGTCGCGGCCGTCGAACGCCACGTCCAGGCGCACACCGCGTCCGGACAGGACCCGGATCGCTTCCTGGTCCGCATCCGGCAGCCGCTGCCGGATCTCTGGGCCGACCCGGACAAGGTCGACCAGGTGCTCGGCAACCTGCTGGAAAACGCGGTGCGCCACGGCGAGGGAACCGTCACCATCGACGTGGCAGCCGCCTGCGCGAAGAACGACGAGAAGGGAACCGGGGTCACCGTGACCGACGAAGGACCCGGCATTCCCGAGGAGTCGATGGGCCGTGTCTTCACCCGTTTCTGGCGCGGCAGCAAACGCGGGGGCACCGGGCTCGGCCTCTACATCGTCAAGGGCATAGTCGAGGCGCACGGCGGGACGATCACCGTCGGCCGCGGACCCCGTGGCGGCGCCGAGTTCCGATTTATTCTGCCCGTGGGCGCTCCGGCCTACCTGGCCCAGTAGGGTCCACGGGCTTCTCCGCCTCCTGGCGACGTTCAGTGCCGCGACCGGCCATGTTTGCCCCGTGAGGAGCGTGCGTGCTGGGCGACGCTACGGGGCAAAGCTTGCCAGGAGGGGCACTAGACTCGACCCTTGGCACGTTTGCGTCCTTGACGTCGCTGTCGGCGAGCAGGTCGCCTCAGCCAGCAATCGGAAGTACGGGAAGAGATGTCGGCACCGAACAAGTCGTACGACCCTGTTGAGGTCGAGGCACTGAAACCTGAAGAGATCGAGCGCATGCGGGACGAGGCGCTCGCCGCCTTCGCGGCCGCCGGCGACCTCGAGGCGCTCACCCACGCCAAGACCGCGCACACCGGTGGCACCTCACCGCTGGCGCTCGCCAACCGCGAGATCGGTGCGCTGCCCCCGCAGGCCAAGGCCGAGGCGGGCAAGCGGGTGGGGATGGCACGCGGCGCCGTGAACAAGGCGCTCGCCGCCCGTCAGGCGGAGCTGGAGGCCGAGCGGGACGAGCGGGTGCTGGTCGAGGAGGCGGTGGACGTCACGCTGCCCCACGACCGGATGCCGGCCGGTGCCCGGCACCCGCTGACCACGTTCATGGAGCGGGTGGCGGACATCTTCGTCGCGATGGGGTACGAGGTCGCCGAGGGCCCCGAGGTCGAGGCGGAGTGGTTCAACTTCGACGCGCTCAACTTCACGCCCGATCACCCCGCCCGGCAGATGCAGGACACCTTCTTCGTCCAGGACCCGGCAGCCGGGCCGGGAAGCCCCGCCGACGAGTCCGGTGTGGTCCTGCGTACGCACACCTCGCCGGTCCAGGCCCGCACCCTGCTGGACCGCGAGCCGCCCGTCTACATCGTCTGCCCGGGGCGGGTCTACCGCACCGATGAGCTGGACGCGACGCACACCCCGGTCTTCCACCAGATCGAGCTGCTCGCCGTGGACGAGGGCCTGACCATGGCCGATCTGAAGGGCACCCTGGACCACATGGTGCAGGCGCTCTTCGGCCAGGACATGACCACCCGGCTGCGCCCGAACTACTTCCCGTTCACCGAGCCGTCCGCCGAGATGGACATGCAGTGCTACGTCTGCCGAGGCGACTCGGTGGGCAACCCCGACCGCCCCTGCCGTACCTGCTCGAGCGAGGGCTGGATCGAGCTCGGCGGCTGCGGCATGGTCAACCCCAAGGTGCTCACCGCCTGCGGTGTCGACCCCCAGAAGTACAGCGGATTCGCCTTCGGGTTCGGCATCGAACGGATGCTGATGTTCCGCCACAACGTCGAAGACATGCGAGACATGGTCGAGGGAGACATCCGTTTCACCCGGCCGTTCGGGATGGAGATCTGATGCGGGTCCCGCTTTCCTGGCTGCGGGAGTACGTCGATCTCCCCGCCACCGAGACCGGCCGTGATGTGCAGGCCAAGCTGATCGGCGTCGGCCTGGAGGTCGAGACGGTCGAACAGATCGGCGCCGGCCTCAAGGGCCCGCTGGTCGTCGGACAGGTCCTCACCATCGAGGAACTCGAGGGCTTCAAGAAGCCCATCCGGTTCTGCACCGTCGACGTCGGCATGGCCAACGGCACCGGCGAGCCGCAGGAGATCGTCTGCGGCGCGCGGAACTTCGCGGTCGGCGACCACGTCGTCGTGGTCCTGCCGGGCGCCGTGCTGCCCGGCGACTTCGCCATCGCCGCGCGCAAGACGTACGGCAAGACCTCGCACGGCATGATCTGCTCCGGCGACGAGCTGGGCATGGGAGATGAAGGCTCGCACGGCATCATCGTGCTGCCGCCCGGCCACGAGACCGGCACCGACGCCATCGAGCTGCTCGAGCTGGTCGACGAGGTCCTGGACATCGCCGTCACGCCCGACCGCGGTTATGCCCTGTCCATCCGCGGTGTCGCCCGCGAGACGGCCACGGCCTACGGCCTGCCGCTCAGCGACCCCGCGCTGCTCGACGTCCCCGCGCCCAACGCGCACGGCTACCCGGTGAAGATCGCCGACCCGCAAGGGTGCGACCGCTTCACCGCCCGTACGGTCACCGGCCTCGACCCCGAGGCCCGCACCCCGGTGTGGCTGCAGCGCCGGCTGCAGAAGGCCGGGATGCGTCCGGTCTCGCTGGCGGTCGACATCACCAACTACGTGATGCTGGAACTCGGCCAGCCACTGCACGCCTACGACCGCACCCGGATCGACGGGCCGATCGGGGTGCGCAGAGCGGAACAGGGCGAGAAGTTCACCACGCTCGACGGTGTCGCGCGGGTGCTCGACGCCGAGGACCTGGTCATCACCGACAATCGGGGCCCGATCGGGCTGGCCGGGGTGATGGGCGGCGCCAACACCGAGATCGCCGACGCCGCCGTGGACCCCGAGACCGGCCGGGTGCAAGGCACCACCGACGTCGTCATCGAGGCCGCGCACTTCGACGCCCTGTCGATCTCCCGTACCGCGCGGCGGCACAAGCTGCCCTCCGAGGCGTCCAAGCGCTTCGAGCGGGGAGTCGACCCGGAGGCCGCTTCGGCTGCCGCGCAGCGCACCGCCGACCTGCTGGTGCTGCTGGCCGGCGGCACCGCCGAGGCCGGCGTCACCGAGATCATCGCGCCGTCCGCGCCGCGCTCCATCTCGATGCCCGCCGACCACCCCGACCGGGTGGCGGGGGTCCGGTACGGCCGGGAGACCGTCGTCCGCCGCCTCCAGCAGGTCGGCTGCGACGTGTACGGGCAGGACGAGCTCGTGGTCACCGTGCCGTCCTGGCGTTCGGACCTCGCCTACCCCAACGACCTGGCCGAAGAGGTCATCCGGCTGGAGGGGTACGAGAACCTGCCGTCGACGCTGCCGAGGCCGCCGGCCGGCCGCGGGCTGACCGACCGGCAGCGGTTGCACCGCAGGGTCGGCCGGGCACTGGCCGGTGCGGGCTTCGTCGAGGCGCTGAACTACCCGTTCATCGGTGAGGCGGTGCTCGACCAGCTCGGTCTGCCCGCCGACGACGCCCGTCGGACCACCGTCAAGCTCGCCAACCCGCTCTCCGACGAGGAGCCGGCGCTGCGCACCACGCTGCTGCCGGGCCTGCTCACCGCACTCCGGCGCAACGCGGGGCGCGGTTCGCACGACCTCGCGCTCTTCGAGACCGGTCTCGTTTTCATTCCCCAGGATCTCAGCTCCGTTCGAGCAGGGGAGACCCCACTGACGGGCGACGAGCACCCGGCTGCCCGGCTGCCGGTCGACCGCCGTCCCACCGACGAGGAGATCGCCGGGCTCAACGCCACGCTGCCGCGTCAGCCGCGTCGGGTCGCCGTCGTCCTGGCCGGTGCACGCGAGCAGGCCGGCTGGTGGGGCAAGGGCCGCCCGGCCGACTGGGCGGACGCCGTCGAGGCGGCTCGTACGGTCGCCGCCGAAGCAGGCGTCGAGCTCACCGTCTGCGGTGACCGCCACGAACCGTGGCACCCGGGACGATGCGCCGCGCTGTACGTCACCGTGGATGGGGCGGAGGTGCTTGCCGGTCATGCCGGGGAGCTGCATCCCCGGGTCATCAAGGCACTGCACCTGCCGGAGCGCACCTGCGCGATGGAACTCGAGCTCGACGTGGTGGAGCAGGGACGCGTCGTGCCCGTCGCCCCCCGGATCTCGTCCTTCCCGGTGGCGACCCAGGATGTCGCGCTGGTCGTCCCCGCGGACGTGCCCGCCGCGGACGTCGAGGCCGCGCTGCACCAGGGAGCGGGTGAACTGCTCGAATCCCTGCGGCTGTTCGACGTGTTCACCGGTGAGCAGATCGGTGCGGGGAACAAGTCCCTCGCCTATGCGCTGCGCTTCCGCGCCACCGACCGTACGCTGACCGTCGACGAGGCGACGGCGGCCCGTGACGCCGCGGTGGCACTCGCGGCGGAGCGCACGGGGGCGGTGCTGCGCGGCGCGTAGCACCGCGCCACCGGCGGAGGCATCCGCGGCGGGAATCCACGGGTTCCAGTGAGGGGCATGTCCGGGTCACCGGAGATGCCCCTCACTCATTCGGGTGAGATGCACAGGTGATGTGCGCCATCAGGTGTGGACGGCCGACAGAATCGACCCGCCCGATATCGACCCGCCCGATCTGGATCCGAGGGGGCTGACGGCATGCTCCGTGCACAGGCCGTGATCCGCACGCGGACGTGGCGCAGGACGGTCGTCTTCGGACTCCCCGGATTCTGGCTGGCGACCACGGTCGGGTGGGAGCTGGTCTCCCCACCGGTGAGTGACGGAGCGATCGCCCCGAGGCTGATCTTCTGTGCCGTACTGCTGGCCCTGGTCGGCTGTGGGCTCGCCGGCGTCCGGCTCGGTCCGGTACGGGAGTTGCGGCAGGTCCGGGCCGTCGCCTACGCCACCCAGCGGGTACTGCTGCGGCCGTTGCCGGCCAGGATCGACGGTCTGGCCGTCGCCGCCGGCCAGCTCTCCGCCTCCCGGGGCGCAACGGTGGGCGGCGATCTGTACGAGGCACTGGGGACAGCGCACGGAGTGCGGCTGGTGATCGGTGACGTGCGCGGGCACGGCCTGGCCGCCATCGGCGCGGTGGCCGCGGTGCTCGGCAGTTTCCGGGAAGCCGCGCACGACGAACCCGAACTGTCCGGGGTGGCGCGCCGGTTGGAGCGCGCCCTGCAGCGTCATCTGCGGGAGCGGGCACGCTCCGAACACCCTGCCGCGGGCGGCGCCGAGCCCGATCACCCGTCGGCCGAGGAATTCGTCACCGTGCTGCTCCTCGAAGTCGACGAGGACGGTGCGGTGTCCGCGATCAACTGTGGACACCCGTGGCCCTACAAGCTCAAGCCGTACGAGCTCGAGCCGTCCGGAATCGAGCCGTACCGGTTCGGCGAGATCGTCGAGCAGCTCTGCGGAGAGGACCCACTGCCGCCGCTGGGCACCTTCCCGCTGCCGGCGGTTTTCGCCACCGGCCACTGCACGCGGCTGCTGCCCGGCGAGACGCTGGTCCTGCACACCGACGGCGCGACCGACGCGCGGGACTCCGCCGGGCGGTTCTTCCCGCTGCACGAAGCCCTGTCACAGGCCGCCCGGGGTTCACCCGCCCGTTCTGCCTCCACCCCGATGATCACCCCCGCTTCGGTGATCAGTGGGGTGCACCGGGCGCTGCTGCGCCACACCGGCGGCCGGCTCACCGACGATGTGGCGCTGCTCGTCCTCTCCAACGACCGGTCCCGGGCGCCCGGTCGGTCCGGAGCGATGTGCGCCGCCCGTCCTGTCACGGAGTGCCGGGCAGTTCCGGCAGGACGGACGGCGCCGGGAGCGGGCCGTCGCACTGTACGAGGGGGAGCCGACGGCCCGGCCGCCTCCTGAGAGGCAGTTCAGTCAATCGGCGCCGGACCCACGGGGGCAGAGTCCCGGGCACCCGGGTACGAGCACTCCTTTCACACCCCGTGTGAATCCGGCTCCACTACGCTGTGCCCCACCGAGCCACCGGAGGGCCTCCATGCTGCCCAACACCCTGCTCGACGCACTGCTCGACGAGGCCGGGATGTCCCACGCCGGCCTGGCCGTCCGGGTGAACCGGGCGGGCGCGTCCCGTGGTCTGGCGCTGAGGTACGAACACACCGCGGTCGCCCGGTGGTTGAAGGGACAGCGGCCACGTGGCCAGGTGCCCGACCTGCTCTGCGAGGTGCTCGCCGCGCGGCTGCACCGCACCGTGACGCTCGACGACATCGGCCTCGGCGTGCCGGGCGGCCCCGCGCCGGTGCACGGCACCCCGCTCTCCGGATTCGTGGAGCGGGCGGCGGCGTTGTGGCGCTCCGACGAGCAGCAGCGCCCGCACCTGCTGGACGCCTCCGCGGTGACCGGTACTCCGGCGGTGCTGCCGGTCTGGGAGTGGGAGAACCCGCCGGAGGACATCGACGTATCGCGCAGTGGCCCCACCCGGGTCAGCCCCGCCGACACCGAGATGCTCCGCGCGGCCCGCGCGCACTACGAGCAGATGTACCGGAAGGCGGGTGGCATCGCGACCCGCGCCCGCATCGTCGGATTCCTCAACTTCGAGACCGCGCCCCTGCTGCGCGGCAGTTACAGTGACGCCACCGGGCGGCAACTGCACCGCGCCACCGGCGGCTTGGTGGCCATGGCCGGGATCTGCGCCTACGACTCGAATGCGCAGGGGCTCGCCCAACGCTACTTCCACCAGGCGCTGCGGCTGGCCAAGGCGAGCGGCGACCGGGGTCTCGGCGCGTATGTCGTCGCTCTGCTCGTCAATCAGGCGCTGTTCATGCGGGAGTACCGGCAGGCGGTGGCGTTCGCCGAGGCGGCGCTGCGCGCTGCGGGCAAGGACCTCACCCCCGCCCTCGGCACCGATCTGCATGCGATGCAGGGCAAGGCCTACGCGTATCTGGGGGACGCGGGCAGCGCACTGTCCTGCATCAAGCGGGCGGAGTCGGCCGCGGAGCGCATCAGGCCGGGCGCCGAGCCGGACGAAACCGGCTATGTCCAGCCCGGCCTGGTCAACGTACAAGTGGCGGAGGCGCTGCTCAGACTCGGCGATCTGCCGGCCGCCAGGTCGCAGGCCGTGGCGGCGGCCGCGGCCCCCGCACACGACCGGGGCCGGGTCCACCGGCTTGCGATGCTCGCCCAGATCGAACTGCGTCAGGGTGATGCCGACCGGGCGGTGGCCACCGCCGCCGAAATGGCGGTGCAGGCCGGGGGCATGGAATCGCAACGGCTGCGGGACCGGCTGCGTGCGGTCCGCGACCACCTGCTGGACAGCGGCTTCAGCGGCGCCCACGAAGTGGCTGCTCTCATTGATGGAGCGCTGCGCGTTCCCCTGTGAGCGCGTCACTGCTGCCATATTGCCATCGACTTGTCGGAAGGTGGCAGAACTGTGCAGTGGACGAACTTAAGCGAACGAAATGTCTATAAGAACCGCTGGTTTCGGGTCAACCTGGCGGACGTCGCACTCCCGGACGGCACCCACCTGGACCACTTCGTGATCCGGCTGCGCCCGGTGGCGGTGGCGACCGTCGTCAATGAGGCCAATGAAGTGCTGCTGCTCTGGCGGCACCGGTTCATCACGGACAGCTGGGGCTGGGAGCTCGCCGCGGGTGTCGTCGAGGACGGCGAGGCGGTCGAAGCCGCCGCCGCCCGCGAGATGGAGGAGGAGACCGGCTGGCGGCCCGGTCCGCTCCAGCACCTGCTGACCGTCGAACCGTCCAACGGCCTCACCGACGCCCGTCATCACCTCTACTGGACCGACCGGGGCGTCTACACCGGCCATCCCGCCGACGACTTCGAGTCGTCACGCCGCGCGTGGGTGCCGCTGAAGCTGGTGCCGGACATGATCGCCCGTGGCGAGGTGCCGGCCGCGAACATGGCGGCCGGGCTGCTGATGCTGCACCATCTGCGCCTGGGCTGACGCACCTGGCGCCCTGGGGAGCGGAACGGAGTGCGGGGCGGCGTGGCCCCGCACTCCGGTACGGCCTCAGGCGTACGGGTAGAAGCCCGAGCCGGTCTTGCGACCCAGCCTGCCCGCGTCGACCATGCGCTGCAGCAGCGGGGGAGCGGCGTACAGGGGCTCCTTGTACTCCGCGTACAACTGGGCGGCGTTGCGCGTAGCCATGTGACCTGCGGTTTCTTCGGTTGTGTGGCGTCTTTGACGGCGCCAGGGACTTCTCGGGGACTTTCGATCCCGCATCACACGAGCTACGTATCCATCGCGGCCAGCCCGCGCTTGCCTGCGCCAGGCATGAAGTGAGCGTAGTAGTCCAGCGTGACCTTCGGGGAGGGGTGGCCCAACCAGGTCGACACACTCACGCTTCGTGCTTCGGACGGAAGATCACCGACGCGACGTTCACCAGCCGTCGGTAAGCGATGTAGTGCCTGTGAGGGGCCACCTCGACCTCGCCCCACGCCGTGAGTGCGTCGTCCAATTCCGCGTGCAGGTCCCGCAAGCACCCCGGGACGAGACCAGAGCCCGTCGGCGGGGAAGCTACAGGGGCCGTCGGCACGCTGATGGTCGCCGTGCTCTCGTGAACAAAGCCAGGCCGTTTCTGTTCGCCGTCATCTAACCGAGGCGTTTGACCGCGAATCCAGTCGTTCAGGCTTCCTTGTCAGCGAACCTGGTCGCTCTTCGGCCCGATGCCTGTTGTCCTGGTCGGAGTTCCGTCCGAGGCGAACGAGTGGCGGAGGGGAAAACGTGCAGCGCGGAGCCGTGGTCGTGGAGGTGCTCCAGCCTGGTGACCCCGTCTTGCCAGGTGGATAGCACGCCATCGGAGACCCATCAGATCACGCAACCCGGGTATCCCGTCCTCTCGAACCAGTGGTAACGCTTGTTCAGCGCCGCACAGTGCAGACCGGTGTAGATGGCGTCGAAGGCTGTGCCCGGGTCGCCGTCGCTGAGGGAGTTGGGGTCACGGCCTTGACTTGGTCTTTGACCTCGGGCGATGCCCGAGGTCAAAGACCAAGCTCAGAAGGCGTGAAGGGGCACCGGCCCGGTATCACCCGCGAGCCCCACAACGGCGTCGAGGTCCGGTTCGGCGTCGTTGTCCACGACGATGTGCCGAGCGCCGGTCCAGGCGCAGTCCTGAGTCCCCAGTCGTTGCCAGAATGCCGACCAGTCGGCAAGCTTGGCCCGGTCGCGGGGCAGGCCTCGTTGCGTCAGTCGCGTGCGAACGGTCTCCCCGGAGGCCCGTACCTCGACCACGACGACGGGTGTTGCTGTGGGCCAAGAAGCTCGGCCGGCCGAGGCGGTCAGGAAGCCGGGGTTGGTGAGGTACGCGGCGAAGGGTGCATCCAGGACGACAGGGAGGCCCAGCCGCAGATTGTCCGCCGCCGTGGCGAACAGGGCCGCGTACTCGGCCGGAATCAACCGTTCGATGTAGGTCGGGTCGTCTTCACGGCCTCCGGTCCGCCGGCCGACCAGTTCGAGCGCGGCGTCCACGAGGTCGCCGGCCAGAGAGTCCTTGTCGAGGTAAACCGCGCGGAGCCGTTGAGCGAGCTGCCGGGCGACATGAGACCTCGACCCGCCGACCGACCACAAGGACTACCTCCACCGCGGCGGCCGTACCGCACGGGCAGGGGAGTCCGGCAGCGTCGTCACCCCGGTCACCCCCAACCAGCGCCGTGACATGACCCGCCTCATGGCCGCCGCCGGCATCGTGCCCCAGACCACCCAGGTCCGCTCCGGCGAGGAGGCACTCGGCCGGATCACCGGCGCCCAGGCCCCTTCCGGCATTCCTGTGACGATCACCGCGCCGGTGGTCGAGCGGCGTCAGCGCAGCGCGTCCTCACGCGGCCGGCGCAGCCCCGCCTCGGCGGCCCGGCGTGTGGCCGCGCATCAGTCCTCCTTCGACGCGGCTGCCTGACAACTTCGTGATCCGGAAGCTGACCCATCTCTGCAGGAGGCACCTTTGACGCTGATTCAGGTGCAGCACCGCTCGACGGACGCCACTGCCGCAGACAGGACCGTGGCCGACGTCATGGACGCCGCCGGACCACAGGTCTGCGACGACATGACCGTCGAGGTGGCCCGGTCCGTCATGGCCGGCGCCCGTACCGGGCATCTGCTTGTCTGCGACGACAGTGACCTGTGTGCCGGACTGGTCATCCTGGCTCAGCTCACAGCAGCCCGCTACGGCTCCGCGTACACGGACAGGGTCCAGCTGCGGGACATTCTGGGCGACCGCGGACCGTTCACCTCGCCGGTGACCACCATGGCCGAAGCCGGGCACATGATGCGCTACAGCCACGTCGATGCCCTGCCTGTGGTCGACGAACTCGGCAGCGCCCTGGGCGTCCTCGCCCTCGCCCGCTGAGCCATTCCGACCGCGGCAGAACCACTCCTCCTTCGTCCCTCTCCCTGTGAGGCATCATGCGCTGTGTCATCGCTCGCTTCCCGTTCGACCTCACCAGGAGCGGCGTCCTGGAATCGATGAAGGGCATCAAGCCCGAGCAGCTTTCCGGCGAGTCCGTGGTCATCGGCCGACCACCTACCCCGTCAAACAGGTCGGCCAGGTCGTCACACGCCAGGACCGCCGCGACTTCAGTGCAGTAGAAGTCGTGCGGGCCATGACCCAGCTCGGCTTCACCTGCCGCGAACTTCGCCAGGCCGCCGCGCCTACGCGGGTTCGCCCCCCGATGCAGCAGGCTTCCGCGATGCTTGGCGCCCCTGCGGCAGTCTCACTGACGGGCGGGCGCGAGTCGTCGACAGAGCTGTGGTGAGGGTCCTGCCGGGGTGCGCCGGTCGGACCCTCACAGCATGCCGAGGTTTCTCCGCGCGGCCGTGGGTCAGTGGTCGGAGTAGCTGAAGTCGCCCATGGTCCAGGCGCTGACGTCCTCGATCGCCACCCGGTACATCCCACCTGTCTCCGGGATCCCCACCGTGCCCTGCAGAATCCGGGCCACATGGAAGTGCAGATGCGTGGGCGGCCCGTCCTTGGCTGCCGCAGCGGTGAACATGGCGGAAAAGTCGCCTAGGCGGGCCGAGTCCGCCAGGATCTCCGACACCCGCTGCCTCCAGACGGCTTCGGGAGCCAGCCGGCCCGTGATGACGGCGCCACCGGCGACCACGGTCAGTGGCATCTGGTTGCTGTGCCCTGACTCCACCAGGGCGGCAACATCAACAAGCAGCGCGTCAGGCTTCGACATGAGGCCGATTGTATTCGTCGGCCATCGGGCTACCTCTCGCAGTGCCCGGTTTCGGGCCGGACGGTACTGAGGTGCTGGCGGCGCCTTTGGGCGGCGCGGCAGCCAAGATTTCCCCCACATGAGGTGGACCGAGAGGGTGCCGACTGAAGACCGGGCGCGCCCATGGAGCACATCGGCGAGGCCGCCGGTCCGGCAGGGCAACGGTTCACCGCCGGTTCGTGAACCGGCGGGTTGTCATCGAGGCGCCGGCCGCCTTCGCGAAGCGGCAACTCCTCGACGCCATCGACGACGCCCGTCTGGGCACCGCGCCGCCACTTGTCGCGCTGCACCGCGCCACCGCGAACATGCGGCGGGTCAAAGTGCTCGGCGCTTCACGCTCGACCCCCTGGTCCACAACGTCTCTCGCTACGGACATCTGGACATGTTGCTCCACGGTGCGCGATGTCGTGACGGAACCACTTCCCGGCTTCGCTGAAGGCGGGGTCAGCGGGGAAGGAGGGCGGTGACGGTTTTGCCGCCGACCGCCCGGCGGGTGATCGCGGTGGTGCGGGCGAGGTAGTTGACCATGGGCCGGCCGAGGCCCCCGCCGACGCCGGTCAGGTCGGGGGTGCGCATGCGTGGCAGCTGTGGGCTGGCGTCGTCGACGGCGGCCTCGATGGCGTCGGGATGCACGTTCAGGCGGAGGGTGAAGGTACCGCCGCCGTGACGCAGGGCGTCGGACCGTGGTCGGTCCGGGAGATGGTGATCGTCGTGCTGCTCATACATGTGCACCCCACCTGTGATCGGTTGGGCCGCTTGTGCCCTACTGGCCCGCCTGCCCGTTTCCGACTGCGCTCACACCCCTGAGGGCATGGTCCGGTGCAGTTTCCCGGTGATTCGTACCGCAGGACTTCACTGGTAGTCCGCGCAGAAAATCTATCGTGACAGCAGTAGACATGCGCATGTTGCTGGGGTTAGTGTCTTGTCCGTAATCGAGAGATCGAGCAGGCCCGGCAGGGTTGAACTGCCGGGAAGCAGTACACGTAAGTGCAGGTCGGTGCGGTAGTGGAGTTTCGAAGCCAGGGTTTTCGCAGGAAGGCGACGGGGCTGGCGACCGGACCGGGTGGCCCGCGGTTTTCAGGGGCCGCCGTGAGCAGTACGCAGTTCACGCAGCAAGCAGTACATGAGAGCAGCACCTCGGTGAAGGCGTCGGCTGCGGGCGCGCGCACCCGGAGGTTCGGCAGTGGGGTTCTAAGCCAGAGCAGATGCAGGACGGGCGACGGGGCTGGCTGCCGAAGTGGCGCTGTGAGAGGCCACCAGCAGGACGGAGTGGTTGGTCAGAGGGGAAGAACGGAGGAGTTGAGCGCCATCAGGATCGCCCGGGTGAACAGTGTGTGCCCGGGTACCGCAGGACATCGATAGTGAGGTGGTCTCCGGTCAAGCAACCGCGATCCCCGCAGCCCCCGGACCTCTTCCCGGTGGGTATGCGGAAACACAGAGCCGGCGCAGCCGATCAAGGCCGGCTGATGGTGTAGCAGTTCCTTCGGGGCCCTGGTGCCAATGGCACCAGGGCCCCTCCAACGCGTGTTTCACAGGAAGGTACAGATGACAGCAGACGATTCGTCCGGCCGTCTCGATGACGACGACTATCCCGCCATGATCGAGATTCTCTTGACCGGGTGGCAGCACGCTTCGTTGCGGGCAGTCGGGGGCCTTCGGTTCCGTCGCCGCGCCGGCTGCCTTGCCGGTTCGGAAGGGGGCCATCGGGGGACGACTCGGGTGTGCGGTTCTAGCGTCAGCGGAACGGGCACGGTCCCAACGATTTCGCTGAACAGTGTCCAGCGGACCGGCCTCCAGCCGCACGGCTCATGGGAGTGGGACGGACGGCCCGTCAGTTCAAAGCCCCAGTTCTGCTTTTGTGGGCGGGTCCGCTCCTTCGCGTGCGCAGGTCAGGGCGGCTGCCTGGGCAGCCGTCGTCAGCGCCTCGCCGAGGACCATGGGCAGTCGGTCGGTGTCCGTCGCGGCGCGGAGTGCCGCGCGTGCCGTTGCCGCCTCGGTTCCAGGGCCGCCGCCCAGCAGGCCGGCGTGGAGCAGACGGCTGGTCAGGGCGGCCATAAACGCATCGCCCGCGCCCACTGTGTCCATGACCTGGACGGGTATGGGCGGGATGTCGCGGCAGCCATGTCGCCACCAGGCCCGGGCGCCGTTCGCGCCCAGGGTGAGGACGACCAGCGCGGGGCCGTTGCGTGCCCAGTGGGCCGCCGTCTTGTCGGGGTCTTCGCCGGGGCGGAGCCACGCGAGGTCCTCTTCGCTCGCCTTCACCACGTCGCTGAGGGCGACGATCTGTTCCACCCGGTCGCGTTCCCGCTCCGCGGAGCGGAGCAGCGCGGGCCTCGGATTGGGGTCGTAGGAGACGGTGGCCGAAGTTCGCAGAGCATGCAGGGAGTTGAAGACCTGGTCGGCTCCTGGAGCCAGAGCGGTGGCGATGGACCCGGTGTGGACGTGCGTCGGCGGGCTGTTGCGCAGTGCTTCCTCGACGGCCGCCGACAGCGCCCAGGTGATGTCGAAGTCGTACTTCGCGGCACCCGTTTCGTCGAGTACGGCCGTCGCCGTCGAGGTTGCCGCGTCGACCATGGATCCCGGTGTCAGCTCGACCCCGCTGCTCTCCAGGTGCTCGCGGACCAGGCGGCCGTAGTCGTCGTGGCCCACGCGTGTGGCGAGCCGGATTGGGTGGCCGAGCCGGCCCAGGCCCAGTGCCACGTTGGCCGGGCTGCCGCCGGGGTGGCTGCGACGCGCGCTGTCCGGGCCGGCGATGACGTCCACCAGGGCTTCGCCAACGACGAGCGCCGGGAGGCTTCCGGTCACGGCAGCACCTGGATCTTCCGGCCCTTGCCGGCCTGGAACCGCCGTACGGCTTCGGCGTAGCCCGTCAGCGGAAGGCGGTCGCTGATGAAGATGTCCGGGTCGAGCACTCCGCCGGCGAACAGCTCGGCCGCGCGTTCGTAACTGTGCAGGACCGCCATCGAGCCGGTGATGGTGATCTCTTGATTGTAGATGCGGTACGGGTCGATGGTGGCCCGGGCCGCGTAGTCGGCGACGCCGAACTGGAGGTAGGTACCGCCTTTGCCGACGTGGCCCAGGGCATTCTGGATGGCGTGGGCGTTGCCGGTGGCGTCGATGACCACGTCCCAGCCGCGGGGGCGTTCGATCGCGTCGGCGGTGGTCGATGCGCTGCTGCAGCCGAGGAGGCGGGCGGTGGAGAGCCGGTCCTCGTTGATGTCCACCATGTCGACCGTGGCCGCGCCGGTGCGTTTGGCGAGTTCCAGCATCATCAGGCCCATGGTGCCGGAGCCGTAGATCAGGACGTGGGAGGCGAGGGAGCTGCGCAGGACGTCGTAGCCGCGGACCGCGCAGGACAGCGGCTCGATGAGGGCGGCGTCCTTGGTGCGGACGTGGTCGGGGAGCTTGACGCAGTTGGCGGCGGGGACGGCCGTGTACTCGGCCGCGCCGCCGGGGACGCTGACGCCGATGGCGTTCCAGCGCTCGCACAGGTTGCCACGTCCGATACGGCAGTAGTGGCATTCGTGGCAGTAGAGGGAGGGGTCTACGGCGACCCGGTCGCCGACCTTCAGGTCGCGTGCCCCGGTGCCCAGAGCGACGACCTCTCCGGCGAACTCGTGCCCGGGGATGATGGGCAGGGCGGGTGCGAACTCTCCTTGCAGGATGTGCAGATCGGTGCCGCACAGGCCGCAGGCCGAGACCTCAACCACCACCTGGCCGGGGCCTGGTGTGGGGTCCTCGACGGTCTCCACGCCGACCTGGCCGGGGGAGCTGATGACTGCGGCTTTCACTTGACTGCTCCAAGGGAGAGGCCCTGGACCAGCTTGTCCTGGGCGGCGTAACCGGCGATGAGGACCGGCAGGGAGATGCAGACGGCGGCGGCGCACACCTTGGCCAGGAAGAGGCCCTGGCTGGTGACGAAGCCGGTGAGGAAGACGGGAGCGGTGCCGGCGACGACGCCGGTGAGCACGCGGGCGAAGAGGAGTTCGTTCCAGCTGAAGATGAAGCAGATCAGCGCGGTGGCGGCGATACCGGGGGCGACGACCGGTGCGATGATCCGGGTCAGAATGGTCGGCAGTCTGGCGCCGTCGATCGAGGCCGCTTCCAGGATCTCGACGGGAACCTCAGCGAGGAAGGACCGCATCATCCACACCGCGATCGGCAGGTTCATCGAGGTGTAGAGGACGATGAGCAGCGCGACGTTGTCGAGCAGACCGCTGTTCTTGGCGATCAGAAAGACCGGTAGCAGGCCGGCCACTGCGGGCAGCATCTTCGTGGACAGGAAGAAGAACATCACGTCGTTCCACTTGCGCACCGGCTTGATGGACAGCGCGTACGCGGCCGGGACAGACAGCAGCAGCACCAGCAGCGTCGATATGACGCTCGCCGAAAAGGAGTTGATCAGCGGCGGCCAGGGGGAGACGCCGGTGCTCGCGCCGAAGAACTCCTTGTAGCCCTGGAGGGTCAGCGGTGCGCCCAGGCTCGGCGGGTTGGTCGCGGCGTCGGACTCGCTGTGCAGCGAGGTGAGCACCATCCAGGCGACCGGGAGGAAGAAAAGGGTTCCGCAGAGCCAGGCCAGCAGGCCGAGCGCACCGTGCTTGCGACGTGCGACGGGGCCGCCGGTGATTGTCGTGGCCATCAGCGGGCCTCCTCTCGGAGCAGGGACGAGACGGTCTTGAGCGCGAAGGAGCCCACGAGGAGGGAGCACAGGACGACGATGACGCCTTCCGCGGACGCCTGCCCGTAGTCATGGGCCTGGTAGAAGGTCTCGTAGACCGTGTAGGGCAGGTTGGCGGTGCCGAGGCCCCCGCCGGTGAGCGTGAAGACGGCGTCGAAGTTCTGCACCACGTAGATGCTGCCGAGCAGTGCGGCCAGCTCCATGTAGCGGCGCAGGTGGGCGAAGGTGAGGTAGCGGAAGACCTGCCAGGTGGTGGCGCCGTCCACGCGGGCCGCCTCGACGGTGTCCATGGGGCGGCTCTGCAGTCCGGCCAGCAGGATCAGCATCATGAACGGCGTCCACTGCCAGACCAGCGACGCCTCCACGGACATCAGCGGAAACGAGGTCAGCCAGTCGGGCTGGGGTGGGTTGTCACTGCCGAACAGGCTCCACAGCCAGGTCAGCGAGCCGTTGATCAGGCCGTAGGTGGCGTTGTACAGGGCGTGCTTCCACAGCAGGGCGGAGGCCACCGGTACGACGAGGAACGGCGTGATCAGCATCGTGCGGACGATGCCCCGGCCACGGAACTTGCGGTCCAGGAGGAGGGCCAGACCAAGGCCCAGCATCAGGCTGACCAGGACCACGGTGACGGTCAGCGTGATGGTGGTCAGGAGGGAGGAGCGCAGTTGCGGGTCGGCTACCGCCTCCTTGTAGTTGTCCAGGCCCGCGAAGGCTTTGTTGTCAGGTTCGAGGGCGTTCCAGCGCATGAACGAAATCACCACCGTGCCGACGAACGGCAGCTGAGTGACGACGATCATGAAGATCAGGGCCGGGAGGAGCGGGGCCCGCCGGGCCCATGCCCCGCGGGACCGCCGCGGAGGTGCCGTCCGTCCCGCGGTCTGCGGCGCCCGGGCACGCCTGGTGAGCGAGTGAGTGATGGTCATCGGGAGTCTCCGCTGTGCCCCGGTCTCCCGGTCCCGCGGGTGCGGGACACGGGAGGCGGGAGCGTCGGGTGGATCGGGCGTCCGGAGGACCGGGTGAATCCGGCGTCCGGTGGATCGGATGGATCGACAGGGATCACTTGTCCGCGTACTTGGCGGCGACCTTCTCGGCGAGCGCCTGACTGGCCTTCAGCGCCTTCTCGACACTGGTCTTGCCGGCGATGGCGGAACTGATCTGCTGGGAGACCTGCGTGCCAAGGTCGGTGAACTCGGGGATGCCGACGAACTGGATACCCGGGGCGGGCCGGGCTTGCACGCCGGGGTCGTCCGGGTCGGCGGACTTCAGCGCGTTCGCGGTGGCCTTGGCGAAGGCCGATGCCGCGGCGACGTACTTGGCGTTGGTGTAAGTCGAGCTCCGCTTGCCCGCCGGCACCTGGGACCAGCTGAGCTGCTTTCCGACCAGCTGCTCGTACTTCTTGCTGGACGCCCACGAGATGAACTTCCAGGCGTCGCCCTGGTGCTTGCTCGCCTTCTGCACTCCCCAGGCCCAGGTGTAGAGCCAGCCGGAACTCTTGGTCTTTTCGACCGGTGCGGGCGCGTAGCCCACCTTTCCGGCTACCGGCGAGTCGCCGGATTCGAGCGACCCGGCGGCGGAGGTCGCGTCGTACCACATGGCGACCTTGCCCTGCTCCATGTTGTTGAGGCACTCGGCGAACCCGGACTGCGGGGCGCCCGCCTCACCATGGGCGCGCACGAGGTTGACGTAGAACTTGGTCGCCTTGGTGAAGGCGGGGCTGTCGACCTGGGCCTTCCAGTCATTGTCGAACCAGGTGCCGCCCATGGTGTTGACCACCGTGGTCAAAGGAGCAATCACCTCGCCCCATCCGGGCAGGCCGCGCAGGCAGATGCCCTTCATCCCGGGCTTGGCGCCGTCGGCCTTCGCCGCCAGGTCGGCCACCTGCTGCCAGGTGGGGTTGGCCGGCATGGTCAGCCCCTTCTCCTTGAAGACGTCCTTGCGGTACATCAGAAAGGAGGACTCGCCGTAGAACGGCTCGGCGTATATCTGGCCGGCGACCGACAGGGACTTCTGCATGGCCGGCAAGATGTCGCTCTGGTCGAAGGCGATGTCCTTCTTCGCGTACGAGGTCAGCGGGGCGAGCCAGCCGTTCTTGGCGTAGACCGGCGTCTCGTAGTTGCTGATGGTCGCCACGTCGTACTGGCCGGCCTGGCTGGAGAAGTCCTGAGTGATCTTGTCGCGGACATCGTTCTCGGGCAGCACCGTGAAGTTGACCTTGATGCCGGTCTCCTTGGTGAAGTTGGCCGCCGTGAGCTTCTGCAGGTCCGCCATCTGCGGGTTGTTCACCATCAGCACGTTGATGGAGTGCGAGCCGGAGCCGGAGCCGCCGGAGCCGGCGCAGGCGGTGAGCAGGGCGCCGCACATGGCCAGGGCTCCGAGGGGTATGGCGCGTCGCAGAACAGTCGGTCTTGACATCATGATCGTCTCTTTCATGAAATGTCGGGTGTGAGTGAGTGAGACAGGGGAGGGGGATCGGGCAAGGGGGAGGGGGAGGAGATGTGGGATCGGGCAAGGGGGTGGAGAGGGGGCGGCACCGGCGGATCCGTCCCTTGCGGTAGGGGGTGCGGGCTGAGCGGTCAGACCCGGTGGACGCGAGGTCCCATCAGTGAGTAGCGGTGCGCCTCGGCACTGGACAGTCCGATGTCGGTGACGATCGCCTCGAAGTCGCCCACCCTGGCGAAGCGGCAGAAGCTGCTCGCGCCGAACTTGCTGTGGTGCCCCATGAAGACGCGTCGGCGCGACACAGCCAGCGCCTTGGCCTTGACGTCCGCCACCACCTGGTCAGGGGTGGTCAGGCCGCGCTCCCGCGAGATGCCGTTCGACCCGAGGAAGGCCAGGTCGATCACGAATCCCTCGAGCATGGCGCAGGCCCATGACCCCACCGTGGCCAGGGTCCGGGCCCGGACACGGCCTCCGAGGAGCAGCACCGTGACCTGCGGAGAGTTCACGATCGCGGCCGCGGTGGACAGCGACGCGGTGGCCACGGTCAGCGGCCGGTCGCCCGGGAGGAGCGCTGCGAGGAGCTGTGGGGTGTAGCCCTCGTCCACGAACACGGTCTCCGCGTTGCCGAGCAGTTTCACTGCTTCCGTGGCGATACGACGCTTGTCCTGGAGGTGCAGGGTCTCCCGTTGGGTGAGTCCCGTTTCGAAGCCCGCACCCTCGACGGGGTAGGCGCCGCCGTAGGTGCGGCGGAGCAGGCCCCTGCGTTCCAGCACGCTGAGGTCGCGGCGGATGGTCTCCGGCGCGACAGCCAGGTCGACGGCCGTGGTGGTGACCTCGACGCGTCCCTGGTGGCGAGCGAGCGCGAGAATCCGGCTCTGACGCTCCTCGGCGTTCATCGCACTCGCCTCACTTCCGTGCTGGTTCGGGCACGGCGTGCCCGGTCTTGCCACATATTTATACCAATCACCTTTTGGCTGAAAAGGGCCCACAATGGGCCGGAAATTGCCCGATGCTGCCTGAAGGAGTTATGCGAAACCCCAGCTCGCAGCCCTGGCGAGCGGATTTGCCCATTCCTCGATGCCCGTGTCGACTGCCCCGCGTGCCCGGTTCGGGCGGACGGTGAACTGTGACGGACGCCATTACGACTCGGCTACCGACTGGAACGACCAGCGGCACGATTCGGCCTGGCTGAGGTGCTCGGTCCGGATGCCTCTGGCCGGGGGCAAGGTAATGGATGGTGGTGCTGAGCCAGTCGAATCCTTATGAGGGGATGGCGGCATCGTTCGTGGCCAGGCGGTAGCCGACCCCGTGGATGGTCTGCACCGCTTTCGGATCGCCGAGTTTCCCCCGCAGAGTCGCCATGTGGACGTCCAAGGTCCGATGGGCGCCCGGCCACTGCGTTCCCCACACCTCCAGCAACAGGCGCTCTCTTGACACCACTACACCTGGCTGCCGGGCAAGTGCCGCAAGCAGTTCGAACTCCTTGCGGGTCAGAGCGACGGCAGAACCGTTCGCAGTCGTCACGAGGTGCTGGGCGATATCGATCCGTGTCGTCCCGGCGTGTACGACCGGTGGCGCGAGCGGGCGGGCACGTCGCATCACAGCATCGATACGGGCACGCAGTTCTGCCACGCCGAAGGGCTTGATCAGGTAGTCATCGGCCCCCGACCGGAGCCCGATGACTCGGTCACGTTCGTCGCCCCGTGCCGTGACGGCGATGATCGCAACCTGGCCTATGTCGCGTAGCCGGCGGCACACCTCGACGCCATCCATGTCGGGCAGCCCCATGTCCAGCAGGATCAAATCCGTGGGAGGCGCTATCAGAGCCGCCGCGCCGGTGGCGGCACGGGACACGTCGAAGCGGTGCCGACGCAGGGCCACGGTCAGTGCTTCGGCGAACCGGTCGTCGTCCTCTACGAGCAGAATTCGCATGGTGTGCCCAGCGTAGGAATCGCCGCGCTCCGCGCATACCGCCGGAACCCTAGAGGATTCTCAATTCTGGTCCGCAGCTCCTTCGACCGGTGGCTTCGAGCCTACGGTTCGTTTCCACGACGCCCGCCGGACGGGCGCGCGGCACGACCCCTGGACGAGGGAAAGCAGGCGATTGAGATGAATCCCCAGATGAGAGCCAGACAATGGGCGGCTCTCGCCCTGGTAACGGCCACTCTGGCGGCTGGATGCGGCTCGAAGGGCCAGGCATCGAAGGGAGCCACCGGAGACACACTGAGATTCGGTGCGTCCCTGTCATTGACCGGAGGGCTCGCCAGGGAGGGCGGTCTCACGAAGGAGGGCTACGAGGTCTGCCAGAAGGCGGTGAACGTCAAGGGCGGCGTTCAGGTCGGCTCGAAGCGACTGAAACTGGAGATCCAGTACCAGGACGACACATCGAAGCCGGACACCTCCGCGCAGCTCATCGACCAGTTCAACGACAAGGGCGTGCAACTGGTCCTCGGCCCCTACGGATCCGCCACGACCGAGGCCGCAGCGGCGGTGGTCGAGCGCAATGGCCAGGTGATGTCCGACAGCTCCGGCGCGGAAGACTTGATCTTCACAAAGGGGTACCGGCAGACGTTCGCCGTGCTGTCCTCGGCACGCCAGTACGCCGCGGTCATGGTGCAGGCGCTCAACGAGTCCGCCGTCCCGAAGCCGACCACCGTGGCTTTTCTCTCCGCGGATGACGGGTTCTCCATGACCGTGACGCAGGGCGGCACCGATGAGGCGCGCAAGCTCGGGTTCAAAGTGTTGGCCACCGAGTACTTTCCGAGCGGCACCACGGACGTCTCATCGGCCCTGACCAAGATCAAGCCGCTCAAGCCCGATGTGATCATCGGGTCCGTCCATCTGGCCGAGGGTATTGCCATCATCAAGCAGTCCCGGGAACTGGGCATCTCGCCGTCCGGCGGCTTCGCCGAGACCGTGGCGCCGCCCACCCCCGACTTCGCATCCTCATTGGGTAAGGCCGCTGACGGCGTCCTCGGCTCCACCCAGTGGAGCTCGCGGACCGCGGGCAAGGACAAGTGGATCGGCACCGCCGACGACTACATCAAGCTCTTCGCCGGCCAGTACGGCGGACGCAAGCCCGAATATCACGCCGCCGAGGCGACCGCGGCCTGCATAGCGATGGTCGACGCGGTGGAGAAGGCGGGCTCGACCGACCCGGACAGGGTCAGAGACGCATTCGCCGCGCTCGACGAGTCCACCTTCTTCGGCCCGCTGAAGTTCAACTCGGCCGGCCAGAACATCGCCAAGACGATGGAGGTCATGCAGGTCCGCAACGGCAAGCCGGTCACCGTGTGGCCCAAGGCCGTCGCCGAGTCGCCGATGGTGTGGCCCGCCATGGGGAACCACTCATGAGCCAGTTCGTACAAGCCACCGTGTACGGGCTGCTGCAAGGCGGCCTGCTGGCACTCATCGCGGTCGGGTTCTCCCTGGTCTGGGGCGTGATGAACGTGGTCAACCTGGCTCACGGCTCGTTCGTACTCATCGGCGCCTATCTCGCCTTTGAACTGCATTCGGCGCTCGGTCTCGACCCCTTCGTCGCGATGGTCCCGGTGGCGGCGGCACTGTTCGCAGGCGGTTATCTGATCCAGCGCGGCCTGATCAACATGGTGGTCAAGGCCCCGATCTTCATCACTCTCCTGCTGACGTTCGGCCTCGACTTGCTCTTGGTCAACGGCCTCATCTGGATCTTCTCGGCCGATTACCGCTCGGTCTCGACCGGGTATGCCGCCCACAGCTACACGTTGTACGCCGATGTCAGGGTGCCGCTCGGCCGACTGCTGGCCGCTGTCGTGGCTCTCGGCGTTACTCTCGCGCTGGTGTACGTCACCCGGCACACTCGTACCGGCCTTGCCATCCTGGCCACCGGCATGGACCGGGGCGCCGCGAGGCTGATGGGCATCCGGGCCAAGCATGTATACGCACTGACCTTCGGCATCGCGGCGGCCCTGGCCGGTGCGGCCGGAGCCGCGGTCGCCACTGTCGGCACCTTCAGCACCGCTGATGCGGGACGTTTCACACTGTTCAGCTTTGTCGCCGCGGTGCTCGGCGGCCTGGGAAACATGTATGGCGCGCTGCTCGGCGGCCTGCTGCTGGGCCTGGTCGAGGCATGGGGCGGACAGCTCCTGCCCGGCACCCTGGTCAACGCGGTCGCCTTTGGAGTCCTTGTCGTCTTCCTGGTCATGCGCCCCCAGGGCATCGCCGGACGCGCCTTCTACGCAAGCAGGATCGAGGTCTGATCATGTCTTCTGTCAACGCATCGGACGACACCCTGGCCGACCCTGAGGACCAGCCCGGGACGGCCGCCCGTCCACCAGGCCGGCGTCTCCCCAAGCGGATACCGGCGTGGGCGTCCTGGGCCTCCGGCATCGTCGTGGTCCTGGCCTGCGTGGGGCTTCAGTCGCAGCTCTACACCGGACAGGAACGTAGCTTCACCACCGTGTTCATGTATGTCGCCCTGGCCGCGTCCTGGAATCTCATCGGCGGCTACACGGGCTACGCCTGCTTCGGTCAGGTGGGTTTCTTCGGACTGGGCGGGTACACCACCGCGGCGCTGATGCAGCACGGTCATCTGTCGTTCTGGGCCGCACTTCCGGTGGCTGCTGTGGTATCGGGCGCGTTCGCTGCTCTGATCGGCCTGCCGCTCCTGCGCCTGAAGGGTCACTACTTCGCAGTCGCGACGCTCGGCGTCGCCGAGGGACTGCGCGAGGTGGTGACCAACGTCCCCCGATGGACCGGCGGCGGCGCCGGGATCACCATCCCCACCGCCGGTGCGAACGCACCGACCGCGTGGCTCGGCAACGACGGTTTCTATCTGCTCTTTCTCGGGCTCGCGGCCGTCTGCGTGGCAGTGGTCGCCTTGATCGTCCGTGGCCGTACGGGATATGCCCTGCGAGCGGTCAACCAGGATGAGGACGCCGCGGCAGCCATGGGTGTCAACACCACACGGGCGAAGACCTTCGCCTTCAGTGTGTCCGCGGTCCTGACCGGCGCGGCGGGATCCGCGTATGCCTTCCAGCAGGTCACCATTTTCCCGCAGCGGCTGTTCGACGTGGACCTCACCGTGCTGATGGTAGTGATGGTGGTGATCGGCAGCAGTGCCACGATCGCAGGACCTGTCCTCGGCGCCGTTGGCATCGCCGCGGTCTCTGAATACCTGCGGCAGCATTTCACTGAGGCGCACACATTCACTCTTGGCGCTCTGGTGATCGCGGCAGTCGTCCTGCTTCCCCAAGGTGTCGTCAACTTCGTCCGGGATGCCCTACGCACGCGGGACTTCTCGCTCCTCACCAACGTTCGGAGGTACCGGCTGTGAGAAGGACAAACGGAGCCGACGGCCCGGTCGAAGCAGCCCCGGCCACGACGGCGGTTGCCCCGTCGACCACCTCCCCGTCGGCAGGCCGCTCCGGCGTCCCAGTTCTTCAGACAAGGGGACTGGGACGCCGCTTCGGTGGCCTGCAAGCGGTCTGTGACGTGGACCTGAGCATCAAGGCGGGGACCACGGTCGGTGTCATCGGACCAAACGGCGCAGGCAAGAGCACCACGATCAACCTGATCACCGGTCACCTCACTCCGACCAGCGGAACCGTGCTCATCAACGGCAACGACCTCACCGGCGCGCGGCCGTGGCGCATCGCCCATGCCGGAGTGGCCCGGACGTTCCAGATCGTCAAGCCCTTCCGCGGACTGACGGTCGGGGACAACGTGGCTGTGGCAGCGATGTTCGGGCCTTCGCCCGCGCGCACGCCCTCGGCGGCCCGCCGCGAGGCGCTGGAGATCCTGGAACAGGTCGGGCTCGGCGGCAAGGACGAACTCACCACAGCGGAGCTCTCCGTCGCCGATGCCCGCCGTCTCGAATTGGCCAAGGCGCTCGCTCTGCGCCCCAAACTGCTCCTGCTCGATGAGGTGCTGGCCGGACTCCGGCCGGTCGAGATCGACGCTTCGCTCCAGCTCATCGACGATCTGAAGCAAGCAGGACTGACGATGCTGGTCGTCGAGCATATCGTCCAGGCCATCACGGCGATCTCCGACGAGATCCTCGTACTGCACCAGGGCAAGGTCCTGATGCAGGGCCTCCCGGACGACGTCCTGAGCGATGAGCGCGTCATCGACGCCTATCTGGGGCGCCGTTACTCCAGGAAGAGTCACACATGAGGTTCCAGGTCAGTCAACTCACAGCCGGATACGGGCGGGTTCAGGTGCTCCGTGGCGTGTCCATCGAGATCGACGAGGGGGAGATCGTGGCCCTGGTGGGGCCGAACGGGGCGGGCAAGTCCACGCTGTTGCGGGCCATGACGGCCATGATCCCCGACCGGGGCGGGTCAGTGGTTCTCGACGGAGCCGAACTGATCAAGGGTTCGGTCGAGTCCATAGCGGATGCGGGCATCGCCCACGTGCCCGAAGGCCGGCGGCTGTTCCCCGGCTTGACGGTCCGGGACAACCTCCGCCTCGGTGGCTGGCGGGTCCGCAACAAGAACCTCGACGCTGTCCTCGATCTCTTCCCCCGGTTGGCCGAACGACTCGACCAGATCGCCGGCAGCATGTCCGGCGGCGAGCAGCAGATGTGCGCGATCGCCCGCGGGCTGATGAGCCGCCCCCGGGTGCTCCTCATCGACGAGCTGTCCCTGGGACTGGCGCCGCTGATAGTTGACGAGATCCTGGTCAGGCTCTCTGATATCGCTGCTACCGGGACGGCGATCCTGCTCGTCGAGCAGGACGCCGGTGCCGCTCTCGAAGTCGCCCAGCGCGGATACGTCCTGGAACTGGGGCAGATCACCATCACCGGGACCGCTTCGCAGCTTGCCAGCAACCCGCGGATGCGCGCCGCGTATCTGGGTGTCGCAGGCACCGTGACTTCGCCTTAACGGTTTGTTAGACATGGCCCCTTTGTATAGGCGGACCGTCGGGTGCGACGCAGGCTGTGAGTAGGTACTCATGACGGTCGCACCCGCGGCCCGTGGCCCGCATCCCAAGGAGCCGACATGACCTTCCTCCCCACCGGCTCCCTGACGCCTGCGACTGCGTCCGGCAGCCCCACGACAGCGGTGGTGAATCCCATGCTGTACTTCATACCGGCAGCCGGAGGACACACCGGAGCCCGCCCGCACGTGTTGCGCAGCGAGCTGAACCTGGCTTCCGTCGGCGACTCCGTCTCGCGTGCACGTCGGCATGCAGCCGATGTCCTGCGGGCCTGGGGCGCGGACGACGACACCGTCGATGCGGCTCGGCTGATCGTTTCCGAACTGGCCACCAATGCCGTGTGCCACGCCGATCCCGACGGGAAGGGCACGTGCGCACCGGCGGGCGGCCCGACGGATGTGTTCGGTGTGTCGCTGCAAGCTGTCGGCGACGCCGTCGTGATCTCCGTTACGGACGGTGACCCCTCGCCGCCTCATGTGACAGTGGCGGATGAGAGGGCGGACTCCGGCCGAGGGATGTACATCGTGGCAATGGCAAGCACCCGCTGGGGCCACCACCCAGCCAGGAGCGGGCCGGGGAAGACGGTCTGGGCGGAGCTCCCGCTGATACGCGCCGCCACGTCCGGCACCAGCCAGGAAATCGGCTGAAGGGTGTTAACTAGGGAAGACCGGTGACCTCCTTTGAGGGAGGCGGGGATGTGATGCGGCATGCAGGCGCTACTCGTCGAGGACGACGACAGATTGGCCCACGCGCTCGGCACGGCACTCGGAATGCACGGGCACAAGGTAATACGTGTAAGCCGGGGGCAGGACGGACTCCGCCTCGTTCACCAGGCGGATTTCGTGCTCCTCGACCTCGGTCTGCCCGATCTGGACGGTCTGGAACTCTTGCGGCGGATGCGCATGATCAGCTCTATTCCCCTCATCGTCGTTACTGCCCGCGGTGGGCACCGCGACATCGTCCAAGGACTGCGGGCCGGAGCCGACGACTACGTGGTCAAGCCGTTCCGGATGGCCGAGCTGATAGCCAGGGTCGACGCCGTGCGCAGACGTTCCGGCGAGCAAGATGCAGATCCAGCCGAGGCCATACGCCAGCCGGCTGTGGTACGTGTCGACAAGGTGGAGATCGACCTGGCCTGCCGCACGGTGCGGGTGCGGGGCGAGGACGTACACCTGACACGCCGCGAATTCGATGTCCTGGCCCTCTTGGCCGCCCGTCCCGGCGAGGCTCACTCCCGCTCCGAGATCCTGGACAGGGTGTGGGGGGATACGCTCCTTGCCGCATCCCGGTCCCTCGATGTGCATGTGGCGGGAATCCGGGCCAAGACTCACAGCCCTGACCTTGTCCGCACGGTGCACGGTTTTGGATACTGCCTCGCGACCGGGACCGCAGCCACGACGGAGGCCTGAATGAGGCGCCGCCTGCTGATTGTCCTGATGCTGCTCATGGGTGTCGCGTCCATCGCCCTCAGCATTCCGCTGGCCGAATCCTACGCGCACAGCCGGACGGAGCAGCTGCTCCTGCAGAGGCGCACCGAAGCCGCGAGATTCGCCAACTTGTCGGTCGGCATGACCACCCCTGCCGACCGTGCCCAGGTGTCGACCGAGATCCAGCGGTATTCAGAACTCTACGGCGCCAGCGTCGAGCTCGTCGATGGCCAGGGCCATCTGGTGCTCCGGGCCGGCCCCGGCCCCCCGCTGGCCACGAGCAGCGCACGTCAGGTACGCGATCGTGCTCTCACCGGGCGTACCACCGATCATCTTCCAGCAATCCGGCCGTGGAGCCCTGACCGGGTAGTGCTGGCAGAGCCCGTCGGCGGCGACGAGCAGCTCGGCGGTGCGCTGCTGATGGCCCTGCCCACGGATGCGGCCAGGCACGACGTGACAGTGCGCTGGTCGCTCATCGCTCTCGCCGCTCTTGCGGCCTTTGCCACCGCAGCCCTGGTCGCTGTCTGGATCACCCGCTGGCTCCTGCGGCCTGTGCGGAACCTGGACAATGCGGTGGACGAACTGGCCGCGGGCAATCTCGAACCGGCGGCCGTGCCGTTCACCGGGCCACCAGAGCTGCGCCGCTTGGAGCAGCGCTTCTACGCCATGGCGCAGGCAGTGGCCGACTCCATGCGCAAGCAGCGCGACTTCGTGGCCGACGCCTCCCACCAGCTACGGAATCCGCTGGCCACGCTCATACTGCAGTTGGAGAACATCGAGCCGCACTTGCTGCCCAGCGGGCGGAAGGAGCAGGCCCGCGCGGTCGATGAAGTCGAGCGTCTGGGCAACCTGCTGGATAGCCTGCTGGCGCTTGCGCAGGTGGAGTCCTTCGCGGAGGATCTGGCACTCCTCGACGTCTCACGAGATGCCCGGCACCGACTGGCTGCATGGCAGGGGGTTTACGAGGCGGCCGGGCTCGATCTGGTGGACGCCGTGGCTGACGGGATTCAGGCGCGCGGTCTGCCGAGTGCCGTGGACCGCGTGCTGGACGCCGCCTTGGACAACGCGGCGAAGTTCGTGCCGGTCGGCGGCCGGGTGGAGGTCCGCGCCGTCGAATGTGACGGCTGGGTACGAGTGCAGGTCAGCGATGACGGTCCCGGGCTTCCCGCGGAACAGCTTTCGCGCCTGCCCCGCCGCTTCACCCGCGGCCTGGAGCACCAGAACCTTCCCGGCAGTGGCCTCGGGCTGGCGATCGCAGACGAGATCGCCAGGATGAGTGGAGGCCGACTCACGCTCAGGGGCAACAGCCCCCACGGAATCAGAGTCGATATGGTGCTGCCGGGTCTCGCACCGCCCGGTGACGGAGCGGACACACCAGCCGCTCAACCGTAAACGGACCGGTAGTACTCGGCCGCGCCCGGATGCAGTGGCACGGATCCCGTGGAGATGGCGAATCTGGGCTCAAGCCGCGCACCGGCCGTGACCGGCCGCATCACCTCTTCGCTGTACTCGAAGAGTGCCCGCAGCAGGTCGAACACGGTCTTCTTGGGTACATCCGGCCGAGCCGTGAGGTAGTTGCCCGTCCCGATCGTGGGGACGGGCCGAGGCAGCCCGTACGCTTCGGCCGGAATGGTCACCGTGGTGTAAACAGGCCCATACTTCACCCGCATGGCCTCGACGTACTGGTCGAGCGCCAGAAGCCGCAGGGGTACGTGATGGCTCAGATCGGCCAGCGCGGGTGTTGGCACGCCTCCGGACCAGAACACGGCGCGCACACTCCGCTCCTTGAGGGCCTGCACGGACTGCAGCAGAGTCAGAGCGCGCGGAGTCACCGCCTCGGCGCCTGTCAGATCCGCGAGTCCAAGCAGCCTCATGGCGATCACCTCGGCGCCGGACTCGCTCGCTCCAAGTCCCACCCGCTGACCGGCAAGGTCCCGCAAGTTCCGCACGGGCCCGTCCGCCCGTGCCACAAGGTGCGTGTAGTTCACATAGATACGGGCCAGCGCCATGACCCGAATCGGCTTGGAGAACGGATTGCGTCCTTTGATCGCGTCCTCGGCGACATCCGCCGTGGTGATTGCCAATGACAGATGGCCATCACCCAGCCGGTGCAGATTGTCCACACTGGCCGATGTCGTTACCGGCTGGACTCTGATGGACCTCGAATCCTTGGCGACAGCGGCAGCGAATGCCTTCCCGAAGGCGTTGTACGCCCCGCCGGCCGACCCGGTACCCAGCGTCAGTTGCTGCACGGGCGCCTTCTCCGACGAGCACCCGCTACCCACCGCTGCCCCCGCCAGTACCGCAAGCGCGGCCACCCCACCGCGGCCCGCGAACTCCAGAGCTCTTCGACGAGTGATGGGGAGAGAAACAGGCTCGGGGAGATCACTCATGGATCCATCATGCCCTCACGCTGCTGGGTTGAGGCAAGAGGTCACTGGTCAACGTCGCCGCCCCGGCCGAGCCGCTGTCGCCGAGCGAGTTCTCGCTGATCATGCAGGCCTGGTCGTTCGCCGACCTTCCGAGATCAAGGAGATGCTCGACTTCTGCGGCGACCACGGCATCGGCACAGAGGTCGAGGTCATCCCAGCGGAGCGGATCAACGAGGCGTCATCACCGCAGCGGATCCTGTGCCACACACGCGGCAAGGCATCGCCGCTGTGGCTCGTTTCTTAGCGGGACGTTAGATCTGAACGCGAGGCCTTGTCCGGACAAGGTCGCCGCCCGCATGCTCACGGCACTTCGCACGTTCCCCAGCAGTGCTTTTCCTCTGGAGCCGCCATGTCATCGCCCGCCGTCACGCCTCGATTGTCGACCGGTGAAGTTCGCAGCAACCGCCGCCGTGCTCTGATCGGTGGCTCGCTGGGCAATCTCATCGAGTGGTACGACTGGTTCGTCTACGCCAGCTTCGCGATCTACTTCGCCGATTCCTTCTTCCCCGGCGAGAACACGACCACCCAGCTCATGAACACCGCCGGGATCTTCGCCGTCGGCTTCGTGATGCGCCCAGTAGGTGGCTGGGTGCTCGGACGCGCCGCCGACCGGCGCGGGCGCAAGAGTGCGCTCACGCTCACGGTGTCGCTGATGTCGGTGGCCGCCCTCCTCGTCGCGGTCGCGCCCACCTACGACCAGGCAGGGTACTTCGGCGCGCTGATCCTGCTGCTCGCCCGGCTGCTGCAGGGGATGAGCATCGGCGGTGAGTATGCGGCCAGTGCGACGTATCTGACCGAATCCTCCGCGCCGGGCCGCCGGGGGCTGGGGTCGTCATTCCAGTACGTTTCGATGACCTGCGGCCAACTTCTCGGCCTGGCAATCCTGATCACTCTGCAGCACACCCTCAGCGCCTCCCAGCTCACCGGCTGGGGGTGGCGGATCCCGTTCCTGCTGGGATCGGTCTTCGCGGTGGTGGTGTTCTGGCTGCGGCGGCGCCTGTCGGAGACCGAGGCGTTCACCGAGCAGTCCGGCCACGGCGAAAGCGCCGATGCCCGCGGCACCCTCAAGCTCCTGTGGCAACACCGCCGTCAGGCGGTCATGGTGATGGCGCTCACTATCGGTGGCACGGTCGCGTACTACACGTACACCACCTATCTGACCAAGTACCTGATCGCCAGCGCAGGCCTGCCCAAGAACACCGCCACGCTGGTGAGCTTCACGGCGCTGGCGTTCTTCGCCGTGATCCAGCCTCTCGCCGGAGCGCTCTCGGACCGGATCGGCCGCCGTCCGCTGCTGATCACCTTCGCGGTCGGCTGTACCTTTGGTACCTACCCGATCATGTCGGCCCTGCGGTCGGCATCGACGTACTGGTCGGCACTGGCGTTGTCCGTTCTCGCCCTGGTGATCGTGACCGGGTATACCTCGATCAACGCGGCCGTGAAGGCGGAGCTCTTCCCTACCCGGATTCGCGCCCTCGGCGTGGCCGTGCCCTACGCAATCGCCAACGCGCTCTTCGGCGGCACGGCGGAGTACGTAGCCCTGTGGTTCAAGGACGCCGGCCACGAGACGGTGTTCTTCTGGTACGTCTCCGGTTGCGCTCTGGTCTCCCTGGTGGCCTACGTCCTGATGCCGGACACACGCAACGCCACGCTCAGTCGTGCCGAGGCAGCCTCCGGACAGACCGGCGGCAAGGTCCTTCCGGCGCCGGTACATGTTGCGGCGGACACCACAGGCTGAGCTGCTCGGAGGCGGAGCTCGCGCTCACGGTCTGTCATCCCGCGTCGCCGGGATGACACACCGATCGGGGCTCCCGGAAACCTAGGAAACCGAGAGGACCGGGAAGCGATCGCAACCCCACCGAACACGTCCGCCTGAAACAGCAGCAGGGCGCCGGTGCCGGTGATGGCCAACGCCATCACCGGCCTGCGATACATGACCGCCGTCACCGCCCGGCCTGGATCACCCGGCGTTCACCCAGGCTTTGGTGGCGCCGTCTGTGCCTACGTCGAGGTAGTCGGCCCTGCCGTCGCCGGTGATGTCGGCGAACTGGATCTGGCTGCTGGGATCCCCGACGCCGGAGGCAACCTGGCCCTGGGGGTACCAGATCCAGCCGCCGCCACTGGCTGCGCCGCCGTTCTTCCAGGCGGTTACGGCGCTGTTGTCGGCCAGCACGAGGTAGTCGGCTTTGCCCGAACCATAGATGGCCGAGAACCGGATCTGGCTACCAGGCGCCCCCACGCCGGAGGCGATCGTGCCCTGGGGATACCAATTCCAGCCGCCGCCACTCGCTTGGCCGCCATTCAGCCATGCGGTGACGGAACCGTTGGAGGCGATGTCGAGGTAGTCGGCTTTGCCGTCGCCGTTGAGGTCGGCGAAGTGGATCTGGCTGCCTGAACTTCCCACGCCGGAGGCGATCTGACCCAGATCGGTGAAACTGGTGCCGTTGAAGAGCTCAGCGGCCACCGCGCCCGTGGCGACATCCACGATGAGGTAGTCGGCGATGTGGTCGCCATTGATGTCGGCGAACTGCACGTTGCCGGCGGGCGCAGTGTGCAGCGGGTTGAGCCCGATCGGGCCGGTCCAGGCCCAGCCGTTCGGTGCTGAGGAGTCGGCGCCGTTGTTGTACCAGTACTTGATGCCGCCATCGTCCTGGACGTCGATGTATTCGGCCTTCCCGTCGCCGTTGAGGTCGGCGAACTTGATCTGGCTGCTGTTACCGGTGGCGATGGCTCCGAGCGAGTTCCAGTTCCAGCCGCCGCCGCTGATGGCTCCGCCGTTCCTCCACTCCTTGGTGTGGCCGTTGGTTGGATTGACGTCGAGGTAGTCGGCTTTGTGATCTCCGTCGACGTCAGCGAGCTGGATGTGGCTCCCTGGGTCACCGACGCCCGACGCGATGTCGCCCTGGGGGACCCATCCGCCGCCGTTGTGCAGGTTGGACAGCCCTGGGTTGAGGAATGCGGTGATGGAGCCGTTGGAGCCCAGGACGAGGTAGTCCGCCTTGCCATCGCCGTCGAGGTCAGCGAAGCGGATCTCACTGCCGTCGACACCGACGCCCGAGGCGACCACCCCATGGGAGACCCAGATGTACTTGCCATTGGAGTCGGTGCCGCCGTTGATCCACGCGGCTACCGAGCTGTCGGGGTCGACGTTGAGGTAGTCGGCCCGGCCGTCGCCGTTGATGTCGGCGAATCGGATCTGGCTGCCCGGGCTTCCGACACCGGAGGCGATCTGACCTTGGGAGTCCCACTTGTAGTGGCCGGAGGAGTCGGTGCCGTCGTTACGGAACAGTGTGACGGCACCGGTGCTCGAGCTGACGGCGAGCTCGTCGGCATTACCGTCTCCGGTAACGTCGGCGAACTGGGGCACCATGCCGGAGCCAAGGTCGGGTCCGCTGGCGCCGTGGGCTTGCCAGGACACGGCACCGGAGGACCCGGAGCCGCCGTTCACCCATGCTGTGACTGAGCCGTTGGACGCCACGTCGAGGTAGTCGGCCCTGTCGTCACTGTTGATGTCGGCGTAGACGATCCGGTCACCCGTGCCCAGGCTCAGGCTGCCTGGGTAGGAGGTGGTGGACGTGCCGGGACCGCTGGCGATCTCTCCCTGGGGCAGCCACACCGGGGCGCCGCCGGTGCAACCGCTCGACCCACCGGCGGCGGGGCTCTTGATCCACCCATCGACGAGTGCGGAGTCGATGCCCATGTTCCAGGCGACGGCCATCTTCCGATAGCCGGTGTCATTGGGGTGCAGGCCGTCGGCCAGGTCGGTGGTCCTCACCGCGCCCTGATCCACCCAGTCCATGTGCTTTCCGTTGCTCTTCTGCTGGCCGACCCAGGAGGAGACCTGCTGGTTGAACGAGCGCATGCCCGCGGCAACAGTTGAGTTGCTGGTGGGGATGAGCGACGAGACCAACACGACGGCGCTGGGGTCGTCGGTGGCGATCTTGTTGATCAAGCTCTCGATAGCGTCCGCGGCGGAGCTCGCGGAGCCGCCGTTGTTGATGTCGTTGGTCCCGATGTCGAGGAGGACCACGTTCGGCATGTCTCCGGCGATCGTGCATCCCTCGATAGCGGCGAGCTGGCTGATCGTCCAGCCCGAGTGCCCTTCGTTCTTGGTCTGGCTGCAGTTGCTACCGGCCGATTGAGAACCGACGAAGGAGTACGTGTCGCCCTGGGTGGCCAGGAAGTCCTGGAGATCGCACCGGTACCCGGAACCGTCGGAGCTCTGGTAGCCGTAGGTGATCGAGTCACCGAACGGCAGCACCCGCAAGGTGTTCGGGGAGGTCAGGCTGGCCAGCCCGGCGGCTTCGGCCGCGGCGGTCAGCGCGTTCCAGATGGAGCCACCGATCGAGGTGAGCACGCTCGCGGCTGCGGTCGCCGCAGCTGCCGTGGTTGAACCAAGCCAGGTCGCTGCCGCGGCGACTGTCCTGGACACGGCGTTTGCGATCGTGCCCATAACGCTCCGCAGGTTGGCCGAAGCCCAGGGCCCCAGAACCTTGCCCCAGAGAGTCCCGCCGAGCGTCGCAATCATCGCGCCCGCGAACGCGTTCGCAAGCTGCTGACCGGTGCCTATCGACGTGTTGGTGAACTGGGCGGCGACAATTATCCAGGTGAAGGTGGCGACGAACGAGTAGACCGCGCCGCAGACAGTCGCCGCGAGCGCAAGGCCTGGAGCCATGGCGGCCATACAGAGGGAGCCCGCGATGTACCCGGCCAGCTGCCCACTCAACGCGGCATACACGGTGATGAGCCACCCCGGTGTGTTTGTCTGTACATCGGCGCTGGGGATGTCGATCGTCAGCGTGTCGCTGGCCGCCGTCCCGCTTCCGGTGGAGGAGATCGAGAAGGTGCCGTCCGAGAATCCGGGCCATTCCCCCATTCCGGTCTCCATCGTCGACACGTCATCGGCCGGCGCTTCACTGACGTTGTCGAGCATGCACTGGATGTCGGCGCTCAGCGATCCGCAGGTCTGCTGCGACGCGACGAAGCTCCGAAGGACGGCTGGGTCCAAGTTGTCGACCGACATGCTCACAACCAGGTCCCCGCTAGCGGCCGACGCATGCGGCGCGGTAGCCGTGAGCGCTCCCGTCGCGATCAGGGCTGCCGCCACGACGAAGGAAACGGACGTCCTGCTGGCTCGGATCAGCCCTCGGCGCTTGCCGCGCGAGGACGAAAGGTTGAATGCGCGCGATAGCCACGACTTCATGCGTTCTCTGAGAGCGTTCATGGGCACACTCCGGTCCGGTTCGACGGGCGCTACTACCGCCGAGACCACGTTTGTCTCGATGAGCAGCAGCGACAGATTGCGTTGAGGATTCCTTTGCGCCACGTCAAGCTTCATGACGCAACTGTTCTCGGCAGAGGGGAACTTCAGCCGACCAGGACCCCTGTTCGGCTCAAACGTTCCAAGATCGGTTGAGGTACGGCTGCTCATACACAAGAGATCGCTGACGCGGCCCTTCTACGGGTTGCCTGGGTGGCCCCCGGCTGTGGCCGCACTTGTCGCTCGTGCCCCGGTCGCTGGGGGAGTGAGCGGCGACCGGGACGCGCTGAGGCGATCGGGTGAGGCGGGGCTCAGCCGGCTACAGGCTGCTCGGGCTGTGCGTGGTGGCCGCGCAGGGCGAGTGCCACCAGCAGGCAGGCGGCCAGCGCGGCGCAGCCGCAGACCAGGTAGCCCAGGGAGAAGCCGTGTCCCAGTGCCTGCGCGGCCAGCGGGGCGGCCGCGCCTGGGGGTGAGGCGGCCGGGACGGAGTTCACTGCGAGTGGGCCGCCGGCTGAGGCGACCGCGCCGGCGGCGGACTTGGCGGCGACCGGGAGGGCGGAGTGGGCCAGGGCGGTGTTGAACCTGGCGGCGGCCTGGCTGAGAGCGATGGCGCCGATCACGGCCGGACCCAGGGTGAAGCCGAAGTCGCGCAGTTGGTTGGCGGTGGCGCTGGCCATGCCCTCCAGCGAGGTGGGCACGGTGTTGACGGCGGTGGCTGTGATCGAGGAGACGGTGAAGGCGAAGCCCACCCCGACCAGGCCGAGCGGCAGCACAAGTGAGGTGAGTGCGCGGTCGTCCACGGACAGTGTGGCGGCGAGGAAGTCACCGGCGGCGATCAATATCAGGCCCAGGGCCAGCAGTCTTCGGGCGGGGAGGCGTGCCAGCAACCGGGAGGTGAGCGGGGTGAGCAGCAGAGTGAGGCCGTTGAGCAGCAAGAAGGCGACGGAGGTACGCAGCGGGCTCTGGTGCTGGATCGGTCCGAGTCGGATGCTCGTTGCGTAGGCGGTGCCGAGGAAGCTGAACATGCCGACCACCGCGACGACGGAGGCTACCGCGAAAGCGCGGTTGGTGAAGAGGTCGAGCCGTAGCAGGGGCGAGGCGGCGCGCTGCTCGGCAACGACGAACAGTGCCAGGAACACCGCCGCCAGTACGAAGGCGACCACGACCGGCGGCGAGCCCCAGCCGTCCGTCGGGCCCTGGATGACAGCGTAGAGCAGCGCGAACAGGCCGGCGCCGATGGTGATCTGGCCGCCGATGTCGAGCGAGCGGCCTTGGGGCGAGCTGGAGTCGTGCGCGAGCAGTCGGCTGACCGCCGCGCCGATGAGGGCGAGGATCGCCACCACGACGAAGGACCAGCGCCAGGAGCCGTAGTTGCCGGTCAGCCCGCCGAGCACGGGTGCGAGCGCGCCGCCGGTGGACAGGAAAGCCGCCCAGAGCGCTATGACCTTGGCCCGGTCGCCATGGCTGCGGGTGCCGGCGACGATCATGGCGAGCGAGGTGGGGAACAGTGCGGCGGCGCCGAGTCCGGCCAGGGCTTGGCCGGCCCAGAGCATGTGCACGCCGCCGGCAGTGGCGGACACCGTCTCCCCGGCCGCCATCAGCAGCGTGCCGCCGATCAGCAGTCGCTTGCGGCCGAAGAGGTCGCCGAGCACGCCGAAGGTCAGCTCGAGCACGCTGATCGGGAGCAGGAAAGCGTCGGATATCCACGTCAGCTGCGAGCCGATCGGGTGCAGGCTCTCCTGGAACAGGCCGTTGAGGGTGGCCGGGACGGCGACGCCGATCTGGGCCAGGCAGACGACCAGGCAGCAGGCGATCAGCGTGCCGGCGGCGAGGCCCGTTGAAGCAGTGGCGTCGGAGGACGAGGAGGTACGCGTCGTTGCTGACACAGGGTCTCCTGGGGAGTAGGTGAGTGCGTTGAGTGTGTGGGTCAGCGAGCGATGAGGCGGCTGGCCCGGTGGTCGACGAAGTCGGTAGCGGTGTGGATGTCGCGAAGCGGCACGTCCAGGCCCTGCGCGGCGGTGGAAGTTCGCTGCATCCAGCGGGTGGCTGCCTGTTCTGCGTGGTACGCGGGGGCAGCGTGCAGGGTGCCCAGGTCGGCGTCGAGGCTGAGCCCGGCGCCGCGGTAGAGGGCGTCCACCTCTGCGCGGTGGCTGCAGCCGTGCAGCTGCCCTGCCCAGTCCAGACCGTTGTGGCTGGCGTAGCCCGTCAGCTTGAGCTTGTCGCAGCTGACGGCGAGGCGGCCCAGGAGGCGGTTGGTCATGGTCTGGTACTTCTTCTCGCGGAGGTGGGGCGTGAAGGGGCCTGAGCGGCAGCGCGGGCGCGGCCGAGAACGCCCTGAATGTAGGGCGTTATTTTGGCGACGGTCAATAGACTGCCCAATAATAAGGTTGATGATCTCGTCGTAGGCCGACCGGAGAATGTATCGCTCGAGACCTGGGGTGGTGGATCGGCAGTCCGAGAGGCAGCAGGTGACCGAGCGTCGGATGAGCGGGCGGAGCGTGACGAATGCGGCCCGCCGGCCAGATCCGGTGATGTCACCTCCGCCAACTTGTCGCCGACGGACCCCGCAGGCGGGGACGAGCGACCTGCCAACGGCCAACCATGTGCGAGTCGGTCACAAACGGCAGCGGCGCCCCGGTGGGACGAGTCGCGGGTTCAGCCGCCCGTCGATATGGCGTCCAGTACTCGTTCGGCCTCCGCCCGGGCGGGCGCGGAGCAGCGGCGGGCCAGATCCTGGAAGAGCGCATCCGCGCGAATGGCCGGCCAGTCCGCAGGAAGGTGCTCGGCAGGGAGGTGCGGGTCGCGGCGGACGAGTTCGAGCCAGTCGGTGTGCAGGAGCAGTTGGCCGGCGAAGGGGTCCCGGAGGAAGCCCGGGGGAGGGTCCGCGAGATCGCCATCGGCAGCGGTCCAGCGGTCGAGGAAGGCGCGGTACTCGGCGGCGATGGCCTTGGTGTCGAAGGCCGACTCCAGCACCTGGCCCACCTCGGTCGGGCCGATCACCGCGCCGCGGAAGACCCGGAGCTGCGCGTCCAGGCCCAGGTCGGCGACGAGCGCCGCGACGTCGACCTCGCCGGGGGCCACCCACAGCCCGCTTTGCAGCGGACCGAAACCTCCCCAGGTCAGGCGGGACCGCAGATCGTGCCGCTCTCGCCGCCACGCCTCCGGAAGCGAGAAGCCGACCAAGGTCCACTGCCCGTCCCAGTCGCGGTTGACCGCGCCAGTGCGCCATATCCGGTCGTGCCCGTCCTGGAGTACGGCGGCGGCGCGCGGGGTGAGCGCGAAGTACATCTTTCGGCCCTGGCGGTGACGCTCCAGCAGGCCGCGGTTGACCATGCGGGTGAGCGTGGTGCGGACTGCCTCCTCGGTGATGCCGATCCGGGCGAAGGCGTCGATCACGCAGCCGGAGGAGAGCGCGATGTCACGGCCGCGGACATGGATGCCGAAGAAGCTCAGCATCAGCGACTGGGGGCGGGGGGCGAGATCGAGGCTGGTCACGGGCACAGCGTAGGACGAGCGCGGGCCGACGTGCGGGTCGGTCGAGAATGCTGGGCAATTACTTGACGATCGATAAATATATGCCTAATGTTAGCTCACCCCCTCCGCCCAGCCACGGAGCAGATTCATGGATCTCGCAGGCAAGGTCGCCGTCGTCACCGGAAGCGGCCGAGGTCTCGGCCTTGCCTAAGCGGGCGCCGTGAAGGAGATCGAGGCAGCAGGCGGGCGCGCGGTCGCCGAAGTGGCGGCCGTGGGCACGACGAAAGCCGCCGAGGCTCTGGTGGCCCGGGCCGTGACCGGCTTCGGGCGGTTGGACGTCATGGTCACCAACGCGGGCGTGCTGCGCGACCGGGTGCTGTGGAAGATGACCGACGAGGACTTCGACACCGTCGTCCAGGTGCACCTGCGCGGGACCTTCACGTGCGTGCGGGCTGCCGTCAACCGGATGCGCGAGCAGGACGAGGGCGGGCGGATCATCGTGGCCGGCTCCCCCGGCCGGGCAGCTCGGCAACTTCGGGCAGACCAACTACGCGGCCGCCAAGGCGGGGATCGCCGCCATGGTGCGCACCTGGGCCATGGAGCTGTCCCGGGCAGGGATCACCGCCAACGCGGTGATCCCTGTCGCCGCCACCGCTATGACGAAGACCATCCCCGCCTTCGCCGCACACGTCGAGGCACTGGAGCAGCACGGCACGCCGCTGCCCGACCATCTGCGCAAGGGCGAGGGCTTCGGCACGACCGAGGACGTCACCGGGTTGGTCGCCTTTCTCGCGTGGGACGCTGCCGACCAGGTCACCGGCCAGTGCATCGGTATCGGCGGTGACAAGCTGGCACTCTGGTCGCATCCCCAGGAGATCTCGATCGCCTATGCGGACGGAGGCTGGAGCGCTGACGCCATCGCCGCAGCATGGCCGGTCTCGGTCGGTCGGCATCCCGAGACCTACGGCATCCCCGCCCCGCAGCTGTGAAGGACCGAGTGGACATGAACATCGACGAACTCGTCGCCATCGATGTGCACACCCATGCGGAGGTGTCCTCATGCGGCCAGGGCTCCCTCTCCGGGGAGCTCGATGCTGCCGCCGGGGCGCATTTCAAGGCGAGCACCGCCGCCCCACCCTCCCCGAGATCGCGGACTTCTACCGCGCGCGGAAGATGGCGTGTGTCGTCTTCACCGTGGACGCGGAAGCCGCCACCGGCACTCCGGCCGTGCCCAACGAGGAAGTCGCCGAGGCCGCCCTGGCCAACCCCGACGTGATCATCCCCTTCGCCAGCGTCGACCCCTACAAGGGGAAGTCGGGAGTGCGTCAGACCCAACAGCTGGTCCGGGACTTCGGAGTGCGCGGCTTCAAGTTCCACCGATATGGCCGCGGAGTTTCCCAGCATGCCGATCATCCCCGCCCATCCCTCCGTCCCCTGGCAGGACGAGGCGCTGGCAGTGGCCACCCACAAGCCGCAGGTCTACGTCGACCTGTCCGGCTGGTCGCCGAAGTACTTCCCGCCGCAGCTGGTGCAGTATGCGAACACCCTGCTCAAGGACAAGGTGCTCTTCGGCTCCGCCTATCCGTTGCTCAACCCGGACCGCTGGCTGGCCGACTTCGCCAAGGTGCCGATCAAGGACGAGGTCCGTCCGAAGATCCTCAAGGAGAACACCGCAAGGCTGCTCGGCCTCCGCAAGTGACGCACGAAAATGGAGTCCCGCGTTGCAGAATCAAGGCATCGGCTCTTGGCCCGCCCGCCGGAGCCGGAAGACCCCGCACCGCACCGCCCTGCTCCACGAGGAGCGGACCACCAGCTACGCCCTGCTCCACGACCGGGCGACCCGGCTCGCGCACCTGCTGCGGGAGCGCGGTGTCAAACGCGGGGACAGGGTCGCCTTCCTCGGGCCCAACCACCCGGCGTTCCTGGAGACGCTGTTTGCAACCGGTCTGCTGGGAGCGGTCTTCGTACCGCTCAACACCCGCCTCGCCCCGCCCGAACTGCGCCACCAGCTGGCAGATTCCGGGAGCAGGCTGCTGCTGCAGGTGCGCCAGAGCGCCGCGACGACGGCCGAACTGACAACGGAGAGTCTGGAGGCGGAGGGTGAAGCGTACGAGGCGCTGCTGGCCGCTGTGCCGGCCACCGACCTGGACCTTCCGGTGGGGCCGGACGACCTATGCATGATCATGTACACCTCGGGAACAACAGGCCGGGCCAAGGGCGCCATGCTCACCCATGGCAACGTTCTGTGGAACAGCCTCAACGTGCTGGTCGATGTGGACCTCACCAGCGATGAGGCCACCCTCGTCAGCGCTCCGCTGTTCCACACCGCCGCCCTCAACATGACCTGCTTGCCCACCCTGCTCAAGGGCGGCACGGCGGTGCTGGAGTCCTCCTTCGACCCCGACCGCACCTTGGAACTGATCGCACGCCATCGGATCAGCTGCCTGTTCGGAGTCCCGGCCATGTACGACGCCATTACCGCCGCGCCGGGCTGGGCCGAGGCGGATCTGAGCAGCCTGCGCAACCTGATGTGCGGGGGTGCGCCCGTACCGGCCCGCACCATCCGCCGCTACCTCGACCGGGGCCTCGCCTTCGTCCAGGGCTACGGCATGACCGAGGCCGCCCCCGGGGTCCTGCTGCTGGACCGCGCCGACGCGCTCACCCACGCGGGCACGGCCGGTGTGCCGCATTTCTTCACCGACGTACGACTGCTCGACCCGACCGGGACACCCGCAGAACGCGGAGCGCCGGGCGAGGTGGTGGTAGCCGGACCGAACGTCTCCCCCGGATACTGGGGCCTGCCCGAGGAGACCACCGCCGCGTTCCGGGACGGTCACTGGTTCCGCTCCGGCGATCTGGCCACGGTGGACACCGAGGGCTACGTCCGGCTGGTCGACCGGCTCAAGGACATGATCATCTCCGGCGGCGAGAACATCTACCCCGCCGAGGTCGAGGACGCGCTGCTGGAGCACCCCGCGGTCGCCGAATGCGCCGTATTCGGCGTGCCGGACGAGAAGTGGGGAGAGGTGGGCTGTGCAGTCGTCGTACTGCGCCCCGGCGCGGCAGCGAGAGCCGAGGAACTGCTCGACCATCTGGACGGGCGACTGGCCCGGTACAAGATCCCCGCATCGGTGGTCTTCGCCGACGCACTGCCGCGCAGCGGCGCCGGAAAACTGCTCAAAGGCCCGCTCCGGGCCACCTACGGGCACAACTGACCACAGCCCGCCACCACAAGAAGGGCCTTTCCATGCCCCGTACCGCCCACGGCATCGCCGACCTGCTCTGTCTCACCGGGGCCGATCTCGGCCACAGTGCCTGGCTGGAGATCACCCAGGAGCGGGTGAACACCTTCGCCGACGCCACCGACGACCATCAGTGGATCCATGTCGACGTCGAACGCGCCAAGCAGGGCCCCTTCGGTGGCCCGATAGCGCATGGCTACCTCACCCTCGCCCTGCTCATCCCGCTCTGGAGCGGACTGCTCGACGTGCAGGACGTCGGCATGGCAGTCAACTACGGCCTCAACAAGGTGCGCTTCCCCGCGCCGGTTCCCGTCGGCTCCAAGATCCGTGTGCGTGGCGCAGTGGCCGCTGCGACCGAGATCAAGGGCGGCGCCGAACTCGTCGTCGACCTCTCCGTGGAGATCGACGGCGGGACCAAGCCCGCCTGCATCGCACAGGCGGTCTACCGCTTCTACTCGTGAGGCCGCCGTGACATCACGGTGCGGCGGTTGCCCCAGACGCCACTGCCCAACTCACTGACACCTTCTCGGTGTTGTGGCCGGCTGTCGACGGAGGGCGGCAACACCGGCCTCAGCTGCGGCCGGACCCTCACGATATTTGACAATCTATTGACGATGGTAGATCGTCTGACATATATTTGCTTCGCCGGTACTACCGGCATCATGACCCGGCCCGCGCGTAGCGCCCACGAGGCGACCGAGCCCGCAACGCAGAGGCCCCCGTCGGCGTCGCACCACACCTACGCGCTCGTCTCGCATCGCCCATCCGTCGTCGAACAGCGTGATCGTCGCGCTGAGCACAGAGCGGGCTCCGCCATCCGCCGGAACCGGCTCCTCGACATTCCAGCCGACCGCCCCCTCGGGCCCGGACCTCGCCCTTCAGGGGGAGACGTACGTGTCAGGGGGACATACGTGCCATGCATACCACCGCATCTGCCACCAGATCCGATGCCACGGTGTGCAAGCTGTGCCTGGACATCCTGATCGCCGAGTGCTTCGCGGCCCTGCTCGCCCCGGCAATCCCTGCCACGCTGAACGGTCCTGGACCAGGTAGCCGTCGCACCCGGACGTGATCCGACATCGCGCGGGTTCGACGCTCGCTGATTCACCGCATCGCCGATCCGCCCGCCTGCCGATGGGGCGCCGGAACGCCAAGCAGACCACAACCGCATCCGCACGGCCGAGTGAACGATCGGCCCAAGCGGCCCCCAATCAGCGAGACGGGCGGGGCTGAGATCTCAATGGCATCGACCGCACGATTCTCTACTATCGCCTGCTCACCCCCTAGGAGAGGCCATGCTCCGTCCATACCGAATCATCGCCGAACGCCTGACCGGCCTGAGCCGCCCTGCGCTCTGCGTCCTCAGAGTCGTCGCCGGTTGGTTGTTCATTCTGCACGCGCTGTTCAAGTTCCAGAACGGCTTGGCCAGCTTCGAGACGTACATGCTCAAGCCCGCGCATCTCCCGCTGACCTCCCAGTTGTCTTGGGCTATCCCGACGCTTGAGCTCGTCGCGGGCGTCCTGCTCGTCGTGGGTCTGCTGACCCGCGTGGCCGCCACACTGCTCGCCCTCGAGATGGTGGGCACGGGCTTCCTGGTCAAACTGTCCGTCTTCCACAGCGGCGTACTCGGACCCAAGGGATCCGGGGGAGCCGAGCTCGACTTCCTGTATCTCGCGGTGTTCCTTCTCATCATCATCTCCGGGCCGGGCTGGGCGGCCCTGGATGGCCTCCTCGGCTTGGAGCCGCAACCACGAACAGCCGGCACGGAAGCAAATCCCACCACGGCAGTCCCCGCCGCCGCGGACGGGACCTCCAGCTGACCATCCCTGCCGCTGAGGGGCTGGGGCGGTGTGAGCGAACGCCGCAACTGTCGGCTTCCGACACCGCTCCATACCTCTCGGCAGCCCGACTTCCCATCACGTGAACGGGCTGCGCACCGGAATACCCACCCCTCGACAACAGTGATCCGTGGACTCCGTTGCGCGAGCAGCCGACCGACAGCAACAGGTCGCACCCACGGGTCTCCACGACACTATTGGAGCTACCCCTGTGACCTCACCGCGTGATCGCTGGGACGATCCCCGAGCATGGATGCCGCCACAACCACAGCCGTCACCCGCGGGCTCCGACCTCCGCGGCTTGCGCGCCACGTCCCGGCGGCTTCGCCGCCGCACGGCGGGCACGCTCCTGGCCGGGCACATGATGTTCACGACGATCTGCTGTATCGCCGCACAAGCCATGGGCACCGAACTGCTGGGACACGTCAGTGCCGGACTGCTCCTGGCGACCCTCCAGCTGATGATCATCCTCTGGAGCCTGCGCTACTACGGCCGTACGGCCACGGAGTACAAGGATCCTGAGGCGGAGCGGGTCAGGAGGCATCTGGCCGCCACTGGGCAGGGAGAGGGACGATGAACCAAACGTCGTCCGCGACGCAGTCGCTGGTCATCGTCGTCATGCCCCTCTTCATCTTCCTCTGCCTGATGCTGTGCGTGTTGGGGGCACCGGAGGGGGACAGGGCTGCCGAGTTCTACACGGGCAACAGGGTCATCAAGGCGTGGCAGAGCGGCTTCGCCATTGCCGGTGAGTACTTCACCGTGCTGGCGTTGTTGGGCACTACCAGCGTCATCGTGCTCGACGGATTCGACGGCGTCATGCTCGCCTTGGGCCGTCTGACCGGCCTGGCTGTCCTGATGGCTCTGCTGGCCGAACCACTCCGCAACGCCGGCTGCTACACCATGGGCGACGCACTGGCGCGGCGCTTTCCCGGACGAGCCGTCAGAATTGTGATGGGCATGATGGTCCTGGCAGTCTGCCTGCCGTATCTCGTCCTCCAACTCTCCGGCCTCGGCGACACGACGGCCTATCTGCTCGGGCTCTCCGGCGCAGGGGCACAAACGGCGCTCATCGCCGGCTTGGGCGGTCTCATGGTCTGCTTCGCCACGTGCGGGGGAATGCGAGCCACCGTCCTGGTGCAGATCCTCAAGATCGGATTGCTGATCACCACCATGGCGGTGATCACCGTCATGGTGCTCAGCCGGTTCGACTGGAATATCAATGGCCTTCTCGACGCCGCGGAGCGGCACAGCGGATTTGGCGCCGCGTTCCTGCGCCCCGACCGGCAGTTCGGCTCCGGCCCCACCAGCGCGCTGGATCTCTTCGGGCTGCACTTCACCGGCGTCCTCGGTGTGGCCGGCCTGCCGCACCTCACGATGCACCTGAACACCGCCCGGAACGCGCGATCGGGGCGTTCGTCCATGCGTTGGGCGGTCGGCCTGGTCACAGCTCTCACCGTCATGGTCGTGGTGGTAGGTATGGGCATCGCCGCGATCGTCGGTGCCCAGCCGCTACGCCAAGCGGACGCGAGCGGAGTCAGCGGGATCCCGATGCTCGCCAGCGCCCTTGACGGCAGCGGTCTGCTGCTGACGGCCGTCTCTTGCGCGGTGTTCGTGACAGCCCTCGCAGGTGTCGCCGGCGTCACCTTCGCTGCGGCCTCTTCGGTGGCTCACGACATATACACCCAGGTGGTTCATCGCGGTCACCTCGCCGAACGGAGTGAGGTGACCGTGGCGCGATGGAGCGCGGCAGTCGTCGGCACGCTGGGGGTCACTCTGGCGGCGGTGACTGCTCAGGTGAACCTCAATTTCATGCTTGTGCTGGGACTGTCGTTCGCCGCTTCCGCCCTGACGCCTGTGCTGCTCTACGGTCTGCTCTGGAAAGGATTCACCAAGATCGGGGCACTGTGGTGCATGTGCGGGTCATCTGCCCTGGTGGTGCTGCTCACCATCTTCTCGCCACAGATGTCCGGCAGCCCGGGCGCGATCTTCCCGGACCAGGACTTCAACTGGTTCCCGCTGCAAACACCCGGTCTGGTGACCATCCCGGTGGGGTTCGGCCTCGGCTGGCTCGCCAGCGTCCTGGACCGCCGCCGCAGGGGGGTCCCCGCGGAGGACGGGCAGTATGACGAGCTGGAGCTGATCGTGCTCACCGGCAAAGCCGCAGACGTCTGACGGGGCCGCTACACATGCGGGCAGGCGATCCCGGTCATATGGGTTGGCCACAGGGCCAACCCATATCGACGTGTTCACACGGGCCCGGCAGCCGCGTTGCGTAACCGCTCGGTGAACGAACCGTCTTGGGCACAGCGGCTCGGCGCAGTACCAGCACCGCTTGCACCCCGCCAGCGCTCCAGGTGCCGGCGTACATTGAACTACCCCAACTGCTACCCCGGACACGGGCCCGTGCTTGCTCCAGCCGATGTACGGGGTGCGGAACGCCGAGTGAGTGGGCGCACAGCCGCTACGTGCGGCAGCTCGCCGATGCCGCGCTCGGCGGCCGGCCGCTCCGGGCCGACTGAGCGTGCGCCGTCTGTACTGCGAGAACCCGCCGCGGCCGGGCCCGACACTGGGCGTCGTGAATGTCGCGCTCTCGCGGTGCACCGTGCTCTCCCGGCTGATGCGGATGCCGCTGCGGTCAACACCTCGGGTGCTGGGGATGGACGACTTCACGCTGTACGGCGACACCTACGGCACCCTCTGGTCGATGCCACCACCCGCCTCCCGCTCACCTCAGGGAGGGCCGGGACGCCGAACAGCTCAGCCGATGGAGGCCGCCTGCCGCGACGGCTCGCTCACCTACTGACAGGGCCTCACGGCAGGAGCCCCCGGCGCCCTCCAGGTCAGCGACCGCTTCCATCTGTGGCAGGGGTTGTCCCGGCGCGTCCAGGAAGCCGCAGCTGCCTGCCCGCAGCGCTTTCCGCCCCAGAACCGGCCCGGCGGCTCTTCGAGGCCGTACACGCGCCGACCGACAACGGCTGCCCCTTAGCCACGAGACCCATCGATGGGACGTCAACGACGACCGACGGCGCGACTACTGGGGCAACGTCGTGATCAAGTCCTGATACAAGGAGGCACGCCGGTCCTGGATCTCGACGGCAACATCACGCCGATCCAGGAGTCAACGATCGATGAGAGCGCTGTCAGGTGGGTGCAGACGGCCTCGGCGGCTGACGACGGCGCAACCCGCCGGCCGTCGACGCCGAAAGCCATCAGCGCCGAGCGGCTGCTCCGCGGCTGGTCAGACCCCAACCTGACCAGCGACCGCGTCGGTCTTCGTCGCGACGTCAGTCCACCGGGATGGCTCTCACGTCCTCACCGAACCGGTCATCCATGCCCACGGCCCGGACGCGGGCGGTGAACGGCACCACTCGGTGGGTGCACGCACCAGACCGATAGAAGGGTTCAGTGTCCAAGAGGTCCTTCGCGGCTTCGAGACTGTCGGCCTCGAACAATGCAATAGCGGATGGCGGACGGCCGTCGACGGCATCCAGAACACCGGAGAGAATGAAATTCCCTTCGGAGAACCGCGGGAAGAGCCAGTCTCGATGCGCCTGGAGCAACTCCTCCGTCGGCGGTGTTGGACCGTACTCAACGAGCAGTGCGAACAGCATGGTCTCTCCCGGGTGGCATCGGTTATGGGTGTGGTGAGAGTTTGGTGTCCAGCTGATCTCGAACGGATCCCAAGTCGACGCCGACCAACTCTGCGACGCCGGCAGGTGATTCCGCCAGGGCGATGATCCCGTCCGAGAGCTAGACGGCTTCGTCGGTGTCGTGGGTCATTGCAGCAACTTACTGGCCCAGGACCGCGGCTGCGCTGGGAGCCTTGTCCTTGTCGAAACCGCCGTACTGCTCGAGCAGGCGGATCCAGGTTTCGATCTCCTGTGGCTCCACCGCCTTCTCACCGAATGTCGGGAGGGTGACCTTGGAGAGGAGCGCGGCCGGCACTTGTGTCGACGACGCAGCCGTCTTCCGGACCTCGTCCGGATGTGCGTTGGCGTAGGTGTGCCCCTTCAACACGGCACTCGTGAAGGATTTCACCACATCGGGATTCTTGCTCGCGTATGACTTCGACGTGATGTAGACGAATGTGTCCGTGTCAGGGACTGTCTTCTGCTCCTGGTTGAAGAGGTAGGTCATCCCTTGGCTCTCGGCTGTGGTCACTCCCGGCTCACCCAATACAGCGGCATCTGACCGTCCGCCGGCGAGGGTGGGCAGCAGCTGTGGCGGTGCCACCTCTGTGAACTTCACCTTCTTCCAGTCGATGCCCGCCTTGGCAAGAGCTGCCTTGGTGAGGACCATGGCGGTCCCGTTGATCTGGTTGACCGCGACTGTCTTCCCCACCAAACCTGCCGGCGACGTGATTCCGGACTTCGGGGAGACCACGACACCGGCGTAGCCGACCTTGCCGGAGCTCCCGACAGTATTCGGAGCGACAACCTCGATCGGAAGGTGCTGGGCCACGGCTGTGATCGCCGTTGCCACATCAACCGCCGCGAACTGCAGACTGTTGTTCAGTAGTTGAGGGACCGCGTTGCTACCAGCCGACAGCACCTTGATGTTCGCCTTCAGTCCAGCCTCGCTGAAGTAATCCTTGCCGTCGGACAAGTAAAGGTCGACGTTCGAGAGGAAGGGCCCGTTACCGACGGCAACGGTCGTGGGTCCGCTAGCTGCAGACGACGTGCTGCCTGTCGACCCCGACGAGCCGGGACCACCGCACGCGGTCAGCGCCATCGCAGTGACAGATGCGGTCGCGAACGCAACAGCCGTGCGACGCGGGACGAGACGTGTACCAGCCATAGGTTCAGTCCTCTGTTTTACAGGTGTGGGTATAGGGCAGGCAGACGGATCGTAGTACGCTAATAATGCGATCGTCAAGCATTCGTCATATGTTGCCTCGGCCGCCGTGCCTGTCCTCCTGTGGGCAATCAAGACGACGTGGGACGGGCTCTCGTGCGCGCCGGCGGAAGTCCTGCGGCAGCCGCGAATTGCGGTGGCCGGTCAGCATGTCGTGTGCGCCAGGGAGGGGCACAGCACCAAGACATCTGTAGTCCGACCGTGAAAACGCGTCAGGCCGTGGTCGAGTCGGGCCACCGACGCTTGGCGACGATCCAGCCCGACATCAAAGTCGGGGCGATCCAGAGTCTCGGGCGGCGGGTTGAACGTTCAGCCAAGTGGGAGCGCTTGTTCGGCCCAGATGACCTTTCCGGTGGGGGTCTGGCGAGTCCCCCAGCGATCGGTGAGTTGGGCGACCAGCAGCAGGCCGCGGCCACCCTCGTCGAAAACGCGGGCCCTGCGCAGATGCGGCGAGGTGCTGCTTGGGTCTGAAACCTCGCAGATCAGTGCGGCGTCCCGGATCAGCCGCAGTTGGATCGGAGCGCCGCCGTAACGGATGGCGTTGGTGACAAGTTCGCTGACCACGAGTTCTGTGGTGAAGATGGCTGAGTTCAGCCCCCAGGAGGCCAGTTGGGCAGACACCCACTTGCGGGTCTCGGCGACGATGGCGGGGTCGGCGGGCAGCTCCCAGGTGGCGACGTGACCAGCGTCGAGCGCCCGAGTGCGGGCGACGAGCAGGGCGACGTCGTCGGTGTGTCGGTCCGGAAGCAGAGTGTCGAGCACGGTGTCGCATGTCTGCTCCAGCGACGTCGCGGGGCGGGTCAGCGCTCGGCGGAGAAGGTCGAGCCGCTCGTCGATGTTGTGGGCGCTGCTCCCGACAAGACCGTCGGTGTAGAAGGCGAGAACGGCTCCTTCGGGCAGTTCCAGCTCGGTGGATTCGAAGGGCAGGCCACCCAGGCCCAGTGGGGGGCCGACTGGCGGATCGGGGAAGTACCCCGTGCCGTCGGGCAGTACGACGACCGGCGGAGGATGGCCGGCGCTGGCGAGGGCGCAGCGCCGGGAGACCGGGTCGTAGACCGCGTACAGGCAGGTGGCAGCCATCTCTTCCTTGGCTGGAGCGGACTGATTCCCGTCGTCCGGGCTGGGGCCGAGCCGGATTACCAGGTCGTCGAGATAGGTGAGCAGCTCGTCGGGAGAGAGATCGACGTCGGCGAGGGTGCGTACCGCGGCCCGCAACTGCCCCATGGTCGCGGAGGCCTGGATGCCGTGGCCGACCACGTCGCCGACGACAAGGGCCACTCGGGTACCGGACAGCGGGATCACGTCGAACCAGTCGCCGCCCACGCCCGCCCGCGAGTCGGCGGGAAGGTAGCGAGAGGCCACGTCCACGGCCGACTGCTCAGGCGTGCGTTGTGGAAGCATGCTGCGTTGGAGCGTGAGTGCGGTGTTGCGCTGATCGGTGTAGCGGCGTGCGTTGTCCACGCATACCGCCGCCCTCGCCACGATCTCCTCTGCCAGGAGCATGTCACGCCCGTCGAAACGGTCCGGAGTGCTGTGCCGGATGAACTGGGCCATTCCCAGGGTGACACCTCGGGCGCGGAGCGGTACCACCATCACCGAGTGCATTCCGTACTCACGGACGACCCTGGCTCGCGCCGGGGCTTGCGCGAGCCACCTCTGGATGTCCGGGTCGTCGAAGGAATACCGCGAGGGCCGTTCGGCAATCAGAGCGCGGGAATGCGGCGAGTATTCCGGGTAGGGCTCCATCTCTCCGAGCGCGACCACCGACTCGGGGCAGCCCTGGAGAACGGACTGCTGAGCGACACGACGGAAGTCGATGGCACCGCCGAGCCTCCCGGAGGCGGGCTCCTCACCGCGGAGGACCAGGTCGAGCAGGTCGACTGTGGCGAAGTCGGCGAACCGGCCGGCAGCCACGTCGGCCAGCTCTTGGGCTGTGCGGGTGATGTCCAAGGTGCTGCCAATGCGGACACTGGCCTCGTTGACGACGGACAGCCGACGCCGTGCCCAGTACTGCTCGGTGTTGTCGACCAGCGCGGCGGACACTCCGAGCACCCCACCACTCGCGTTCTTGAGCGGGTAAATGGACACCGTCCAGGCGTGCTCTTGAGTGTCGCCGGGCGCCTGGCCATAGCTCTCCAGGGAGATGGCCTCGCCCGTTCGCAGTACCTCTTCCTGGTGCCGGTCGAAGTCCTGGAAGGCAGGGCGCTCGACGATGTCCCTCAGACGTAGTCCGACCAATTCTTCATGCGGCAGACCAAAACTACGGGTCATGGCCTCGTTGGCCGCAACCAGCCGATTCCGGCGGTCGAAGAGGGCCAGCGGGATCGGCAGCTGGGCCAGCGCCCGCTCCTTGAGGACCTCCGGCGCGGTCTCCTTCTCCTGCTCCGTTTCGGTGGCGGTCAGGAACCACGTGGTGTTCCCGTCGGCATCGAGCAGCGGGGCCGCATCAAGCCGTACGGCCAGATGGCGGCCGTCCCTGTGCCGTACGAGGGCCTCGCCTGCCCACCCCGCCCGTTCGGCGAAGTGTCGGCGGGCGACCAGAGGAAGCTTCTCGGCGAGCAGCCGGATTGCGGCACGCCCTACCACCTCGGACGGTTGGTAGCCGAGCAGCCGGTGAGCGCCGACGCCCCAGGCCATAACAACGCCCCGGGCGTCGACCGCGGCAACACCCACCGCGGGCCGGGGGTCACCTTCCCGTCCCATGCGGACCTCGTTAGTCATGGGCATATCCCGCCTTGCGAGGTCAGCCGGGCGCTTAGGGGCTGGCGCCTGGTGCCACCACGAGCATTGCCTCATAAACTTTACCTCTTCGCCGCTCGCAGTCGCCAGGCGCGACGACGGGTGGGGGTGTTCCTGGTGTGGCGGGAGTGGCAGTCCGCGTTCCGGGTCCACCGGCACGGTAGCGGTGGCATGGCAACATTGGCGGGTGAGCATTGTGGGCCCGGTACGGAAACAGGATTTCCTCGCTCAGCCGAGGCCGTCCGCCCCGACGTGCACTGCGGACTCGTCCAGGTTGGCGTCGATGGTCGGCTGCTGTCTGCCGTCCAGGTCCAGCACCGGGGTGGCCTCCTTGTACCAGGACTCGATGACCGCGTTGCCCCAGAAGTCGCGGCGGCGGTCGTCGTGGACGTTCCAGCGGTAGGTCTCGTGGTCGGGGTCACCGGTGTAGTAGTCGGAGGTGTAGATCTCCACCCGGTGGCCGTCCGGGTCGCGGAGGTAGAGGTAGAAGGCGTTGGAGACACCGTGCCGGCCAGGGCCGCGTTCGATGTACCTCTCCTCGTGGAGCGCGCCGAGGATGTCGGCGGTGCGCAGCACCTGGTGGGACTCGTGGGTGGCCAGCCCGAGGTGGTGCAGTCGCGGCCCCGCGCCGCCCGTGAAGGCGACGTCGTGGACGGTCTGTTTGCGGTACATCCAGGCTGCATACAGCTCGTGCTCGTCGCCCTCGATGGTCTCCGAGCAGCCGAAGCCGAGCGAGGTGTAGTGGGCGTAGGCGGCGGGGATGTCGGCAGTGCAGATGTTGAAGTGGTCCAGCCGGGCGACCTGTGCGCCCCGGTGCAGGTCGTAGCGCTGGATGAGCCGTTCGGCGCGGTCGATCTCGTGGAAGAACTCGACGGGGAAGCCGAGCGGGTCCACGACCCGTACCGCGTCGCCCACACCACGGGTGCCCTGACCGGCCGGGACCCGGCAGACGGGCAGGCCCAGTTCGGTGAAGAACTTCTCGGCCCGGTCGACGTCCAGGGGAGTGCGGACCCGGTAGGCGAGATGTTCCAGGGCGGCCAGCGGGCCCTGGCGCAGCACCAGCGAATGGTGGGTCAGTTCGTCGGTGCCGCGCAGGTAGAGCGAGGTCGCGTCCTCGTACTGGACGTGGAAGCCCAGCAGGTCGACCCAGAACCAGCGGGATTTGGGCAGGTCGGTGACGGCGAGCTGGGCATAGGCGGAACGGACGACGTCGGGGGCGCTTCGTGCGAGGCTCATGCCGGCCCGCCACCGAAGCGCGGGGTGTGCACCTCGGACAGGGCGATGTGCACGATCTTGGACTCGGTGTAGAAGTCGATGCTGTGAGCGCCGCCCTCCCGGCCCAGCCCCGAAGCCTTGACACCGCCGAAGGGGGTGCGCAGGTCGCGTACGTTGTGGGAGTTGACCCAGACCATGCCGGACTCGACGGCGTGGGCGACCCGGTGGGCGCGCCGCAGGTCGTTGGTCCAGATGTACGCGGCCAGGCCGAACTGGGTGGCGTTGGCCAGGCCGACAGCCTCTGACTCGTCGTCGAAGGGGGCGACGGCGGCGACCGGGCCGAAGATCTCCTCCTGGAAGATCCTGGCATCGCGGGAGACGTCGGCGAAGACGGCCGGCTGGAGGTAGTTGCCCTCGGGGAGGTGGTCGGGGCGGGCGCCGCCGGCCACCAGGCGGGCCTCCTTGCGCCCGATGTCGACGTAGTTCAGCACCCGGGCGTAGTGCTCGGGGTGGACCAGGGCGCCGACCTCGGTGGCGGGTTCGGACGGTGGGCCGACCCGCACGCGTTCGGCGCGCTCGGCCAGGCGGCGGGTGAACTCCTCGTAGAGCGGACGCTCCACCAGTACCCGCGAACCGGCGGTGCAGCGTTCGCCGTTCAGGGAGAAGACGCCGAAGACGACGGAGTCCAGGGCGGCTTCGAGGTCGGCGTCGGCGAAGACGACGACGGGGGACTTGCCACCCAGCTCCATGGAGACCGTCTTCAGGTGCGCAGCCGAGCTGCGGACGATATGGCGGCCGGTGTCGGTGGAGCCTGTGAATGACAGCAGCGACACGTCCGGGTGGTCGACCAGGGCCTGGCCGGCCTCCTCGCCGATGCCGTGCACGATGTTGACCGCCCCGGGGGTGACCCCAGCCTCGTCGAAGATCTCAGGCCACAGGCTCGCCGACAGTGGTGTCCACTCGGCCGGCTTGAGGACCAGGGTGCAGCCGGCGGCGAGCGCCGGGGCCAGCTTCCAACTCTCCAGCATGAATGGGGTGTTCCACGGGGTGATCAGTCCGGCGACGCCGACCGGGGTGCGGACGACGTAGCTGAGCTGGCTGCGACCCGCGCGGTATGCCTCCTCGCCGAGGGCGACGATGACGTCGGCGAAGTAGCGGAAGTTCTCCGCGGCGCGGCGGGCCTGGCCGCGTGCCTGGGTGATGGGCAGCCCGGTGTCGTACGACTCGAAGGCGGCGAGCTGTTCCTCGCGCCGTTCGATGGCGTCGGCGACGCGGTTCAGGACGGTGGCGCGTTCCCGGCTGCCCAGGGCGGACCAGGTGGGGAAGGCGGCCCGGGCGGCAGCTACGGCCCGGTCGATGTCGCGCGGGCCACCGGCGGCCGCCCTCGCGTACGGGGTGTTGGAGACCGGGTCGCTGACCTCGAAGGTGCGGCCGTGGGCGCTGTCGGTGTTCTCGCCGCCGATCCAGTGCCGGATGGCGTCGGGGAGCTGCGGGGGGATGGTGGCGGTCATGGTCAGGCTCCGATCTGGGCGGTCAGGTCGCCGCCTTCGGCGAGGAGGGCGCGGATCCGGGCCAGACCCGTTTCGCTGGGCTCCACCAGCGGGGGCCGGACCTGGCGGCTGGCGATGCGGCCCTGCTGCTCCAGGACCCACTTGGCGGGCGCGGGGTTGGTCTCCACGAACAGCAGGTCGACCAGCGGGTGCAGCTGGTAGTGCAGGTCGCGGGCGCCGTTGAAGTCGCCGGCCTCCCACAGCTCGTACATTCGGGCCACGGCCGCCGGGGCGAGGTTGGCGACGGCGCTGACGAAGCCGGCGCCGCCGAGGGCCATCAGTGGCAGGCACAGCAGCTCGATGCCGGACCAGACCAGCAGCGAGCGCCCGCAGGCGTGCAGAACCCGGGAGAAGTGCTCGAAGTCCTTGGTCGTCTCCTTGACGCCGACGAAGTTGTCGAAGTCGGTGAACAGCCGCTTGACGGTCTCCGGGGCGATGTCAACCGCAGTGCGGCTGGGGACGTTGTACGCGACGATGGGCAGATCCGGGAACTCCTGGGCGACCGTGGCGTACCAGCGGTACAGCGCCTCCTGGGTGGGCCTGGCGTAGTACGGGGTGATGACCAGCGCCGCGTCGGCACCCAGTTCCCTTGCCGCGGCGGTGATTTCGAGGGTCTCGTCGAGCTTGTGGGAGCCGGTGCCGGGCAGGAAGGGCACCCGGTCGGCGATCTCCTCGGCGGCGGTGCGCATCGCGGCGATCCGTTCGCCGGCGCTCTGGGCGCTGGGTTCGCCGGTGGAGCCGCCCAGCGAGATGCCGTGGGAGCCGGAGTCCAGCTGCCAGCGGACCAGTCCGCGCAGGCTGTCATGGTCCAGGGCGCTGTCGGAGGTGAAAGGGGTGACGAGGGGGGCGATGGACCCGCGGATGGTGGCCGGGTCGCTGCGGAACTTCATGGTGTCTCTCCCTGCGGGGCGGGTAGTGCGGGCTGGTCCTCGTGAGCGCGGCGCCAGCGTTCGTACGGTTCGCGCCAGTCGGGGCCGAGCGGGTAGAGGCCGTCGATCGACCGGCCCGCGAGGACCTGTTCGGTGATGAAGCGTTCCTTCAGCTCCTGCTCGGCGCTGTCGGCGATCAGCTCCTCGGCCAGCGACGGCGGTACGACGATCACCCCGTCGGCGTCGCCGACCAGCAGGTCGCCGGGCTGGACCAGGGCTCCGCCGCAGGCGATCGGGATGCCGGTGTCCCAGGGGACGTGGCGGCGGCCCAGTACCGCGGGGTGCTCGGTGGCCGCGTAGACCGGGAGGTCGAGGGCGGCGACGGCGGCGGCGTCGCGTACCGCGCCGTCGGTGACGACGCCGGCGGCGCCGCGCCGCAGGGCCCGAAGGGCGAGGATGTCGCCGATGGTGCCGGCCGTGGGATCGCGCCGGGCGTCCATCACCAGCACATGGCCGGGGCGCAGCTCCTCGATGGCGCGCTTCTGGGCGTTCATGCCGTTGCCGTACGCCTCGAACAGGTCCTCACGCAGCGGCAGGTAGCGCAGGGTGTGGGCGACGCCGACCAGTTTGTCGCCGGGCCGGGTGGGCCGTACGCCGTCGATGCTCATGTGCGGCAGACCGCGCTTGCGCAGCTGAGCGCTGAGCGTCGCCACCGCGACCCCGCGCAGACCTTTCTCGATCCGCTCGTCGAGCAGCGGCTCGGGCTTGTATGTGGAGCCCCAGGCGGCGGCGCGCCCGGCCGGATCGGACTGCGGCATCGCCCCCCAGGTCTCCAGTCCATGGCCGGCCGCGATGACGCGGTTGGTCAGCCGTCCGGTGCTCAGCGCGCCCGAGCCGACCTCGACCTCGACGGTGTCTTCCGGAGCGACCACGGACGCCCCGGACGGGGTGCCGGTGAGGATGATGTCGCCCGGCTCCAGTGTGACCAACCGGGACAGGTCGGCGACGAGGTCGGCGAAGGGGAAGAGGAGGGTGTCGGTGGTGTCGTCCTGCGCCAGCTCGCCGTTGACCCAGGTCCGCAGCCGCATCGCTGCCGGGTCCAGTACGCGGGCGTCCAGCAGTCGGGGGCCGATCGGGGTGAAGCCGTCGGCGCCCTTGGAGCGGAGGTTGGAGCCGAGGTCGGCGTAACGCAGGTCGTACACCCCGGCGTCGTTGGCGGCGGTGACGTAGCCGACGCAGGACCAGCCGTCCTGCGGCGCGACCCGGTGGGCGCGACGGCCGATGACGAGAGCGATCTCGCCCTCGAAGCCCATCAGTTCGCAGCCACGCGGCCGTACGAGGGCGTCCCCGCTGCCCGCGAGCGAGGATGGGGGCTTGAGGAAGTACGAGGGCTGCGCGGGCGTGCGGCCGCGCTCGGCCGCCCGGCTGCGGTAGTTGATATGTACGGCAATGATCTTCGACGGGTTTCTGCCCAGCGGGTGCGGCATCAGACACGCTCCAGGAAGGACCGCAGCTTGGCCTGGTCAGGCTCGCGGTCATAGGACTTGATGTAGGCGCCGGTCAACCGGACCGGGTCGCTGAAGAAGTGGTACTCGGACAGTCCCTGGCGACCGGAGAGGTCGGACACGCAGGTGTCCCACACGACGCGGAGGGCCTGACACGCTCGGCTCCGCTCCGCGCCGCCGACTGCAGGTACCCCTCGAAGTCGGTGGCGGTCGGGCCGATGTTCGCAATTACTCAAAGCCTTGATTAATTTGGCAAGCTACCCGCGCGGCCCCCGGATGGGAAGACCTGGCAGGAAATCCGCGCGGCGCCGGCCGGGCCGGGCAGGCCGCGCCCCCGCGCGGCGGAAGGGTGGCGGTAGGGTCTGGGCGTGGCCACAGAGCAGCCCCGAGCCGACGACTTGGACTTCTGGTCCTTCATTGACTATGCGATCGATGCCGTCACTCGGGAACTGCCCGGCATCGACCCGCTGGCGATGCGGGCGATCTTCACGCTGCACCGCGCGGCCAACATGATCGTTTACGATCTCGAATCCACCGTCCACCGGCCGCGCGGCTGGTCATGGCCGGGGTTCCGGGTGCTGTTCGCGCTCTGGCTGGTCGGCCCCCTGGAGGCCAAGAAGGTCGCCGAGCTGTCGGGGATGAGCCGGGCCGCGGTCTCCGCCTTGGTGGCCACCCTTGCGCGGGACGGCCTGGTCAGCAAGGACAGGGACCCGCGCGACGGCCGGGCGGTCCACCTGGCCCTCGCCCCGGCCGGGCGGGACGCGATCACCGAGGCGTTCCGGGCACACAACGCCCGTGAGGCGGACTGGGCGGGTGCCCTCAGCGAGGAAGAGCAGCGGACGCTGATCCGTCTACTGGGGAAGATCACCGCCCAGTCCGACCGCATCGATGCCAGGCAGCGCGCCTGACGGCACCCCCTCCGCGCTGGGCACGCGAGCGCCGCAGTGGGCGGAGTTCGTCGTGGACCTCACGTTCCCTTCCCCGTGCACACTCAGGCGCCCGCAACCGCCACCGCTCGGGCCGCCGACCCCTCGGGCAAATGCATGACATTCTATTGACGATCACGTTTCGAATGACTACTCTCGCTGTATTCGGTCGGCGTCGACAGTGACCCGGCCGCCGCATTCCCCGCGATCATCAGGCCGTAAGGCCGACATCCCCCGCCGCTCCCGGAGCGGCCATCACGACGAGCAGCCGGGCTGCATTCCGTCGATCCCCCCGATAACCCAAGCCAACGCTTGACCCGGTGAGAGGAAACCATCTGTGGCTACCAGCGTGGAGGAGACCGAGGCTTTTGACCTCGCCCCCCTGGGGAAGTGGAGCGAGCCGTCCGAGTTCCATGTGGACCGGATGCAGCTCCAGGCGTATGCCAACGCCACCAACGACGACATCCCGGCGCACCGCGCCGGTGACGTCGCCAGCCCCGTTTTCAACGTCGTCCCGGCCTTCCAGGTCGTCGCGCCGCTGACTCTGAACATGCCTCCCGAGGCGAAGCGGTCCATGGGCCTGCACGGCCAGCAGGAATTCCGTTTCCACCGTCCCATCGAGCCCGGGATGCGCCTGGTCACTCGTGCGCTCCCGACCGGTGTCATCCCGCACTCGACCGGCTCGACGATCACCGTCAAGGGGGTGACCACCACCTCCGACGGGGAACCGGTGGTGGACCAATGGGTCACCGTCTTCATTCGGACCGCGATCGCTCCCGAGGCGGTGGGCGAGGGTCCCCCCCCGTACGTCGTCGAGCGCGAACTGCCGCCCATTGCCGAGGTGGACCGGGTTTTCGACATCGACCAGTCGTTCCGGTACATGGGTGCCTCGGGCGATGTCATGCCGCTGCACACCAGCAACGAGTTCGCCCGGGCCGCCGGGCTGCCGGGCATCATCCTGCACGGCAATTGCACCTTCGCGTTCGCCACCCGCATGCTGATGGGTGCCACCTGCGACGACGACGTACGCAGGATCAAGCGCCTGGCCGTCCGTTTCAGCCGCTGGGTGACCCCGCAGGACACCCTCACCACCCGTGTCTACCGGGCGGGCCGCCGTGACGGCCGCACCGTGTACGGATTCGAGTCCGCCGTCGGAACCGGTGAGCTGTGCCTGTCCAACGGACTCATCGAGGTCGAGGACCAGTAGTACCCGACACCGGCTTTCCCCCACCCAACGACGGGAGGCTCGCGGTGAAAACGCAGTATGTGGGCCACAACGGCCCCCGGACGGCGGCCCCGGAGGCGGGATCGCCGCCGGGCGGCCGTCCGGCAGAACCCGCCGCAGGCAAGCGCGCACGCAGTTCCACAGCGACGTACGCGGGGTGGTTGGCGCCACCGCTCACCCAGCTCGTGGTGCTGTTCACCGCGGGTCTGCTGTGGTGGCTCGCCGCGCTGCAGGGGCCGAAGGGCGCCATCCCCACGCCTTTGTCGGCGTTCACATCCCTGGCAGGCCTACTGGGCCGTGCGGAGTTCTGGGACGCCGTCCGCGAGACTGCGTCGACGTGGGCGGTCAGCCTGCTGATCTGCACGGCCGTCGGGATTCCGGCCGGCCTGGCGATCGGTCTGAGCCGCTTCGTGGCCAACAGCACCAGGCTGGTTGTCGACTTCCTGCGCACCATCCCACCGGTGGCGCTGATGCCGCTGTACCTGCTGGTCTACGGCCCCACCCGGGATATGGTGATCGTGCTGGTGGTGAGCGGTGCCGTCTGGCCGCTCGTCATACAGAGCGTGTACGCCGCGGGCCAGACCGAGCCGCAACTCAAGGACGTGGCTCGCTCCTTCGGCTTCACCCGGTGGGTCCGGCTCAGGCATGTCTTCGTGCCCAGTGTGCTGCCGTTCGCCATGACAGGGATCCGGGTCGCCGCGACGCTCAGCCTGCTGCTGACCGTGACCGGCGAACTGCTCGGCGGCGCACCGGGGTTGGGCATGCAGATCGAGAACGCCCTCAACGGAGAGAACCAGCCACAGATGTACGCGTACGTGCTGACGACCGGGGCCTTGGGGCTCGTCGTCAACAGCGCCTTCCACATCGTTCAGCACCGGGTGCTGCGCTGGCACCCGTCCGTACGCGGGAGCCTGCGATGAAGCGGCGGCTGCTCCTGGTGCTGACCGAGATCTGGCTGCCGGCGCTGCTGGTAGCCCTGTGGTACGCGGCGAGCGCAGGCAGCACCTCCGCGTACTTCCCGCCGCTGGGCACGATGGTCTCCAGCCTCCGCAAGGACTGGCTCTTCGCGCATGTCTCCACGGATTTGGTGCCCAGCCTGGAGATCCTGGCGTACGGCTACGCGGCGGCCCTGGTCCTCGGCATCGGTCTGGGCGTCGCCCTGGGACTACTACGCGGGGCCGAGCGTGCGACGCGGCCGCTGCTGGAGGTGCTGCGGGCCATTCCCGGGGTGGCTCTGCTTCCGGTCTTCGTCGTAGCCCTCGGCATCGGCACGAGTATGAAGGTCACCATGGTCGCCGTCGGCGCGGTGTGGCCAGTACTGCTCAACACCATTGACGGTGTCCGCGGCATCGAACCGCTGCTCTTCGACGTGGCCAGGACCTTCCGGCTGAGCCGTGCCGACCGACTGCGCCGGATCGTGCTGCCGGGTACGGGCCCGCAGATCTTCGCCGGCGCCCGTACCGCACTGGCCATCGCGGTCTTCGTGATGGTGGTGAGCGAGACGGTAGGCAGCAGCGGCGGCATCGGGTACTTCCTGCAGAACGCGCAGCGCAATTTCCAGATCGCCGACATGTGGGGCACGATCATCGCGCTCGGCATCCTCGGGTATCTGCTGAACATGACGTTCCGGCTGGTCGAATCCATCGTGCTGCGCTGGCACCGACTGCAGCAGGCACGTCACGACCAGCCGGCCCCGGCAGGGCGGAAATGACCGGGCGGGGCGGCAGGTGGTCAGCCGCCGTCCAGACCACGAAAGTACTCCAGGGCGAGTTCCGTCCACTCCTCGTGGCGGCTCCGGAACACCTCGTACGCGGACTGCCGCGGCCACTTGCCGGGCAGCAACGAGTCCGGGAGTTCGGGGTCCATGCCCGGGAACTTGCGCCACTCGGTGATCAGCTGGATCCACGCCGCGAAGACCGCACCCGGCTTGCCGGGCCTGGCACCGGAAAAGGTGCGGTGGAAGTCCAGGTAGCGCACCCGGAGGTCGTCGAGGTCCCACGCCGTGCGCACGACCTGCCGCGGGTCGTGCGCATGAGACGGCACTGCGGTGAAGACCAGACCTTCGATCGGCTCGGGGCCGGACTGGAGCACCCGCATGGCGGCGTCCTCGTGCTGCACGTGCGGCGAGATCCACACCCCGTTGCCGAGCGAGCCGAAACCGAGCCAGGCGAGCTGGGAGCGGATCTTGTAGCGCTGGTCCCGCCGATCCTCCGGGACGCTGAAGGTGATCAGCAGCCAGCGTCCATCCCACTCGACCGGCGCGCCGAAGGCCGCGACTCGTTCCCGCGCCACCACCAGACGCTCCCTGGTGTCTTCGGTCACGCTCATCAGAGCCCTTCGGCCGACCCGCTCGCTGGTCAGCCAGTCGTCACGAGAAGCGCGCGCCACCACCTGGCGGGCGGCCGAGATCGTGGTGCCGGTCGTCCCCAGAGCGCTGACCAGCGTCTCCTGCCACACCTTGCGCCCTTCTGGCACGACGGCCTCGCCGAGGATGGTCAGCAGGGTCGCCCGGGTGGCGCGACTGACGTCGCGCCGGGAGTTCGCAGGGGTGGTCATGCATCAGACGATAGCGCCTCATCGAGCATCATGTGTCATTTCATTGACGATCGCTGAAAATTAGAGGTATTATTTCGGGATTGAGTCACGGCAGTCTGACCCATCCGACCAGGGCCGCGAGCCGTTCCCCCCGATTGCCGGCCGGTCCCCGCCGCCACGCGACTGTGCGTGACCGTGCTCACCGCATATCCCGAAGCCCGCTCGACCATCCCTACGGACGTCCGCCCATGGACGCCGGCCCCGCTCCACGGCGGTCCGGCGGCGCCAGGCAGAGGAGAGCACCCGCCATGACCGACGACGAACTGGAGCAGCTGGTTGCCTCGCTGGCCGAGCAGGTGCAGCGGCTCGAGGACGTGGAGCAGATCAAGAAGCTGCAGCGCACCTACGTCAGGCAGCTGGCCGACCGGCAGTGGGAAGCCATGCTGGACGCCTTCACTGAGGACGCGGTGGTCGATCTGCGTCATCACGGAGTTCGGCACGGCCGTGAAGAGGTCGCCGAACTCTTCGCCGCGATGCACTCCCACGGCGACCCGCACGATGGCTATGTCCTCAGCTCCCCGGTGATCGAGGTGGCCGGGGACACCGCCACCGGCGTGTGGACCTGGCACCGCCACCTGTGCGAATTCCCGGTGATGGGCGCCACGATGCGGGTCTACGGCCCCTGGTGGGAGGGCCGCTACCGCTGCTCCTACCGCAAGGCGGCCGGCCGTTGGAGGATCTCCGGCATGCACTTCCGGGTGGTGCTGCCCGACCGCGACCTCGAACCGGACGAGATGCGCGAACGCGCCGGACGCGGCGAGGAGGTGATCCGTGGTGCGCACCGAGCCGGCTGACTGGACCGACCCCACCGGCCGGCGCTCCGGGCCGGCCGCGCGGCTGGCCGACCTCTCGGTACGCCTGCAGGCGCTGCGGGATCTGGAGGAGATCGAATCACAGCACCGCTCCTTCACCCGCGCGGTGGCCGATCGGCGGTTCGGCGAACTCGCCGGCTACTTCACGGACGACGCCGTCGCCGACATGCGCTCGCACCGCCCGGTGAAGGGCCGCGCGGCCATCGAGCGCCACTTCGAGGGTATGGCCGCCGCGCCGGTCGCCGGGGCGGGCTACATCCTCAGCTCCCCCGCAATCGAGGTGGACGGGGACCGGGCGTCCGGCGAGTGGAGCTGGCTGCGGCTGTACTCCGATGTCCAGCAGGGACCCGGCACCGTACGCCTGTGGGGCCGCTGGGAAGAGGGCCGCTACCACTGCGAGTACCGGCGCACCGCCGCCGGATGGAGATTCGCGTCCATGCACTTCCGGGTCGTCCTGCCCGACCGGGACCCCGAATTCCAGGACGACAACACGACCGTCGAAGGGGCCGAGCAGTGATCATCGCCGAGCTGATACAGCGCAGTTGCAGGACGCACGCGGAGGCGACCGCGATCCGGCTGGGCGATGCGTCCTTGACCTATGCGCAGCTGTGGGACCGCTCCGCGCGGCTGGCCAACGGGCTGCGGGCGCTCGGCCTGGAGCCGGGCGACCGGGTCGCCACGCTGGGGCCCAACACCCTCACCTCGCTGGAGGAGATGACGGGCCTGGCCGTCGGCGGCTACGCCCGTACTGCCCTGCACCCGATGAACGCAGGCGACGGGCACGCCTACATGCTCGCCAACGCCGGCGCCCGCGCGCTGATCACCCATGCGGACCTCTACGAGAAGTTCGCCGCGGACTTCGCCTCAGTGCCCGGACTCGACCACGTCATCGTCCACGGCGGCGGACCGCACGACTACGAGCGGCTGCTCGCCGACGCGAGCCCCGATGCCCCCGCGGTCCGCGTCGACGGCGACGACATCCTGCACCTGGCGTACTCCTCCGGCGCCAGCGGGCGGCCGAAGGCGTCCGTTCACTCCCACCGCAGCTGGATGCACGTCACCACCGACAACGTGGCCATGCTGCCGAGGATCACCGGTCAGGACGTGTACCTGGCCGCCGCCCCGCTGAGCCATGCCGCCTCCACCGTGCTCTACGCGCTGCTCGCCCGGGGGGCGAGCACCGTGGCGATGCCGTCCTTCGAACCCGGCGAGGCACTGCGGCTGATAGAGCGCCACCGCTGCTCGATTACGGTGATGGTGCCCACCATGCTCCAGATGCTGATCGATCACCCGGACGCCTCGACCCGGGACCTGAGCAGCCTGCGGGCGCTGCTGTACGCCGGTTCGCCGATCTCGGCCACCACCGCCCGCGCCGCCCAGCTGGAGCTCGGCAATGTGCTCTTCCAGTCGTACGGGCAGAGCGAGTGCCTGCCCGCCACCAGCCTCACCCCGGAGGACCACGCGCGTGCCGTCGCCGGGGAGGAGCCGCTGCTGCGTTCGGCCGGGCGCGCCTGCCTCAACAGCTCCGTCCGAATCGTGGACTCCGAGGATCAGGAGCTCGGTCCCGGCGGCACCGGGGAGATCCTGATCCGTACCGAGGGGCGGATGCGCGGCATCTTCGGTGACCCGGAGGCCACCGCCGAGCGCATCACCCCGGACGGGTTCGTACGCACCGGGGACGTCGGTCATCTGGACGAGCGGGGCTATCTGTTCGTCACGGACCGCAAGGACGACATGATCATTTCCGGCGGCTTCAACATCTGGCCTGCCGAGATCGAGAAGGCCCTCACCGCGCACCCGGCGGTGGCCGACGCGGTGGTGGTCGGCGTACCCCACCCGAAGTGGGGCCAGACGCCGCATGCCGTCGTCATGCTGCGGGACGGCGGGAAGGCCACGGTTGAGGAGCTGATCGAGCACTGCCGGGCCTCCATCGGCTCGATGAAGAAACCGGCCTCCGTGGTGTTCCGGGACAGCCCGCTGCCCCGCACCGCGCTCGGCAAACTCCAGCGGCGCGTCCTGCGGGACGAGTACTGGCCATCGGGCACGTCGGCCGAAGGCAAGCAGGACGCCACAACCAAGGACGGTGCGTCGTGATGATCAGAACCACTGGGACCTCCGGAACCGGCACGTCGACTGCTTCCGGAACCGGCACCTCGACCGCCTCCGGCGATCGTGCCGCCGCAGTGCTGTCCGCCAACGGGCTCGGCCACGACTACGGCGAGCGCACCGTCCTTGGCGGCGTCGATTTCTCCGTCGCCCGCGGTGAGTTCGTATGCCTGGTCGGCCCGTCCGGCGCAGGCAAGACGACGCTGCTGCGCTGTCTGGCCGGGCTTCAGACGCCGACCCGTGGCTGGGTGGAGTTCGAGAACGTACGGATCACTCGGCCGCCCCGGGACGTGGCGGTGGTCTTCCAGGACTACAGCCGCTCGCTGCTGCCCTGGGCCTCGGTGCTCGACAACGTGACGCTGCCGCTGCGCTCGGCGGGAGTGCGCAAGGCCGAGGCGCGGCGGCGGGCGCATGACGCGCTGGAGGCGGTCGGCCTGGCGAGTGCCGATCCCACGTCCTACCCGTGGCAGCTCTCTGGAGGCATGCAGCAGCGCGTCGCCATCGCCCGAGCCATCGCCTGCGGTCCCTCGCTGGTGCTCATGGACGAGCCTTTCGCCTCGGTGGACGCCCAGACCCGGGCGGATCTCGAAGACCTGATGCGAAGGCTGCAGACCGAAATGGACCTCACCGTGCTGCTGGTCACTCACGACATCGACGAGGCGGTCTACCTCTCCGACCGGGTCGTGGTGCTCTCTGGAGCGCCGGCGACCGTGTCCGAGGTCGTTGACGTTCCGCTGGGCACGACCCGCGACCAGCTGGAGACCAAAACGCTCCCCGCCTTCGCCGAACTGCGGGGCCATGTCTACCGGCTCATCTGCCGCCCGGGGGATGACTGACGCGAACGGTGCCGAGACCGCCGGCCGGCATCCACCAGGTGAGACCGGCGGTCATCGGTATGGAAACGGCGTCACGTACTGCCGCGATCGGATCGGCTACCAGGACGGCTTCCCCTTCCCCGGCCAGGACGGCTCGGCGGGCCGGGCGATCCGGCACCCAGCGCCCTCCGGCGCCGCATGTGCACCCGTTCGACCTCGATAAGTGACATTTTCTGTGCGATCAATAATATTCTGTCGTTGGGAATCACGATGAGTGTCAGTCCTCCCGCCGCGGGCACCGCCGCGGACCCCTACGCGAGCGCGCTCGGCGTCACGGTGCTGCAGGCGGCCGAGGAAGCCGTCCGCGTCGAGCTGACCATTGCCGGGCGTCACCTGAACGACCGGGGAATCGCCCATGGCGGTGTCCTCTTCTCCCTGGCCGATGTCGCGCTGTCCGTCGCGGCCAATCTCGACGGCCGGTTCGCGCTGGTGCCGACCGCGACCGTGCACTTCCTCCGCCCGGTCCGGGAGGGCGACGTGCTGGTGGCGACGGCATCCGCCCACCATCAAGGGGGCACCCTCGGCCTGTACTCGGTGGAGATCCGCGGGGGCGGCACCACCGTGGCGCGCATGCTCGCCCAGAGCTTCACCCTGGATCGCTGACCGGCCTGATGGACGGACCCGATGAGGAGTACCCCATGGTGACCCACGACGCGACGACGCCGCCCCGGGCGGCAGCCCAGGACCTGCTGGCCGTCGAACACCACGGCCAAGTCGCCGTGGTGCAGCTGTGCAACCGGCCGGTGAACTGCCTCGGCCGCCCCCTGCGCCGTGCCCTGCTGGCCGCGCTGGAGGACGCCGAGCACGACCCGGCCGTCACCGCCGTAGTGGTGTGCGGGGCGGACGGCACCTTCAGCGCCGGGGCGGACCTCGCGGAGTTCGACAACGGTGAGGGGCTCGCGGAGCCCACCCTGCACCTGACGATCGCCGGTCACCTGGACGCGATGACCACCCCGGTGGTCGCCGCGATCGACGGCGTCGCCCTTGGCGGCGGTCTGGAATTGGCGCTCGCCTGCCACTACCGCATCGCAACGCCAGGCGCCCGACTCGGGCTTCCCGAGACCACCCTCGGCTTCATCCCCGGCGCCGGCGGCACCCAGCGGCTGCCGCGGGCCATCGGGCTGGAGGCGGCGGTCAACCTGATTCTGTCCGGCCGCTCCGTCGATGGTGCACGGGCCCAGGAACTCGGCCTGACCGATGAGACGGCCGCCGGAGAACTGCTACCCGCAGCCCTGGATCTCGCTGCCCGTGCTGCACGGCTGGGACCGCCGCCCAGACTGCGTGACCTCAAGGTCGAAATGGAGAACGCCGAGGCGTATCTGGCGTACGCGGACCGCGCTGCCCGGCGCGGGCCGCTGGCCACCCCAGGGGCCGCACCCGCGCTCAAGGCGCTGGCCGCCACCGCGCTGCCCTTCGACACCGGGCTTGCCACCGAACTGCGGCTGTTCCGGGAACTCGCCGACACCGACGAGGCGAAGGCAACCCGATACCGCTTCCTGGCCGAGCGCAAGGCCGGCCGGGCACCCCGCACTGCCGTCCCCGCCACGGTCGGCACCGCAGCGGTGATCGGCGGCGGGACTATGGGTCGCGGCATCGCCCTGACCTTCCTCGCCGCCGGAATCCCGGTCACCGTTGTGGAGACCGACGCCGCCCGACTGGCCGTCGCGGAAAAGGGCATCCACGACGAACTGGATCAGTCGGCGGCACGCGGCCGGATCACCGCCGAGGTACGCGATCGGCGGCTGGCGGCCCTGAACGGCACCACCACGACCGCGAACATCGCCGAGGCTGATCTGGTCGTCGAGGCCGTCTTCGAGGACCTGGTCCTCAAGCAGCAGGTGTTCGCCGACTTGGACACCGTCATGAAGCCGTCGGCCGTCCTCGCCTCCAACACCTCCTCCCTCGACCTGAACCGCATCGCCGAGGTGACCAGCCGTCCGGAACGCGTCGTCGGCATGCACTTCTTCAGCCCTGCCCACGTCATGAAACTGGTCGAGATCGTCGAGGGCCGCCTGACCGCCCCCGAGGTGCTGGCCACCGCCTCGGCGCTGGCCGAACGCCTCGGCAAGACCGCAGTGATCGCGCAGGTCGGCGACGGCTTCATCGGCAACCGCATCATGGACCAGTACGTACGCCAGGCCATGCTGCTGCTGCGCGCCGGAGTCCCACCCGAGCGCGTCGACACGGCCCTGGAGGCGTGGGGCATCGCCCTGGGTCCCTTCAAGGTCCTCGACATCGTCGGCAACGACATCCCCTGGCAGGCCCGCAAGGCCAGGTCCGCGCCCCCGGCTCCGGAATGGGAACTGGCCGATCTGCTCTGCGCGCGCGGCTGGTTCGGCCGCAAGTCGGGCCGCGGTTGGTACCGCTACGACGGCCCCGGTGCCGCCGGCAGCCACGAGGAACTGGCGGCCCTGGCGGCCGGACTCACCGAGGGCACCCCCGCCCCCGTCACCGACCGCCAGATCGTCGACCGCTGCATTCTGGCCCTGGTCAACGAGGCTGCCGCCGTCCTCGCCGATGGGATCGCCGCCCGCGCCTCCGACATCGACGTGGTCTTCCTGGGCGGATACGGATTCCCCGCTGCCCGGGGCGGACCGCTCTTCCACGCCGACCGGCTCGGCCTCGACCGGGTTGTCCGTACGATGCGCCGCCTCGCCGACCGGACCGGCGACCCGTTCTGGCAGCCGCACCCGCTGCTCGTCGAGCACGCGTACCAACGAAACCCCATCGCCCAGGAGCCGCAGGCATGAAATCAGCGGTCATCGTCTCCACCGCCCGCACCCCGCTCACCAAGGCGTGGACCGGCGCGCTCAACATGACCCATCCCGCCACCAGCGGCGCCCACGCGGTCGCCGCCGCCGTGGAGCGTGCCGGGGTGGACCCGGCCGAGATCGGCGACGTGGTGATGGGCTGCGCCAACCCGGAGGGCGCCACCGGACAGAACATCGCCCGGCAGACCGCCATCCGCGCGGGACTGCCCACCTCCGTCCCGGGCATGACCGTCACCCGGTTCTGCGCCTCGGGCCTCCAGTCCATCGCCATCGCCGCGCAGCGGATCATGACCGGTGAGTGCGAGGTCCTGGTAGCCGGCGGCGTCGAGTCCATCTCCTGCGTGCAGAACGAGATGAACCAGCACATGCTCGTCGACCCGTGGATCGACAAGCACATGCCGTCCCTGTACTGGCCGATGGTGCGCACCGCCGAGACGGTCGCCGAGCGCTACCGGATATCCCGCGAACGCCAGGACGAGTACGGGCTCGCCAGTCACCTCAAGGCAGCCGCGGCCCGTGACGCAGGCCGGTTCGACGAGGAGATCGCCCCCATCGAGACGGTGATGGCCACCACCGACCGCCACAGCGGCGACGCCATCAGGGTCCCCGTCACCGCCGCCCGCGACGAGGGCATCCGGCCCGACTCCACCCCGGAAGGCGTCGGCCGCATTCGCACCGCGCTCCCGGGCGGGACGGTCACCGCCGGCAACGCCAGCCAGTTCACCGACGGTGCCTCCGCCTGCGTCATGATGTCCGAGGACCGCGCGGACCAGCTGGGGATACGGCCGCTCGGCCGTTTCGCCGGGTTCGCAGTGGTCGGCTGCGACCCGGACGAGATGGGCATCGGTCCGGTCGAAGCCGTCCCCCGGCTGCTGGCCCGCGCCGGGCTCGGGATCGCCGACATCGGGCTGTGGGAACTCAACGAGGCGTTCGCCTGCCAGGTCCTCTACTGTCGCGACAAGCTCGGCATCCCCGACGAGTTGCTCAACGTCAACGGCGGCGCCATCGCCCTCGGCCACCCCTACGGTGCTACTGGCTCCCGCCAGACCGGCCACGCCCTGATCGAGGCCCGCCGCCGGGGCGCCCGCCACGCCGTGATCACCATGTGCATCGGCGGCGGCCAGGGTGCCGCCGCGCTGTTCGAGGTCAGCTGACCGCCGCACCACCGCCCCCCGATCTCCCGAAGGCCACCAAAGCCCACGAAAGGACCCTGCCCGTGTCCCTTCACCGCAAGCTGCTGATCAACGGCGAACAAGTCCCGGCGCTGTCGGGTCGCACGACCGAGGACATCAACCCGTACACGGGCGAGGTCTACGCCACCGTCGCGGCGGCAGGCGTCGTGGATGTCACGCGCGCTGTGGACGCCGCCGACACCGCGTTCGCGGCATGGTCGGCAACCAGCCCGTTCGCCCGCCGCAAGATCTTCCTGGACGCCGCGGACCTGCTGGACTCCAAGGCACGGCAGGCCGCCGAGATCATGACCGGCGAGGTCGGCGCCATCGCACCCTGGGCACTCTTCAACGTCGGCCTCGCCGCCAACATCCTGCGCGAGGCCGCTGCCGGCATCACCTCGCCGCGCGGCGAGGTGCTGACCGCCCAGGACGACGGCGTCCTGGGCCTGGCGGTGCGCGAACCGGTCGGCGTCGCCGCCGTGTTCGCCCCGTGGAACGCCCCGGTCATCCTCGGCGTCCGCGCTGTCGCCGCCCCGCTCGCGGCAGGCAACACGGTGGTCGTCAAGGCCAGCGAGGACGCACCCGTGGCCTGTGCCCTCTTCGTCGCCGACGTCCTGCAGGAAGCCGGACTGCCCGACGGCGTACTCAATGTCATCACCAACGCCCGCGAGGACGCGGCCGACATCGCCGAGGCGCTGATCGCCGAGCCGCGTGTACGCGTCGTCAACTTCACCGGCTCCACCGGCGTCGGCAGGATCATCGGCACCCTCGCCGCCCGCCACATCAAGCCCGCCGTCCTGGAACTCGGCGGCAAGAACTCCATCATCGTCCTCGACGACGCGGACGTGGACCACGCCGTGAACGCCGCCGTCTTCGGCGCTTTCATGAACTCCGGGCAGATCTGCATGTCCGGCGACCGGATCCTCGTCCACGAGAGCATCGCCGAGGACTTCACCGCCAAGTTCATCGCCAAGGTCGTTGGCCTGCCTGCCGGTGATCCCGCCGATCCCGGCACCGTCATCGGCCCGCTGGTCGGCGAGGGCGCGGCCCGCCGCGTCGCCGGCCTCGTCCAGGACGCGGTCGCCAAGGGCGCCACGGTCCTCGCCGGCGGCGGCGATCCGGTCGGCGCAGTCCACCCGGCGACCGTCCTCAGCGATGTCACCCCCGACGCCGACATCCATCACCGCGAGGCGTTCGGCCCCGTCTGCGTCATCGCCACATTCTCCGACGACGACGAGGCCATCGCCCTCGCCAACGACACCGACCACGGCCTCACCTGCGGCATCCTCACCGAGAACGGTACCCACGGCCTGGCCGTGGCGGGCCGCATCCGTACCGGCATCGTGCACATCAACGACCAGTCGGTCGCCGACGAACCCCAAGCCCCCTTCGGCGGCACGCAAGCCAGTGGCTACGGCCGCTTCGGCGGCCGCTGGGGCATCGAGGCGTTCACCACCACCCGCTGGGTCACCCTCGCCACCAAACACGCCCGCTACCCGTTCTGACTGACTTTCCCTTGGTTCGATCACCGGGCGAAGGAGAGCAACGAGTCAGCGCTGCGCGCCGGCGCACGGCTCACCCGGAGGAGCCGGCCTGCCCGCACGCTTGCCGGATGGTCGCCGATGGACGACCGGGTCGGGACCGCCGCGCTACGCGGATCCCCTGATGACCAGATCCGTTGGCAGTATGAGGGGCGTCGGCTCCTCACCGCCCAGTACGCGCACCAGCATGCGGGTCATCTCACGGCCGAGGGCCACGATGGGCTGGTGGATCGTCGTCAGGGCCGGCTGGGTGTGCCGGGCTGTGAGGACGTCGTTGAACCCGACGACCGCGACGTCCTCGGGGACGGCGTGGCCGCGCTCGCGCAGGACGCGCAGGGCGCCGGCCGCCATGGCGTCCGAGGCGACGAACACCGCGTCCAGGTCCGGGTGTTCGTCGAGGAGGCGGGCAGTCGCCGCGGCGCCGCCCGCCTCGGTGAAGTCGGCATGGGCCGCGCGGTGGTCCTTCAAGCCGGCCAGAGCGACCGCCTCGCGGAAGCCCAGGTAGCGGGAGACGCCCGCGTGCATGTCGAGCGGGCCTGTGACGGTGGCGATGGCGCGCCGGCCCGTCGAGATCAGGTACTCCACGGCTTGGCGGGCCCCGCCCCGGTTGTCGGCGTCCACGTACCAGCGGGGGGCCCGGTCCAGGGGGCGGCCTCCGTGCACGACGGGGACGCCGCCTGCCTCGGCCACCTTCGCCAGCGGATCGTTCTCGCGCAGGGCCAGCAGCATGACGCCGTCCGCACCCCGGGACTGGAGGATGCGGGCGAGCCGGGCCCGGCCCCGCTCGGAGGCGGCCAGGACCAGCAGCAGCTCGAGGTCCGTCTCCTCGATGACCGCGTTGACGCCGGTGATCACCTCTGCGAAGAAGAGGTTGGCGAACAGCGCGGGGTCGTCGCTGGAGATCGCCAGCACCACTGCGCCGCGGCGCTGCGAGGCGAGCGAACGGGCCGCCATGTTGGGCACATAGCCCAGCTCCGCCACGGCGCTCTGCACGGCCTGCCGGGCCTTCTTGCTGACGTGCTGGCGGTTGTTGATCACACGCGAGACGGTTCCGACGGACACCCCGGCGCGCAGCGCCACCTCGTCGAGCGTCGGCGGCCGTCTGGTCATGTGGGGCTGCTCCTGTTTGTAGGGGCGGGAGTGGGGAGTAGCAGCACTGTAAGCGCGAACCGTGTCACAGGCCGCCACGCCTGATGACATCGGCGTACCAGCGGGCGCTGTCCTTGGGCGTGCGGCGCTGGGTCGCGTAGTCGACATGCACGATGCCGAAGCGGGGGGTGTAGCCGAAGGACCACTCGAAGTTGTCCAGCAGCGACCAGACGAAGTAGCCCTTGAGCGGCACGCCGCGGCTGATCGCCTGTACGCAGGAGCGGAGATGGCCGTCCAGGTAGGCGATCCGGTGCGCGTCGTGCACCTCGCCGTGCTGCACCACGTCGTCGAAGGCGGCACCGTTCTCCGTGATGTACAGGGGTACGGCTGGGTAGTCGTCCTTGAGACGCAGGAGGAGCTCCAGGAGTCCCCTCTCGTCGATCTCCCACCCCATCGCGGTCCTCGGACGGCCTCCGTCGGCGATACGGACCGACGGCGAGCCCACGTAGGCGGATTCGGCCGGCGTCGAGCCGCCGGCGACCAGCATCGGTGCGTAGTAGTTGACGCCGAGGAACTCCGGCGGAGTCCCGATCCTCTTCAGGTCGCCGTCGTGGATGTGCCCGAAGCCGGTGACCTCATGGAGGTCGTCGAGTACGTCGTCGGGGTAGGCCCCGCGCAGCAGCGGGTCGAGGAAGAGGCGGTTCTGCATGCCGTCGATGCGGCGGGCCGCGTCCAGGTCGGCGGGCGTGGCGTGGAGCGGGGAGACGTGGGTGAGGTTGAGTGTGATGCCGACGCGGGTGTCGCCCCGCATCGCCTCCGCCGCCAGGCCGTGCCCGAGCAGCAGGTGGTGGGCGGCGCGTACGGCGGCTGCGGGTTCGTGGCGGCCGGGGGCGTGGCGGCCCGTGGCGTAGCCGAGGAAGGCCGAGCACCAGGGCTCGTTGAGGGTGGTCCAGTGGGTGATGCGGTCGCCCAGCGCCTCGTGGGCGAGGGCGGCGTACTCGGCGAACCGCTCGGCGGTGCCCCGGGCGGGCCAGCCGCCGCGGTCCTCGAGCGGCTGGGGCAGGTCCCAGTGGTAGAGGGTGGGCCAGGGCTGGATTCCGTGGTCGAGGAGGGTGTCGGTCAGGCGGCGGTAGAAGTCGAGGCCACGCTGGTTGACCGGGCCGGAGCCGGTGGGCTGGATCCGGGGCCAGGCGAGGGAGAAGCGGTAGGCGCGCAACCCCAGTCCGGCCATCAGCGCGACGTCCTCGGGGAAGCGGTGATAGTGGTCGGCCGCGACGGCTCCGGTGTCGCCGCCCTGGATGGCGCCCGGGGTGGCCGCGAAGGTGTCCCAGATGGAGGGGCCCCGGTCGGCCTCGGTGACCGCGCCCTCGATCTGGTAGCTCGAGGTGGCGGCGCCCCACAGGAAGCCGGGATCGAACGTGCTCACCGAGTTGAACCTCCACCTGGGGGCATTCCGAGAGCGGTAACAATCGGAATGCTCTCGTCCTTGATCTCTGTGTGGCGAGTGAGCTGGGTTGACGCCGCAGCTCTGCCGGTAACCTGCTCGATGCTTTCGCGAAAAACTGGAACCGCTTACAGTCGCAGCCTAAGAGCACGCATGGAGCCTGTGAAGGGCTCGGACACAGAAAAGACTCATGTGTTTGAAGCCTTGACAGCCTCGGCGCCCCCGCCGAACATCTGGCACTGACGCCGCACCGAGCCGGGAACCCTGTCACGGAGAAGGGTTCGGTATGTTCCACAAGACCAGATGGGGCGCGGTCTTCCTCGCGCCCGTCCTGACCGTCGCGCTGGCCGCGACACCCGCGCACGCCGCGGACTACGAACGGGTGCTCAACGGCACGTTCGACAGCGTGAAGGCACCCTGGTGGAGCAGCGCCAACACGCCGTCCACCCTCGACCTGGGCCGGCTGTGCGCAGACGTCCCTGCGGGGACCGTCAACGTCTGGGACTCCATGATCGGCCAGAACGACATCCCACTCGAGGCCGGCCGGCCCTACACGCTGCGCTTCACCGCCTCCGCCACCCGGGACGTGTCCCTCCACGCCGTACTGCAGCTGCCCACCGCTCCGTTCACGACCACCCTGAACAAGACCGCCGCAGTCACCACCACGCCCAAGGCCTTCCAGTTCACCGGCACGTCCACGACGGCCAACCTGCATGCCCAGCTGTCCTTCCAACAGGGCGGCGCCGCCCAGCCGTTCACCCTGTGCCTCGACGACGTCTCCCTCACCGGGGGCGCGATACCGCCAGGCGGTGGGCGAGACTTCGGCTCCCCGGTGCGGACGAACCAGTACGGCTACGCCATCCACGGCCCCAAGAAGGCGTCCATCGTCGACGCCTCAGCGGGGCCCGTGGAATGGCGCCTGCGCGACTCCTCGGGCGCGGTCGTCAAGACCGGACGCACCCACGTCCAGGGCACGGACGCCGCGTCCGGTGACCATGTGCACATCGCCGACTTCAGCTCGGTCCACAGGGCTGGTACGGGATACACGCTCGCGGTCGGCACCGCGACCAGCTATCCGTTCGCCATCGCGGACAATCCCTACACGGCCCTGAGCAAGGACACCCTCGGCTACTTCTACGACGTCCGCAGCGGCACGCCCATCGAGGCCACGTACGCCGGCGACGCCTACGCCCGGCCCGCCGGACACGCCGGCGTGGCACCCGACAAGGGCGACACGGACGTGCCCTGCCTGCCCGGCACCTGCGACTACTCTCTGGACGTCCAGGGCGGCTGGTACGACGCGGGTGACCAGGGCAAGTACGTCGTCAACGGCGCGCTCGCCGCCTGGCAGTTGATGGACTCCTACGAACGCTCCCGCGGCCAGGGCGACGCCGCGGGACTGCGCGACGGACTGCTGAGCATCCCCGAGAACCACAACGGCGTCCCGGACGTACTCGACGAGTCCCGGTGGGAGATGGCGTTCCTGCTGAGCATGCAGGTGCCTGCGGGCGAGCCGCTGGCCGGCATGGTCCACCACAAGGTCCACGACCTGGCCTGGAGCGCCCTGCCCACCCAGCCCGACCAGGACTCCCAGCCCCGCTACCTGCACCCTCCGTCCACGGCCGCCACGCTCAACCTGGCCGCCGCAGGCGCCCAGTGCGCCCGGGTATGGGCCCGCTACGACTCGGCCTTCGCCCACACGTGCCTGACCGCGGCCGAGACCGCCTGGAAGGCCGCGCTCGCCCATCCCGACGTGTACGCCCCGAGCAGCGACAGCGTCGGCGGGGGAGCGTACGCCGACACGGAGGTGTCCGACGAGTTCTCATGGGCCGCCACCGAGCTCTACGCCGCCACGCACGAGCGTGCCTACCTGTCCCACATCGACACGCGGATCACCTCGGCCGGGTTCTCCTGGCGGGACACCGGCGCGCTGGCCGACCTCACCGTCGTCCGGCTGCCGAGCCGCTTCCCCGCCCACATGGTCGTCGCCGCGCGCAAGCGGGTCCTCGCCGTTGCGGACGGGTTCGTGCGCGACGAACGGTCGCAGGGTTACCCGAACCCCGACCTGCCCACCGACGGCGCCTACGTCTGGGGCTCCAACAGCATCACCGCGAACAACTCCATGGTCATCGCGACCGCCTACGACATCACCCACCGGAGCAACTACCGCAGCGCCGCGCTGGAGTCGCTGGACTACCTCCTCGGCCGCAACGCCCTGAACCAGTCCTTCGTCACCGGATACGGCACGCAGGCCAGCCACAACCAGCACAACCGGATATGGGCCCACCAGATCGATCCCAAGCTGCCCAGCCCCCCGCCCGGTTCGCTGGCCGGCGGCCCCGACTCCGCCCTTCAGGATCCGGTCGCGCAGCAGAACCTGGTCGGCTGCGCCCCCGCCACCTGCTACATCGACGACATCTACTCGTACTCGACCAACGAAGTTGCCATCAACTGGAACTCCGCATTCGCCTGGGTGGCAGCCTTCGCCGCCGCCGCCTCCGCGCGCTGAACCACCGCCGTGGGCCCCGCACGCGCCGGACGAGCGCGGGCGGGATCCGAGCCGAGGGGCCCGCGGCAGCCCTGCCCTGAGACGAAGGGACGCACCATGCGCTGGAACGCCCTGCTCAGAACTGCCCTGATCTGTCTGCTCGCCCTACCACTGCCGCTCCTGGCGGCCGGTCAGGCAGCCGCCGACAGCCCGCTCTCCCTGACGAGCGGCTTCTATACCAACCCCTACTCCGGCCCGGCCGTCTGGGTCCGGAACAACCCCTCCGACGCGAGAGCCGCGCGCATTCAGTCGGCCATCGCATCCCAGCCGATCGCTCGCTGGTTCGCCAATGAGAGCGGAGGTATCGGACCGGCCGTGGCCAACTACGTCGGCGCCGCCAACAGCCATGACCAACTGCCGGTACTCGTCGCGTACAACATCCCGGCCCGCGACGCGTGCGGTGGCCAGTCATCCGGCGGCGCGGGCGGCGTGGCCGCCTACCGCACCTGGATCTCCACCTTCGCGGCCGCGGTGGGCGACCGCCCCGCCGTGGTCGTCATCGAGCCGGACGCCCTCTCGGACTTCAGCTGCCTGACCAGCTCGCAGACCAGCGACCGTCTCGCGATGCTCGCGTACGCCACCCGGATGTTCCAGCAGAAGGCACCCAACACCTGGGCCTATCTGGACGCCGGACACACCAACTGGGTCGCCCCGGCGACCATGGCGAGCCGGCTGAAGTCCGCGGGCGTGAGCAACGTCCGCGGCTTCTCCCTGAACGTCTCGAACTTCTACACCACCGCGGCCTCGGAGACGTACGGCAACTCGATCAACTCCGCTCTGGGCGGCAGCTCCCACTTCGTCGTGGACACCAGCCGCAACGGAAACGGCTCCAACGGCGAGTGGTGCAACCCCGCTGGGCGCAGACTCGGCGTCACCGCGCGAGCGGGCGCGGGCGAGGACATGCTGCTGTGGGTCAAGACGCCGGGCAACTCCGACGGGCTGTGCGGCATCGCCCCGACCGTACCCGCCGGGCAGTTCAGCCCCGATCTCGCCGTCCGGCTCATCGACGGCACCTGATCCCGGCGTGGGGCGCGGGTCCCTGACAGCCCGCGCCCCACGCCGTACCGCTCGTCAGCGCGACGGCTCCAGGCTGATGGTGCCCTTGGTGCCCTTGGTGCCCTTGGTGCCGTCGGGCCAGATGACGGAGGCGAGGGCGGTGCCGTCGCCGTCCAGGAGACCTCCAGGTGTATGGCTTGAGGTCTCAACTGTCCACTGTCTCTCCGGCGGTGCTGAGGCGGGCGGGGGGTGCCACCGACTGGCGTACGACGATGTGCGAGCCGAGCACCACATGGCGGTTCTGCGGATCACTGGGGCGGCGGTGCAGGGCGAGGCGGGTGGCGGAGCGGCCGAGTTCCTGCTGGGGGACGTGCACGGTGGTCAGCCGCGGGTAGACCTCCTCGGCGAGCGGGATGTCGTCGAAGCCGACCACGGAAACGTCGTCGGGGACCGAGCGGCCCAGGTCGCGGGCGGCGGCGATGGTGCCGGCGGCGCTCATGTCGTTGGCGCAGAAGATCGCGGTGGCGTCGGTGCCGGTGAGCAGGCGGCAGGCCGCTTCGTATCCGGACTCGCGCGTCATGTCGCTCTCGGCGACGAGCGTCGGATCGGGCTTGATGCCGTGCGCGCGCAGGGCCCGTTCGTACCCTTCGAGGCGCTGGCCCGCCACGCTGAACTCGTGCGGGCCCGCCAGGTGGGCCACCCGAGTGTGGCCGGCGGAGATCAGATGGCTGGTGGCGGCGAAGGCGCCGCTCTCCATGTCGCACTCCACCACATCCACCGGCGCTTTCGCACCCTTCCACGTCCGGCCGCACAGCACCAGGCGGGCGCCGGCCCGGTCCATCCCCTCGGCGGCGGCAGCGAGTTGGGCGAGGTGCTCCTCGGTCTCGGCCATGCCGCCGACCAGGATGATCGCCTCCGCGCCCCGCTGGCGCATCAGGTTGATCACCGATAGCTCGCGCTCCGGGACGCCCTGGGTGGAACAGACGAGGCAGACCCGGCCGTCGGCGACGGCCTGCTCCTCCACTCCGGAGGCGACGTTCATGAAGAACGGCGAAGTGATGTCGTTGACCACCATCGCCACCATCCCCGAAGCCGTGGAGAGGGAGCGGGCGTTGGCGTTGAGTACGTAGTCGAGCGCGCTCACGGCCTGCATGACCCGTTCGTGCGTCGCCGGGGGCGCGGTGTACGCCCCGCTGAGGATCCGCGAAACGGTGGCGACGGACACACCTGCGCGTGACGCCACGTCACGAATCGTTGCCCGGCCTGCGGAACCCCGACCACGAGCCATGCTGTGCTTCTCCTTGCCCCGGTGAACAACTGCTTGAGTAACGTTGATGAAAAAGTTACACAACTTGCCAGGGTTTCTCTATGCCCTGGCGGAAGTCCGACTGGCGGGCATTCCTGTCACCTCGAGGATTGACTCGTAAAGCCTCGTCGAACCCCTTGACGGTCGGGACACGCACCCTTAACGTCCCGTTTACTGTAAACGGTTCAGTGAACGTTACACGCCGTTCAGCATTCTCTCTTCCGCCTCGGAGGATCATCCAGATGACTTCGTCGAACGTTTCCAGACGCGGCTTCCTGCAGGCCGCCGCACTCGGCGCCGGGATCATGGCGCTGGGCAGCGGCCTTAGTGCATGCGGTTCCAGCTCCCCCTCCTCGTCGGCCGACGCGCTCACCTACTGGGACTGGTACGTCACCCAGGCCCCCTGGGTCGACAAGGAGATGGCGCTCTTCCAGAAGGCCCACCGCGGCGTCGGCGTCAAGAAGACCACCCAGCAGAACGCCAAGTATGCGGACCTGGTGGCGCTCGCCAACCGCAGCGGCAACCCGCCGGACGTCTTCATGATCCCGCAGGTGCCCAGCGTCGCCGAACAGGTCGCCCAGGGCTGGCTGCGGCCGCTCGACGAGTGGGCGACACCGGAATGGCAGGCCCGCTTCCCCGAGGGCACCTTCCTGGAAGGCGCGAACGTCTTCGACGGCAAGGTCTACTCGGCCCCGCTGAAGGGCTCGGGCCCGCTCTACCAGCTCTACATCCACCATGGCGTCTTCAAGTCCGTCGGTCTGACGAACCCTGACGGAAGCGTCAAAATACCCAGGACATGGGACGAAGTGACCAGCGCCGCTCAGACGATCACCAAGAAGAGCGGCGGCAAGTCGTACGGCTTCGGCTTCGGCAACGCCGACGGCATCGGCGTCCTCGCCTGGTGGCTGGACCTGTTCGTCCGCGGCGCAGGCGCACCCGGCGGCGCCCCCACCGGCGCCGCCACCGGCATGGACTACCGTGTCGGCAAGTGGACGTACGGCACCGACCGGGCGTACGCCGATTTCCTCGACCTGTTCGTCGAATGGAAGAAACGCGGCTTCTTCCACCCCAACTCCGTCAGCCTCTCCGACGAGGCGGCCCGCGCGTTCTTCGAGCGCGGCAAGTTCGGCATGACCGTCGGCGGCGTGTGGAACCAGCCCGAGTGGACCCAGCACAAGTTCACCGACTACAGCCTGGTCACGCTGCCCTCGCCCACAGCGACCCCGCAGGGCTACTACTACGCCGACCCGGTCGGCAACGGCACCTTCGCCGCGGTCTCCGCCCACAGCATGAAGGCGCACCAGGCATTCCAGTGGCTGGACGCGCTGACGGCCCCCGCCGCCGGCCGCCGCTGGGTACAAGACCTCAATGGCATCTCCGTACACCCCGCCGACAACGACCCGGCCGGCATCGACTCCAAGCCCTTCGCCGCCTTCGTCGGCATGACCAAGCAGGTGCTGCGCGGCCCGGTGCCCCTCGTGCGCAATCCGGAGCTGGCCGGCGTCGCGCCCGGCGCCCCCAAGCCGGACATCAGCGATGTGGTGACCGGCATCTACACCGGCCAGATCAAGGACGTACACGGCGCGTTGAGCAGCCTCGCCGACAAGAAGCACCAGATCCTCTCCGACGCGGTCGCCACGGTGGCCAAGCAGGGCAAGAAGGTCAGCACGTCCGACTACGTCTTCGCGGACTGGGACCCCACCAAGCCGTACGCCACGAAGAAGGCGTGAGCAGCCATCATGTCACTCCTCGCCACCCGTCAGCGCCGGCGGCCGCCACGAACCGCACCACCGGTCGTTCCCCGGGCCCGCCTCTGGCACCGTGTCCGCGCCGCCAAGTGGTCGTACGCCTATCTGGCGCCGATGGCCGTGCTGCTGCTGACCTTCGTGATCTACCCGATCTTCGCCTCCTTCGGCTACACCTTCTACCGGTGGAACGGCATCGGCGAACCCGGCAACTACGTGGGCCTGGCCAACTTCCGGCAGATCCTGCACGACCACATCTTCTGGGGCGCCGTCGAGCACACCTTCGTCTACGCGTTCGTACTCGTCCCGGTGCAACTGTTGCTGGCGCTGGCGCTCGCGCTGGTGCTGAACAACCCCAAGCTCAAGTTCGCTCTGTTCTTCCGGACCGTCTACTTCATCCCCGTCGTCACCTCGGCCGCGGTCGTCGGCGTGGTCATCCAGCTCATGCTGGCCAACTTCGGAGACTCGGCCAGTGGCCTGCTGGCCAAGACCGGGGTGACCGACGGGCACATCGACTGGCTCGGCGACCCGCACACCGCCCTGGCCGTGATCATCGCGATCGGCATCTGGCACACCCTCGGCTACAACCTCGTATACTTCCTCGCCGGCCTGCAGACCATCCCGGCGGAGCTGTACGAGGCGGCGAAACTTGACGGCTGCGGCCCGGTCCAGACCTTCTTCCGCATTACCATCCCGATGCTGCGCCAAGTCGGCGGCGTCATCGTCGTGCTGGCCTTCATCGGCAGCTTCCAGGTCTTCGACCTGGTGCAGGTCCTCACCGGCGGCGGCCCGTACTTCGCCACCGAGGTCGTCAACACGTACATCTACCATCTGGCCTTCGGCGGCTCCGCCGGCGCCGCCGCCCAGCCCGACATCGGCCTGGCCTCCGCGGCCTCGTTCCTCTATGGACTGCTGCTCATCGTCTTTTCCGCGCTGCAGGTCCTCGCCCTGCGGGGACTCGGCCGACGGCGCACGGCCGCCAACCAGTGAAGGAGCTTCGATGTCCACACTGTCCCCGCGCCTGCGACTGCGCCCGCGGATGACCCTGCGCCGCGGCCTGCTCTATCTCGCGTTGCTCGGCGGCGGAGTCGTCTGGCTCTACCCGTTCCTGTGGGCGCTGGGCAGCTCGCTGAAGAGCACAGACGGCTTCTTCTCCGGCGGGCTGAACCCGATCCCGTCCGAGTTCCACTGGTCCAACTACAGCGAGGCCTGGACGCAGGCGGACTTCAGCCGGTTCTTCATCAACACGGTTCTGTTCGCCATGGGTACGGTCGTCGTCACCCTGCTCGCCAGCTCCATGGCGGGCTATGTCCTGGCCCGCACCGACTTCCCCGGCAAGAAGCTCTGGCTGGGCCTGGTCGGGGTAACGCTCTTCCTGCCGCACGGCTATACGATCATCCCGGTCTTCGACCTGATCCAGAGGCTGCATCTCCTCAACACTCTCTGGTCAGTGGTCATCGTCCAGTCGGCGGGCGGGATGGTCTTCGGCACCTTCCTCTTCATGGGCTACTTCACGACGATCGACCGGGGCCTTGAGGACGCGGCCCGCGTGGACGGGGCGAGCTTCCACCAGATCTTCTGGCGGATCATGCTGCCGCTGTCCGGGCCGATGCTGGCGACCGTGGGCCTGTTCGCCTGCATCACCGCCTGGAACAGCTTCTTCATCCCGCTGGTCTTCACCCTCTCCCGCCCCGAGCTGCATACGCTGTCGGTGGGCATGTTCAGTTTCATCGGGCAGAACTCCACCGCCTGGACCCTGGTGTGCGCGGGGTCGGTCATCACCCTGCTCCCCATCGTCCTGATCTTCATCGTGCTGCAGCGGTTCTTCATCAACGGGCTGGCCGGCGCGGTCAAGCAGTAGCGAGGAGCAGCTGCCGGTCGGGTCGCCGAGCCGACGGAGGTGCCGACGTACCCTGTGAGCACCGTGGCCTCGGGCCGGCTCTTCAGCCGGGGCGACGAAAGGTTCCCCACCGCGGTACTCGGTTCCCGGGCGGCCACCCGTCTCGGCTTCCTGTTCGGGGGGCGCGGACGGGCATGCGGTCGACGAAGGCGTCGATGAGTTTGCGGGTCAGGCCGGGGGAGATGACGCGTCCCCGTCGGCCACTGCGCGGATGCCCGCGACCAGTTCCCCGGGCGACGTCCGTCTTGGGGTTGCACAGTCGACAGCCATCAGTAGCCCGGTCGTCATCAAGCCCACCACAGATGTGCGCGGTTGGTGGCGAAGAGCTTGCCCGCCAGTTCCTCGGCAACGGAGACCTGACCGACCAGTGGAGGGCCTGGAGTGCGGTGGTGACCCTGTCCACACCACCGGGCAGGGCGGCGTCCAGTGCCAGTTCCTCGTAGGCCGTCACGTGGGAGATGGGCCCGGCGACGACGATGGCGTTGTCGTCCTGTGTCGCGGTGATGATACCGGGGCCGACGCCCTACCATCAGTCGTCGTAGGCCTTGCTGTTTCCTGCTCACGTTGCCCAGGCCGCCGTTTACTAGGTGCACGGCACCCACCTTGCGCGCCGATTCCGCGCGGTCGCGCGCGGCGGCACGTCCTACAAAGGTGGTCCCCGTCAGCTCGCGGAACCGGTCGTCAGCCCACGGCGGCGGCGAGCGCTGAAAGGCCCAGGGCTTCCGGCTCGCGCATCCGCGCCGTTGCTCCGTAGCCTCCGGCACGGCGTCGCGTCGGCTGTAGCAGACGAGGCTCTTGGGGGCCGCACACGGTCCTTACCTCGAGTAACGTGCCTCGGCGGGCCCGGCGGCGTGAGCGCCGGGCCCGCGGACGGGCGGTCAGGCGTACGGGTAGAAGCCCGAGCCGGTCTTGCGACCCAGCCTGCCCGCGTCGACCATGCGCTGCAGCAGCGGGGGAGCGGCGTACAGGGGCTCCTTGTACTCCGCGTACATCGAGTCCGCGACCGAGGCGACGGTGTCCAGACCGATCAGGTCGGCGAGCTTCAGCGGGCCCATCGGATGGGCGCAGCCCATCTCCATCCCGTTGTCGATGTCCTCGCGGCTCGCGATGCCCGACTCGAACATCCTGATCGCGGAGAGCAGATACGGGATGAGCAGCGCGTTGACCACGAAACCCGAGCGGTCCTGGGCGCGGATCGCGTGCTTGCCGAGTACGTCCTGAACCAGCGCTTCGGAGCGTTTCACCGTCTCGTCGGACGTGGTCAGCGCCGGGATCAGCTCGACGAGTTGCTGCACCGGAGCCGGGTTGAAGAAGTGGATCCCGATGACCTGGTCCGGCCGGGACGTCGCGACGGCCAGCTTCACCAGCGGAATGGACGAGGTGTTGGAGGCCAGGATCGCGTCCTGCCGGGTCACCACCTGGTCGAGTACCTGGAAGATCTCCGTCTTGACCTGCTCGTTCTCCACCACTGCCTCGATGACGAGATCGCGATCGGCGAACTCCCCGAGGTCGGTGGTGAAGCTGAGCCGACCGAGCGTCGCGTCGAGCTCCTCCTCGGTGATCTTGCCGCGTTCGGCGGCCTTCGAGAGAGAGTTCTGGAGCCGGGTGCGGCCTATTTCCAGGGCCTCGCCAGTGGTCTCGGCAACCGTCACCTCGAGGCCGCTGCGGGCGCAGACCTCTGCGATTCCCGCGCCCATCTGGCCACAGCCCACTACTCCGACGCGTTCGATGTCGGTCACATCCAGCCTTTCGCAGATCGTCGCGGACGAGTCCCCCGTGTGATTCCGGCGCCCGCCCGGCCCCAGACGTTACTCCTGACCTGCGGACGGATGACGCCCCGGGTTAACCGCCGCTAACCGCATATAACGGACATAGCGTCCTAACGCGTCCGTGATCGCTGGGTGACCGCGATGCACACCAGTACCGCGACGGCCGCCACCGGAGCGGCCACCGGCAGCTGCTCGCCGAGCAGCACCACCGACCAGACCAGCGTCAGCAGTGGCTGCCCGAGCTGCAGCTGGCTGGCCTTGGCCACCCCGATGTCCGCCATCCCCCGGTACCAGACCACCAGGCCGAGAAACTGCGAACCGGCCGCCACCCAGGCGACTCCGGCGATGCTGTGGGCCGTGACCTGCACGGGTTCGGTCACGAGCGCGACGGCCGCGGCCGGGACGGCCAACGGCAGGCAGAGGATCAGCGCCCAGCCGATGACCCGCCAGCCCGGCATCTCCCGGGCCAGCCGTCCCCCCTCGGTGTAGCCGGCGGCGCAGACGAGCAGCGCGCCGAAGAGATACATGTCACCGGTGGACAGGGCGCCACCGGACTGCTGGACGGTGAAGATAATCACCACAGCGGCGCCGGCCAGCGCGGAGACCCAGAAAGTACGGGACGGCCGCGAACCGGTCCGGACGACGGAGAAGGCGGCAGTGGTGAGGGGAAGCAGACCCACCACCACGGCCGCATGCGAGGTCGTCGAGGTCTGCAGGGCCAGCGTGGTGAGCAAGGGAAAACCGATGACCACGCCACCGGCCACCACGGCAAGACCGGCCCACTGCCGGCGCTCGGGCACCGGGGCGCGCAGGGCGATCAGTGCGGCACCGGCTATCAGCGCCGCCAGCACACACCGCACCGAGACCAGGGACCACGGGCCGAAACCCTCCAGACCCCAGGCCGTCGCGGGAAAGGTGAGCGAGAAGGCGACCACACCCAGAGCGGCAAGGACGGTGCCGCCCACTGCTATCGGCGCCTCGGTGGTAGCGCTATTCTGTACTGTCATGAATCAGCGTAGCAGCGTCGACGATCTGGTGAAATCCCTGAAAGCGGAGCTCGATCGCTATCCAGTGGGTGGAAAGCTGCCGTCGAGCAGGGCGATGGTGGAGAGCCACCGGGTCAGCCCGGTGACGGTTGCCCGGGCGCTCGCCCAGCTGGCCGCCGAAGGACTGGTGGTGACCCGCCCGGGTGCCGGAGTGTTCCGTGCCCGGCCCCGCACGGACACCCCGGCGCCGGGCGACACCTCCTGGCAGGAGGTCGCGCTCAGCGCCGACGGGGCCACCGACGCGGTGCCGCGCACCGTCGACGCCTCGGGTGTGCTGGCCACCCTCGCCGCGCCGGCCCCGGGAATCGTCGAGTTCAACAGCGGCTACCTCCATGCCTCGCTGCAGCCCGAGCAGGCGATGTCTGCGGCCCTGGCCCGGGCCGGGCGCAGGCCCGGCGCCTGGGGCCGGCCCCCGATGGACGGGATACCCGAGCTCCGGGAGTGGTTCGCACGCGGCATCGGCGGAGCGATCACCGCAGCGGAGGTGCTGATCACCGCGGGCGGCCAGAGCGCCCTGACCACCACTCTGCGCGCCCTTGCCCCGCCCGGCGCCCCGGTACTCGTCGAATCGCCCACCTACCCGGGCATGCTGGCCATCGCCCGGGCCGCGGGGCTGCGTCCCGTCCCGGTCCCGGTGGACTCCGACGGCGTACGTCCCGACCTGCTCGACGCCGCCTTCCGGGCGACCGGTGCCCGGGTCTTCGTCTGCCAGCCGCTCTTCCAGAACCCGACGGGTGCGGTACTCAGCCCGGCGCGCCGGCCCGAAGTGCTGCGGATCGCCCGGGAGGCCGGGGCGTTCGTCGTGGAGGACGACTTCGTACGCCGACTGGTCCACCAGGATGCCGGGCCGCTTCCCCCACCCCTCGCCACTGATGACCGGCACGGTGTGGTGGTGCACGTCTGCTCGCTCACCAAGGCCACCTCGCCGAGCCTGCGGGTCGGCGCGCTGGCGGCGCGCGGTCCTGTGCTCGAACGGCTGCGTGCGATCCAAGTGGTCGAGAGCTTCTTCGTCGCCCGACCGCTTCAGGAAGCCACCCTGGAACTCGTCGGATCGCCTGCCTGGAGCCGTCATCTGCGGTCCGTGGCAGGGGAGTTGAGGGGCCGCAGGGAAACCCTGGCCGGCGCGCTGCGCCGGGACATCCCGGAACTCGCGCTGCCACACGTTCCCACCGGTGGCTATCACCTCTGGCTCCGGCTGCCGGACGGATCGGACGAGCGGGGGCTGGTCTCCGCAGCTCTGCGGGCGGGTGTCGCCGTGGCACCGGGCCGCCCCTACTTCTCCGCCGAACCGCCGGCAGCGCACCTGCGGCTCAGTTTCGCCGGGGTGGCCGGCCCCGGTGAGATCGTCGAGGGGGTACGGCGGCTGCGCGTTGCCTGCGACGAGGTGTTCCGCTGACCGCCGGGCGCCGCCGGTGAGTCCGGCGCCGGTAGTCCGCCGCCGGTGAGAGCCGCCCGGGTGAGACCCGCCTGTCTCGCGACACCTGTGAGGAGCGCGCGCACCCCTTGACCCGGAGCGCTTTCCGCAGCACGATCCCGCCATGAGCGACCGCGTCACGCTGGTCACCGCTGCGCGCAGTTCCTCCCGGCTCGCCGAGCGGTTCGACGACGACCGGCCACTCGACCAGGCCGGCTTGCACGAGGTGCAGCTCTCGGCGGGTGCGCTGGTGCCACTCGGGGCGGCAGAGCTCCGTTACTGCTCACCGACCGTCCGCAGCCGGGCCACCGGCAACGCTCTCGGTTTCGCACCGCTCGCCCAGCCCGCCCTGAGCGACTGCGACATGGGCCGCTGGCGCGGGTTCACGCTGGCCGAGGTGACGGCCCGGGAACCCGCGGCGGTCGACACCTGGCTCGCCGACCCGCGGTCGGCCCCGCACGGCGGTGAGTCCCTGCTGGGCTTCATCGCGCGGGTCGGCGGGTGGCTGGAGACCCGCCCCGCCTGCGACGGCTCGATCGTGGCGGTCGCCGAACCGGCCGTGGTCCGGGCGGCCCTGGTGTACGCGCTCAAGGCGCCGCCCTCGACGTACTGGAACGTCGACGTCCGCCCGCTCTCCACGGTCACGCTCACCGGGCGGCCCGGCCGCTGGAGCCTGCGGCTCGAGACCGGCATGCGCTGACCCCGGTCAGTCGCATCGGTCGCGGGTGTACTCCGTGGTCAGCAGCAATTCCTTGGCCGGCCCCCCGACCTGCCAGACGCTGCGCCAGCGTCCGGCGCTGTACGCGGTGAACTCACCCCGGTAGAGGTCCGCGCCGCAGGGATGGCCGGCGAAGTGGTGTCCCGATCGCAGGTCCAGGCCGTGGAAGAACCGCCCGTCCGCGAAGTGGACCCGTGCGGTACCACGAGCGCCGCCCTCGCCGGGATGCGCGGGCAGGAAGCGAAGCGTGCGCTCGGCCGGACGTGCGGTGCCCTGCCAGGTGAAAGTGCCGGACTCGTGATGCCACAGCCCGTCGCCGTCCGGTCCGGCCGGCGGATCGAAGACCGTCCGCCCGGTGAAGTACCCGTCCGATCCGCTCGCCAGGTCCCGCACCGTCCGCTCCACCCGCCAGGCTCCGGCGAGATAGGCCAGTACGTCGGGCACGGGGTACATCGTCGGTGGCTCCTCCGGAGGCTCCCGGCGAGTTTACCGGGGCTCCCGGTCAGGGCTTGAGGCCCACCCCCGCCAGGCCGTGCAGCACAGCAGGGTCGTCCTCGTCGCAGGGCACGTCGGGGCGCCAGTGCGGCAGCGGGACGATGCCCGGCCGGACGATGTCGAAACCGGCGAAGAAGGGTTCGAGGTCATCGGCGCTGCGCATGATCAGCGGAGTGCTGGTGCGCCGGTACACCTCCTGCACGGCACGCTGGCCGGTCGGAGCGGGCCCGTTCTCCAGGGTGGCATGGGTGATGACCATGACGCTGCCCGGGGCCAGCGCGTCCCGCAGGGTAGCGATGACGTCCACCGGGCGCTCCTCGTCCGGCAGGAAGTGCACGACCGCGACGAGCAGCAGCGCTACCGGCCGGTCGAAGTCCAGGAGCCGGCGGGTCTCCGGGTGCTGGAGTACGGAACGCGGATCGCGCAGATCGGCGTCGGCGATCGCCGCGTGCTCGTTTCCGTCCAGGACGGCGCGGCTGTGGGCGACGGCCACCGGGTCGTTGTCGACGTAGACGACCCGGGCACCGGGACATGCGGTCTGTGCTGTTTCGTGCGAGCTGCCGAACGTGGGAATCCCGGACCCGATGTCCAGGAACTGGGTGATGCCCCGGTCCAGCGCGAAGCGGATCGCGCGGTGCATGACGGCCCGGTTGGCCTTGCTGATCGCCGGAGCGCCCGGCATGGCGCGGAGCACGGCGCCGGCCGCCTCCCGGTCGACCGCGAAGTTGTGCGAGCCGCCGAGGAAGTAGTCGTATATCCGGGAGACGCTGGGCTTGGTTATGTCAATGTCCTGAGGAGCCCAGGACGGTCGCTCGGTCACGGTTCGATGCCTCCAGGCCAACGGGTGCGGAGTGTGTGCACGAGGTTACTGATCCGTGGCCCGCGGGGAGCACCGAATGGGTCAGGTCGGAGGCGCTGCCGCCCTGGCCTCGTTGCATAACACTGCACCACTGCGTATAGTCATGCCATCGACGAGGAGGATTTCGGTGGCGGTACGTGCAGCAGTGGCAGGGGCGAGTGGATACGCGGGCGGGGAGCTGCTGCGTCTGCTGCTGGCGCATCCCCACGTCGAGATCGGCGCCCTCACCGGACACTCCAGCGCGGGGCAGCAGCTCGGCTCGCTGCAGCCACAGCTGCGTCCGCTGGCCGGCCGGGTGCTCCAGCCGACCACCGCCGAGGTGCTCGCCGGACACGATGTGGTCTTTCTCGCCCTGCCGCACGGACAGTCCGCCGCCGTCGCCGAACAGCTCGGCGACGAGGTGCTGGTGGTCGACATGGGCGCCGACTTCCGGCTCGAGGACGCCGGCGACTGGGAGCGGTTCTACGGCACCCCGCACGCCGGGACCTGGCCCTACGGACTGCCCGAACTTCCGGGCGCCCGCGCGGCGCTGGCCGGGTCCAAGCGCATCGCCGTGCCCGGCTGCTATCCGACGGCCGTTTCGCTGGCGCTCTTCCCGGCGTATGCCGCCGGGCTCGCCGAGCCCGAAGCGGTGATCGTCGCGGCCTCCGGGACCTCCGGTGCGGGGAAGGCGGTGAAGCCGCATCTGCTCGGCTCCGAGGTGATGGGCAGCATGTCCCCGTACGGCGTCGGCGGCGGCCACCGGCACACCCCGGAGATGATCCAGAACCTCAGCGCGGCGGCGGGCGAGCCGGTCACCGTGTCGTTCACCCCGACCCTCGCGCCGATGCCCCGCGGCATTCTCGCCACCTGCAGCGCGAAGGCGAAGCCCGGGGTGGACGCCGATGCGGTGCGCAGGGTGTACGAGAAGGCCTTGGCCGACGAGCCCTTCGTCGATCTGCTCCCCGAGGGACAGTGGCCGGCGACCGGTGCGGTGTACGGCTGCAACGCCGTGCAGATCCAGGTCGCGTACGACGCGGCGGCCGGCCGGATCATCGTGATCAGCGCCATCGACAACCTCACCAAAGGCACCGCGGGCGGCGCCCTGCAGAGCATGAACATCGCCCTCGGACTTCCCGAGGACACAGGTCTTTCGACGATCGGAGTAGCACCGTGAGCGTCACGGCAGCGAAAGGATTCACGGCGGCGGGTATTGCCGCCGGAATCAAGGAGAGCGGCGGCCCCGACCTGGCCCTCGTGGTCAACAACGGGCCCCGCCTGGCCGCCGCGGGCGTCTTCACCTCCAACCGGGTCAAGGCCGCCCCCGTCCTCTGGTCCGAGCAGGTCGTCAAGGGTGGCGCAGTCGGTGCCGTCGTCCTCAACTCCGGCGGGGCCAACGCCTGCACGGGCCCCAAGGGGTTCCAGGACACGCACGCGACCGCCGAGAAGGCGGCCGAGGTGCTCGGGCAGAGCGCCGGCGAAGTGGCCGTCGCGTCGACCGGGCTCATCGGCGTGCTGTTGCCCATGGACAAGCTGCTGCCGGGCATCGAGCAGGCAGCCGCCGAACTGTCCGTGCACGGCGGGGAGAAGGCCGCCATCGCCATCAAGACCACCGACACCGTGCACAAGACGGCCGTCGCGGGCGGCGAGGGCTGGACCGTCGGCGGCATGGCCAAGGGCGCGGGCATGCTCGCACCGGGCCTCGCCACCATGCTGGTGGTTCTCACCACCGACGCGGACCTGGACACCGAGACGCTCGACAAGGCACTGCGCGCGGCCACCCGTACCACGTTCGACCGGGTCGACTCCGACGGCTGCATGTCCACCAACGACACGGTGCTGCTGCTCGCATCGGGGGCCTCCGCCGTCACCCCCGGATACGAGGAGTTCGCCGAGGCCGTCCTTACGGTCTGCGACGACCTCGCCCGGCAGCTGATCGGCGACGCGGAAGGCGCCAGCAAGGACATCCGGATCGAGGTGGTGAACGCCGCGACCGAGGACGACGCCGTCGAGGTGGGCCGGTCCATCGCGCGCAACAACCTTCTCAAGTGCGCCATCCACGGTGAGGACCCCAACTGGGGCCGGGTGCTGTCCGCCATCGGTACGACCCGGGCCGCCTTCGAACCCGACGCGCTCAATGTCGCCATCAACGGCGTCTGGGTCTGCAAGAACGGTTCGGTGGGCGAGGACCGCGACCTGGTCGACATGCGCTACCGGGAGGTGAAGATCACCGCCGACCTCGCCGCAGGCAGTGCGTCGGCCGTGATCTGGGCCAACGACCTCACCGCGGACTACGTCCACGAGAACAGCGCGTACAGCTCATGAGCGCCCGCAAGCACACCGCGCTGCCCAAGGCGCAGATCCTCATCGAGGCGCTGCCCTGGCTGACGCGTCATCACGGCAGGACCGTGGTCATCAAGTTCGGCGGAAACGCCATGGTCGACGAGGAGTTGAAGGCGGCGTTCGCCCAGGACGTGGTCTTTCTGCGGCACGCCGGCCTCAAGCCGGTCGTCGTACACGGCGGCGGCCCGCAGATCAGCGCCCAACTCGACCGGCACGGCCTGGTCAGCGAGTTCAAGGCCGGACTGCGGGTGACGACGCCCGAGGCGATGGACGTCGTACGGATGGTGCTGGCCGGCCAGGTCCAGCGGGAACTCGTCGGACTGCTCAACCAGCACGGGCCGCTCGCCGTCGGCCTGACCGGCGAGGACGCGCACACCATCACCGCGGTCCAGCACTTCCCGCAGATCGACGGCGAGTCCGTGGACATCGGCCGGGTCGGCGAGATCACCGCGATCGACACCGGTGCGATCGAGGCGCTGCTCGCCGACGGCCGTATCCCGGTCGTCTCCTCGATCGCCCGCAGCGCCGAGGACAACCACGTCTTCAACGTCAACGCCGACACCGCGGCCGCCGCGCTGGCCGCCGCGCTCAACGCCGAGACGCTGATGGTGCTCACCGACGTCGAAGGTCTCTACGAGGACTGGCCGAACAGCGACGACGTCATCAGCAGGCTTACCGCGACGCAGCTGGAGAAGCTGCTGCCCGAGCTGGCCAGCGGCATGGTCCCGAAGATGCAGGGCTGCCTCTTCGCCGTGCGCAACGGTGTGACCACCGCCCGGGTGATCGACGGGCGGGTCCAGCACTCGATCCTGCTGGAGATCTTCACCGACGAGGGAATCGGCACGATGGTGGTGCCCGACTCCGACACCAGCACCGGCACGGACACCGAGGGGGCGTCATGAGCAACGAGGAACTCGCACAGCGCTGGCAGGGCGCGCTGATGGACAACTACGGGACCCCGAAGCTCTCCCTGGTACGCGGTGAGGGCGCCACCGTGTGGGACGCCGACGGCACCGCGTACACCGACTTCGTCGGCGGTATCGCGGTCAACGCCCTCGGCCACGCCCACCCGGCGATCGTCGAGGCGGTCTCCCGGCAGATCGCCGCGCTCGGCCATGTCTCCAACCTCTACATCGCGGAGCCGCCGGTCGCGCTCGCCGAACGGCTGCTCCAGCTCTCCGGCCGGCCGGGCAAGGTGTACTTCGCCAACTCGGGCGCGGAGGCGAACGAGGCGGCGTTCAAGATCGGCAGGCTGACCGGCGGTACCCATATGGTCGCCACCCAGGGCGCCTTCCACGGGCGGACCATGGGCGCCCTCTCGCTCACCGGCCAGCCCGCCAAGCAGAACGGCTTCGAGCCGCTGCCCGGCGTGGTCACCCATGTCCCGTACGGCGACGCCGACGCACTGCGCGCGGTCGTCACCGAGAACACCGCCTTCGTGATCATCGAACCGGTGCAGGGGGAGAACGGCGCGGTCGTGCCACCCAAGGGCTATCTCCGGGCCGCCCGCGACATCACCCGGGCGACCGGCACGCTGCTGGTGCTCGACGAGGTCCAGACCGGCATCGGCCGTACCGGCCAGTGGTTCGAGTACCAGGCCCACGAGGGCGTGGATCCCGATGTCGTGACGCTCGCCAAGGGACTCGGCGGTGGGCTGCCGATCGGCGCGGCGGTGGCCTTCGGCCCGGCGGCCGAGCTGCTGCAGCCGGGGCAGCACGGCACCACCTTCGGCGGCAACCCGGTCGCCTGTGCGGCCGGTCTCGCGGTGCTCGACACGATCGCCGCCGACGGAATCCTCGACCATGTGAAGCGGACCGGCGAGCGGCTTCGGATGGGAATCGAGTCCCTGGGGCACCCGTTGATCAGCCATGTCCGTGGCGCGGGGCTGCTGCTGGGTATCGTGCTCACCGAGTCCCGGGCGGCGCGGCTGCAGCAGGCGGCTCAGGATGCCGGATTCCTGGTGAATGTGACCTCCCCCGATGTCGTACGGCTGATGCCGCCGCTGATCATCGGTGACAACGAGGTCGACGCGTTCCTCCAGGCACTGCCCGGCGTTCTCGATCAGGCAAACGGGGAAGAGTGATCCGCAGAGTGAGGCGACGATGACCGAGGCGCAGCAGGAGACCGAGCACAATGGACAGTCGGTCCCGCAGACCCGGACGGCCCGGCACCGGAGGATCGTCGACATCCTCAACCGGCAGCCGGTCCGCTCGCAGAGCCAGCTCGCGAAACTGCTCGCCGACGACGGGCTGAGCGTCACCCAGGCGACCCTCTCCAGGGACCTCGACGAACTCGGCGCGGTGAAGATCCGCAACACCGGCGGCGAGCTGATCTACGCGGTGCCCAGCGAGGGCGGTTACCGGACCCCACAGGCCCCGCTCGGTGAGTCGGCAAAGGAGGAGCGGATGCGCAGGCTCTCCTCCGAACTGCTGATCTCCGCTGAGGCGTCGGCGAATCTGGTGGTGCTGCGTACGCCGCCCGGCGCGGCGCAGTTCCTCGCTTCGGCCATTGATCAGGCCGAACTGCACGACATCCTCGGCACCATCGCCGGCGACGACACGCTGATGCTGATCAGCCGCGATCCGTCGGGCGGGCAGGCCCTCGCGGACCATCTGCTGCACCTCGCGCAGAACCCGCGCTGAGCGGGCCTCGGCAGCTCAGTAGCGGGTCAGCGCGGTCGGGCCCCAGCGGGTGCCGATCGCGATGTGCGGGCTGCGGCCCGGGTCGGCCCACGCCAGGATCCGGTCCATCGCGGCCGCCGGTACGGAGACACAACCGGCGGTCGCGCCTTCGCCGTTGACGTGCAGAAAGATCCCGGCTCCCCGCCCCCGCACCGGCCGGGCGTAGTTGAAGCCGATCACCAGCGCACGGGCGTACTGGGCCGGGTAGGCGACCAGGTGCTCGGCCTCGGTCGCCCGGCAGTCGGCCGGCCGGGGCTCCACCCAGCGGTTGTAGTCGCGGGCCGCGCTGTCCTCGCACCACCAGGAGGCGCCGGTGACCTGGCGGTACGGATAACGGATTCCGGCCGGAGCCGCCTTCACCCCGAAGGCGTACGGCAGGTCGTACAGTCCGGTGGGCGTGGTGTCGGTGCCCTGCTCGCGCAGTGTTCCCTCGACGAGGCCCCGGGCCCCGAAGCGGGCCGGCGCCGAGCCGGACTTCACCCAGCTGCCGGCCCGCAGGCTCCACCAGCTGACGGTGCCCGTGGTGGCACCGGAGTCGGCGGCCTCCGCAGTGATCAGCTGGGAACCGCCGCCGGCGTCGGCGAGCGTCTCGGGCAGTGGCGGCGCCTCATAGGGGTGCGCTGCGGCGTGGGCGGTGACGGGGCCCGTGAGGGCGAGCAGAACCGAACCGATCAGCAGAGATCTGCGCATGCCAGGACGGTACGCAGCGCCGCGCCGGGGTGCCCCCCGGGCTTGCTCCGTACGGCCCAGCGCGCTACCTCGCCGGTGACGCGGGCGGAGTATCGGAAGCGGGCCGGTCGGCGGGCTCGACGAGGGACCCGGCCTTCCGCGAGCGGTGTGCCATCCAGGCCGCGACCAGGGCACCCGACACGTTGTGCCAGACCGAGAAGATCGCCGCGGGCAGTGCGGCCAGCGGACTGAAGTGCGCGGTGGCGAGGGAGGCGGCGAGGCCGGAGTTCTGCATGCCCACCTCGAAGGCCATGGCCCGGCTCCCCGGCTTCCCGAGGCCGGCCACCTTGCCGGCACCGTAGCCCAGCAGCAGTCCCAGACCGTTATGCAGCACCACCGCGAGCAGCACCATCGCCGCCGCGGACTTGATCGTCTCGGCGCTGCCACCGACCACCACCGCGACGATGACGGCCACCGTGCCCGCCGAGAGCCACGGCAGTGCGCCGAGCAGCCGGTCGATGTACCTGCCGGCCAGGAACCGCACGGCCAGCCCGGCGAGCACCGGCAGCAGCACGGTCTTGAGGATGTCCGTCATCATCGAGCCCGCGTCGACGGGCAGGTAGGTACCCGCCAGCAGCAGCGTCAGCGGCGGCGTCACCAGGGGAGCGACGATGGTGGAGACGGTGGCCACCGAGACTGACAGAGCCACGTCCCCGCGGGCCAGATAGGTGACCACGTTGGACGCCGTGCCGCTCGGCGCGCAGCCGACCAGGATCACTCCGGCCGCCAGCTGCGGTGACAGGTCCAGCGCGTGGGCGATCAGCCAGCCGAGGCCAGGCATGATCACGTAGTGCGCGACGAGACCGAGTCCCACGGCCCACGGCCGTTTCGCCACTCCCCGGAAGTCCACCTTGGTCATCGTCAGGCCCATGCAGAACATGACGACGCCCAGGAGATAGGGCACGGACACGCCCCAGCCCGCGAAAGTGCCGGGCGAGGCGAGGCCGATGGCGCCCGCCACCAGGACGAGCACGGGGAAGACCGTGACCGCGAGGCGAGCGGCGCGGTCGGTGGATTCTGCTGAGCGGGGGAGCGCTTGTTCGGTTTGCACGCCGCGATGGAACGCCGTCGCCGCAGCCCTCCGCAACACCGTCTCGTTATGTGGTCCCTACAACGGTCTCTCCGGCCTTGTCCGTGCTCCTCGGAGCGGGCGGCAGCACGGGCAACGGCAGAGGCAGTCCCGGCAGTCCGTCGATGCTCCGGGCCACGTGTTCCTTCTTCTCAAAGTACTGACCGAGCGATACGTCATCCTCGCGCGCGAACCGCTTGGCGTGCAGGTCACGGTCCTCGTCGTAGGTCATGAAGGGAACCGCGTAACCGCAGGTGTCCCGGATGAGTTCGGCCGTCACCACGATGACCGCGCGCAGTCCGTGCACGGTGGAGTCGACGCCGGGAAAGTGCCGGAGCAGGTCGCGGAAGCGCGGATCGTCGCGGAAGACCGGCTCCCCCCGGCCGTGCACCCGCACGATGTTGGGCGGCCCCTGGAAGGCGCACCACATCAGCGTGATGCGGCCGTTCTCGCGGAGGTGGGCGACGGTCTCCGCGTTGCTTCCCGCGAAGTCCAGATAGGCCACCGTCTGTTCGTCGATGACCGCGAAGGAGCCGCTGACGCCCTTGGGCGAGAGGTTGACCGTGCCGTCGCCGTCCAGCGGAGCGGTCGCGGCGAAGAATATGTGCTGCTCCTCGATGAAGGTCCTGAGCCGTCCGTCAATGTGTGCGTACGTCTTTCCCATGAGGCGGATTATCGCCGCCGTGTCCGCCGCGAAGCGCATTTCAGCTGCTGGACGAGTCGGGTGGCGGGTGAAGGGCTTTGACAAAACATACGGACCACTGCATAATTATACCCACCAGTGATCGCACCGTGAGGAGAAACCCGTGACCGAGCGCGTCGTACTCGCCTACTCGGGAGGCCTGGACACGTCCGTGGCCATCGGCTGGATCGCCGAGGAGACGGGCGCCGAGGTCATCGCCGTCGCGGTGGACGTCGGCCAGGGCGGCGAGGACCTGGACGTCATCCGTAAGCGCGCCATCGCCTGCGGTGCCGTCGAGGCCGAGGTCGCCGACGCCAAGGACGAGTTCGCCGACGAGTACTGCCTCCCGGCGATCAGGGCCAACGCGCTCTACATGGACCGCTACCCGCTGGTGTCCGCGCTCTCGCGGCCCGCCATCGTCAAGCACCTCGTTGCCGCGGCCAACAAGCACGGCGCCACCACGGTCGCCCACGGCTGTACGGGCAAGGGCAACGACCAGGTGCGTTTCGAGGCGGGCATCACCGCGCTCGGGCCCGACCTGAAGTGCATCGCTCCGGTCCGCGACTACGCGATGACCCGGGACAGGGCCATCGCCTTCTGCGAGGCGAACAACCTGCCGATCGCGACGTCCAAGAAGTCCCCGTACTCCATCGACCAGAACGTCTTCGGGCGGGCCGTCGAGACGGGGTTCCTGGAGGACATCTGGAACGCGCCGATCGAGGACGTGTACGAGTACACCGAGAACCCGGCCGCACCGCGTGAGGCCGACGAGGTCGTCATCTCCTTCCAGGCGGGTGTCCCGGTCGCCATCGACGGCGAACCGGTCACCGTTCTGCAGGCGATCCAGCAGCTCAACGAGCGGGCCGGCGCGCAGGGCATCGGCCGGATCGACATGGTCGAGGACCGTCTCGTCGGCATCAAGTCCCGGGAGATCTACGAGGCGCCCGGCGCCATCGCGCTGATCACCGCCCACCAGGAGCTGGAGAACGTCACCGTCGAGCGCGAACTCGCCCGCTACAAGCGGCAGGTCGAGCAGCGCTGGGGCGAGCTGGTCTACGACGGCCTGTGGTTCTCCCCGCTCAAGCGGGCCCTCGACGGCTTCATCAACGAGGCGAACCAGTACGTGACGGGCGACATCCGGATGACCCTGCACGGTGGCCGCGCCGTGGTCACCGGGCGCAGGTCCAGCGAGTCGCTGTACGACTTCAACCTGGCGACGTACGACTCGGGCGATACTTTCGACCAGTCCAAGGCGCAGGGCTTCATCGAGATCTTCGGCCTCTCGTCGAAGATCGCCGCCCGGCGCGACCTGCGGCCCTGAGCCCGCAGACCCGGCCCGCCCCCACGTACGACATCCCCTTGAGGAGCAACGCAGTGAGCAGCAACACCGGTGACGTCCGGCTCTGGGGCGCCCGTTTCGCCGACGGCCCCGCCGAGGCGCTGGCGAACCTGTCCGCCTCGGTCCACTTCGACTGGCGACTCGCGCCGTACGACATCGCCGGTTCCCGCGCCCACGCCCGGGCGCTGCACAAGGCCGGCCTGCTCACCGCGGACGAACTGACCCGGATGCACGCGGGCCTCGACCGGCTCGAGGCGGACGTCGCCGACGGATCGTTCACCGGGACCGTCGCCGACGAGGACGTGCACACCGCCCTGGAGCGCGGTCTGCTCGAGCGGCTGGGCCCCGACCTCGGCGGCAAACTGCGGGCCGGCCGGTCCCGCAACGATCAGATCGCCACGCTCTTCCGGATGTACCTGCGCGACCACGCCCGGATCATCGGCGGACTGATCGCCGACCTCCAGGACGCGCTGGTCGGCCTCGCCGAGGCGCACCCCGACGTCGCCATGCCCGGCCGCACGCACCTGCAGCACGCCCAGCCGGTGCTCTTCGCCCACCACGTGCTGGCCCACGCACAGGCCCTCTCCCGGGACGCCGAGCGGCTGCGGCAGTGGGACGAGCGGACCGCGGTGTCGCCGTACGGCTCGGGCGCGCTGGCCGGGTCGTCGCTCGGCCTGGACCCGGAGGCGGTGGCCCAGGACCTCGGCTTCGAGCACGGCTCCTCGGGCAACTCCATGGACGGCACGGCGTCCCGTGACTTCGTCGCCGAGTTCGCCTTCATCACGGCGATGATCGGCGTCAACCTCTCGAGGATCGCCGAGGAGATCATCATCTGGAACACGAAGGAGTTCTCCTTCGTGACCCTGCACGACGCCTTCTCGACCGGCTCGTCGATCATGCCGCAGAAGAAGAACCCGGACATCGCCGAGCTGGCACGCGGCAAGTCCGGCCGCCTGATCGGCAACCTGACCGGGCTGATGGCCACGCTCAAGGCCCTGCCGCTCGCCTACAACCGCGATCTCCAGGAGGACAAGGAGCCGGTCTTCGACTCCTGCGACCAGCTGGAGGTCCTGCTGCCGGCGTTCACCGGGATGATGGCGACGCTGACCGTGCACCGGGACCGTCTCGAGGAACTGGCCCCGGCCGGCTTCTCGCTCGCGACCGACATCGCCGAGTGGCTGGTCAAGCAGGGTGTGCCGTTCCGGGTCGCGCACGAAGTGGCCGGCGAGTGCGTCAAGGAGTGCGAGCGGCACGGCATCGAACTGGACCAGCTCACCGACGAACAGTTCGCGAAGATCTCCGAGCACCTCACCCCCGAGGTGCGCTCGGTGCTGAACGTCCCCGGCGCACTGGCATCCCGCAGCGGACGCGGCGGCACCGCCCCCTCGGCGGTCGCCGTCCAGCTCATCGAGGTCAAGGCGAACCTGGTCATCCAGCACGCCTGGGCCACGGCGAAGAAGCCGTAGGCACGCCGCGGCGACCACACCCGGCGGCGTCCGGCACCTTTCCCCGGGTGCCGGACGCCGCCGTCGGGGTTCATGGGCAGCTCGTGTCCGTGGGTAGACCGGCGTTCGTGGGTAGGGGTGAAAGGGACCGAAGTTCACCGACCCGCGCAGGGAGCCCCCCGATGCCCTTCGCCCGCCTCACAGCAGCGACCACCCCCACGGCCCACATCGGGCTCGGCCTGGCCGCCGTCGGCAGGCCCGGATACATCAACCTGGGCCGAGACCAGGACCTGCCAGCCGAGCGCACCCCCGAGGCCCTGCTGGCACGGACCCACGAACTGCTCGACGCCGCCTACGCGCAGGGCGTCCGCTACTTCGACGCCGCGCGGTCCTACGGCCGCGCCGAGGCATTTCTGGCCGACTGGCTGCGCGCCCGCCCGTCCGTCCAGGACGTGGTGATCGGCAGCAAATGGGGTTACACCTACACCGCCGACTGGCGTTCCGACGCGGACACCCACGAGGTGAGGGACCACGGGGTGGCGAGCTTCGACCGCCAGCGCACCGAGACCGGGATGCTGCTGGGAGACCGGCTGGATCTGTACCAGATCCACTCCCTCACTCCCGACAGTCCGGCCCTGACCGATACCGAGCTGCACGCCCGGCTCGCCGCCCTGGCCGCCGAGGGTGTCACCATCGGCTTCTCCACGAGCGGCCCCGATCAGGCGGACACCATCCGGGCCGCCCTTGCTCTCCGGTTCGACGGCGAGCCGCTCTTCAGCACGGTCCAGGCCACCTACAACCTGCTGGAAACGGCGGCCGGCGACGCCCTGGCCGAGGCCCACGACGCGGGCTTGACCGTGATCGTCAAGGAAGCCGTCGCCAACGGCCGGCTGGCCGGACCCGCGGCGCCCGCGCCACTGCGCGACATCGCCGAGGAGACCGGTGCGACTCCCGACGCGGTCGCCCTGGCGGCCGTGCTCTGCCGGCCGTGGGCCGGAGTGGTGCTGTCAGGAGCCGCGACGGCGGTTCAGCTGACGGCCAATCTGCACGCCGCGGTGGTCGATCTCGACGAGGAGCAGCTGGGCGGACTGGGCGCACTGCGAGAGGAGCCAACCGCCTACTGGCAGCAGCGCGCCAAGCTGCCGTGGCACTGAGCCGTGGCACCGATCCTGGCACTGAACGAAGGAGGCCGGACCGGTGCGGCTGCTGCTGACCTCCGATACGCACATCCCCAAGCGGGCGAGAGAGCTGCCCGCTCAGCTGCTGGCGGAGCTCGGCCGGGCCGATGCCGTACTCCATGCGGGCGACTGGGTGGACCCGGCCACCCTGGACCTGCTCGAAGCACGCGCGCGACGTCTCATCGGTGTGTACGGCAACAACGACGGCGCGGAGCTGCGCACCCGGCTGCCCGAAGTGGCACGGGTGGAACTCGACGGTCTGCGGTTCGGTGTCGTGCACGAGACCGGAGCCGCGCAGGGCCGCGAGCGGCGGTGCGCCGAACGGTTCCCGGACCTGGACGTCCTGGTGTTCGGACACAGCCACATCCCCTGGGACACCACCGCGCCGGGTGGCCTGCGGTTGCTCAACCCGGGTTCGCCGACCGACCGACGACGACAGCCGTACTGCACCTATATGACCGCTGAGGTGTCGGACGGCCGACTGGCCGGGGTCCGTCTGCACCGGCTGCCCCGACGACGCTGAGATCCCTCCGGCCTTGAATGAGACAATTATGTCTCATTCGAGGTACAGTCGTCTCATGACTGTCGACCGGGACCACGTGCTGCGCACCGCCGCCGCGCTTCTCACCCGCAGGGCGACCGCCACGATGGACGAGGTCGCCAGAGCGGCGGGCATCGGCCGGGCCACCCTGCACCGTCACTTCGCGGGGCGAGACGCACTGGTCAGGGCGTTGGAGGAGCTCGGGATCACGGAGTTCGAGGCGGCACTGGATGCCGCCCGGACCGACGAGGGGCCCGCTGTCGCCGCGCTGCGGCGTCTCATCGCCGAAGTGGAGCCCGCAGCCGGGCTGCTCGCCTTCCTCGTCACCGAGAATCAACTCTTCGAGGGCGACGAGGTGAACGAGGGCTGGGCGAGGCTCGACGCCCGGGTCTCCGCGCTCTTCCGGCGGGGTCAGCAGGAGGGCGGCATCCGGATCGATCTCACCCCCGCCTGGCTGACCGAGGCCCTGTACGGGCTCATCGGCAGTTGCGCCTGGGCGATACAGGACGGCCGGGTCGCGGCCAAGGACTTCTCGTACATGATCGCCGAGTTGCTGCTCGGCGGAGCACAGCGGAGCGTGGAGCAATGACCAGTACCGACCGCCGGGCCACGGACTCCCGGTCCACCGGCAGCGCCGGCCGCTGGCTCGCCCTGGCCGTGCTGGTACTCGCCGTTCTGCTGGTCGCCGTCGACGCGACCGTACTGGGCCTGGCGACGCCCTTCCTCAGCGAGGACCTCAAACCCTCGGGCACCCAACTGCTGTGGATCGGCGACATCTACTCATTCGTCATCGCGGGCCTGCTGGTCTCCATGGGCAGTCTCGGCGACCGAATCGGCCGCAAGAAGTTGCTGCTCACCGGCGCCGTCGCGTTCGGTGCGGTCTCCGCGCTCAACGCCTACGCGGCGAGCCCGGAAATGATGATCGTGGCGAGGGCGCTGCTCGGTGTCGCGGGCGCCACCTTGATGCCGTCCACCCTGGCGCTGATCCGCAACATCTTCCACGACCCCAGGGAACGCAGCCTGGCCGTCGGTGTCTGGGGTGCGGCCGCTTCGGCGGGTACCGCGGTCGGGCCGGTCGTCGGCGGCTTTCTGCTGGAGAACTTCTGGTGGGGTTCGGTCTTCCTGATCAACCTGCCGGTGATGGCGGTGCTCGTCGTGGTGGGGATCAAGCTCCTTCCGGAGTCTCGCGACCCCAGCCCCGGACCGTGGGACCTGATCAGCGTCGTCCTTTCGCTGATCGGCGTCATGGCGGTGGTCTACGCGGTGAAGGAAGCGGCAGTCGGCGGCTTCCGCTGGGACATCCTGGCGGCCGCGCTGCTCGGTGTGCTGGCCCTGTTCTGGTTCGTCCGGCGTCAGCACACCCTGACGTCACCGCTGCTCGACATGCGGCTCTTCCACCACCGGGGGTTCTCCGGGGCGGTGCTCGCCGATCTGCTGACCATCCTCGGACTCTCCGGGCTGGTCTTCTTCCTCTCGCAGTTCCTCCAGCTGGTGCAGGGACGCTCCCCGCTGGAGGCCGGCCTGATCGAACTTCCGGCCGCGGTCGGAGCGGTGGGCACCGGCCTGCTGGCCGGGCGGGTGGCCCGCAGAGCCTCGGTACGGAGTGCGGTGGCCGGCGGCCTGGGGGCGGTGGGGCTGGCTCTGGCGGCCTGCGTGGCGGTCGACGCCGTCACCGGCGTCGTGTCGCTGGGCCTCGCGCTCTTCGTCGGCGGCCTCGGCGCCGGCCTGGCCTTCACCGTGACCTCCGACGTCATCCTGTCCAGTGTCCCCAAGGAGCAGGCGGGCGCGGCATCCGCTGTGTCGGAGACGGCGTACGAACTGGGCGCCGCCCTCGGTATCGCCCTGCTCGGCTCGGTGCTCACCGGCATCTACCGCGGCTTCTCCGTCCCGCACGGTGTGCCGGCCGGCGCCGCGGCCTCGGCGCACGAGTCGCTCGGCGGCGCCGTCGAAACGGCGAAGACCCTGCCGCACGAACAGGGCGCAGCCCTGCTCTCATCCGCTCAGGACGCCTTCACCCACGGCTTCGAGGCCGCGGCCGGTGTCGGATCGGCCGTGCTGTTCGCCACCGCGGTGACCGCCTGGCACCTGCTGAAGGGCCAGAAACTCGACGTCTGACAGCCGCGGGCGGTCAGGCCGCCTTGGCCTTCGTCGCGTACATGTCTACGTACTCCTGGCCCGAGAGGCGCATGACCTCGGCCATCACCGAGTCGGTCACCGCGCGCAGCACATAGCGGTCGCGGCCCATTCCGTCGTAACGGGAGAACTCCATCGGTTCGCCGAAGCGGACCGTGACCTTCCCGGGGCGCGGCAGACCCGAGCCGCCGGGCTGGATCTTGTCCGTACCGATCATGGCGAACGGCACCACCGGCGCGCCCGTCATGAGAGTGAGCCGGGCGATGCCCGTCCGGCCGCGGTAGAGCCGGCCGTCGGGGGAGCGGGTGCCCTCCGGGTAGATCGAGAAGGCCTTCCCGTCCTCGAGCACCTGGCGGCCCGTCATCAGGGCTGCGACACCGCCGCGTCCGCCGTCCCGGTCCACCGGGATCATGCCCACACCGGTGAAGAACCAGGCCATCAGCCGGCCCTTGATGCCCTTGCCCGTGACGTACTCGTCCTTGCCGATGAAGAAGACCTGACGGTCCAGACAGATCGGCATGATCATCGAGTCGATGAACGTCAGGTGATTGCCCGCCAGGATGACCGGACCCGTGCCAGGGATGTTCTCGGCGCCCTCCACCTGCGGTCGGAACATCAGGCGCATGATCGGTCCGAGCACTGCCTTGATGAGCGCGAGTCGGGACAACGGTTCCTCCGGAGTCATGGCCGATCGGCCGCCACTGGGTATGTGCTGTGAGGTCTCTGCAGGTGAGGACGATACTCGCGGGTTGTGTCCGCGCGCACATCGGGTTCATCCACCCGATACACAGTGTTCTCGGTACACAGCGTTCTCGGGCCCCGTGGTTCTCGGTCCACATTGTTCCCGGTACACGGCGTTTTGGGTACACGGTGTTGTCGTGTTGCGTCCAGATCTACCACCGCGCACGCCGTAAATGCCTACCATCGGGCACTTCAGGCTCAGCAGGTGCGGGACATCACATGGAGGTGTGTTCATGAGCACGGACAGGGGCCCCGGGCGGCGTACGGTTCTGGGTGCGGCGGTGCTGGGTACGGCCGCGCTGGGATTCTCCGGAACGGCGAGAGCCGACGAGCGCAGCGGAGGTCACGGCGCGTCCTACCGGAATCTGCCCGTCCCCACGATCATCGGACACCGCGGTACCGCCGGTTACCGGCCCGAGCACACCATCGGCTCCTACCAGCACGCCCTGGATCTCGGGGCGCACATCGTCGAGCAGGACGTGGTGCCCACCAGCGACGGGCACCTGATCTGCCGTCATGAGAACGACATCACGGCGACGACGGATGTCTCCGCGCACCCGGAGTTCGCGGACCGCAGGACCACCAAGACCGTCGACGGCGTCCCCATCACCGGCTGGTTCACCGAGGACTTCACCCTCGCCGAGATCAAGAGGCTGCGGGCCAAGGAACGCATTCCGGGCACCCGCCAGCACAACACCCTTTATGACGGCCGCTGGTCCGTGCCCACCTTCGAAGAGGTGTTGCGGTGGGCCGAGAAGGAGAGCCGCAAACGCGGCAGGCCCGTCTGGCTCTACACCGAGACCAAGCACCCGACGTACTTCCGCAAGCTCGGCCTGGGTCTCGAGGAGCCGTTGGCCGCCGTGTTGCGCAGGTACGGCCGCGATCACCGCGACTCACCGCAGTTCCTGCAGTCCTTCGAACCCAGCTCCATCCAACGGCTCTCCGGGCTCGTCACCACGCCCGGCGTGGTGCTGTTGTCCGGTCCCGACAGCAGGCCCTGGGACTTCGTCGAGACGGGAGACCCGCGCACGGTCGCCGACCTGCAGACCCCCGAAGGGCTCCGGTGGATCTCCTCCTACGCCCAGGGCATCGGCCCCACCCTCGACTCGATCATCCCGAAGGACGCCGCCGGCAAACTCACCGAACCGACCACGCTGGTACGGGACGCCCACGCGCAGGGGCTGGTGCTCCATCCGTACACGATGCGGAACGAGAACACCTTTCTGCCTGCGGACTTCCGGCGCGGTACGGACCCCAACGCCTACGGGGACGCCTTCGGCGCGTTCCACACGTACTTCGCCACCGGCATCGACGGGGTTTTCTCCGACAATGCGGACACCGCGTTGCTCGCGGCCGCCGACTTCAACGACCGCTGAGACGGCGGTTCTTCTCGCGATCGCTCCCGTGCGAGTTGTCCTCGTACGAGTGATATGCGGCCGCCGCAGCAACCAAGCGCGGCGGCGGCCGCGTTACGACCGGCATGGACCTCGTCAACGAACTGAGCCCGCTGCTGGCCGCCGAGGCGGCCGCCGAAGCCTTCGCGGCCGGGGTGGACCCCGCCGATCTCGAACAGGCCGTGTGGGTCCGGTTGCTGGAACAGGCCCCGGCCGAGCCGAGGCGCTGGGTGCGCGCGGCGGTCCGGGCCGAGGCGCGCCGCGCCCGGCGGCAGGCCCGGCGGGAACTGCCGTACACGGTTGAGCCGACGGCAGGTCCCGACGCGCGCCCGGAGCAGTTCCTGCTCGCCGCGGAACGCCGCCGCGTGGTGCGGGCGGCCGTGCGCCGGACACCGGGGCGCTGTCCGCAGGTGCTGACCGCGATGCTCTCGCCGGCCGACCCCACCTATCGCGAGATCGCCGGCGAGTTGGGTATGTCACAGGGCAGTCTGGGGCCGGTTCGTTCCCGTTGTCTGGGATGTCTGCGGCGAATGCTGATGTCGGAGGTTGCGGCGCCCGGCCGGTGGGGAAAGGAGCGTTAGACAACCGGTGGAACAGGTGAGCGGGAGGCATGCACACATGGGCATGAGCGTGACCATCTCAGCGGCAACCGCGCAGGATGCCGAGCAGATACTCAAGTTGCAGTACCTGTGCTACCAGAGCGAGGCCGAGCTCTACGGCGACTACTCCATCGAACCGCTCACTCAGACCCTCGACGGCCTGCGGGCCGAATTGGCCGAGGGGCACGCCCTGGTGGCCCGGCTCGGCGACGAAGTGGTGGCCTCGGTGCGCGGTGGCGTCGACGCGGCGGGCACGGCGCGGATCTCGAAGCTGATCGTGCACCCCCGGATGCAGCGACACGGTCTCGGTGGCCGACTGCTCACCGCCATAGAGGCGCGGTTCGCCTCCGAACCGGCCGCCAGGCGCTTCCAGCTCTTCACCGGCCACCGGAGCGAGGGCAACCTCCGGCTGTACCGCAGCCATGGGTACGTACCGGTGTCGACGGAAGAGGTCGGCTCGGCCCTCAAGATCGTGACGTTGGAGAAGGACGCCGCGGCCCAGGCATACGTGAAGAGCGCCTAGGTCCACGAGATCGACCGGACAGGACCTGGTCGCATCGATCACGAGCGGGCTACATCCTCCCGGGCGCCGGCTGTCCGCCCTCGCCCGCGCCGGCCCTGCGCAGCCAGAGCATGCCCAGCACCGGGAGGATGACCGGGATGAAGACATAGCCCATCCCGTAGTCGGACCAGACCGTGGCGTCCGGGAAGGCGCCCGGATCGGCCAGTGTCCAGGTCCCCACGACGAGTACGAAGACCAGCTCGGCGGCGCAGCAGACCAGCGCCGCCCTGCGGGCCCGCTCACCGCCGCGGACGAGCGAGTAGGTGATGAAGCCGTAGACCACGGCCGCCAGGGCCGACAGGCTGTAGGCGAGCGGCGCCTTCCCGAAGTCCATGATCATCTGAACTATCGAGCGAGATGCCGCCGCGACCGTGAACACCCCGTAGAACCAGACGAGAACCCGGCCGGGGCCGGTGCCCAGTTCGTACCGGGGCTTCTCCTCAGCTGCGGTCATCGTCAGTTTCCCCAGATGTCGTAGAGCCGGACTTCCAGCACGGCCAGAACCACCGCGCCCGCGGCCACGGTGACCGAGCCCCATCGGGTCCGCTCGGTCAGCGAGAGGAACCCGGCCGCGGGCACGGCCGCGAAGGCACCGATCAGATAGGCGATGAAGATCGCCTTGCCCTGGTCCGGCTGCTCGCCACGGGCGAGCTCCACCACGCCGATCACCAGCTGTGCCAGTGCGAGCGCCGAGACCACGGCCATGCCGATGAAGTGCCAGTCCTTGGTGGGCTGGTCACGATAGGCGGCGTAGCCGCACCAGGCGGCGAGGGCGAGCGCGGTCACCGCGACCGCGACCGTCAGGGCGTCAAGCATGGAGTTGAGGGTATTACGCCCCACAGGGTCCGCCGCGCGCGCCCCGGACCGGTGGGCCAGGCAGCCGTGGCCTTGGCCACAGCACGGTGGTTGCCGCCCCGCTGCGCGCCGGGGCCCCGCAGCCCTCTCGCAGTACGTCGGCGCAGGTCGCACCGGGTGGACCGGCGATCGGGGCGGGGACGCCGCTCCCGTCCAAGCATGTCCGCTATACGGACATCGGTTATCGGCCTGCCCACCGGTCTGGTTTACTTGCCGCATGACCACGACGAGCAGCCGCACCCCTGCGACCGAGGCGATCCGCCCGCCCGGTGCCCGTTGTATGTGTCGAATGCGCGCTTTCTGAGGGCCCCCGCCCGAGTCCCGCGCCCCGAAGCGGGACCGAGAGCCGAGCCGCTGCGCGTCCGTACATCCCACCGGTACGGCCGGCGAGTTCGCCCCGCGCACGACTGCCTTCCGGTCTTCACCGGTAGGGCCGTGCCGCGCTTCCAGACGAATGCCCCGTGCCCGGCGGAGACTGCGCCGTGCACTCGACAGTGACGGAAATTCTGTGATCACCACCACCGGGCTGACGAAGGTCTATGCCTCGCGCGGCCGTGAGGTCACCGCCCTGGACGGCGTCGATCTGCATGTCCGCGAGGGCGAGGTGTTCGGCGTCATCGGCCAGAGCGGCGCCGGCAAGTCCTCCCTCATCCGCTGCGTCAACCTGCTCGAGCGGCCCACCGCAGGCACCGTGAGCGTCGACGGCGTCGACCTCACCGCCCTGGCCGGACGCGGCAGGCGAGCCGGACAGCAACTGCGCGCGGCACGCAGCCGGATCGGCATGGTCTTCCAGCACTTCAACCTGCTGTCCTCGCGCACCGTGCAGCACAACGTGGAACTGCCCCTGGAGATCCTCGGGATCTCCGGCCGTGAGCGCGCCCGCAAGGCGCTCGAGCTGCTGGACCTCGTCGGCCTCGCCGACAAGGCGAAGTCCTATCCCGCGCAGTTGTCCGGCGGTCAGAAGCAGCGGGTCGGTATCGCGCGGGCGCTGGCCGGTGACCCGAAGGTACTGCTCTCCGACGAGGCGACATCCGCCCTCGACCCCGAGACCACCCGCTCGATCCTCCAACTGCTGCGCGACCTCAACCGGCAACTGGGGCTCACCGTGCTGCTCATCACCCACGAGATGGAGGTCGTCAAGACGGTCTGCGACTCCGCCGCACTCATGAAGCGCGGCAGGATCGTCGAGTCGGGAACCGTCGGCGAACTCCTCGCGACACCGGGCTCCGAACTCGCCCACGAGCTCTTCCCGGTGGGGGGCGCTCCGTCCGGACCCGACCGCACGGTCATCGACGTCACCTTCCACGGGGACAACGCCGCCCGGCCGGTGATCTCGCAGCTGTCCCGCACCTACAACATCGACATCTCGATCCTGGGCGCCGCGATGGACACCATCGGCGGCAACCAGGTCGGCCGGATGCGTATCGAACTCCCCGGCCTCTTCGAGGAGAACGTGGTGCCCATCGGGTTCCTGCGGGAACAGGGCCTGCAGGTCGACGTGGCCGGTGCGGAAGCCGGCGCGGCCGCGCTGGTCGAGGAGGGTGTCAAGTGAGCTGGTCGGAAATGCAGCCGCTGCTGTCCCAGGGGACCATCGACACCCTCTACATGGTGCTGTGGTCCACGGTGGTCACGGTGGCGGTCGGACTGCCGCTCGGCGTGCTCCTGGTACTCACCGACACGGGCGCCTTGCTGCAGAACCGCCCGGTCAACAAGGTCGTCGGCGTCGTGGTGAACATCGGGCGCTCGCTGCCCTTCATCATTCTGCTGATCGCGCTGATCCCCTTCACCACCTTCGTGGTCGGCACCTTCATCGGCCCGACCGCGATGATCGTGCCGCTGGCGATCGGCGCCATACCGTTCTTCGCCCGGCTGGTCGAGACGGCTGTCCGGGAGGTCGACCACGGCCTGGTCGAGGCCGTCCAGTCGATGGGCGGCAGCGTGCCCACCATCGTCCGCAAGGTACTGCTGCCGCAGGCGCTGCCCTCGCTGATCTCCGGGATCACCACCACCGTCATCGTGCTGATCGGCTACTCCGCGATGGCGGGTGCGGTCGGCGGTGAAGGACTCGGCTCCAAGGCGATCACCTACGGATACCAGCGTTTCGAAAACGACTTCATGATCGCGACGGTGATCGTCCTGGTGGTGATCGTCACAGTCATCCAGCTGATCGGCGACGGCGCGGTACGGCTCCTGGAGCGCCGGGGGCGGCGCACGTCCTCGTAAGGCTCCCCCTCCCCACGGACTTTCTTCTCCACAGAGCCCGCACTCCTTGTCCGGGCGTCATTCCGCACCACTGGAAAGAGGCACTTTTCGTGCGTAACTCACTCAAGGTATCCGCGGCCGCGGCTGCCACCGCGGCGCTGGCCCTCGGCCTCACCGCCTGCGGCACGTCCTCCGACCCGTCGAGCAAGCCGGAGGGGGCCCGGGCAGACACCAGCAAGCCGCTCGTCGTCGCCGCCTCACCGGTCCCGCACGCCGACATCCTCAACTACGTCAAGACCCGTTTGGCGGCGAAGGCCGGTCTCAAGCTCCAGGTCAAGGAGTTCACCGACTACGTCCTGCCGAACAAGGCCACCCAGAGCGGCCAGGTCGACGCCAACTTCTTCCAGCACAAGCCGTATCTCGACGACTTCAACAAGAAGAACCACACCGACCTGGTGCCGGTCGTCAGCGTGCACCTGGAACCGCTCGGCCTGTACTCCAAGAAGGACAAGGACCTCACGTCCATCAAGGCCGGCCAGACGATCGCCGTCCCCAATGACACGACCAATGAGGGCCGCGCCCTCAAACTGCTCGCCGACAACGGCCTGATCACCCTCAAGCCGGGCGTCGGCCAGGCCGCGACGCCCTCCGACATCAAGGACAGCAAGGGCCTCAAGTTCAAGGAGCTCGAGGCGGCCACGCTGCCCCGCGCGCTGAACGACGTCGACGCCGCGGTCATCAACGGCAACTACGCCATCGACGCGAAGCTCAAGCCGGCCAAGGACGCTCTCGTGCTCGAGAAGGCCGCGGGCAACCCGTACGCCAACCTGCTGGTGGTCAAGAAGGGCGGCGAGCAGGACCCGCGGGTCCGGAAGCTCGCGAAGCTGCTCAACTCCCCGCAGCTGAAGAAGTACATCGAGGACAAGTACCAGGGCGCGATCATCCCCGCCTTCGGCACCGTCAAGTCCTGACCGCCGCACGGTCCTTCGGGGGCAGGCCCCGCGTACCCTCACGTGGTACGCGGGGCCTCCCCGCGCGCACCCGGCCACGCTGAGCACGGTCCCCATGCTGCATGCTGTGGTTTCTTACCCGGTCCCCGGCCATGGAGCAGCGCATGACGACCACCTTCCCGGACATCTCCATCAGTACGGACCGGCTGGTACTGCGCCCGTTCGAGGAGGCGGACATCCCGCCACTGACCGACATGATGAACGATGAGCTGGTCACCGCCTGGATCGCGGCCCCGCATCCGTACCGGCACATCGACGGCGAGCGCTGGGTCCGCAGGATCGCTCCCGCTGAGCGCACGGCAGGTCGTGGCATCGTGCTCGCCGTCACCGAGTTCCTCACCCAGCGACTGGTCGGCACCATCCACCTGCGCGCCACCAACTGGCGCACCCTGGCCACCGAGGTCCGTTACATCACCGCCCCCTGGGCGCGCGGTGAGGGATATGCCACCGAGTCGGTCCTTGCCATCGCGCAGTGGCTCTTCCGCGACCAGAAGTTCGAGCGCATCGAGCTGCGCACCCCGGCCGACAACACCGCCGCGCAGCAGGTCGCCCAGAAGATCGGCTGCATCAGCGAAGGCGTGCTGCGCAATGCCTGGATAGCCCGCACCCAGGTCGAGGACGGCGGCTGGACCGACATCCGCACCGACCTCATCGTGTGGAGTCTGCTGCCCGAGGACCTGGACGGGGTAGCAGACCAGCTGGCCGAGGCGAACGGGTACGGAAACTTCAGCGACTGGAACTGACCTCCTCGTCCGCGCAAAGCCGAAGCGGGTACGCTCACGGTGCGCTGTCCCGCTTCCCACCTGCAACAACCACACCTGCGTCAAGTTCGCCCCGCAACTTCTTCACCTGTTTCCGACTTCGCCTGCAACAACCCCAGGAGACTGACGACGATGGCCGACCGGGTCACGGTGATCGGCTGGGACGGTTCCCCCCTCACCCCGGCAGCCAGCTCCGCGCTCGCCGCCGCCACCCTGGTGGCCGGGGCCGGCCACCACCTCGCACTCCCCGAAGTGCCTGCGGGCGCCGAGCGGATCCGCCTGGGCAGCGTGAGTCTGGCCGCCCGCCGGATCGCCGGCCACCGCGGCAGCGCGGTGGTCCTCGCCGACGGGGATCCCGGCTTCCACGGAGTGGTGCGCACGCTGCGCGCTCCCGAGTACGGCCTGGAGGTCGAGGTGGTCCCCGCCGTTTCCTCGGTCGCTGCCGCCTTCGCCCGGGCCGGGATGCCATGGGACGACGCGGAGATCGTCGTCGCACACCCGCGTACGCTCCGGCGCGCCGTCAACGTCTGCCGGGCGCACCCCAAGGTCGCCGTCCTCACCTCCCCGGGCGCCGGGCCCGCCGAACTCGCCCTGCTGCTCGAAGGGGTCCACCGCACCTTCGTCATCTGCGAGGAACTCGGCACCGAACGGGAGGCGGTCACCGTACTCACCTCGGACAAGGCCGCCGACCACACCTGGCGCGACCCCAATGTGGTCATCGTCATCGGCGGCAGCAGCGCCCCGGACACCGCAGCCGTACGCGGCTGGGCGCTGCCGGCCGCCGAATACGGGGAGGGGTTGGGCGAAGGGGAGCACGCCACCCTGCGCGCCGCCCAGTTGGGTCGCCTGGGCCCCCGCACCGGCGACCTGGTCTGGGACATCGGCTGTGGCAGCGGGGCGCTGGCCACCGAGGCGGCACGGTTCGGCGCCGCGGTCATCGCGGTCGACGCCGATCCTGAGGCATGCCGCCGTACCGACGCCGTCGCACGTCGCTTCGGCCTGCAACTGCAGATCATCCACGGGCGGGCGCCCCATGTGCTCGAGCGGCTGCCGGAGCCCGATGTCGTACGGATCGGGGGCGGGGGAGTGGCAGTTGTCACGGCCTGCGCCGACCGCAGGCCGCAGCGCATCGTGACCCACGCCGGGACCCGGGACGAGGCCGAGGCGCTGGGCGCGGCCCTGGCGGAGGGCGGGTACGTCGTCGAATGCGCCCTGCTGCAGTCCGTTGCCCTGGACACCGCGTCCTGGGCCGAGCAGGAGCGCTCCGTGGTCTTCCTGGTCTCGGGCAGGCGTCCGGAAAGTGGCCCCTGACCCTGCTCAGGAACGGCGCGGGGTAGGCTGGCCGACTGTTGTACCGCAGCTGGGGGTTCGGCGCTTCGTTCGCCAATGTCCGGAAAAAGGGACCGTTTTGGGCCCGGTGTGGTACGGCGGCACCGGGGGACGCGCAACGTGGCGCAGCCCACAGCGAACCGCAGCGGAAACCTCTGTGCGGCGCCGAACGGCCGTGACAATACTGAGTTCCCGCAGGCCTTTCGTACCGAGCGGAGCGCCCGCTCGTTGTTCTCAGTACGGGCGTCCCGGTAAAGGGCTGAAGGAGCACTATGGATGGGCGAGGGGTACGCATGACCGACACCGGCCAGGTCCCGGCCGAGGGACTGCCGGAGAACGCAGGCATGGTGGAGCAGCCGGGCATCCCCGCCCCCGGCGCCTACACCTACCTCGACCCCTCCGAAAACCCTGCCGAGGACGACGACCTGCTGCTGATGCCAGGTGCCCAGGGCGCCTGGAGCGAGCCGCAGTCCCAGTTCGACCCGCAGTCCCAGTTCGAGCCGCAGTCGCAGTTCGACCCGCAGAGCCCGCTGGAGCAGCGGCGCCCGCTGGAAGCTCAGGCCCCGCTCGATCCGCGAACCGCTGAGGCCGCCGCGCCGGCGCCGGAGCCCGGCGCGCACGAGACCGGCGGGCGCGACACCGGCGCGGTGGACCTCGGCGCGGTCCGGACCCCCGTCCAGGCGCCGCCCGCCGCTGCACCCCCGCAGCGCAGGCCCCTGCACATGGGCCCGCCGGTCCCCGACACCACCGGCGGCGTGGTGCGTTCGCTGGCCGATCGCGGCCCCACCGCGACGCCCGCCCGCCCGGTCCCGGTACAGGACAACGGGCCACAGACCATGGGCCCCGAGTATCTGGACTTCAGTTGCGAAGACGCGGCAGCGCTGCCCGGGCCGCAACTCGGTGAGATCCCTCCGCAGGCAGCCATGGAATGGAACCCGCTGCCGCCGCCCGCTGCGCCCGGCCGGCTGGAGGCGGACCCCGTGCCCCACCCGGCCGAGTCCGCGGAGCCGGGCGTTTCCGGGCCGCCCGTCGCCCCGACCGGTGCGGAGCCGCCGGTCGACGCGGCGTACCCCGCCGCAACGCCGCACGCCCCTGCGGCAGCCGCGCCCGCCGCGTCTGCCGTCCCCGCCGGAGCCGCGCCCACGGCTGCCGGACCGGACTCGCCGGGCGGCTTCGTGCCGGTCGAGGGTTCGCTGCCGTCCGCGCCCCACCTGGCTCCGGCGCCGGTGGCCATGACGGCTGCCCCCGCCGAGGCCCTTCCCCTGCCCGAGCACATCGATTCCGCCGATGCGGCGCCCGCCCCGGCGGAACCGCAGCCGGCGGAACCAGAACCGTCCGCAGGCTCCCTCGCTGAGCCGACGGCCGCACCGGTCGAGGAGTCGGCAACACCTGCCTCCGCGGCGGCCGAGCCGGAGCCCGAGGCCGGGCCGGCTGAGACGGAAGCCACAGCCATCGATGCCGCGGCGGCGGTCCCACCGGCGCTGGAAGCCGAGCCGCCGGCCGCTCAGCCCACGCCGGAATCCGCCCCCGAGCCGAGCGCGGCAGCCCCGGCGGCGTCTGTCGAACCCCCGGCACCCGACGCCGTACCGGTGCCCGACGTCGTACCCATACAGAGCGGGGAGCAGCGACCCGGGCCGGCAGCGGTCGCGGTGCCCGCCCCCCGTCACGGTGGGTCATCGGCACAGCCGCAGGCCGCCGAGGAGCCGGAAGGACCCCCCGAGGCCCTCGCATCCCCCCTCCAGGAGCAGGAACCACAGCCCGCGACGCCGCTGGACGTGGACCCGGTCGCGGCCGTCGCCGAGACCGCCACGGCGCCGGAGAGCCCCGCAGCCCCGGAGCTCGACACCCCGCAGGAGCCTGTCACCGCGCCGGAGGCAGTCTCCGAGCCGGAGACGGAGCCCGAGGCCGCCCCGCAGCCCACCGCCTCACAGCCCACCGCCTCACAGCCCACCGCGTCGCAGTCACCCGCGCCCGCCGATCAGCAAGCCGCCGCCGAGCCCGCACCGGCCGCCGCACCCGCTTACGAGGACGCCGAGCGCGAAGCCGTCCTGCGCGTCATGCGCGAACGCCGGGACATCCGCAACGGTTTCCGCAGCGATCCCATCCCGCACGAGGTGCTGCTGCGGGTCCTCGAGGCGGCGCACACCGCGCCGAGCGTCGGCCACTCCCAGCCCTGGGACTTCGTCGTCATCCGCTCGGCCGAGACCCGCCGCTCCATGCACGAACTGGCGCAGCGCCAGCGCGAGACCTACCTCAAGTCGCTGCCCAAGGCCCGCGCCAAGCAGTTCAAGGAACTGAAGATCGAGGCCATCCTCGACACCCCGGTCAACATCGTCGTCACCGCCGACCCCACCCGTGGCGGCCGGCACACCCTGGGCCGTCACACCCAGCCGCAGATGGCCCCGTACTCCTCGGCCCTCGCTGTCGAGAACCTCTGGCTGGCCGCCCGCGCCGAGGGACTCGGTGTCGGCTGGGTCAGTTTCTTCGACGAACGCGAGATGGTCCGCGCACTCGGGCTGCCCGAGCACCTGGAAGTCGTCGCCTATCTCTGCGTGGGATACGTCGACGAATTCCCCGAGGAACCCGAGCTGATGCAGGCGGGCTGGTCCAAGCGCCGCCCGCTGTCCTGGGTGGTGCACGAGGAGACGTACGGCCGCCGCGCGCTGCCCGGCGAGGAGCCGCACGACCTGCTCCAGGAGACCATCACCAACATCCGGCCGCTGGACGCCAAGGCGCTCGGCGAGGCGTGGGAGCGCCAGAAGCGGATGACCAAGCCCGCCGGTGCGCTGGGCATGCTGGAGATCATCTCCGCGCAGCTCAGCGGTCTGTCCCGGATGTGCCCGCCCCCGGTCCCGGAGCCCGCCGCCGTCGCGATCTTCGCCGGTGACCACGGGGTGCACGCGCAGGGCGTCACGGCCTGGCCGCAGGAAGTGACCTCCCAGATGGTCGCCAACTTCCTCGGCGGCGGAGCGGTCTGCAACGCCTTCGCCAACCAGGTCGGCGCCGAGGTCTGTGTCGTCGACGTGGGCGTCGTCGGCGAGCTACCGGCCACGCCCGGACTGCTGCCCCGCAAGGTCCGGGCCGGTACCGCCGACTTCACGACCGGCCCCGCGCTCAGCCGCGAGGAGGTGCTGGCCGCGATCGAGGTCGGCATCGAGACCGCCCGCGATCTGGTCGCGGCCGGCAACAAGGGCCTGCTCACCGGTGAGATGGGCATCGCCAACACCACCGTGTCGGCCGCTCTGATCTGCGTCTACACCGGTCTGGATCCGGCGGAGGTCACCGGCCGGGGCACCGGCATCAACGACGAGATGCACGCCCGTAAGGTCGATGTCGTGCGCCGCGGCCTGGAACTCCACCACCCGGACCCGACCGACCCGGTCGGGGTACTCGCCGCAGTGGGCGGCCTCGAACACGCCGCGCTGGTCGGCTTCCTGCTCGGCGGCGCCTCACTCCGTACGCCGGTGATCCTCGACGGCGTGAGCGCCGGAGCCGCGGCCCTCGTCGCCCGGGCGATCGCCCCCGAGGCACTGGCCGCGTGCATCGCGGGCCACCGCAGTGCGGAGCCGGGCCATGTGGCCACTCTCAACAAGCTGGGGCTGCGCCCGCTGGTCGACCTCGACCTCCGCCTGGGCGAGGGCACCGGCGCGCTGCTCGCCCTGCCGGTGGTGCAGAGCGCGGCCAGGGCCATGCACGAAGTGGCCACCTTCGACTCGGCCGGCGTAACCGAGAAGTAGCGGTCGGCCCAGCGGGCCGAGGGACCGGGAGCGTCGGTTCCCGGTGCCCTCGGCCGCCCGCCGCGCACGGCGGGAACGTAAAGTGTCCCCGGGGCCGTCAGACCCCGCCCCACCAGCCGCTTCACCGTCGCAGCGGCCCCACCGCACCCCTCCCCGCCGCGAGGAGCCAGCCACCCCATGGCCGAGCACGTCGAGTATCCCGCCTACCCCGTAGGTCTCCGCCTCTCCGGCCGGCGCGTCGTCGTCATCGGTGGGGGACAGGTCGCGCAGCGCCGCCTGCCCACCCTCATAGCGGCCGGCGCGGACATCGTCCTGGTGTCCCCTTCGGCCACTCCCTCCGTGGAAGCCATGGTCGAGGCGGGCGAGATCCGGTGGGAGCGGCGCGCCTATGCGGACGGCGACCTCGCCGGTGCCTGGTACGTGTTGATCGCGACCGGTGACACCGAGGCGAACGAGCGGGCATCGGCCGAGGCCGAGCGGCACCGGATCTGGTGCGTACGCAGCGACGACGCCGAAGCCGCCACCGCATGGACACCGGCCACCGGCCGCAGCGAGGGAGTGACCGTGGCCGTCCTCACCGGCCACGACCCGCGACGCTCGGCCGCCGTGCGCGATGCGATCGTGGAGGGCCTGCACGACGGCACGCTCGCCGCCCCCTACCACCGCACCCGTACCGACACGGCGAGTGTCGCCCTGGTCGGTGGCGGACCCGGTGACCCGGACCTGATCACGGTGCGCGGCCGCCGGCTGCTGGCCGAGGCCGATGTCGTCATCGCCGACCGGCTCGGTCCGCGCGACCTGCTCGCCGAGCTGCCCCCGCATGTCGAGGTGATCGACGCGGCGAAGATCCCGTACGGCCGGTTCATGCCCCAGGAAGCCATCAACAACGCGCTGATCGAACACGCCAGGGCGGGCAGGACCGTCGTACGGCTCAAGGGCGGCGATCCATTTGTCTTCGGCCGGGGCATGGAGGAGGCCGAGGCCCTCGCCGAGGCCGGCATTCCGTGCACCGTGGTGCCCGGCATTTCCAGCTCCATCAGCGTGCCCGGCGCCGCCGGCATTCCGGTCACCCATCGCGGTGTGGCCCATGAGTTCACCGTGGTCAGCGGGCATGTCGCCCCCGACGACGAGCGTTCGCTGGTCGACTGGCCGGCCCTCGCCACGCTCCGCGGCACCCTGGTCGTCCTGATGGGCGTGGACAAGATCGCAGCCATCGCCCGTACCCTGATCGAGCACGGAAAGGCCCCCGAGACCCCGGTGGCCCTCGTCCAGGAGGGCACCACCGCCGCTCAGCGGCGGGTCGACGCCACGCTGGCGACCGTGGGCGAAACGGCCAGGTCAGCGGGTGTGCGTCCGCCCGCTGTCATCGTGATCGGGGCCGTCGTCGGCGTGGGACCTTCGCGCCGCCTTCCGTAGCAGGGCCGAAGCACCCGCAGCCGTCGCGGTGTCCCGCCGTTGGCACCTCACCCAGGACAAGGCAGTATCACCCTGTGGCAGATCTCATCCCCGTCGACGACCCCGAAGACCCCCGCCTGCGCGACTACACGGGACTGACCGACGTCGAACTTCGGCGCAAGCGGGAGCCCGCCGAAGGACTGTTCATCGCCGAGGGCGAGAAGGTCATCCGGCGAGCCCGACAGGCCGGCTACGAGATGCGCTCGATGCTGCTGTCGGCCAAATGGGTCGATGTGATGCGCGATGTCATCGACGAGGTCCCGGCCCCCGTGTACGCGGTGACCCCGGCGCTCGCCGAGCGGGTGACCGGTTACCACGTGCACCGCGGGGCCCTCGCCTCGATGCAGCGCAAACCGCTGCCGAGCTCGTCGGAGCTGCTGGGGGCGGACCACCGGATCGTCGTCATGGAGTCGGTCAACGACCACACCGACATCGGCGCGGTGTTGCCTTTGGGTCTGCCGAAGCGTACGACTCGGCGGGTCGCCGTGTTCGAGGACATCGTCGACCACGCCAACCTGGGGGCCGCCTTCAGGAATGCCGCTGCCCTCGGCGTCGACGCGGTTCTCCTCACCCCACGCTGTGCCGATCCCCTTTACCGCAGGTCCGTGAAGGTCTCGATGGGGGCCGTCCTGCAGGTGCCGTGGGCTCGCTTGGAGTTCTGGCCGAATGACGTCGAGGTCCTGCGCTCCGCGGGCTTCACGGTCGCCGCGCTCTGCCTGAGCGACCGAGCGATCACCCTCGACGAACTCGCCGCGCGGAAGGACGACAAACTCGCCCTGGTCTTCGGCACGGAAGGCGCCGGGTTGGCCCCCGGGACCCTCGCCGTGGTCGACGAGCACGTCCGCATCCCGATGGATGCCGGTGTCGACTCCCTCAACGTGGCAGCCGCCGCCGCGGTGGCCTTCTACGCCACCCGGCCGCGCGTCGCCTGATCCCGTGCGGCCACGCCCCGTGCCCGGTGCGGGCGGTGGCCTGTCCGTGCGTGTCGTGCGGCGTCGCTGCTCAGCGGATCGCGTTCAGCGCTCGCCGCCCGGCCCATCGGCGGCCCCGGGCCACCCGCACCCTCGGTCGGACCACACTGCCCCCGCGTCCGCGAAACCGCAGCCCGCACTGCGCCGAAAGCGATCGGGCGGCCAGGCCGAGTAGGGCGGCAGCGGTGAGACCGCAGATCAGGCCGCGCCGGCGCTGCGACATCCACAGCACCGGTTCCTTCGGGTGCGCCTGGCTGTTGAAGGCACCATGTGTGCCACGGTCGTTCTGGCCGTCGGAGGGCTGATAGAGGTTCGGTTCCCAGCGGGGGGCGTCCCTGCCGGTTTGCTGGCTCTTGACGCCCGTGCGTCCGAGGTACAGGTCCAGCAGCTTGGGGGCCAGGCGCTCGCCCAGGACGGTGTAGGCGGTGGACAGGCCCACCCACAGGTTGCGGCGGGGGTGCTCGGCCAGGAACACGATGCCCTTGGCGGGGAGCTCCGGCTGGAAGACGGGAGGGACGGGCATGGGGTGCCGCTGCATCCGGCTGAGGTTCCAGTTGAACTGCGGGGTGTTCAGGCCGGGCAGTTGGATCATGCAGACCCTGACCTTGCTCCGTTCGTGGATCAGCTCGGTCATGACCGACTCGGTGAAGCCCTTCACGGCGTGTTTGGCCCCGCAGTAGGCGGACTGAAGGGGGATGGAGCGGTACGCCATGGCCGAGCCGACGTTGACGATGACGCCGCGGTCGCGGGGCCGCAAGTGCTCCAGCACGGCTCGGGTGCCGTTGACCTGGCCCAGATAGGTGACCTGGGTCATACGCTCGTACTCCTCGGGCGAGGTGTCCCAGAAGAAGGCGAGCGACCCGGCGAAGGCCACGTTGACCCAGACGTCGATCTCCCCGAGCTCCTGCTCGATCCGCCCGGCGGCCTCTCGCACCGCAGCATGGTCGACCACGTCGGTGGGGATGGCCAGCGCACTGCCGCCGGCCTCCTCGACGTCGGCCACACCGCACCCTCCAGGCCGGCCCGGCCCCGAGCGAGCACGGCCACGTCGTACCCGCGGGCGGCGAATTCGCGCACCACCCGATGCCGGCTTCTGGGAGCTCGGCGAAGAGCAGCACTACACCAGCTCCAAACTCGGCTGCTGGGCGGCGCTGGACGGAGCCGTTCAGCTGGCCTCATCCGGCCAACTGACCAGCCCCCACGCGCGGCGCTGGCGTATGGAGCGGGACGCCATCCGGACATGGATCAACCAGCACTGCTGGTCGGAAGTGAAACAGTCGTACACCTCTCACCCCGACACGGACGACTTGGACGCCGCCACCCTTCTCGCCGCACGCACCGGCTTCTGCGCCGGTGACGGCCCCCGTCTGTTCACCACCATCCAAGCCGTCCGCGCCGAACTCGGGGCCGGAGGTTGCCTGCTGTACCGCTACAGCGGACAGCAGGACAAGGAGGGGGGCCTTCCTGGCCTGCTCCGGATGGCTCATCGAAGCGCTGCACCGCACCGGACGCACCGAGGAGGCCGGCCAACTGTTCAACGACCTCGTCAGCAGGTCCAACGATCTCGGCCTCTACACCGAGCAGATCGACCCGAGCAGCGGCGAGCTCCTCGGAAACCTGCCGCAAGCACTCACGCACCTGGCGGTGATCACAGCGGCCACCGTTTTCGCGTCACCGCTTCCGTGAGCCGCCGCCGGGTGCGCCGTCGCGACGGGCCGCCCGCCGAACTGCCCGGGCACAGGACTCAGAGCTGCTGCGCCGCCGCGATGCCCACCAGCACGATCAGCGTCACCACGACGAACACGATCAGCCGCTGCCGCAGCATCCGCGGGCTGGGCCCCGGGCGCCGTCCCGACGCGGCCGGACGGGTGCCGGGACGCGTGCCCGGGCGGCCGTTCGTCCGACCCGTGGAGCGGTTCGTGCCGCGGGACGCAGGCGGGCGGGCGCCGCTGCGCGGAGACGCCGGACGGGCGGCCTGCGGCCGTGGTGTCGGCGCGCCCTCCGCACGCCGCTGGGTGTACTGCTCGGTCTGCGACGGGGCGAGCCGCCCCGTGGGCCGGTCCGCCTCCGCCGCGCGGCGCTGCCCGGGCGGCCTGCTCTCCGAAATCCCCTGCGCCTCGCGGGCCGCGATCTCCTTGAGCCGCATGGACAGTTGCAGCGTGCTGGGCCGGTCGTCCGGGTCCTTGGCGAGGCACGCCCTGACCAGCGGAGCGAGTGCGTCGTGCACCTCGTACAGATGAGGCTCCTCGTGGACGACGCGGTAGAGCATCACCTCTGAACTGCCATGCCCGAAGGGCGAGTCGGCGGTCGCCGCGTACGCCAGGGTGGCGCCCAGCGCGAAAACGTCCGTGGCGGGCGTCACGAGGGCGCCCCGCACCTGCTCGGGCGCGAGGAACCCCGGTGAGCCGACCGCCGTACCCACGTGTGTGAGGGTGCTGGCGCCGGTCGCCCAGGCGATGCCGAAGTCGATGATTCTGGGGCCCTTGGGCGAGAGCAGGATGTTCGACGGCTTGAGGTCACGGTGCACGACGCCGGCCTCGTGCACCGCCACCAGGCCTTCGGAGAGCGCCGCGCCGATGGAGGCCACCTCGGCGGCCGACAACGGCCCCTCGTCGGCCACCTTGTCGTGCAGCGAAGGCCCGGGAACGTACTGCGTCGCGAACCATGGGCGATCGGCTTCGAGATCCGCCGCGACCAGCCGTGCCGTGCAGCCGCCCCTGATCCGACGGGCGGCCGACACCTCGCGCGCGAAACGCGAGCGGAACTCCTGGTCCTCCGCGAGGTCCGGCCGGATCACCTTGAGCGCCACCCGCTGTCCACGCCGGTCGGAGCCGAGGTACACCACCCCCATACCGCCCGCGCCCAGCCGTCGGTGAAGCCTGAACGAGCCGACGACACGCGGATCCTCGCGCCGGAGCCGCATCATCGCCATGTCCATCCCCGCTGCCCGGTCCGTCTGACGAGGCACAGCTTACGTACCCTCGGCCCGGCGTGCTCATAGGCCGCGCCCTCACGGCCCGATGGATTGTCGGCGCCGCCGACCGGAGCTGAACAGCGGTCAGGAGAGCGTGGTGCCAGGGCCGCTGCTCCCCGCAGGATGTCAAGGGTCCGTCGCAGAAAGGGCATTGGATCGATGAGGGGTCGCCGGACGACGGCGGCAGTGCCCGCCGGAGGCCCCCCTGGCAACCGGGAAACGGAGGCCGTGCGGGCGGGCGATCGGACCGGAAGCACGGCCCACGCAGGGGTACGGGAAGTGAGCGAAGTCACTATTCCGCCGGCCCCGGGGGAGGGCGTCGGGCAAGCGGTACGGGTGACCCCTCCGGGAAGACCCCAAGGCCCGGACACGGGTCTCCACCCAGGGGAGTAGATCGGCAGGCGACGGCTCATCCTCCGGGAGGCCCGGCAATCGGTACGCGGGCATGACGACCGGTGCTGCGAGCGGGCCTAGATTTGAGGTCAAGCGGCGGGTGCAGCACTCGTCCCCCGAGGTCGACACCCGCCGCTTGCCAATTCGACAGGCCAACTCGACAGGAGAGGGACCATGGCGGCTACGGCATCGCGGACGATGATCCGCACGCAGGGGCGTAAGGCATTCGCCGCGTTCGGCGTTCGCCGGCCCGGTACCCGCCACCCGCTGGTGGCGACCGCCATGGTCCTCCCCGTCGCGGCCCTGCTCATGGTCGCCTTCGGCGGCTGGCAGGCGGTGGTCACACAGGCGTCGTCCGTGGGCGTGATGCTGGGGCGCTGAGCGGCGCCCCGGGCCCGGAGAGCGGTCCGGGCCAGGGACATCCGGCCAACAGCCCCGTGGGGACGGGGGTGCGGCGGACGGCAGCGTTTGTCCGGTCAGCTGGGGAGCTGACCGGACATCGCGCTGTCCGGGGTCGTCGCGCGGTGCGGCCGGGGGATCCCACGTAGGCTCGCCCCCAGCACCGATGCGGGAAGCTCCACACGGGGAAGTACCGCGCAGAGCGCTCCGCGGGCAGATCCCCGCGAGTCAGTCGCACCGGACCGGAGGAGACCGTGGCCGATCCCGCTCTCGTCCGTGCTCTGACCATCGCCGCCGAGCGCGCCGCGCACCCACCGGGACGCCTGCCCGGTCGTCTCTCGGGACACTCGTCCTGCTCCGGCTGCGGGGCAGACCCCGCCGTCCTCGCGGACCGCCCGGACGGCGCGGTGGTGCGGCACGGCAACGCCGTGGCGAAAGCGCACGCACCGGACTCGGACCCCGTCGCTCTCGCGGTGCGGGTGGCCGTCGCCGCTCATCCCGCGCTCGCGGGTATCCTGCTGCCCCCGCTGGCGCCCCCCGCCCCGGGTGTCTCCCGGCCGGTGACCGCCTGGCCGTACGGCACGCCCGTCGACCCGGCCGCCCCCGATGCCGCGCCCTGGGAAGAGGCGGCCGTGCTGCTCGCCCGGCTGCACACGGTGGCGCCCGGCACGCTGCCGGGCCCGCTGCCGCCGATGCGTGGCCCCGCGAAGGCGGCCCGCGCCCTGGCGCGTATGCGGGCAGCGCGGCCCGCCGCGAGCACGGCCGGACCGGTACTGGCCGCCTGGCGGAACCTCCCCGGCTGGGCCCGTGACGAGAGCCCCGCACCGCTGTCCCGGGCCGCCCGGCTCTGCCATGGCGATCTGCACCTGGGTCAGCTCGTCAGACACCCGGCCCCGGACGGCCCCTGGCTGCTGATCGACATCGACGACCTCGGGGTCGGCGACCCGGCCTGGGACCTGGCCCGCCCCGCCGCCTGGTACGCGGCGGGCCTGCTGCCCCCGGACGTCTGGGCCCGGTTCCTGGCCGCCTACCGGGGTGCCGGCGGACCTGCCGTACACTCCAGCGGCGATCCCTGGCCCGAACTCGACGTCCCGGCGCGGGCGCTGACCGTGCAGACCGCTGCCCTGGCCTTGGCCAAGTCCGCCGAAGCCGACCGGCCGCTCGACGACGCCGAGCGGATCATGCTGGACTCGTGTTCCCGAATTGCCGCGCTCCCGGCCGAGTTGGCGTGCGAGCCGTCATCGTAGGGTGAACGCGTCCCAACCGACGGCGAGGAGTTGAGCCGAGCATGCAGTGTCCCAAATGCCATGCACCGATGCACACGTACAACCGCAACGGCGTCCAGATCGAACAGTGCAGCGGCTGCCGGGGAATCTTTCTCGATCACGGCGAGCTCGAGTCGCTGACCCGCCTCGAGTCCCAGTGGGGACAGCAGGTCCCGCCCGCACCACCGGCGCCGCAGGCATATCCGGCCGCCCCGCAGGCTCCCGTCTGGGGCGCCCCGCAGCAGCATGGCGGCGGCCACTATGGCGGGCACGGCGGCCATCACGGTCATCACAACAGGGGGTTCGGCCACATGCTCTTCTCCTCCTGACCGGAGGAACGGGCGAAGCCCCCGGCCGTGGAAACGGCCGGGGGCTTCGGTGTCCGTGCGCGATACTGGGATTGAACCAGTGACCTCTTCCGTGTCAGGGAAGCGCTCTCCCGCTGAGCTAATCGCGCGGGTGTCGATCTTCG